>JAKFEY010000059.1:0-190096 GCA_036675475.1 Vicinamibacterales bacterium
CTGCAGGGTGTGATCGACGAGCAGCGCGAGGCGGGAAGGCCTGCGGCGCAGGGAACGTTGATCGAGAGCGAAACGCCCGCGGATGTCTCTCCGGCGCAGACGTCGTTTTCCGTCTGGCGCGTCAACGACTACGACCTGCAGATTCAGCACAACGAAGCGGTAGCGCTCGCGTGCGAGCATCTCGGCATCGAGCGCACAAAGGCCGACGCGTTCTTCGAAGGCACGCTCGGGCGCGAGCTGGTCAAGATCGTGCCGTTCAACCATCCGCTGAGCCCGCTCGACCTCGAGGCCATTCGCAAGGAGCTCGACGCGCGGCCCGACGAGGATCGCGCCATCACCGTTGTCTCCCTCGGCATCGAGCACGGCGCGCGGCAGTGGCTCGATGACTGGAACCGGCTGCGCAAGGGAAAGAACGCCGCCAACCGGATTACCAGCATCGAGCTGCGCACCGACCAGAAGTACGGCAAGTTCTTCCAGCACCAGCCCGCGTCCGCGGGGGTGACGATGACCCGCAAGGGCCAGACCGTCACCATCGTGATTGACGATGTGCTGTCGCCGTCGGTGATCGAGCGTCTGCAGCAGCAGGCCGGCGTCGTGCGGCCGCACATCGACGACTGGCGCGCGGTCGTCGACAGCGTGATGATCGATGCCGCGTACGACGGTGCGGTGTTCAACGTCGCCGTGTCGGACGTGCCCGAGCGGAAGCAGGATCTGGTCGAGGGCCGCTACGAGGTGCCCGTCCCGTCCAAGCCTGCGCGCGTGGCCGTGCGCATCACCGACGTGCTGGGTGAAGAGATCCTGATCGTGCGCGAACTGTAACGTCTGCGCTTCAGGCGCGCGCCAGCTTCAGACCGATATCCGTCCCGAGTCCGATCACATATCCCAGCTGGATATTGAAAAAGCCCAGCGGCTCGAGCAGCCGCGCGTTCTGCAGCGGGCCGGCGTCTACCGCGTCGAACCCGATGGCCGCGGCCATGTCCATGACGTGCTGCTTTGCGGCCTGGTCGTCGCCGGCGACGAACGTCGTCAGGCGCTCGTCGCCCAGGTGCCCGCTGTCCATGTGCCCCGCGAACTGCGTGTTGAAGGCTTTGACGACGCGCGCGCCGGGCGCGATTTGCTGCAGTCGTTCCGCGCCGCTCGTGGTGCAGCCGCTGGCCAGCTGCATGTCTTCGGTCATGGCATTCGTGACGTCCACGAGCGTCTTGCCGTCGACGCCCGCGCCGAGTTCACGCACGGCATCGTCAATGGCGCCGTACGGAATGGCGAGAATCACCACGTCGGCCCACGCACCCGTATCCCTGACGCCGGCCGGGTCGGCGCCAACGGTGCGCACGTCGTATCCGCCGCGCTCGAGCCCGCGCGCGAGGGCGCTGCCCACGTTGCCGTTGCCGATGATTCCGATCTTCTGTTTCATTCCGAACCTCCCATTTGCGCGACGGCATCCATCGCGCGCGCGGAAAAGACCAGGGCCGCGCCCGCGTTCACCGCGATCGCGACGCCGAGCGCCTCCGCAATCTCTTCCCTGGTCGCGCCGTGCTTCAACGCCGCATGGACGTGTGTGGTGATGCAGCCGTCACACTGGCGCGTGACGCCGACCGCGATGGCAATCAGCTCTCGCGTCTTCGCGTCGAGATGCGCGGTCGTCTCGCCGGCGCCGCTCAGCTCGCGGTAGCCGCGAATGCTCGCCGGCGTCAGCCGGCCGAGGTCGCCGATCCGGCCGAGCAGCGCCTGTCGATAGGATTCCCAGTCCAGCATCGACGTCATGATCGATCCTTCTTGATCAAATCCGCCGCGCGCTCCGCGGTCGCAATGACGGCCGGGTGGATGTTGGCCGTCACCTCACCAGGCATGACGGAGGCGTCGGCCACTCGGAGACCATCGACGCCGTGCACGCGCATGGTCGCCGGATCCGCCACGGACATCTCGTCAGTCCCCATGCGCGCCGTGCCCGCGAAGTGAAAGGCGGTGTCTGCGTTGGCCTTGATCCAGGTGACGAGTTCGTCGTCGGACAGAGCCGGCCCTGGATCGAGCTGCTCGATCCGGAGCCCGGCCGGCATCGCCGCGCCAATCTTCATGGCGGCGCGCATGCCGGCCACCGCAACGGCGAGATCCTCCGCATGCGACAGATGATTGAAGACGAAGTCGGGCTGGTGATCGACGCCTGGCCCCGTGATGAGGGCGTGACCGCGCGAGTGGGGCCGTCCCTGGTACATGCCGAGACGGAAACCGGAGAACGGTGCCAGGTCCCACCCCTTGTCGCCCGGCATGAAGGGCAGGAAATGCAATTGGATGTCGGGCTCGGCCAGTTCCGGCCTGGTGCGGAAGAACGCACCCGCCAGGGAGGCGCCGATGTTGAGCGGCCCGTTCCGCGGCAGCACATAGTGCCTGATGCCCTGCAGGGCCTGCGAGAGCAACGACCCGACCTTGCGGTTGAACGTGTAGGGGCTGTCGGTCTTGAATTTCACGCCGTACTGGACGTGATCCATGAGGTTGTGGCCGACGCCGGGAAGGTCGTGCACCACGGGAATCCCGTGTGTCTGCAGCAGCGGTCCGCTGCCGACCCCGCTGACCTGCAACAACTGCGGGGTGTGCAGCGCGCCCGCGCTGAGGATTACGCTGCGGCGGGCGGCCAGGTGGATCTCCCGTCCGTCCTTGCGGTAGGTGACCCCGCGGGCACGCTTGCCGTCGAAGTCGATACGGATGACGAGCGCCTCGGTCACCACGTGCAGATTCGACTGCCCGCGCGCCGGCTTCAGGTACGCGGCGTCAGTGGAGCTGCGCGTGCCATTCCACGTGGCCAGGTCCCAGTATCCGGCGCCCTCGATCCGATCGCGGTTGAAGTCGTCGTTGCCGGGGATGCCCAACACGGACGACGCGGTCTCGATGAACGCGTCGGCCAGCGGGTTCTGCCAGCGCGCACGTTCCACCTTGAATGGCCCGCTGCCGCCGTGGAACGGGGTCTCGCCGCGGTGGTCCCGTTCTGATTTCTTGAAGTAGGGCAGGAGCGAGGCGTAGTTCCAGCCGGTCGCGCCGGCCCGCTCCCATTCGTCGTAGTCGCCCGGGTTTCCCCGCACGTGCACCAGGCCGTTGATCGCGCTGGAACCGCCCAGCACCTTGCCATGCGGCAGTCCGTAGACTTTCCCGCCCAGCGACGCGTCCGGCTGCGTCTTCCAATCGAGCCACATGTACTTCGGATTGAAAAGGATCTTCGCGAACCCCAGCGGCACGCGGGACCAGTAGCTCGTGTTCTCAGGTCCGGCCTCGAGGACGGCGACCCGCGAATCGGGATCCTCCGCAAGGCGCGCGGCGAGGATCGCTCCCGCCGACCCGCCGCCGACGATCACGTAGTCATAGCCGGGCGAGGATGCTGTCGTGTGATCTCCCTCAGTCAGGGGTGCGCGGCGCCATGGCGCGGCCGCCCTACACCGCGGTGTAGCCGCCGTCGATCAGGTAATAGCCGCCCGTCATGAACGACGCCTCGTCCGACAGCAGGAAGCACACGAGCGGCGCGACCTCCTCGGGCCTGCCGAGCCTGCCGAGCGGGTGACGGGCGATCAATGCCTTGCGAACCTCGTCGGGGAGGCCGGCCAGCAGCGGCGTCTCGATGTACGCGGGACCCACGCAATTGATGCGCAGGCCCTGCGGGCCGTATTCCGCCGCGGCGTTCTTCGTGAGGCCAACCACGCCATGTTTCGCGGCGGTATAGGCGCCGTTGCCGATGGCGGCGACCGCGCCGTGAATGGAGGCCATGTTGACGATGGCGCATTCGCGCCCCCCGGCCTTCAGCATCGCGGGAATCTGATAGCGCATGCCGTAGAGCACGCCACTGAGGTTGATCGCGATGACGCGGTCCCAGTCCGCGAGGTCGGTCTCGCCGGCCGGCGCCTGCTTGCCGCCGATGCCGGCGTTGTTCACCGCGTAGTGCAGCGCGCCGTAGGTGTCGACGGCATGCTTGACGACGCGTTCCGCGTCTTCGGGACGGGCCGTGTCCTGTTGAACGGCTGTCGCGGTGCCGCCCTGCTGCGCAATTTCCTGCGCGACGCGTTCCGCCCCGTCGACCCTGATGTCGGACAGCACCACCTTTGCGCCCCGGCGTGCGAGCGCCTTGCCGATTGCTTCCCCCAGGCCCGAGCCTCCGCCGGTGACGAGCGCGACCTTGCCGTTCATGTCTGTCATAGGACCTCGGCGCGCAGTCTATCTGCTTCCGGAGTACGTCACACGCCAAATGCGCCCTTTGACGTCGTCCGACACGTACAGCGCGCCGTCGGGCCCGACGGCGACGGCCATCGGACGATGACGAGCTTCGGTGGGTGCCTTCACAGTCGGCTGGCCCGTGAAGCCGGTCGCAAATTGCTCGTAGCCGCCGGACGGCTTTCCGCCGGCGAACGGCACGAAGGCGACCAGATAGCCGGCCTGCGCCGGCCGCCGGTCGTGGGAGCCGTGGAAGGCGACGAAGGCACCGCCGCGATACTTCGCGGGAAAGGGGGAACCGTGATAGAAAGCCATGCCGTTTGGCGCCCAGTGCGCCGGGAATGTCACCAGCGGCTGTTCTTTCGCCGCGCACGATCCTTGCGCCGTGCCGCCGTCGCCTCCGTACTCCGGCGCCAGCACGTACTTGCGCTGTTGCGGATCGTAGTAACACTCGGGCCATCCGAAGTCGTCGCCGCGATCGATGCGCACCAGGATCTCCGCCGGAAGCTCATTGTTCTGCTCCATGGTGTACAGCTTTGGCCAGTGCGGTCCGAGGCCGTCGCGCCCGTGCAGCGTGGCGTAGAGCGCGCCATCCGCGCTGTTGACCGCCAGCGCCACGGCGTTGCGCGTGCCGGTGGCGAAGCGTTCCTTCGCCGAGAACGTCTGCCCGGTCTTGCCGGCGTCATAGCGCCAGATGCCGGATTGCCGCGCGAGCTCAGCGCATGGTTTCTGCCCCGGCGATTCGACGGTGCGGTCTTTCTCCTGGCAGGAGTTGGTCAAGGAGCCCGAATTCACGTAGAGCGCGCCGCCGGACGTGATGGCGAACGGGTGCATGATGTGGCCGGTGTCGGTATGCAGGCCCGTGAGGATGACATCGGGAGCCCCCTTCGGCACCAGGGCGCCGCCCTCGAGGCGATAGCGCACGATCCTGCCGATGTCTTCCACATACAGGGCGCCGGCATGCACCGCGATGCCGGTGCCGCCGCCAGGCTTGCCGTCCTGGTGCACCGGCCCGAACCGCTCGATCTGGTCCGCTTTGCCGTCGCCATTCGTGTCGCGAAGCGCGACGAGGTATCCCCCGGAGGCGTTCTTGTTTTCGGTGTAACGGCTGCTCCAGGTATTCACGTAGACGTCGCCGGTGGGCGTGATCACGAGATGCCGCGCGCGGCCGAGATTGTCGGCAAATACCGACGCGCAGAATCCGGCGGGCAGCGTGAGGCCCCCATTGTCCGGATCACATGCATTCGAGCTGACGCCACGTCCACCCACGGGCACGCCGAGCGGAACGACGACGAGGCTCATCAAGCACAGCAGGGGAACGTTCAGTGACACACATCGCATGGCAGGCTCCAGTGAGCGCCCGTATGGACGGCGGGAGGGGGGCGCCGCCGGGGCTCCCCTGCAATTCCCGCGCTGAGCGGTTAGAGCTCGCGGATGCCGTGACTTCTGACGAGGAAATATCCGGCCAGCACCGACAGCAGCACGCCGTTGATGATGAGCACCGTGGGGGCCGACAGATACGTGGCCGCCGCGCCGCTGGCGAAGGCGCCGAGCGGACCGCCGCCGCGGAGCGCCAGCATGTAGATGCTCATGACGCGGCCGCGCAGGTGATCGGGCACCACCAGCTGCACCAGCGAGGAGCTCAGGGAGAACACCGTCATGAACGCCGCGCCGCCGATGAAGAGCAGCAGATAGCTGACCGGCAGGGAGCGCGTGATCGCGAACAGCGCGATGAGCACGCCGAACCCGGCCTGAATCGACAGCAGCGCGCGGCCCATGCCGTGGAACCTGCCGAGGCCCGCCACCACGAGCGCGCCGCCAATGGCCCCGAGCCCCTGCGCCGCCATCAGGCCCGACAAGCGCGTCTCGGGCGCCGACGTGCCCTGCAGGATGTCGCGCGCGAACACCGGCAGGAACGTGATCAGCGGCAGCGCCAGAAAGGTGCTCAGGAACACGAGCACCGTGAGCATGCGCAGCGCGGGCTCGCCGCGCATGTAGCGCAGGCCGCCCTTCAAATCGTCGAGGATCGGCGCATGCGTCTCCTGGCGCGTGTGCACGATGTGCAGCGACAGCAGCGATCCAATCACGACGAAAAACGACAGGCCGTTCAGGAAGAAGCAGCCGGCCGCGCCCACCGCGAGCAGGACCGGCGTTCCGAGCATCGGGCCCAGCACGCGCGACAGGTTGAACTGAATCGAGTTGAGCGCGATGGCGTTCGGCAGCTCCTTGCGCGGCACGAGCGACGGAATCAGCGACTGATAGGCCGGCGCGCCGAACGCCTGGCCGCAGCCCGACACCACCGACAGCGCGAGCACGTGCCAGATTTCGATGCGGCCGGTCCACACGAGCGCGCCCAGCGCGAAGGCCGACGCGGCCTGCACCAGCTGCGAGCCAATCAGCAGATGGCGGCGATCGTGGCGGTCGGCGATGACGCCGCCAATCAGCATGAACAGGATGATCGGCAGCTGATTGAGCAGCTCGTCGAGGCCCAGGTAGAACGTCGAGCCCGTCAGCCCGAGCACCAGCCAGCTTTGCGCGTACTTCTGCATCCACGTGCCGATCGTGGAGACGAGCGCGCCCCACCAGATGACGCGGAAATCGCGGTAGCGAAACGCGGCCGACACGCGGACGAGGAAGCCTTCCCGCGGGGGCGGGGGCTGGACGCCAAGCTGGGGATCGTCGGACCGGACGGACGTAGTCAAGCTCTGCCCATTGTATGGCCGCCGGCCGGGCCCGGCCGTGGTTACTGCGCGTCAGTATTGGATTCCACGCGCGGTCGTGTCACGCTCTGGTGCCCCCCGCAGCCTTCAATGACGCGACCTCGCGAGCCCGAGCTCGAACACCTCCTCCGGCGTGCCGGTTTCGGCGCCGGCGCCGACGAAATCCGCGCGTACGCCAGCCTTGGCCTGCTTGGCTTCACCGGCGCGCTCTCGCGGCTCCTCAATTACGCGGCGGTGCCTGACGATGTGGACAGTAACATCGGGCGGCCCGGCTACGTGGCGGTAACGGCGCGCGGCGCGTTCATGCCGTGGCTCAACATCACCGATGCGCGCCAGCGCTGGCTGTTCCGCATGGTGCACAGCCGCCGGCCGCTGCAGGAGCGCATGACGCTCTTCTGGCACAACCACTTCGCCACGGCCTATTCGAAGGTGGCGGGGGAGGCGGGCGCCGAGGAAGCCACGCGCATGCTGGCCGCGAAGCCGTCGGAAGACGCCGGCGGCGTGCAGGGGCAGATGGAGCTGCTGCGCGAGCACGCGCTCGGCAACTTCCGCACGCTGCTGGTGGCCATCGCGCAGGATCCGGCGATGCTGTTCTGGCTCGACGGGCGCACGAACGTGCGCGCGCGGCCGCAGGAGAACTTCGCGCGCGAGCTGATGGAGCTGTTCACGATGGGCGTCGGCACGTTTGCCGAAACCGACGTCTATGCGGGCGCGCGCGTGTTCACCGGCTGGAACCTGTCGCGGCCCGGCACGGGCGCCGCGCGCCGCTACACCTTCAGCTACAACGCCGCGCAGCACGACACGGCGGCGAAGGAATTCACGTTCCCGATCTATCCGGGCGGCAGCCGCACGATTCCCGCGCGCGCGGCGTCGGGCGGCATGCAGGACGGCCTCGATCTGATCACGGCCGTCGCCGCGCATCCGGCCACCGGCCCGCGCCTCGCGCGCAAGCTGTACGCGTTCTTCATCAACGAGGTCGACGCGCCCGACGAGGCGCTGCTGCGCGACGTGGCGGCCGTCTACTATGCGAGCGGCTTCGAGATCGAGCCCATGGTGCGCCGCCTGCTGCTGTCGGCGGCCTTCCGCGATCCCGCCAACTACTATCGCCGCTACGCCTGGCCGGTGGAGTTCGTCGTGCGCGCCGTGAAGGAAGTGGGCTGGGCCGGCTTTTCGGTGAACGACGCGCTGACGCCGCTGGTCAACATGGGACAGCAGCTGTTCGAGCCGCCCGACGTCAACGGCTGGGCGCTCGGGCCCGAGTGGTTTTCCACCGGCGCCATGCTCGCGCGCATGAACTTTGCCGCGCAGCTGGCCACCAATCAGAAGTTCAATCTGCGCGACGCGTTCCGTCCGGCCGCGTCGGACCCCGACACCCTGGTGGCGCACGCGCTCGATCGGCTCACCGCGCCCGCGTATCCGCCGCAGGGACACGCCGCGCTCGTCGACTATGTGCACGCCGGCGGCGCGTGGACCGGCAGCGACGCCCAGCTGGCGGCCAAGGCCGCCGGGCTCGTGCACCTGATCGTGGGCTCGGGCGGCTATCAGCTCGTGTAGGGCATCGAACCATGGCAGTCACCAGACGGCAATTCGTGAAAGGCGGCGTGTCCGCTTTCACCTTCACGTTCGCGGCGCCCGCGTTCCTCTCCGATCTTGCGATGGCGCAAGGCCAGACGCGCCGCAACCTCGTCGTCCTCTATTTGAGCGGCGGCAACGACGCGCTCAGCACGCTGATTCCGTATCAGGATCCGCAGTACTACGCGCGGCGGCCCACGCTCGCCGTGCCCGCGGCCAACGTGTTGCAGATTGGCAGCGACAGCGCCGGACACGCGCTTGGCCTGCATCCGCGCCTCGCGGGATTGCGATCGATCTACAACGCCGGACGCCTGGCCATCGTGCAGCGCACCGGCTATCCCAACTCGAGCCGCTCGCATTTTCTCGGCACCGACATCTGGTCGACGGCCGATCCCGGCTCGCCGCAGGGGGCGGGATGGCTCGGCCGCTATCTCGACATGCTGCCGTCGCCGGTCGATCCGCTCACGGCGTGGTCGACGGTGCGCGAGACGCCGCGCACGCTGATGGCGCGCACGGTGGGCGTGCCGTCGATTCCGAGCGCGGCGGGCTACGCGTTCGCCAGCCCGAACGGCGGCAGCGACGCCACCGCCGCGCGGCAGACCGCCACGCGCATCTCGTCGCACCTGCCGGCCGATCAGCCGCACCTGGCGTTTGTGAATGCGACGACGCAGGCGGCGTTTGCGACGCTCGATCGGGTCGCGCAGGTGGCCACGTATGCGCCGACGGTGCCGTATCCGAACAACGGCCTCGCGCAGGCGCTGCGCACGGTGGCCGGCGCCATGGTGCGCGGCATCGGCACGCGCGTGTTCTGGGTGCAGACCGGCGGCTTCGACACGCACGCGCTGCAGCGCACCAACCTCGCCAACGGCGCGTACGCGAACCTGATGGGCACGCTCGACGGCGCCCTGTCGGCGTTTTACGCCGACCTGCTCAATCACGGCCTGTTCAACGACACGCTGGTGATTCAGTTCTCGGAATTCGGGCGGCGCATCAGCGAGAACGGCAGCGAGGGCACCGATCACGGCGCAGCGGGCCTGATGATGGCGCTCGGCGGCGGCGTGCGCGGCGGCCTGTACGGCACGGCGGCCGATCTGCGCGCCGGCGCGAGCAATCCGACGCTCGAGAACAACAGCGGCGACGTGCGCCATGAAACCGATTTCCGCGCCGTGTATGCGAGCGTGATCGATCGATGGCTCGGCGGCGACTCGGTCGCGGTGCTGGGCGGCAACTTCCGCGGAGGACCCGCGATTCTATGACCTTCTCTGTTTCACGCCACACGCGTCTGCTCGCCGCCGCCCTCGCGATGCTCGTGTTCGCCGGGACCGATGCCGCCGCGCAGCAACTGCAGGCGGGCGCGCGGGCCGGCGTCAATCTCGCCAACGTCAGCGTCGACGGCGACGACAGCAGCCCGTCGTTCGACACGCGCACGGGCCTCGTGGCCGGCGCGTTCGTCACCTGGCAGGCACTGTCGTGGCTGCAGGTGCAGCCCGAGGTGCTCTACACCGCGAAGGGCGCGTCGCTCGAGCAGGACGGCATCGACGCGCAGTTACTGCTCGACTATCTCGAGGTGCCGTTGCTGGCGCGCGTCACGCGGCGCGTGTCGGGCACGCCGGTGTATGTCGTGGCAGGCCCGGCCCTGGCGTGGCGCCTCAGGGCGAAGTCGCGCGCGGCGTTCAGCGGCGCCACCGAAGAAATCGATCTGGCCGACGACGTCGAGTCCTTCGACCTCGGCATCGTCGCCGGCGGCGGCGTTGACGTGGGGCGGTTCGTGATCGACGCGCGCTATACGTTCGGCGTGCGCGACATCGATGCCGATCGCACCGACGCGGTGAGCATGCGCAACCGCGTGCTGTCGCTGACGGCGGGATTCACGTTCTGATGCGCGCGGCGCGCTTTGCCGGACTGCGCACCGCAGGTGTTGCGAGCGCGGCCGTCGCGCGCCTGGCCCGCGTTTCTGGGGCGGCGGCGCTGCTGGCGGCGGCCGTGTCGTGCGGCGGCAGCGGCAGTCCGTCGGGGCCGGCCACGCCCGCCGAGAATCCTTTCCGCATCACCATCTCGTCGGCCGGCCTCGTCAGTCCCACGGAGCTCGTGGTGGCGCCCGGCACGCGCGTGCTGTTCATCAACAACGACAGCCGCCCGCACGACATGACGTCCGACGATCATCCGGATCATCTCGAGTGCCCGCCGATTAATTCCGTCGGTCTGTTGAACACGGGGCAGACCCGCGAAACCGGCAACCTCGTCGTCGTCCGCACCTGCGGCTTCCACGATCACTTCAATCCCGACGACGCCCGGCTTAGAGGCAGAATCGTGATTCGATAGCGGCGCTCAGTCTACGAAGTAGCCTTCGCGCGCTCGCACCGTGGCACCCTTGCGATTGACGGTGATCTTCACCTTGTGCCATCCCTTGCCTGCTGGCGGCTCGTAGGTGATTGTGTAGCGGGTGCGCAGCCAGATGAACATGTCGGCGATGATCTGGCCGGGTTCGCCGTCAGCAAGGTTCACCGTGATGCCGCCCGTTCGATCGGCGAGGATCTTCAACGTGGCGGGAAAGACTTCACCGGAAATTCCGGCCTCTGCCATGAGGCCCGAATCTCTCGTGACGGAACCGCTCCTGGTCGCCGACTTCACCCGAGCAGTCTCCCGAATGGTCACGGGCGTGCCGACGAGCACAAAGGCCGGCCCCAGACGCCGTGTCAGTTCGGCAACGCCTTCGAAGCTTGTCGTGCTTCGGAAGTCCGCCCCATTCGTGAACACGACCAGCGCTCGCGCCCGCTCGGACCGATCGAACTGACCCAGCGCGGCAACGATGGCATCGAATGGCGCAGCGTAGATGCCGCCGGAGAATGCCCGCACATCAAAGGGCGGCGGGCCGTACTCGAACGCACGCAGACGCGATGGTGGCGCGCCGGCAAGCAGCGCCGCAAGGCGATCGCGATCGGTGATCTGTTGGAGAAACGCCGACAGCCCGGCAGTGACGCGCGTCGATTGCTCCGGCGAGATATAGGAAACCGATTCGATCGGCTGCGCCACCAGCACCAGATCGAGGGGGGCATCGGCTGCTTCTTCGATGTTGATGGCCTGCCGGAAGCTGTTGTCCTCGACAACGAAGTCGTCGCGCGTGAGGCCTCGGACGGGACCGTTGGCATCGGCCACGCGCACGTCGAGGCGCACTCGCGCGACCGAGGTTCTGAACTGCGGCTGTTGTCCGGCGGTCAAGGCGGCCACGGCGGTGAGCACCACGACGCCCGTCGCGAGCTTCATCACTTCGGCGACGCCCCCTGCACGCGATTCGACAGCGCCTTGTGAATCTCGGCCGTTAGGATCGTGCAGGGGTAGGCGTAATAGAGATCGCGCGTGTCGACATTCTCGAATGCCATGGGCCCGTCCGGATCGAGCCCTGCAAGGCCGATGGCCGCAGCGGCCGATCGCGGGTAGATTTCCAGGGCCCGCAGGTACCAAGTCACGGCACCAGGACGATCGCGCATCGCGCGCGCGGCCTCGGCACGGCTAACGGCAGCCAGGTACGTGAACGGAGAGTCGTCTGATCCTTCGGCGAGATTCTCTAACTCGCGCAACGCCCGAGGCTCCGCATCATCCAAGGCTCGAATCCGCGCTCCTCGAAGCCGGGCCTCGATGAGATCTGGGTCGCGCTTCAGTGCGGCCTCGAACGCCTTGGCCGCACGGCCAGGCCGCGTCGCCGCGAGATCATGAAAGAAACGAACGGAACGCTCTTCCAGGACCCGTCGTGTCTTGACGCCCTTCATCCTGCCAAGGCAGTCCAGAAGCACGCCTTCAGCCAGCAGCGGCGCCGCGCCATCGCGTGTCTCTTCCTTCCAGACCAGAATGGCTTCGCTCCAGCGGAGCAAGGCCCGATTGGCGTCTGGGCTCAACGAACCTATCGTGGCTGCAGCTTCGCGGGCAGCGAGAAGCGCAGCGCGTTCGATAGCATCTGCCTCGATAAAATCCTTCATTGACTGCAACTGGGCCGCGTTCGGTCGCGAGATGCCCTGCGCGTGAAGACACGCTGGAACTGCAGCGACACCGAAGAAGAGCCAGAGGAGTCGGTTCACCGTTTTTCTGCCACGCTTCCGCATAGATTGATCGCGAGATGGAGACAGGGCAGGGTGAGGACCGACAGTCCGGTCCTCCCCCTGCACCTTATTTTAGTACGCGCACATGCAGATGGAACCTGCGGGATCGGCGTCCTGGCATTCGAACTCCTGAACGCCGTTTCCCCAAGACCATTCGTTTACCCAGACGTCGCAACCTTCCCAAGTTTGAGTTTGCTCGTTCCAGCAGCCTTCGTCATCCCAGTAGGACCAGTGCCCTTCGTAACTGACCGTAGAGCCGCACTGCTGGGCGCACTCGGAAGCGTAGTAGCCGCATCCTTCGAAGGCGCTGGCCTCGGTGGTTGTCGTGAGCGCAAGACACACGCTGACGGCCGCCAGCGCGATGAGTTGTAGAAGCGAGCGGATCAGAGGTGTTCGAATCATCGTGATCTCCATAGGTGGACTCAGTTGAGGTAACGGTTTCTTTATGTGAGAAACAGTGACAGGACCTCCTTTTCCTGGGTACTCGACAATCGACCACGCCAAATGCGAGCTACGCGGCCGTCGTCGTCGACGAGAATGAGAAACGGAGTGCCTGGCACTTTCAGATCGCCTGGTCGGACGTTGGCAACGGAGTCGGCGTTGATGTTTTTGTTGCGGAGATAGTCGGCCAAAGAAGCCTTTGGATCCGTCGATGCGACGACCAGCTTGATATTTGACGAATTCGTCATTGACCGAGCCTTTGAAAGACGTTGGTAGAACGGCTCGCTCTCTCTGCAGAATCGGCAATCTTGACGCACGAACAGTAGAAGCGTGTGACGTGGTCCGCGGAAATCGACGCCTTCGATCGGTCCGACGGTTTCACCTATCTTGTAAACAGGCGGCGGCTGTGGGGGGAGCGTGCGTTCCAACGTAAGCCAAATGACGCACGCAGGCAGCCGCGATAACGGCGATATTGGCTAATGTTTGAAGACCGCCCCCTATGATGCGAGGGCGGCTATCCAGAACTGGCTTGGTCGATTCCATATCTACTCCAGTAGAGTAAACGACCGCTTAGCAAGTGGCAGGCCATCGCGTGCTTCGGAAAAGCGCCTCTTTTCGGCTGTTCAATGGGCCGACAAGCGTGCTGAGGTAGCCAAAATTTGGCCTATCGGCCAAAGGATTGACCGATCTGCACTGCACCGGCGATCACCTGTGATTGCGAGCATGGAAAAGGTTGCTGAGCCGAGTTCGCAGAATCTGCTATGCTCGCTTCGTAGGCGAATATAAGGCGAAAATGCTGGCCCGGACGACTCTCGAATCACTCCTCAAAGACCGCAAGCTCGACCGCACCCTGGCCGTGTTTCCCGCCCTTCGCCCGGCTGGCCCGATTGAGGATTTGGTCATCCGGACCGGCCATTCGCGGGCCGATCAGGCGCTCGAAGGCGGCTGGCCGCGCGGCCACTTTTCGGAGCTGTCCGGCCCGCCGTCGGCGGGCCGGACGTCGCTGCTCGTCGGGACGCTCGCGGCCGCCACGGGCGGCGGCGAGCTGGCGGCGCTGGTCGATGCGGCCGATCGGTTCGATCCGGTGCCGGCCGCGGCGCGCGGGGTCGTGCTCGAGCGTCTGCTCTGGGTGCGCGGCCACGTGAGCGATCGGCAGCGCGTGGTGCCGGTGCCCGGAGGATCGGCGGGGCATCGGGGCGGCGACCGCGCGTTGACGCAGGCGATCCGCGCCTTCGATCTGATTCTGCGCGCGGGCGGCTTCGCGCTGGCGGTGCTCGATTTGAGCGGCGTGCCGGCGCGCACGATCAAGCGGCTGCCGTTCACCACGTGGCTGCGCCTGGGCCGCAGCGTCGAAGGCTCGCGCACCGCGGCGCTGCTGCTGGCCGACACGCCGACGGCGCGCAGCGCCGGCGGCGTGTCGCTGGAACTGCAGGCCGCGCCGGCGCGCTGGCGCGGCCAGTCCGATCAGGCGCGCGTGTTCGACGGCCCGTCGCTCGCGCCGCGCCTGCGCAGCTTCAAGCGGGCAGGGGCGACGCCGGCGAGCGGCGCGGCCGGAGAACCATGATCGCCGTCATTTACCCGCTGCGCGCGGCCGATCGCGACGAGGCGGCGCGGCTCGCCGAAGACTTTTCTCCGCGCATCGAGTGCGGCGCCTCCGGCGTCGCGCTCGATGCGTCCGGCTTGTCGCGCCTGTTCGGCAGCGCCGGCGGCTCACGCACCGCGATGAGCGGGGCGGAAGGATTAGCCCGTGAACTCGCGCGCCAGGCGGCCGCGCGCGGACTGGACGTGCGCGTCTGCGTGGCCGCGACCCGCACGGCCGCCGCGCTGATCGCGGCCAGCGCGGCGTGTGGCGGGACAACGTCCTCCGCGACGGCGTTAAAAGATCGCAGCCGCGACCGCTCTTTGGCGCGGCCGCACCTCGACGGCGCGGAGGACGTTGTCCCGCCGTGCGCCGCCTGCATCGTCATCCCGCCGGGCCGCGAGGCGGCGGCGCTAGCGCCGCTGCCGTTGACGGCGCTGGCGGCGATCGCCGATCTGCTGGGGCCCGCGCTTGCGAAAGCAAGCGCGGGCGCGCCGGCGCGCCGCAC
Organism: Vicinamibacterales bacterium; assembly: GCA_036675475.1. Classification (GTDB taxonomy): domain Bacteria; phylum Acidobacteriota; class Vicinamibacteria; order Vicinamibacterales; family SCN-69-37; genus JALYRV01. The sequence continues at coordinate 15,106 of JAKFEY010000059.1, forward strand.
GAAAGGGCAGGGCCGCAACTATCGCCTCGCGCCCGGGCCGCCAATCACCAAATCACCAGATCACCAGATCGCCAAATCCGTCGACAGACTCGAGCGCTGGGGTTTGAAGACGCTCGCTGACCTCGCGCGCCTGCCCGCGAGCGAGCTGTCGGCCCGCCTTGGTGACGCCGGCCTCGTCCTGCAGCGCGCGGCCACCGGTCAGGACGAGCGGCCGCTCGTGCCCGCCACCGCGCCGCCGTCATTCCTGCAGTCCATGCGGCTCGAGTGGCCGGTCGACGATCTGCAGCCGCTCGCCTTCATCGTGTCCGGCCTCTGCGAATCGCTCGAGCAGGCGCTTGCCGCCGCCGATCGCGGCGCGATCAGTGTGACGACGATGTTGAGGCTGGTGACCAATCCCGGAGACGACTTGACCTGGCGTGGTAGCCTGCCGAGCGCCACGGGCGGTGAGGCGCGTGCATACCACGCCATGTCAAGTCGTCTCCGCAATAAAGCGGCGTACGCGCGGACGCTGGCGCTGCCGGCGCCGATGCGCGACGCGCGCGTGCTGCGCACGCTGGTGATGCTCGATCTCGAATCGCATCCGCCCGGCGCGGCGGTCGACGAGGTGGTGATCGATGTCGACGTGGCGCCCGGCCGCATTCTGCAGACGGGCCTGTTCGAGCCCGCGCTGCCGGCGCCCGAAACGTTGTCGACGCTCGTCGCGCGCCTCGGCGCCGTGGCCGGCGACCCCCGCGTCGGCGCGCCCGCGCTGCTGGACACGCACCGGCCGGGAGCGTTTGCGATGCAGAGCTTCGCGCCGCATCAAATCACCAGATCACCAAATCACCAGATCACCAAATCCATGTTTCCCCCCGCCGTCCTCCGCCGCTTCCGTCCTCCGCGCGCGGCGCGCGTGCGGACGGCGGGGCCTGGCGGGGTGGCCGCGCGTCCGGTGCGCGTCGACGCCGAAGACATTCGCGGCGATGTGGTGATCGCGGCCGGCCCGTGGCGCAGCGCCGGCGGGTGGTGGACCGGCCGCGCGGCCGGAGGCGAGTCGGACGGGTGGGATCGCGACGAGTGGGACGTCGCGCTCGATACCGGGGTGACCTGCCGCGTCGCGCAGGATCGCGCGACGGGGAAATGGGTTGTCGATGGCGTGCTGGATTAATAGATGTACGTAGAACTCCACGCGGCCTCCGCGTTTTCGTTTCTGGAAGGCGCGTCGCTGCCCGAAGCGCTCGTCGAGCGCGCCGCCGCGCTCGACTATCCGGCGATTGCGCTGCTCGATCGCAACGGCCTGTACGGCGCGCCGCGCCTGCACCAGGCGGCGAAGAAAGCGGGGCTGCGCGCGCTCGTGGGGGCGGAGCTGGTGATCGGGCGCTCCGCGCACGATCAGGCCAGAGACCAGAGACCAGAGACCAGAGGCCAAGGGCACAACAGCCCGAGGGCCGTTGTGCCCGAGGGCCCAGGCCTAAGGCCTCTGGCCGCTGGTCTAAGGCCTGACAGCCTCTTCCGGCTGCCAGTGCTTGTCGCATCAGCCGAGGGCTATCGAAACCTCTGCCGCGTCCTCTCCAAGGCGCACATGCGCGCGCCGAAGGGCGAGGCGGTGGTCACGCTCGAGGATCTCGACGGCTATTCGGCGGGACTCATTGCGCTGGCCGGGCGCGAGATTCTCGCGGCCGGCAAGCACGGCGTCGGCGGGCTGCTCGATCAGCTCGTCGGCACGTTCGGCCGCGCGCACACCTGGATTGAGCTGCAGCGCCACATGCGGCGCCACGAGGAGAGCGACAACCAGGCGCTGCTCGATCTTGCCGCGGCCTTCCGCGTGCCGCTGATGGCGTCCAACGGCGTGAAGTTCGCCGACCAGACCGCGCGCCCGCTGCACGACGTGTTCACGTGCATCCGCAATCACGTGACGATCGAGGCGGCCGGCCGCCGGCTGGCCGTCAATGCCGAGCGCTATCTCAAGCCGAAGGCGGACATGGCGCGGCTGTTCGCCGACCTGCCGCAGGCGCTGGCCGGCACCGAAGCGCTGGCCGAGCGGCTCGAGTTCACGCTGGCGAATCTCGGCTACCGCTTTCCGCAATATCCCGTGCCGGCCGGCGAGAACGAGATCTCGTTCCTGCGCCGCCTCACGCAGGTCGGCGCGCGCGATCGCTACCGCCCGTACCACGACCGCGCCCGCGCGCAGATCGATCGCGAGCTCGCGCTCATCGAAAAGCTCGATCTCGCCGGCTACTTCCTGATCGTCTGGGACATCGTCAACTACTGCCGGCGCGAGGGGATTCTCGTGCAGGGGCGCGGATCGGCCGCCAACAGCGCCGTTTGCTATTCGCTCGGCATCACGGCGGTCGATCCGGTGGGCATGGATCTGCTCTTCGAGCGGTTTCTCTCCGAGGAGCGCGGGGAATGGCCCGACATCGATCTCGATCTGCCGAGCGGCGACCGGCGCGAGCGCGTCATCCAGTATGTCTACGAGCGCTACGGCCGCCTGGGCGCCGCGATGACCGCCAACGTCATCACCTATCGCAGCAAGAGCGCGGCGCGAGAGCTGGGAAGGGTTCTCGGTTTTCCACAGGAAATGTCCGATCGGCTGTCGAAGCTGATGAACAACTTCGAGTGGATCGATCCGAAGGAAACCATCGCGCAGCATCTGAGCGACGCCGGCCTCGATCCGCGCGAGCCGAAGCTGCAGATGTTTTCGGCGCTCTGGGCCGGCATGCAGGATCTGCCGCGGCATCTCGGCCAGCATTCCGGCGGCATGGTCCTGTGCCACGGCCGGCTCGACGAGATTGTCCCGCTCGAAAACGCCTCGATGCCCGGCCGCGTCGTCGTGCAGTGGGACAAGGAAGACTGCGCGGATCTCGGCCTGGTGAAAGTCGATCTGCTCGGGCTCGGCATGATGGCGGTGCTCGAGGACGCGCTCGCGCTGATCAACAGGGCCCCAGACCCCAGACTCCAGACTCCAGACGTACCCGGAGGCCGAGAGTTCAGCGGGGCGGCCGTTGTGCCGGCCCGCTCACGCCCGGCGCCTGGAGCCTGGAGCCTGGAGCCTTCGCGCGGGACGACACTCGATCTCGCCCGCATTCCCCCCGACGACCCTGCCGTGTACAAGATGCTGCAGGAGGCCGACACCATCGGCATCTTCCAGGTCGAGTCGCGCGCGCAGATGGCGACGCTGCCGCGGCTCAAGCCGAAACATTTCTACGACATCGTCGTCGAGGTCGCGATCATCCGGCCGGGCCCGATCGTCGGCAACATGGTGCATCCGTACCTGGCGCGGCGGCGCGGCGACGAGCCGGTGGTGTATCCGCATCCGTCGCTCGAGCCCATTCTGAAGCGCACGCTTGGCGTGCCGCTGTTTCAGGAGCAGCTGCTGCGCATCGCGATGGTGGCGGCCGGCTTCAGCGGCGGGGAAGCGGAGGAGCTGCGGCGCGCGTTCGGCTTCAAGCGATCGGTGGCCCGCATGAAAGTGATCGAAGAAAAACTGCGCGCGGGCATGGCGGCCAACGGCATCACGGGACAGACGGCCGAAGACATCCTCAAGTCCATCAGCTCGTTCGCGCTGTATGGCTTTCCGGAATCGCACGCCGCCAGCTTCGCGCTGATCGTCTATGCGAGCGCGTGGCTCAAGGCGCACTATCCGGCCGCCTTCTACGCCGCGATGCTCAACAACTATCCGATGGGCTTCTACCATCCCGCGACGCTCGTGAAAGACGCGCAGCGCCACGGCGTGCTCTTCGCGCCCATCGACGTGCAGCACTCGATGTGGGACTGCACGGTGGAGAACGACGGCAAGCTGCGTCTGGGGCTGCGGTACGTGAGCGGCCTGCGTGAAGAAGCGGGACGCCGCATCGAGAAGGGCGCTGGGCGCTCGGCCCTGGGCCCTCGGCCGGAACAGGCCAGAGACCAGAGGCCAGAGACCAGGGGCCTGACACGCTGTCCCAAGTGTGGTTGCGAAGACCCATCGATGCTGGAAGAAGTTCGCCCGCGTCTCTGGTTTTGTAACGTCTGCGCCCACGACTGGACGGAAAGAGAAAGCCCGAGGCCCGTTGTGGCCGAGGGCTCAGGCCCAGGGCCTCTGGCCCCTGGCCTCTGGCCTGATCGTCCGCGCTTCAGCACCATCGATGCACTGATCCAAAGCGCGGCACTTCGTCGCGACGAAGTCGCCGTCCTTGCCGACATCGGCGCGCTGGCGTCGTTCGGGCAGGATCGGCGCGGCGCGCTGTGGCAGGTGGAGCGCGCGGCGCGCGTGGCGGGGCCGCTGCTCGATCAGCCCGCGATTGCCGAGTACGAACAGGCGCAGCCCTCGCCGCTGGCGCGCATGTCGCTGGCCGAGCGCGTGTCGGCCGATTACGGCGGCATGGGCCTGACTATCGGCCCGCATCCGATGGCCATCCGCCGCGGCGATCTCGCCATGCGCGGCGTGCTGCGCGCCAGCGATCTGCCGCGGGGCCGCCACGGCCGCCGCGTGCGCGTGGCCGGCGCCGTCATCACCCGTCAGCGCCCCGGCACCGCCAAAGGCTTCGTGTTCCTGACCCTCGAGGACGAAACCGGCATCGCCAACGTCATCGTCACGCCCGACCTGTTTGCCGCGTCCAGGGCCACGGTCACGGGCGAGGCCTATCTGCTGGTCGAAGGCGTGCTGCAGATTCAGGAGGGCGTCACGGCGGTCAAAGCCGACCGCCTGCTCGGCCTCGCCGGCGCCGGCCCCGAAGTGGAATCCCACGATTTCCACTGAAATCACCAGATCACCAGATCACCAAATCACCAAATCTCGGCGCCTCAGCCATTGGCCTCCGCCTTGCACTGACGTCGCGCGGAGGTAGGTGTGTCTCGTCTGAAGCCATCGCTCGTGCTCCTCACGCTCGTCGCGTCCATCGGGGTGGCCTGCGCCGCGCCGAAGATGCGGTCGACGCTCAATCGGCGGCCGACCGCCGCCGAAATGGCTCAGCTTTGGGTGAAGCCGGCAAACATCGCGTCGCGAGACCTCTTCTGGGGCGCCGGCGGCGAGAAATACGCGCCCACGCCTGACGTCACCTACAAGGTGAAGTCGTTCGACGAAACGGGCATGAGCGGCGGCTGGGATCTCGTCGGCCCCGACGGCCGTGAATACTCGGTCAAGATCGGCGTCGAGGCACAGATCGAAGTGGTGGCGTCGCGCCTGCTGTGGGCCGTCGGCTATCACCAGCCGCCCACCTACATCCTGACCAAATACAACCTGTCGGGCGAAAAGGCCGGCGAGCTTCCCATGACCGGCCGCTTCCGGCCCGACCTCGAGGAGCTCGACAACATCGGCGACTGGTCGTGGCACGAGAACCCCTTCGTCGGCACGCGCGAGTTCAAGGGCCTGATCGTCATGCAGGTGCTCATGAACAACTGGGACATCAAGACCCAGCAGAACAAGATTTACGAGGTCAAGCGCCCGGGCGAACCCAACCGCTGGTACGTGGTGCGCGACCTCGGCGCCGCCTTCGGCAAGACCGCCTGGCCCGTTGGCACCAAGGGCAATCCCGAGGACTTCGAGAGCCAGCAGCTGCTGCGCAAGGTGATCAACAACACGCGCGTGGAGTTCGACTATGACGCCCGCCACCAGGAGCTGTTCGAGGACATCACCGTGGCCGATGTCATCTGGATCTGCGAGCTGATGAACCAGATCACGCCAAAGCAGTATGCTGACGCCTTCAGGGCCGGGGCGTATCCGCCGGACGTCGCCGAACGCTTCATTTCGAAACTGAGGTCCAAAGTGCAGGAAGGTCTCAATCTGCGGGGGCGCCGTTGACGGTCCGCCTCCGCGCGTGCTCGCTGCTGTTCCTCCTGTTCGCCCTCGCCGCGCCCGCATCGGCATTCGCGCAGCTGGAGGCCGCCACGCAGGCCAATCCGGCCGAGGAGCTGTTCCGCGCGAACCAGGAGGATCACGACCCCGATCACTTCCTCCACGAGCTCGATGACGCCATCGCGGCGCTGCCGCTGGCCGCCGTCCTCGGTGCCGCGCTGGCGCTGCGCCCGCGCCGCAAGGGCACGCCGCCGCGCCAGGCCTCGGTCGTCCAGACGCAGATCATCCTCGCCGCCATGGGCACCATGGTGATGCTCATCGTGGGCCAGAGCCTCGCGCGCGCGTTCGGCATCGTGGGCGTCGCCAGCCTGATTCGCTACCGCGCGAAAGTCGACGACCCGAAAGACGCCGTGGTCATGCTGTGCTGCCTGAGCGTGGGCCTGGCGGCCGGCGTCGGCCTCTACGCGCTGGCGATGACCGCCACCGTCTTCCTGCTGGTGGTCCTGTTCCTGCTCGAGTCGTTCGAGCCGGAAACCAAGAAGCTGTTCGATGTCGCCATCAAGTCGAAGAAGGACATTCGCGACCAGGTCGAACAGATCTTCCGCCGCGCCTCGATCGACTACGAGCTCCGCTCGATGTCCGAAGAGGAGCAGGTCTACGAAGTCCGCGTGCCCCTGAAGCGCCGCACCGACAAGATCTCCACCGCCATCGTCGCGCTCGACAGCTCCAACGAGATTGCGGTGGAATGGAAAGACAAGAAGGCGCCGAAGTAGACTGGCCCTGCCTGACTTATGGAGCTAATCGTTCAACCCGACGACGGGATTGACCCGATCGTCGAGGCCGTCAAACACGCGGAGCGCCGCGTCGACATCCTGATCTTCCGCTTCGACAAGCCGTCGCTCGAGAAAGCGCTCGAGGACGCCGTCGAGCGCGGCGTCGTCGTGCGCGCGCTGATCGCGCACACCAACCGCGGCGGGGAAGACCGGCTGCGGAAGCTCGAGCTGCGCCTGCTCGAGCGCGGCGTCACCGTGTCGCGCACGGCCGACGACCTGGCGCGCTATCACGGCAAGATGCTCGTGGCCGACGATCAGCTGTTCGTGCTCGGCTTCAACTACACGAAGCTGGACATCGACAAGAGCCGCAGTTTCGGGCTCGTCACGAAGAACAAGGGTCTCATTGCGTCGGCGGAGGCCCTGTTCGACGCCGACAGTACGCGGCAGCCCTACTCGTCGACGTGCGATGACGACTTCGTCGTGAGTCCGGAGTGCTCGCGCGTGCTGTTGACGGCGTTCATCAAGTCGGCCGAGAAGCAGATCCTGATCTACGACCAGAAGCTGAGCGACCCGATGATCCTGCGCCTGCTGCAATCCAAGGTGAAGGACGGCGTGGAGGTGCGCGTGATCGGCAAGACGGGCAAGGGCGCGCAGGGCATCGACTCGGTGAAGCTGGCCGATCGGCGCCTGCACGTGCGCGCCATCGTCATCGACGGCAGGGAAGTCTTCATCGGCAGCCAGAGTCTGAGGAAGCTCGAACTGGACGGCCGCCGCGAGATCGGGCTGATCTGCCGCGTGGCGACCGTCGCGCGGCGGGTGGCGCAGGTCTTCGATCTCGACTGGCAGAAGGCGAAGGGCTAGCCGCCCGCCTTCTCATCGGCGCGGAAGCGCCGCGTGAACGTGCCGGAGTCGACCGTGCGGCCGGTGCGCGTGATCGCCTGGAAATACATCACGTCGTCCTCGATCTCGACGGCGAGAAACGTCTGATCGCGATCGAAGCCGGCCGCCGTCAGGTCCGATCCCTCGCGAATGTCGCCCGGCGCGAGCTTGCCTGACGACCCCACGATGAAATACAGGATGCCCTGCTGCGGCTTGATGCGCTCGTAGAAGTGCTCGTGGCCGGTGAAGACCACGCTCACGTTGTGCTGAAGGAAGAGCGGCTCCCACGCGCGGCGGATCGGGATGTTCGAGCCGTGCCGCCCGCCCGACGAGTAGGGCGGATGGTGGAAGAGCGCGATTTTCCATTTCTCCTTCGAGTTGGCCAGCTCGGTCTGCATCCATTTGAGCTGCGTCTCGTCCGGGTACGTGGACTCGAGGAAGAAGAACCGGACGTCCTCTTCGCGCGGTTTCCACGTGTAGTACGACTTGCCCTCCATGTTGAAGTGCTTGTACAGGCGCTGCTCGCGTTCGTCGTGGTTGCCGAGCGCGGCGCGGAAGTTCACGCCGTCGTTGAGCAGCGCGGCGTACGGCTGCTCGAACTTGCGCGCGTAGTCCGACGGGCGCTCGGGGCCGTACATGTTGTCGCCCACCATCAGCACGTTGTCGTACTTCCACTTCGCGCGCAGCTCGAGCATCTGCTGCGCGACCTCGTACTGCGGGCGATCGCCCGTGCCCATGTCGCCGATGATCAGGAACTTGAGCGAGCCGTCGTTATTCGGGAGTCCGCCCACCGGCTGCCGCACCGGCGCGTCGGGCGGCACCGTGGCGGCGGTTCCGGGTTTGGCGGGCGCGCCGGGCTGCGGCCGCGTGTCAGGGGGCGGCGCGGGCGGCGGATTGACGGGCGCGGGCACCACCTGCTGCTGCGCCGCGCACGAGGCGGCGAACACAGCGGCGAACAGGACACGACTGAGCTTCCACATCTGACGGTTCATAAGGGACTGACCTGCGGCGCGCTTACTTGATGGCGTCCGGAATGACATCCACGATCAGGAAGGCCGCGATGTCCATGAGAATCAGGTTGGGCCCGAGGAACCGGTATTCGAGCTCCTTGGGCAGGGCGGGGAACAGCTTCAGCATCTGCGCGGGCAGGGTCGCAATCGGCACGCCGGCCGGGTACTCGGTGAAGACCTTGACGGCCATGTCGCCGGGCGCGTCATCGAAAATGGCGCCCTTGATGTTGGCGCCGTCGGGGCCGTTGACGACTTCGGCGATGCGCTTCTTGAAAAGCGCGGAGATCTCGGGCGTGAAGATGGCGCCCTGTTTCCACTCGGGCAGCGCTTTGACGATGCGGGCGGCGAGTTCTTTCTGGCGCGCGTGAATGGTGTTGGGATCGAGCTCCGAGCTGGGGGGGTAGACCTCCTGCTCGAGCTTGCTGCTGACGTCCTCGTAGTGATCGACGCGCTTCTTGAAGTCGTCGATGAGGCGCTGCTCGTCGCCGGTGCGGGGAGCGGCCTCAGGCGCCTCGACCTGCTTGTACATGCAGCCGGTGGGGGCGGCCATCGCGACGACGGCGCCAGCCGCAAGGATGAGGTTCGTGAGCCTGGTCATGCGGGGCAGGGTAGCAAGAATCGTGCTGTACAGCTTGAAGCCACGCTGGCTTCCTGCTTGAATAGGATCTCCGGGACAATTTGCTTATGGAACACCTCGAGCGCAGACACTCGTTCGACCGCCGCCACGGCGACCGCCGCCACTCAGCGGACCGCCGCCGTTTTCTGCAGATCGGCGCCGCCGCCGCGGCTGTGGTGGCCATCCCGTCACGCCTGAAGGCCGTGTCGCCGCCGCCCGCGCCCGTGGCGCCGCCGGCGGCTGCCGCCGCCGCCCCGAAGGGGCCGGCTGCGCCCATTCGCGCCCTGTCGTTCGTGCACACGCATACGGCTGAGCGGATGGAGATCGCCTACGCAGTGGGTGGTCAGTACCAAGCCGACGCGCTGGCGAAGCTCAACCACCTGCTGCGCGATTTCCGCACCGGCGACGTGAAGCCCATCGACCCGAAGCTGTTCGACCTGCTCCACGAGCTGACGGTGGAGCTCGGCAACGACACGCCGTTCCACATCATCTCCGGCTATCGCTCGCCGCACACCAACAAGATGCTGCAGGCGCGCGGCGGCTCGAACACCGGCGTCGCCAGCAAGAGCCTGCACATGGTCGGCAAGGCCATGGACATCCGCGTGCCCGACGTGAAGCTGAAGACGCTGCGCGAAGCCGCGGCCGACCTGAAGCGCGGCGGCGTGGGCTACTATCCCTCGTCAAACTTCGTGCACGTCGACACCGGTCGAGTCCGTTATTGGTAGGCCGGGACGTCAGTCCCGGCGTGCCGGACTCCATACAGAAGCGGCGCTCTCCCATCAGTGGCGCGGGCGTGTTTGCGGCCGCGCCGATTCCCAAAGACACCTTCATCGTCGAATACAAGGGCGAGAAGATCAGCGCGGCCGAAGCCGCCAGGCGCGAGCAGCGCTATCTATCGCGCGGACGCATCTGGTGCTTCACGATCAACCGGCGCTGGTCGCGCGACGCGGCGTACGGCGGCAACATCGGCCGCTACGTGAATCACTCCTGCCGGCCGAACTGCTACAGCGAAATTACCGGCGACCGCATCTGGATTCGCGCGCTGCGCAACATCCGGCCGGGCGAAGAACTGACCTACGACTACTGCACCGACGGTGAGGCGGGCATGAAGTGCCTCTGCCGTCCCGGATGCCCCACGATGCTTTAAGCTTGAGGCTTGCGGCCCAAGGCTTTCGCCCTCTACCTGCACGGTTTCGCGTCTTCGCCCGGGTCGTCCAAGGCCATCCGCATCGCGGAGGCGCTGAAGCCCCTCGGTATCGCCACGCAGATTCCTGATCTGAATCAGCCGTCGTTTCGCGGGCTGACGATCACGCGAATGATCGAACAGGTAGCGCAGGCCGCGTCCTCCGACGTTCCCGTCATCCTCATCGGCTCCAGCCTCGGCGCCTTCGTCGCCGTTCATGCAGCGGCAACCGATCCGCGCGTGAAGGCGCTCGTCCTGCTGGCGCCCGCACTGGACTTCGGCGCCGACGATCGCGGCCGCATCGGCGACGTGACGATCGCCGACTGGAAGGAGGCCGGCTCGTGCGAGGTGTTCCACTACGCCTGGAACCGGCCCGAGATCCTGGACTACGCGTTATATGAGGATGCCAGGCGGTATGACGCCTTCGCGGTACGGCTCGACATGCCGGTGCTGGTGTTTCAGGGCAGCCGCGACACCGTGGTCGATCCCGAGGTGGTGAAGCGATGGGCGGCTGGGCGCGCAAACGTGACGCTCGAGATCGTGGACGACGATCATCAGCTGCAGGCGTCGCTCGATTGGATTGTCGAGCGGACGAAGGAATTTCTGCTTAGCGTGCTGCCGTAGCCGGCTGCTGCGCCTTGCGCGCGGCGCCGAGCTTGAAGACGTTCGGGTGGTCGCCCTTGATCGCGTTGCGCGTATCCACGATCACGTCGGCTTGGCGTACCAAGCGCGCATAGTCGAACGACGTGTGATCGGTGGTGATCACCACACAGTCGGCCGCCGCCAGGTTCGCGTCGAGATCGACCGCCTCCAGGTCCAGACCGCCCAGCCACTCGTGTCCGTCCAGGTGCGGCACCCACGGATCCGCGTACCGCACCGTCGCGCCCTTTTGATGGAGCAGCGACATCACGTCGAGCGCGGGCGACTCGCGCATGTCGTCGATGTCGCGCTTGTAGGCGATGCCCGCAATCAGCACGGTTGACCCGTTGATCGACTTGCGCCGGCTGTTGAGCGCGTCGGCGACCTTGTCGACCACGTAGTGCGGCATGTTGCCGTTGATGTGGCCCGCAAGCTCGATGAAGCGCGGCTCGAACCCGGTCTGCCGCACTTTCCACGACAGGTAGAACGGATCGATCGGAATGCAGTGGCCGCCGAGGCCGGGCCCCGGATAGAACGGCATGAACCCGAACGGCTTGGTGGCTGCCGCCGCCACGACCTCCCACACGTCGATGCCGAGCCGGTCGCACATCAGCGCCAGCTCGTTGACCAGGCCGATGTTGACGGCCCGGAACGTGTTCTCGAGCAGCTTCACCATTTCGGCGACGCGCGTGGACGAGACCGGCACAATCGTTTCGATGGCGGCCGAATACAGATCGGCGGCAAGCGCCGAGCAGGCCGGCGTCAGTCCCCCAACCACTTTGGGCACGTTGTGCGTCGTGAACGTTGGATTGCCCGGATCGACCCGCTCGGGCGAGAAGGCCAGGAAGAAGTCGACGCCGGCCGTCAGCCCGCCCCGCTCGAGGATCGGCTGCACGACCTCGTCGGTCGTCCCCGGATAGGTCGTCGATTCCAGAATCACGAGCGTGCCCGGCTTCAGGAACTCCGCAATTTTTTCGGTGGCCGCGACGATGTAGGAGAGGTCGGGGTCTTTGGTCTTGCGCAGCGGCGTCGGCACGCAGATGTTGATGGTGTCGAGATCCGCGACCGCGGCGAAATCCGTCGTCGCGCTCAGGCGTCCGGCTGTGACGAGCTCCGCCACCGCGCTGGAAGGCACGTCGGGAATGTAGGACGTGCCGGCCTGCACGGCGTCGACCTTGCGCGGATCGAGATCGATGCCGACGGCCGTGTAGCCGGCCTTGCCGAGCTCCACCGCCAGCGGCAGGCCGACGTAGCCGAGGCCTATGACGCCGGCGCGCACGTTCCTGGACTGGATGCGGGCGCGGAGCGCCCCTGCCAATCCTTCTAGGGACTGATGCCGCATTCTTTGATCTTGTTCAGCAGGGTCTTGTAGGAGACGCCGAGCAGTACGGCGGCCTTGCGGCGATTCCACTGCACCTGCGCCAGCGTCTGTTCGATGAGCGCGCGCTCGGCCTTGAGCGCCGCCGCGCGTGACACCTCGCTGAGCGACACCGCGCCGTCGGCAGGCACCGCCGTGTCATCGTCGGCCTCCTCCTCATCGTCGGTCACGTCGTCGGCCGCAGCCGGCGCGGGCGCGGCCGTTTCGACGACGGGCGGCGGCGGCGGAGCCGGCGTGGGGGCCGGAGGCGGCGTAAAGGAGGCTGCGCTCGAGGCCGCGCTGGCCGCGGACGAGGAACCGGCACCGACGCCTGCGCCGGCGACCGACGCCATGCGCGCCTGCTGGCGCTCGATCTCCTTGATGATCATGCGCTCGTCCTGCAGCACGACCACCTGCTTGATCATGTTCTCGAGCTCGCGGATGTTGCCCGGCCAGTAGTACGACAGCAGCATGCCTCGGAGCTGTTCCGACAGGAACGGCGCCGGCTTCTTCCACTTCGCCGAGTACTTCGCGAGGAAGAAGTCGGTGAGGAACGGAATCTCGTCGCGCCGCTCGCGCAGCGGCGGCACGAAGACCTCGATGACCTTGAGGCGATAGTAGAGGTCTTCGCGGAAGTCGCCCGCGAGCATCATCTTCTCGAGATCGCGGTTGGTGGCGGCGATGACACGCACGTCGACGTTGACCGGGCGGTTGCTGCCAAGCTTCGTGAACTCGGCATCCTGCAGGACGTGCAGCAGCTTGGACTGCAGCGCCGGCTTCATCTCGCCGATCTCGTCGAGGAACATGGTGCCGCCATCGGCCTGCTCGAACTTGCCGATGCGCGTGGTGGCCGCGCCGGTGAACGCGCCCTTCTCGTGGCCGAACAGCTCCGACTCGAGCAGATCCGGCGGCAGCGCCGCGCAGTTCACCTTCACGAACGGCTGGCTCTTGCGCGTCGATCGCGTGTGGATGGCGCGCGTGACCAGCTCCTTGCCGACGCCCGACTCGCCGCGAATCAGCACGCCGACGTCGCTGTCCGACACCTGCTCGATCACCTGCTGCACGAGCTGCATCTTCTCGCTCGCGCCCCACATCGCCTGGCCTTCATCGTCGCTCAACTGGCGGCGCAGCTCGGTGAGCTCGGACGTGAGGCGCTTGCGCTCGAGCGCGTTCTTGAGCACGACCTCGAGGCGGATTTCGCCGAGCGCCTCGGGACTGTCGGGCTTTTCGATGAAGTCGGTGGCGCCGGCCTGCATGGCTTTGACGACCGTGGCCGTTTCGCTGTGGCCCGACAGCATGATGACCGGCAGCTCGGGCGACGAGGCGCGCAGCGACTTGAGCGTTTCGACGCCGTCCATGCCCGGCATCATGACGTCGAGCAGCACGACGTCGGGCAGGTCCGCGTTGCGCATGGACGCGAGGAACTCGTCGCCACGGCCGTACGTGCGCGCGTCGTAGCCGCGCAGGGACAGAAACGTTTTCAGATAGGCGCCGAAGGCGGTGTCGTCATCAACGATGGCGACCAGATGCTTTTTCATGCGTGGTAGCGCAGGCCCTTAGGCTGCGGTAGCGCAGACCTTAGGTCTGCGAATCTGTCGAGCTCAACGGTAATGCAATCCCTGCACCGGCACGCGGGCGATCGCCCGGCGCCCCATACAGCCGCCCGCCGTGATCCTGCAGCACCTGGCTGGCGGCCACGAGGCTGAGGCCGCTTCCGCCGCGGGTGGCGTCGAAGGCGGGCAGCGCCGTAACTGGGCTTGCCAGTATCTCATGCGCCAGAGCTTCGGAGCCGATGGCGACGAAGGCTTCGCGCCCTTTTGCGCCTTCGCGAAGGGCGGGCAGGACGTGCAGCGGGTGATCATCGACGGCCTCGCGCGCCGTGGCCGCGGCAATCGCGGACAGGGCGTGCCCGAGCCGCGTGGCATCGCCGTTTACGGTGGCCCCGTCCAGGCCGTCCGCCACTTCGACGCGCCGGTCGGTGCCGGGCAGGGCGATGTCCGCCAGCACGCGCGCGAGCGCAATCGGGCCTCGGAGGAAGGTGAGACGCCCCTGATGGAAGTGGGCCACGTCGCTCACGTCGTTGAGCAGCGCCGACAGGCGCGCGCAGCTGCGCTCGGCTTCCTCCACGACGCGCGTCTGCGCGTCGGTGAGCGGGCCGACGCGGCCGGTCGACAGCATCCGCAGGTACCCGGCCACCACCGTCAGCGGCGTGCGGAACTCGTGCACGGTCAGTGACAGCACTTTGGGCCAGTCGGGCGCATCAGCCATAGAATGATTCTAGACTGCAACCGCGCGGGTGTCCGAGGCGTCAAAGCTCGAGCAGGAGAGTTCATGCTGATCAGGAAAGAGCCCGTCATCCCCTCGTCGGAGATCACGCCGGAAGACCTGTACTACAGCCGGCGCGCGTTCATGCGCACCGCGGCGGGCGCCGTGGCCGGGGCGGCCGCCGGCAGCACGCTTGCGGCGTGCGGCATGGGTGAGGAGGCGCTCGCGCAGGCCGGGTTCTCGAACATCGGGAAGAGCGGGTTCAGCACCAGCGAGAAGCAGAACACCTTCGAAGAGATCACCAGCTACAACAACTATTACGAGTTCGGCACCGACAAGAGCGATCCCGCGCGCTATGCCGGCCGCATGAAAGTGAGTCCGTGGACGGTGAAGGTCGACGGCCTCGTGAACAAGCCGGCTGACTATCACCTCGAAGACATCATCCGGTCGGCCGCGCTCGAAGAGCGCGTGTACCGGCTGCGCTGTGTCGAGGCGTGGTCCATGGTGATTCCGTGGGTCGGGCTGCCGCTCGCGTCGTTCCTGAAGCGCGTCGAGCCGCAGGGCAAGGCGAAGTTCGTCGAGTTCACCACGCTCAATCGCCCGTCCGAAATGCGCGGCGTGATGTCGCCGGTGCTCGACTGGCCCTACACCGAGGGGCTGAGGCTCGATGAGGCGATGCATCCGCTCACGATCCTCGCCGTCGGGTTGTACGGCAAGACGCTGCCCAATCAGAATGGCGCGCCCATCCGGCTCGTCGTCCCGTGGAAGTACGGCTTCAAGAGCATCAAGTCCATCGTGCGCATGCGGCTCACCGAATCGCAGCCGGCCACCGCCTGGAACACGTCGGCGCCCGACGAGTACGGGTTCTATTCGAACGTGAATCCCGAGGTGAGCCATCCGCGCTGGTCGCAGGCGCGCGAGCGCCGCATCGGCGAGCTGTTCAAGAACCGGCAGACCGTGCTCTTCAACGGCTACGGCGATCAGGTGGCCTCGCTCTACGCGGGCATGGATCTCAAGCGCTACTATTGATCCTCCTCAAGATCGCGCTCTTCGCCGCCTGTCTCATCCCCGCGGCGCTGCTCACGTACCGCGCGTTCGTGAGCGGCGATCTCGGCGTGAATCCCGTTGAAACGCTGACCCACGAAACGGGGCAGTGGGCGCTGCGGCTGCTGCTCGTCACCCTGGCCATCACGCCGCTGCGCCGGCTCACCGGCTGGAACCGCGTCATCGGCGTGCGCCGCATGCTTGGCCTGTTCGCCTTCTTCTACGCGGTTCTTCACCTGTCGGTCTGGGTCGTCTTCGATCACTACTTCACGCTGTCGACGATGATCGAGGATGTGGTCAAGCGGCCGTTCATCACGGCCGGCACGCTGGCGCTGCTGACGATGCTGCCGCTGGCGCTGACGAGCACGACGTGGGCGATCCGCAAACTCGGCAAACGCTGGCAGCGCCTGCATCGTCTGATCTATGTGAGCGCGGCGGCCGCGGTGGTGCACTTCCTCTGGAAGGAGAAGGTCATCATCAACGAGACGCTGATGTACGCGGCTATTCTCACGGTGCTGCTGGCCATTCGTGTCGTGTTTGCGTGGCGTAGGCGCGCGCAGGCGCGCGCGGGCAACGTAAATCGTAGATCGTAGATAGCATCGATAATGGATCCTTCGAGGCGACGACGCATCTGGCGGGTTGTCCGCAACGTCTGGGTGACGCTTGGCGTGGTGAGCGTGGCCGTGATGGTGTTCGGCATGCAGACGGCCGGAATGCCCGAGGGCACGCTGACGAGCGACGCGCGCGTGGAGATCGTGCAGGGGCGCGACTCGATCGACTTCCGGCCGCGCCCTGACGATCCGGCGCGCACGGGCCTGATCTTTTTTCCGGGCGGCCTCGTGGCGCCCGAGGCCTACGCGCCGATGGCGCGGCGCGTGGCAGAGCAGGGGCATCCCGTCTCAATCGTGCGGCTGCCGTTCCGCATGGCCCCGACGCCGGCCTACGAAGCCATGGTGTTCGAGACGGCGCTCGACACGATGGCCGCGTCGCCGCGGCCCTGGGTGATCGGCGGCCACTCGCGCGGCGGGATGCTGGCCACGAAGTTTGCGCACCGGAACAGCGGTCGCATCGCGGGCCTCGCGCTGGTCGGCACCACCCATCCGCGCGAGCTCGACCTGTCGTGGCTGCCGGTCTGTACGCCGGTGCTGAAGATCTCGGGCACGCGCGACGGCGTGGCGCGGCTCTCCGACAGCCAGAACTTCCGCGCCAACCTCCCGCCGCACACGGGCTATCTGGAGATCGAAGGCGGCAACCACGCGCAGTTCGCGTATTACCGCTTCCAGCTGCTCGACCGGCGCGCGACCATCTCCCGCGAAGACCAGCAGCGCCAGCTCGTCGAAGGACTGCTGACGGTGCTGCGCCCCCAATTCATCGGCGGTCCAGGCGCCTGTGCACAACGCTGACGCCGGAACCGCTGCCTGGGAGGTGTCACGTTTCGTCGTCCTCCGATCGACGGTTGTGCCGCAGGCTGCATGCCCGGCGTTGCGCAGCGGTGCCGAGGTGCGGGCGCGCAGGGCGCAGGGCGAGGTCCGGTGGTCCTCGGCGACGCCGTCAAAAAGACGACGGAGCGACCGCTCTTTGGCGCGACTCGCCTCGGCGGCGCCGAGGAATACCGGATGTCGCCCGGAGCCTCGACGCGCGGCCGCGGAGCGGGACCGCTGGCTCGGAGGCGTGGTGTTTGCGTCGCCCTCCGATCGACGGTTGTGCCGCAGGCTGCATGCCCGATGTTGCGCAGCGGTGCCGAGGTGCGGGCGCGCAGGGCGTAGGGCGAGGTCCGGTGTTCCTCGGCGACGCCGTCAAAAAGACGACGGAGCGACCGCTCTGTGGCGCGACTCGCCTCGGCGGCGCCGGGGAATACCGGATGTCGCCCGGAGCCTCGACGCGGGCGCGGTCGCTGAGCCGAACGGGCCTCACGCGACCGGGTCGACAGCCCGCTAGCCCGGCTGTTTCGACCGTCCGGGCGCGCCCGTTGCCCGTTCGGGGCCTGAACGGGCCTTTTGGCGGAAATCCTGAGCAAATCTGCATTTTTCCCGTAATATCGGGGGCATGCACAAGCCGATCAAGTACGTCGAAAAAGGCCTGACCTTCGCCGCCAAGGGCGCGTGGGTGGTTTTTGACGCGCTGAACAGCATCAAGCCGAACCCGTCGTTCACCCCGAAGTGGTCCGACAAGCCGCTGCTGAAGTCGCACCAGAAGGTGAAGCCGCCGCTCGGCTGGCCCCGCGAGACCGACTCGCTCTGCCCGACCTGCGTGCGCGAGGCGCGCCAGGAGATTCTCGACGGCAAGCGCGACTACAAGATTCTGCTCACCGAGAAGATCGGCGAGATCAAGGCCACCATCCTCGAGCGCGACGGCAAGATCCTGATGGTGAAGGACTGCCCGATTCATGGCCACTTCGAAGACGTGATGGCCATCGACACGGCGTTCTTCAAGCATCTCGAGGACTCCTTCCCGGGCAGCGACATCCGCTCGCACAACGACGAGAAGCTGCACAACCACGGCTCGTCGACGATCAAGTACGGCCGCGGCGCCGTGCTGACCATCGACCTGACCAACCGCTGCAACATGATGTGCGACCCGTGCTTCATGGACGCCAACCAGGTCGGCTTCGTCCACGAGCTGTCGTGGGAAGACATCAAGCAGCTGCTCGACAACGCGATTTCGCTCAAGCCGAAGCGCCAGATGTCGGTGCAGTTCTCGGGCGGCGAGCCCACCCTGTCGCCGTACTTCCTCGACGCGTGCGCGTACGCGGTGAAGGTCGGCTACAACTCGGTGCAGGCGGCCACCAACGGCATCGAGTTCGCCAAGAACCCGGAGTTCGCGAAGAAGGCGGCCGAGGCGGGCCTGCGCTACGCGTACCTGCAGTTCGACGGCATCGGCAACGCGGCCAACTCGCATCGCCTCGTCGGCAACCTGTTCGACGTCAAGCTGCGCGCGATCGAGAACCTCTACAACGCCGGTGTCGACCTCGTGCCCGTCACGACCATCGTCAACGGCGTGAACAACGAGCAGGTGGGGCGCATCATCCAGTTCGCGCTCGACAACCCGAAGAAGATCAACTTCCTGTCGTTCCAGCCGGTGTCGTTCACGGGCCGCGACGAGGAGATCACCGACGAGCGGCGCGCGGCGCAGCGCTACACGCTGTCGCACCTCGCGCACGACGTGAAGAAGCAGACCGGGATGGGGGAGCCGACGCGCGACTGGTACCCGATCTCGTTTGTCGGCACGTTCAGCGACTGGAGCGATCTGATCCACGGGCCGCAGCAGGACTGGGGCGCGCTCACGTGCGGCTGCCATCCGAACTGCGGCATCGGCATGGCCATCATGATCGACAAGGAAACGAAGGAAGCGGTGCCGGTCACCGCCTTCGTCGACGCGAAGCAGGTGGCCAACGACGTCAAGCGGGTCAACGACGCCGCGCGCGGCCGGTTCCTGTCGATGCTCGGGTTCGGCCTGGCGCTGGCGCGCAACTACGATCCCTTCAAGTCGCCGACGCACTTCCGGTTCACGGACCTGCTGAAGAAGTTCGACAAGACCTACAACGCCACCGGGCGGCTCGAGCGGTACGGGCGCGTGGGCAAGGACCGCACGCTCGAAGACGTGCAGAAGCGCCGGGCGGACCGCTGGAACTTCCTGTTCATCGCAGGCATGTGGTTCCAGGACCTGTTCAACTATGACTTCCGCCGCACCGAGCGCTGCATCATTCCGTATGCGACGCAGGAGGGCGAAATCAGCTTCTGCGCGTACAACACGGGCATCGGCTGGCGGAACATCATCGAGAAGATGCACATGACGGCGACCCTCACCAAGTGGTACGAGGAGAAGGGCCGTCACGAGATCTTTGCCGGCGGCAAGAAGGTCACCCTGACGTCGACCGAGCACAGCCTCACGCTCGATCCCGAGGCGGTGGCCAAGGGCATCCAGCACGACCTCGACGAGAAGGGCATCGCCAAGAACGCCCGGCAGGAGAAGCTGGCGGCGCGCGCCGCGGCGAAGCTCAATCCCGAGGACGCGCGCATGGCGGCGCTCTACCGCCAGCACGTGCTGAAGGAGCCGGTGAGCACGGAGCTCGCCACCGGCCTGCAGATTCAGGGCCTCGGTACGAAGAAGACGAAGACCGACGTCGACGTCCAGGACGTGCTGCACAAGAACGAGCAGTAGGACAGGCCAGGGGCCAGAGGCCACAGGCCAGAGACACGAGCCGGCGGGCACACGGGCCCGCCGGCTTTTTTTATAGGATGTCGTCGTGATTTCGTCGCTGATCTTCGCCGCCAGCACGGCGCTCGCGGCCGCCGGCCCGCAGTTTGTCCTCGACGAACATCCCACATTTCGCTTCAGCGACAAGACGTTCGTGCTGGCGCGCATGCGCTGGGATTACGAACATCGCGGGCCCGGGGCGTCGCTGCCGCCGGGCAAGGCAGCGTGGGGCTTCGTGCGGCGCCGCTTCAGCGTCGAAGGCAGCCTCGGTGGCCAGGTGGCGTTCGAGATCGAGGCGGATCTCGAAGGTGAGGAGCGATGGAAGGACGTGTACGTCGAGTACACGCCGTCGGACGCCTTCCACCTGCGCGCCGGAAAGTTTGTCGTGCCGTTCGGATACGAGCGGACGACGAGCCTCGACGTGATTGATTTCGCCTACCGTTCGATGGCGTCCAGTCAGCTCGTGCCCGCGCGCGATCAGGGCGTGCTCGCCTTTGGGCGCGTCGCGCGTGGAAAGGTCGCGTATGACGTGGGCGTGTTCGAAGACGGGCTCGCGCTGGCGGGCCGGCTCGTCCTGCGGCCGGGCGGCGGCGTCGAGACGGGTGCGGCGATGATGCGTGCCTCACTCGATGAGGACTCGTCGCCGCTCAGCGGCCGGACGGCCCTCGGCTGGGCCTTGTCACCGCCCGAGCGTGGCCGTGACGGCCATCGGCTGCGCCTGTCGCTGCACGGCGCGTGGCGCCGCGGCCCGGCGGCGCTCAAGGCCGAATATCTGCGCGCGCGCGATCGGCAGTCAGGCTCGCGCCCGTTCGTGGACGGCCGCGGCTGGTACGCCACCGGCGCGCTCGTCCTGACGGGCGAAGACGAGGCCGACGCGCAGCATCCCCGGCGCCCGCTGTTCGGCGGCGGCATCGGCTCGGTCGAAGTCGCCGCGCGCACCGAGCGGCTGCAGCTGCGCGATGCCATCAGCGGCACACACGCCGCGCGCGCGCACACGCTGGGCGTCACGTGGCAGCCGCACCGCTTCTTCCGCGTGCAGTGGAACGCAATCCGCGACGAGCTGTCATTCCAGCGGATGTGGACGCGCGTGCTCCGCTTTCACTTGACGATCTGAAAGTCGCCGGCCGTCAGCGGCGGATTCACCACGATCTCCGACAGCGTGATCTCCTCGAGCGGCATGCCGTCGAGGGTGGTCGTGATCGTGTGCGGCAGCCGCAGCGCGCCGGCGGGCCGCCGATCGCCGAAGGCCGTGACAATCTGGCGGCCGGACGCTTCGTATTCGACGCGCAGCGGCACCCCGGACACCGCGTAGAACACGCGTGCCATGAAACTGTCCTGGGCGGTGGCCTCGAGCATGTTGGGCGTGCCGGTCGCAGGCTGCCTGATCGTCAGCCACACCTCGGGGGTGGTGATCGAGCCCACGCCAAGCAGCAGCCGCGCGAAGCGGGCGCGCTCAGCCCGCAGGAGGCTGTTTCCGAGGTTGGCCGGCGGACGGTCCATCTGGCCCTGCGCGCGAATCTCCGTCAGCAGCGTCTTGCCGCTGAAGCCCGAGCGCTTGACCCAGTCCTTCGCGGTCTCGATCCGGACGTAGTGATCCGGCAGCAGGATGCGCAGCTCGATGCCGCGCTCCGGCGGCCCGCCGTCGGGCGTCGACACGCGCACGGTGCCTTTCATCACCAGTGACGTGACGCTCGCCACATTCGCGTCGCCGCCGATCGCCGTGCGGCTCTGCCGGAACAGCGCGTCGGCGCCGGCGCCGGCGAACGTCACGGCGTTCTGACCGGAGACCGTGGCCGCCAGCAGAAGGACAGGGAACGAAATGATGGGCCGGCCAGTCAAACGCATGGTGCGCCGATTCTAGCCCGGCTTCCGGCCGGTAAGCTGAATCCGCCTGCCAGTCGTCTTAGCTAGGTATCAGATGCGCGAGAGTCCCACACCGGAGCAGGAACAGACCGAGGTCGGCAGCTACTTCGTGGCGAACTATCCGCCGTTCTCGGTGTGGACGCGCGAGGCCGTGACCGCCGACGCGCACGAGGCGCTCGGCAGGCTGCCGGCGCCGGGCACGCCGCTCGGCCTGTATCTGCACATCCCGTTCTGCCGCAAGCGCTGCCACTTCTGCTATTTCCGCGTCTACACCGACAAGAACGCGAAAGACGTGCAGGCGTACCTCGACCTGCTCGTGAAAGAGTGGGCGCTGTACGCCGCGACGCCGGCGATTCACGGGCGCCGCACGAACTTCGTGTACTTCGGCGGCGGCACGCCGTCGTTCCTCTCCACATCGCAGCTCGCCGGCCTTGTCGATCGGCTGAAGGCGATTCAGAGCTGGGACGAAGCGGAGGAGATCACGTTCGAGTGCGAGCCGGGCACGCTCACGGACGCGAAGCTGAAGGCCATTCGCGAGATGGGCGTGACGCGCCTGAGTCTCGGCGTCGAGAACTTCAGCGACCGCCTGCTCGAGATCAACGGCCGCGCGCACCGCACGCCGGAGATCGGCCGCGCCTATGACGCCGCGCGCGCGCTCGGCTTCCCGCAAATCAATATCGATCTGATCGCCGGCATGCTGGGCGAGACCGACGCCAACTGGCGCGAGTGCATCGATCGCACCCTGGCGCTCGATCCCGACAGCGTCACCATCTATCAGATGGAGCTGCCGTTCAACACCACCATCAGCGGCGACCTGCTCAAGGGCACGCACCAGTTCGAGCAGACCGTGGCCAGCTGGGCGACCAAGCGGCGCTGGGTGATGGAGGCGTTCGCGGCGCTCGAAGCCGCGGGCTACACCATCGGCAGCGCGTACACCGCCGTCAAAGACCCCGCGAAGACGACGTTCGTCTATCGCGATCGGCTCTGGCAGGGCGCCGACCTCGCCGCGCTCGGCGTCGCGTCGTTCGGCCACATCAACGGCGTGCACCTGCAGAATCTCGACACGTGGGAGGACTACGCCGCCGCGATTGAGGCAGGGGACATCCCGCTTGGCCGCGCCTATCGCCCATCGAGCGAAGAGCGCATGATTCGCGAGTTCGTGCTGCAGCTGAAAAAGGGCCGCCTCGCGCCGTCGTACTTCCGCGAGAAATATCAGGTCGATCCGCTCGTGCGCTTCCGCGAGGGCCTCGACGCAATCGATCAGAAAGGCTATCTCGCCGGGGCCGACGATGAACGCATCGCGCTGACGCGAGAAGGCCTGATGCGCGTAGACGTCCTGCTGCCGAACTTTTTCCTCCCGCAGCACTCAGGGATTCGATACACGTGAAGGATCTATTGAAGAATGGAAAATGGAGAATGGAAATTGCATTGCGGTGCAGTGTCCGCCCAATGAACAAATCTTCAATAGCTCAATGCAATTTCCAATTTCCATTTTCCATTTTCCAATAGAGACATGATCTCTTCACAGTATGACGTCATCGTCATTGGCGGCGGGCCTGCGGGCGCCACCGTCAGCACGCTGCTGGCCGATGCGGGCCTGAAGGTCGGGCTCTTCGAGCGCGAGGTCTTTCCGCGGTTTCACATCGGCGAGTCGCTGATTCCCGAGACGTACTGGGTGCTCAAGCGCCTTGGCATGCTGCCGAAGATGCAGGCGAGCCCCTTCGTCAAGAAGCACAGCGTGCAGTTCGTCAACGCGCAGGGCCGCGAGTCGGCGCCGTTCTACTTCCACGACAACAAGCCGCACGAGTGCTCGCAGACGTGGCAGGTGATTCGCAGCGAGTTCGACCAGATGATGCTCGACAACGCGCGCGAGCACGGCGTCGACGCGCACGAAGGCGCGCACGTGACGGACGTGCTGTTCGACGGCGATCGCGCGACAGGCGTGCGCGTGAAAGGCCCCGACGGCGTGCGCCGCGACGTCGCCGCCACCGTCGTCGTCGACGCCAGCGGCCAGGCCGCGCTGCTGCAGAACCGGTTCAAGCTGCGGCTGTGGGATCCGGTACTCAACAAGGGCGCCATCTGGTCGTACTTCGAGGGCGCCTATCGCGACACCGGCCGCGACGAGGGCGCGACGATGGTGATCCAGACGCCCGACCGGCAGGGCTGGTTCTGGTACATCCCGCAGCACGACAACACCGTGAGCGTGGGCGTGGTGGCGCCGTTCGACTACTTGTTCAAGGGGCGCGAGAACCACGAACAGACCTTCAACGAAGAAGTGGCGCGCACGCCGGGCGTGAAGAAGCGCATCGACGGCGCGACGCGCGCCACGGGCTACTTCGTGACGCGCGACTACTCCTATCGATCGAAGCAGGCCGCCGGCGACGGATGGGTGACCATCGGCGACGCCTTCGGGTTTCTCGATCCGCTCTACTCGTCAGGCGTGCTGCTGGCGCTCAAGTCAGGCGAGCTCGCCGCCGACGCCATCGTCGACGGCCTGCGGAAGGGCGACACGAGCGGGGCGCAGCTCGGCGCCTGGGCGCCCATGTTCAACAAGGGCATCGACCGCATGCGGCGCCTCGTGTGCGAGTACTACGACGGCTTCCACTTCGGCGCGTTCGTGAAGAAGCACCCGGAGCTGCGAGGCACGATTACCGATTTGTTGATTGGTGATTTGTTCACCGACAAGGTCGACAAAGTGTGGGCGCCGATGGAAGCGATGTATCCACCCGGCAAGCAGCCCATTCCCGCCTGGTTCGCCGGCATCGAGCCCGACAGGGTGCCCGAAAAGTCGAACGAACTGATCCTGCCTGAAGGACACCTGCGGTAGCGCAGGCCTTCAGGCCTGCGGATGCCGATTCCACGCGAGCGATGCGACTCGTGGATCCGCCGCGAACGCCGATCGCCCGAATTCCAGACGTGATTCAGGGAAATCACAAATGGCCCGGGCTCCATGCGTGCCCAGGTGGATCCGCCAGGTCTGTCGCTCGAGCGGCTCCGGTGAGGCGAACGCGCGGCAGGTGAGCACGGCCTGGTTGATGCCGCCTGTATCGCGCGCGGATGGGTACCGCAGAATGTCCAATCCTGCTTCGCGCGCAGCCTCTGCCAGCTTTTGACATGGTTCGTAGTCGGTTGGATGCGCCCATTTCGCTCGCGCGGCGTTGAGCGGAGACGCAGCCAGATCCAGGCCGGCGGCCGTCCGTACGCTCACTGAGAACGCGCTGTAGTCGCCGGCATCGGCCGGCCACGGCGTCGCGGGTGAGTCCGCGAAGAACAGCAATCGGTGAAACGTCATCTCGGCGACGGCAGTGTCCACGGTGCGCGATGCATAGAAGACGCCCGGTGTCAGGCCGGCTCGGCGGAAGCGTGAGCCGGATGGATAAGGTGCTCCGTAGCGGAAGGGCGTCGCCAGCAGGTAGTGCAGGTGACCGCAATCCGGCGGCAGCGGCGGCTTCGCCGCATCCACGAGTGACTCCAGCAGCGCCTGTTCGGCGAGCGTGTCCACCAGTTTCATGGTTGATGCCCGGTGCTGCGCTTCAACCATGCGCCAGCAGGTGCCGGAGATCTGGCGCCGCTCAGACCAGAGCGCGGCGGGCGTCCAGGTAGGCGACGACATGCACGAGGCCGGGAATCGACTGGATCAGCGTCAGCGGGGGAGCGCCGAGCGCATCGTTCGGGTGCTGAAGCCAGGCACGGGCGGCTGCCTGGTCGCCATGGACGACGGCATCCAGACCGCGGAAGAGCCGCACGAACATTACGGCGAGTTCGAAAGGCTTCTCAGATGGGGTCAGCACGTACGCGCCCGAGCCCATACGTGAAACGCTGGCTTCGGACAGGCCGATGATGCGGGCCAGCGCTCTGTTGGGAAGGCCCAGGAGCTCTGCCGCGCGCAACGCGGCCTTCGTGACGACCGGACCCTCCTGCGCCTGAGCGCGTGCCGCTTCCTGGGGCATCCAAGCTCCTTTCCTGAGAAATAATACCACCTACTCATTGCTCAAGCAAATGCAAGCCTGCCCATCATATGGGGCCGTCTGGCGTGCTTGTTATAGGCTGGCTTCCACATGGCTTTTCGCTACCGCCGCCGCGTCGAGTTCGCGGAGACCGACCTTGCGGGCATCGCGCACTTCGCGATGCTGTTCCGCTATATGGAGGAGGCCGAGCACGCCCTGTGGCGCGCGGCGGGCCTGTCGATCGCGAAGTCGGGCGAGAATGTGGGCTGGCCGCGCGTGGCGGCCTCGCTCGACTTCAAGGCGCCGCTGCATTTCGAGGACGAGTTCGAGGTGGTCGTGACGATCGAGAAGGTCTCGAGAAGCTCGATCTCGTATCGTCACGTGATCATGAAGGGCGAGGCCGTCATCGCCGAAGGGACGATGACGGCCGTGCATGTCGACAAGAAGCCGGGGGAGGCGTTGAAAAGCGCGCCGATTCCCGAACGGATCATCAGCGCGCTGCGAGCACAGGCGTGACGCCGGCTTCGTCTACCGGCCGCTGCGCTACTCAGCGCTGAGCACCGCGATCGGGTCGACGCGCGCGGCATGGCGGGCCGCGAGGAGCGCCGCAAGGGCGGCGGCCATTCCCACGACGACTGTCCCAACGATCAGTGCAGCCGGATCCTGCCCCTCGACCTCATAGAGCCGCGATTCGACCACGCGGCCGATCCACCACGCCCCGAAAAGCCCCGGCACGATTCCGGCGAGCACGGGAAACAGGCCGCGTTGCATGCACAGGCGAACCACCGAGGATCTTGATGCGCCGATCGCCATGCGGATACCGATTTCGCGCCGTCTGCTCGCTACCAGAAAGGCAACGGCGGCGAACGTTCCAAGAGCGGTGAGCCCAAGTGCTACGCCGGCGAAGCCTCCGAGCACGAGGGCCTGAAATCGACGGTTCCGATATTGGGGCAGATTACTAATCGTATCGGCCCAACGCCGGACGGTCACGGGCTCGCCTGGAACGGTTCGGCCGATCGCGCGGTGCGTGTCCGCGAGGGAGCCTGCCTGCTGCCGCATGCGAGCCACAATCCTGAGGTCTCGCGCGAAGGTTTCGGGAATCGCGTACGCCACAGGGGGCCAGTCCTCGAAACTCTGCTGAACGTCGCGCACGACGCCGACCACCGTCAACCGGCGATCTGCGCTCGTCGTGAAGGTTCGGCCGACAGGTTCAGAGTCAGGGAACAGCGCGCGCGCCGCCGATGCCGACACGATGGCGACATCGCCGCCGGCATCGAACTCGCTCCGTGACAAAGGGCGTCCCCGCAGCAAGGGCACGCCAATCGTGTCGAAATAGCCGGGTGTGATGTGAACTATGCCGACGGCCGCGTCCCCGGCGGCGTCGGTCACGGTTTCTTCCGGCGCCGTCGAATCCAGCGGGAGCGCGCCGGCTGCGCCTGCCGCCAGTACGTCCTGACGCGCGCGTAGGCCGTCAAGCGTCTGCCGATAAAACGCTCGACGCTCGCCTGGCTCGTCACCAGGGGCGCGCAACTCGATTGTCAGGACATCCGACGGATCAAAGCCGAGCGGTGCACGCAGCACCGACACGACAGCGCGTCCGGCGAGAGCGGCGCCAAAGGTGAGCACCACGGCAATCGCGACCTGCGCAGCGACCAGTGCAGTCTGCGCCGCGCGTCGTTCCGTCCTGCCGTCGCGGCGACGCAGTAACGCCAGCGGGTCGAGCCTGCGCAGATGCCATGCCGGTGCGACCGCGAAAAGCACACCGCTCGCGAGACCGAGGCTCACGGTGAAGACGGCTACGCGAGGGTCGAGGCCGATCTTCGCGTCTCCATACGCCATTGGCGGGACCTGGCGCAGGAGGATGTCGTACGTGAGGGAGGTGGCCACAAGCACAAGGGCCGCGCCCGCGATGCCGATCAGCAATGCCTCGAACAGAATCGGCCGGGCCAGACGGCTCCGCGTGGCGCCGAGGGCGATGCAGACGCCGATTTCGTACTGGCGCCGCCTCGCGCGCGCGAGAAACATGCCGGCGAGATTCGCGCTGCCCAGCAACAGGACAAGTCCTGCGGCGGCGACCAGCGCCGACATCGTGGACGTGGCAACCGGAAAGACGACCGGTCTGATCTCGTCGAGCACAATCCGCGACGGAGATGCCGTTCCGGCCGCTGGCCCCAGCAGCACGTCCAATTCAGCCTGCGCCTGTTCGTGCGTGACGTCAGATTCGAGTCTGACGATCGGATTCAGCACCGGTCGCCTGCGCGCGCGGGCTGACAGCGGTGGTGAGAGGGTGACGTACTCGGGAGCTCCGGAGAGCCCGTACGGAAACAGGAGAAACTCCGCGGGGAAGATAAAGCCCTCGGGCAGGACGCCGATGATGTGCCGTTCTCTCGAGCCGAGATGGACAACGCGTCCGACGATTCCCTCATCGCCGCCGAAACGCCGCTGCCAGCTGTTGTAAGACAGCACCGCGCGGCCGCCGGGGTCGGCGGCATCCTCCTGCGCGAACAGCCTCCCTCGCGCCGCATCGACGCCAAGGACGTCGAAGTAGTTGGCACTGACCGTGACGGCCGACATGCGCTCCGTCCCGTCGGCGCTCGTGTGCGATACGATCGTCGACGGGCCACGATCCGCGACTGGTCCGAGACCCCGATGCTCACGGCCGATCAACTCGATTGAATCGCGTGCAACCGCCGTCGACCGTCGTCCCGTGTTCTCGTTGACGGCCCGCAACAGGTAGAGGCGATCCGGTTCGCCATACGGAAGCGGACGGAAGAGCACGGCGTCAGCGACGCCGAAGACTGCGGTATTCGCACCAATGGCCAGGGCGAGCGTCGCGACCGCCATCCCGGTGAATCCGGGCGCCTGCCAAAGCCGCCGGACGGCGAGCCGCAGGTCGTCGATCACCAGATCACCAGATCACCAGATCCACTATCGCCCTGACTCCATCTTCTTCCACTGTTCCGCGTACTGCTCGACGTTGGCGGGCGTGACGATGTCGACGCCGCTGTCGATGATCGCGTTGGGCGGCATCTTGCCCTGCGTGATCGCGTGCAGCAGGCGCACCGGCTCTTCGCCCCAGCCGAAATATTTCTGGCCGAGCAGCACGTGCACCTTGCCCGCGCGCATCAGGTCGAGCGCCGGCTGCACCGTGTCGAAGGAGATGACCTTCGTCTTCGCCGGATCCACCGCGTCGAGCGCGTTGCGCGTGAAGACCGGCCAGCCGCCCACGGAAATCCACGCGCCAAGATCGGGATAGCGGCGCGTGCCGGTCGAAATCAGCTCGCCCGCGCGCACGGCGTCTTCCTTGATGTCGTAGGTTTCGACGATGGAGATGCCGGGGGCTTTTGACAGCGCGTCGCGAACGCCCTCGAGACGGCGCTGCAGGTTGGTGGCGCCGACGCTCGTGATGAGCGCCACGGTGCCCTTGCCGCCGAGCAGCTTCACGGCTTCCTCGCCCATGATCTGGCCGCTTCTGAAGTCGTCGACGCCGTAGAAGGCGATGCGGCGCGAGGTGGGCGCGTCGGAGTCCCAGGTCACGACGGGGATGCCCGCGTCGATGGCGCGATTGATGGTCGACGCGAGATAGTCGCCGTTGAGCACCGAGATCGCGATGCCGTCCACGCGCTGCGTGATGAACGACTCGAGAATTTCCTTCTGCTTCAGCTGATCGGCGGTGGCGGGCGCGTTCCAGAGAATCTCGACGTTGCCGAGTTCCGCCGCGGCGCGCTCGGCCCCCACCTTCGCGTAGTTGAAGACGGGAATGTCCAGCGCCTTCGGGATGACCGCGAAGCGCAGCTTCGGCGCGGACGCTGCGCCGCCGGCGGTCTCGGACGAGTCTCCGCGCGAGCAGGCCACTGACACGGCGGCGAGCGCCGCGAGAAGAAAAATCGCCAATCTACCGCTGCGAATCATTCATTCACCCCTCTTGAGCAACAGCTGGTCCATCACGACGATGACGATGACGACGAGGCCGACGATGAGCCGGTCGTAGAACGTGGCCCCGGGAATCTGCGGCAGCGCATTGCGGAGCACGCCGAAGATGAGCGTGCCAAGCACCGCGCCCAGCACCGAGCCGCGGCCGCCGGCGAGGCTCGCGCCGCCGACCACCGCCGACGCGATGATATCCAGTTCGTAGCCGGTCGCAAGGTCGGCCTTGCCCTGGCCCTGCACGAACGTCAGCACCACGCCCGCCATCGCCGCAAGCGCGCCGCTGATCACATAGACCGACGTCTTGAGCCGGCCGACGGCAATGCCCGAAAAGAGCGCGGCCGTCTCGTTGCCGCCGACCGAGAAGATGCCGCGGCCCCAGTTGAAGCGCGTCATCAGCAGGTGAAAGACCAGCGCGAGCGCGACCATGATGATCGGCGGCACCCAGTCCTGCGGCAGGCCCATCGGCCGCCAGCCGCCGACCAGCCGGCCCGAGACGTCGTAGTAGCGGCCCTCGGTGATGATGTACGCCAGGCCGCGCGTGATGCCCATCACGCCGAGCGTCGCAATGAACGGCGGCAGCTTGATGGCGACGATCAGCAGCGCGCTCAGCAGGCCGGATGCCGTGCCGACGGCGAGCGCCGCCAGCATGCTGGGGCCGAGGCCCCAGCCCGCGTCGACAAACAGGCCGCCGCACACGACGCTGGCGAGCGCGATGATCGAGCCCGGCGCGAGATCGATGCCGCCCGCGATGATCACGATGGCCGCGCCGACCGCCGCGATGCCGTAGATCGACGAGTACTTGAGGATGAGCACCGCGTTCTCGGCGTTGAGGAACGGGTGCGGGCGCGGGCCATCCGGCCAGAGGTACCAGCTGAAGAACGCAATCTCCAGCAGCAGGATGACGAGGGTGCTCAGTTCGCGGACGTGCCAGGCGCGGCGCTTCACGACGCCGCCTTCACGTCGGATGTGGCCATGTGCATGACGGCTTCTTCAGTCGCCTCGGCGCCCGACAGCTCGCCGCAGACGCGGCCTTCGCGCATCACGATGACGCGGTGGGCGAGCGACAGCACTTCGGGCAGGTCGCTCGACACCACGAGGCAGGCCGTGCCGGCGGAGGCTTCGCGGCGGATGGCATGGTGAATTTCGAATTTCGCGCCCACGTCGACGCCCTTGGTGGGCTCGTCGAGCATCAGCACGCGCGGCTTGGTGGCCAGCCACTTGGCCAGCACCACCTTCTGCTGATTGCCGCCGCTGAGGCTGTCGGGATACGCGTCGGGGCCCGCGGCCTTGATGCGCCAGGCGTCGATCAGATGCGTGGAGTCGGCCCAGTCGGCCGCCGGGTTGATGACGCGCGTGCGGGTCATCTGCCGCAACGGCAGCATCAGGTTGTGACGCAGCGCGAGGTTGAAGAAGAGGCCCTGCCGCTGCCGCTCCTCGGGCACGAGCGCAAGGCCCGCGCGCGACGCCTCGACGGCCGAGTGCAGTTGCACGGGCTTGCCGTCGATGGCGATCGTTCCGGCGTGCGGCTTGAAGAGTCCGAAGATGGTTTCGAGCAGCTCCGACCGGCCGGAGCCAACCAAACCGAACAGCGCGACGACTTCACCGGCCTTGACCGAGAGCGACACGTCGCGGAAGCAGGGCCGCCGCGTGAGGCCGCGCACGTCAAGCACGGTCTTTGCGCGCCGCGGTGCGCCTTCATCCGCGGCTCTTGGGGGCAAATCGCGACCAACCATGGCGCGCACGACGCGGTCGTGCGTGGCCTCCGCCGCGTCCATCGTCTCGACGAACTGGCCGTCGCGCAGCACGGTGATCCGGTCGCACAGCCGGAACACTTCGGGCAGGCGGTGCGACACGTAGAGAATCGTGACGCCGCGCGCCTTGAGTTTCGTGACCACGGCGAAGAGATGATCGGTTTCGGCGTCGGTGAGGGCCGTGGTCGGCTCGTCGAGCACGAGGATGCGGCAGTCGAACGCGAGCGCGCGCGCGACCTGCAGCAGCTGGCGGTGCGCGGCCGGCAGCGACTCGGCCAGCGCGTCGGGGTCGATGGCCAGGTGCAGGTCGGCGAGGAGGGCGCGCGTCCGCGCGCGCATGGCATCCTTGCGCAGCCAGCCGGCGCGGCCGGTGAGTTCGCGGCCGGCGAAGATGTTGGCGGCGACGCTCAGGTTCGGGAATGCGAGCATCTCCTGATAGACCATGCCGATGCCCCGCTCGAGCGCCTCGCGCGGGCCGGATGCGCCGGACGGAAAGAGCGGCTCGCCGTTCCAGGCGATGGCGCCTGCGTCGGCGCGCACGAGGCCGGCGAGGATTTTGAGCAGGGTCGACTTGCCCGCGCCGTTTTCGCCGACAATCGCGTGGGTTTCGCCCGACGCGACGGTAAAGGAGACGTCCCTGAGCGCGCGGGCGGCGCCGAAGCGCTTGCTGACGCCGGTGAACCGGAGGCCTGACGCGTCGTGCACGCAGCGGATGATACACCGCTGGAATCGCTTACAATGCCCGAAACCTGGAGGGTCCGGATGAAGCGCAGGGCGGTGGCGGCACTGATCGTGGTCTTGTCGGTCTCACGGTGTGGCGGCGCAGAGGCGCCCGCGCCGCAACCCGCCGCGCCGGCGCCGCCCGCAATCGCGCGCGCCGCGTTCGGCACCACTGCTGACGGACACCCCGTGGAAACATTCACCCTTCGCAACGCCAACGGCATCGAGCTCAGCGTCATCTCGCTCGGCGGCATCATCACGCACCTCAAGACCCCCGATCGCCAGGGCGCCCTCGCCGACATCGTCCTCGGCTTCGACACGATCGACGGCTATCTGAAGGAACCTCCGTACTTCGGCGCCATCATCGGGCGTTACGGCAACCGCATCGGCAAGGCGCGGTTTGCGATTGACGGGCAGACGTATCACCTGGCAGCGAACAACGGTCCCAACCATCTGCATGGCGGCGTGAAGGGGTTCGACAAGCACGTGTGGCAGGCCGCGCCCGAATCGACGGCCGGGGGGCAGCGCGTGGTCTTCACGCGCACGAGCCCCGACGGCGAAGAGGGCTATCCCGGGACGCTCACGGTGAAGGTCACGTATACGCTGACCGACAGCAACGCGCTCGCGATCGACTACGAGGCCACCACCGACAAGCGGACGCACGTCAATCTCACGCATCACAGCTATTTCAATCTGGCCGGGCACGACGCGGGCGACATCCTCGGCCACGAGCTGATGATTGACGCCGACCGCTATACGCCGGTTGATGACACGCTGATTCCAACGGGCGAGCTCGCGGCGGTGGCCGGCACGCCGTTCGACTTCAAGCAGTCGACGCCCATCGGCGCGCGGATTGATCAGGCCGGCGATGCGCAGCTCACCTACGGCAAAGGCTACGATCACAACTGGGTGGTGAACGGCTCCGGGTTCCGGCGCGTCGCGCGCGCGTACGAGCCGACGAGCGGGCGCACGCTCGAGGTCGCGACGACGGAGCCGGGGCTGCAGTTCTACTCGGGCAATTTTCTCGACGGCACGCTCACCGGCAAGGGCGGCGCCGTCTACAACCACCGCACCGGCTTCTGTCTCGAGACGCAGCATTTCCCGGACACGCCGAACAAGCCGGCGTTTCCGTCGACGCTGCTCGAGCCGGGCGCGACCTATCGCACGCGGACGGTCTACACGTTTGGAGTGCAGCGATGAAGAAACGCTTGCTGATCGGCCTCGCGATGGCGGGCATCCTGGTTCCCGTGGCGGCGTTGACCGCCATGCAGAACAGGCGGCCGGCGCCCGTGCTTCCGAGCGATGCGATTCCCACGGACTGGCCTCTCGCGTCGCGGCTGCCGCAGATCCCCGACATCACCGTCGAAACCATCGTCGGCACGCTGCCGCGGCTGCCGTCGACTCTCGGAGGCGTGCCGGTGATTTGGCCGTCGCCGACCGACAACAGCGCGGTGAAGGCGCCCGGCACGTACACCGTGACGGGCAAAGTGCCCGGCACGTCGCTGGCGCCGACGGCCACCGTCATCATCAAGGTTCCGGTCGGCACGAGGACGCCGCCGAGCCGTCTGGCGGAAGCGTTTCCGCTCAGTCAGGTCACGCTCGACACGGACACGCAGGGCCGCGACACGCCGTTCATCCGGAATCGCGACAAGTTCCTTCGCGGCCTGGCGGCCAGCAATCCCGACAACTTTCTCTACAACTTCCGGGAAACGTTCGGCCAGCCGCAGCCGGCCGGCGTGCAGCAGCTCGGGGGCTGGGACGACCAGACGACGCGGCTTCGCGGCCACGCGACCGGGCATTACCTGACGGCCATCGCGCAGGCGTACGAAAGCACGACGTATGACGAGGCGCTGCGCGCGACGTTCCTGCAGAAGTTGAACTACATGGTCGACACGCTGCACGCGCTGTCGCAGAAGTCGGGCAGCAAGGTCGCGGACCCCACGAAGGTTCCGCCCGGGCCGGGGCGAACGGGCTACGACTCCAATCTGCGCGCCGGCCAGATTCGCACCGACTACGAAAACTGGGGCAAGGGCTTCATCAGCGGTTATCCGCCCGATCAGTTCATCATGCTCGAGCAGGGAGCGCAGTACCGCGTGCCGCGCGGCGGCAATCCGGATCTCAGCATCTGGGCGCCGTACTACACGCTGCACAAGATCCTCGCGGGGCTGCTCGACAGCTACGAGGTCGCGGGGAACACGAAAGCGCTCGACGTCGCGAAGGGCATGGGCGCGTGGGTGCAGGCGCGGCTCAGCGCGCTGCCGGCCGAGACGCGCACGAAAATGTGGAGCACGTACATCGCCGGCGAGTACGGCGGCATGAACGAAGTGATGGCGCGGCTCTTCCGCCTCACGGGCGAGCGCCGCTTCCTCGACACGGCGAAGCTGTTCGACAACACGAACTTCTTCTTCGGGAACGCCGCGCGCGAGCACGGGCTGGCAAAGAACGTCGACACGATTCGCGGCAGGCACGCCAACCAGCACATTCCGCAGATTACCGGCGCCCTCGAGACGTTTCGCGGCACGAACGAGATGCCGTACTACCTGATTGCCAGCAACTTCTGGGACATGGTCAATCGCGGCTACATGTACAGCATCGGCGGCGTGGCCGGCGCGCGCACGCCGGACAACTCCGAGTGCTTCGTCGCCGAGCCCCAGACGCTCTGGAAGAACGGCTTCAACGGCGGCGGCCAGAACGAGACCTGCGCCACGTACAACCTGCTGAAGCTCGATCGCCAGCTGTTCATGTACGACCAGACCGCGAAGTACATGGATCACTACGAGCGCGCGCTCTACAACCACATCCTGGCGTCGGTGGCCGAGGACAATCCCGGCAATACGTATCACGTGCCGCTCAACCCCGGCGCGCAGAAGCGCTTCGGGAATGCCGACATGGCCGGCTTCACGTGCTGCAACGGCACGGCGCTCGAGAGCAACACCAAGCTGCAGGACACGATCTATTTCAGGAGCGCCGACAACAAGGCGCTCTACGTGAACCTGTTCGTGCCCTCGACGCTCAACTGGACCGATCGCAAGATCGTGGTGCAGCAGTCGACCGACTTCCCGTACGCCGACACGACGCGGCTCGTCGTGAAGGGCATCGGCGCGTTCGACATGAAGATTCGCGTGCCGCGCTGGGCGACGCGCGGGTTTTTCGTGAAGATCAACGGGCAGGAGCAGACGGTCGAAGCGGTGCCGGGCGCCTATCTGACGATTTCCCGGAACTGGCGCGCGAACGACACTGTCGAGCTGCGCATGCCCTTCGGGTTTCATCTCGATCGCCTCGTCGACCAGCCGAACGTCGCGAGCATCTTCTATGGCCCGGTGCTGCTCGCCGCGGAGGAGTCGGCGCCGCGCACCGACTGGCGGCAGGTCACCCTCGATACCGCCGACATCGGCAAGTCGATTGCCGGCGATCCGGCCACGCTGCGTTTCAGCGTCGACGGCGCGGTGCTGAAGCCGTTCTATGAGAGCTACGGGCGGCACTCGGTCTACCTGCACGTCAAGGGCAAAGGGTAAAGGTGCAAGGGCAGAGGCTGCGGAAGGACGAAGGGAAAGGGACAAGGTGAACGCCAACCGGCGCGAGGCGTTGAAGCAGCTTGCGGCGGCGGGCGCGGCGGCGGTGTTGCCGGGCGGCGTGTTCCGCGGTTGGCTGCCGCAGATCGGCGTTGCCGGCACCGCGTGCGACGTTGGCCTCTTCGAGATCAGCCCGAGTATGTTGCGCCTGATCGTGGCTCCCGCCGGGCGCGCAGCAGTCGTGCCGGACGATGGCGCGCTGGTCGCGGAGGCGAAGGGGACACCGATCGGCAAGGCCGGCGAGTGGTTGACTGCCGGAGGCATGCGCGTTGGGCTCGACCGCATCACCGGCGAGCTTCACATCCAGGACGGGAGCGGGCGCGTGCTGCAGCGGCTCACTTTCAGCCCATCCTCTCCCGTCATTTCGTTTCTGACAGGTCGCGGACCGCTCCTCGGCCTTGGCGAAGGCGGGCCGCAGTTCGACCGCAAGGGCACGCTCGACCGCGGGCGCAACGGACAGGGCGGCTACCGTCTTCGCACGCATGGCGGCCGCGTGCCGATTCAGTGGATGATCGCCACGGCCGACGGCTGGGGCATGTTCATCCACCATCCCCTCGGCGCGTTCGACTTCACCGGTGCGGAGGGCCGCCTCATTCCGCATGACGATGCGGCGCTGCCGGCGGACATCTTCTTCGTGGCTTCGCGGGATCCGAAGGTGATCATGCGCGAGTACGCGCGCGTGACGGGTCTTGCGGAGATGCCGCCGCTGTGGTCGCTCGGCTACATGCAGTCGCATCGCACGCTTGCCGGCCCGGACGAGATCATGTGGGTGGCGCGCACCTTCCGCGAGAAGCAGCTGCCCTGCGACGCGCTGATCTATCTCGGCACGGAGTTCACGCCGTCGGGCTGGAACACGCGCAACGGGGAGTTCACGTGGCACGCAGGCAACTTCCCGGATCCGAAGAAGGCGGTCGACGACCTGCACGCGCTGAATTTCAAGGTCGTCC
Organism: Vicinamibacterales bacterium; assembly: GCA_036675475.1. Taxonomy (GTDB): domain Bacteria; phylum Acidobacteriota; class Vicinamibacteria; order Vicinamibacterales; family SCN-69-37; genus JALYRV01. The sequence continues at coordinate 51,554 of JAKFEY010000059.1, forward strand.
TGCACACCGTGATTGAAGGCCGGCGCATGGATGGGGCGGTCAGTGAGCCGTGCACGCCAGACAACGCGGTGCCGGGCGGGCGCGACGCGAACAACCGGTGGCCGGACGATCGCAACGTGCCGTGCTACTGGCCGTACCACAAGCCGCTGTTCGACGTCGGCGTCGATGGCTTCTGGCCCGATCAGGGCGACGGGCTCGACGGGCCGTCGCGGCTGGCGCGCATCCGGATGTATTGGGAAGGCCCGCAGATGTACCGGCCGAACGAGCGCCCCTTCGCGCTGCACCGCAACGGCTATGCCGGCATGCAGCGCTACGGCGCGTTCCTGTGGAGCGGCGACGTGTACTCGACGTGGGAAACGCTGAAGACGCACGTGCCGGTGGCCGTCAATACCGGCCTGTCGGGCATCCCGTTCTGGGGCACCGACATCGGCGGCTTCGTGCCGACGAAGGAATACACGGGCGAGCTGCACGTGCGCTGGTTTCAGTTCGGCGCGTTCTGCACGTCGTTCCGGTCGCACGGCCGCACCTGGCACCTGCGGCTGCCGTGGGGCTGGAACACGGGCGAGCTGGGCGTGAGCGAGGTCAGCAACTATCGCGGCGGCGCGGCCGATCCCGATCCATCGGAGCTCCGGAATCCGCGCGTCGAGCCGATCGTGCGCAAGTATCTCGAGCTGCGCTACCGGCTGCTGCCATACACCTACACCGCGGTGCGCGAGTGCAGCGAAACGGGTCTTCCGATCATGCGGTCGATGTGGCTGCATCATCCCGACGATTCCGAGTGCGCGACGCGGGGCGATCAGTTCTTCTGGGGCCGCGACATGCTCATCGCGCCTGTCACCGAGAAGGGCGCCACGACATGCCGCGTCTATCTGCCGCGCGGCATGTGGATCGATTTCTGGACGCACGAGCGCATCGATCACGCGAGCGGCGGGCGGGAGATCGTGCGGCCCGTCGATCTGGACACCATGCCGATCTACGTCAGGGCCGGCGCGGTCGTCCCGATGGGACCCGTGAAGCAATGGACGTCCGAGCGCGTCGACGCGCCCCTCGAGCTCATCGTCTATCCCGGAGCCAGTGGAGCCGGCAGCGTGTATGAGGACGATGGGACGACGTTCGAGTACCGGCGGGGCGCGTTCATGCGGATTGATGCGGCGTGGGACGAGAGGGCACGGGAGCTGACGCTCAGCCAGGCGCCCGGGTCGCGAGCGATGGCGCCGGCGGGCAGGCGCATCGTGGCGCGCGTGGCCGGCACCGATATTTCAAGGGACGTCGTCTTCACCGGCCGATCGGTTAGCATCCGTCTCACATGAAGCCAGACGTCCGCGCGGACGCGCCCCTCGTCCGCGCCATCGGCACCTTCGGCCTCGCGGCCGCGATCATCAACATCACCATCGGCGGCGGCATCTTCCGGCTGCCGGCCAACGTGGCCGGTCCGCTGGGCGCCGCGGCGCCGTTCGCGTATGTGATCTGCGCGATTGCGATGGGCCTGATCGTGATCTGCATTGCCGACGCGGGCCGGCGCGTGCCGCTCACGGGCGGGCCGTATGCGTACATCGCGACGGCGTTTGGCGGCTATGCCGGGTTCCTGTCGGGTGTGCTGCTGTGGATGCTCGGCACCTTCGCGGCGGCGGCGGTCGGAACGGTCTTCGCATCGAGCGTCGGCGCCCTCGTGCCCGCGCTGGGCGGGCGGATGATGGAGACGGCGGTGCTCGGCCTGGCGCTGGCCTTCTGGGCCATCGTGAACGCACGCGGCGTGGAGCTGGGCAACCGGTTGAACGGCGTGGCCACGGTGGCGAAGCTCGTGCCGCTGGTGCTGCTGGCCGTCGCCGGCCTGTTCTTCATCAATCCCTCGAATCTCGAGTGGACGGTGACGCCGTCGGCCGGAGACTTCGCGCGCACGTCGCTGCTGCTGATCTTCGCGTTTGCCGGCATCGAGGTGGCGCTGGTGCCGAGCGGGGAAGTGCGCGACACGGCGCGCACGGTGCCGCGCGCCATCGCGCTCGCGATGTTGGGCATCACCGCGCTCTACATCCTGTTGCAAATCGTCGCGCAAGGCGTGCTCGGCAGCGCGCTGCCGGGCGCCGTCGTGTCGCCGCTGGCCGACGCGGCGCGGGTGTCGCTCGGGGGGTGGGCCGGCGCGTTGCTGCTGGCCGGCGCGTCGATCTCGATGTTCGGTCACATCGGCGGCATGACGCTGTCGATGCCGCGCATGATCTATGCGTTTTCGCGCGACGGCTATCTGCCGCGCGCGCTTGGCGCGGTGAACGCGCGCTCGCTCGCGCCCACGGCCGCCATCATCCTGCACGTGCTGCTGACGTTCGCGCTGGCGGCTACCGGCTCGTTCGAAAAGCTCGCCATTCTCGCGAACGTCTCCGCGCTCGCGCTCTACCTCGGGTGCGCGCTCGCGTCCTGGCAGCTGCGCCGTCGCGACCCCGCCGGCCAGGGCCTGTTCGGGGTCATCGTCCCGCTGCTCGCCTGTCTGGTGATCGCCTGGCTGCTGACCGGCCTCACGCGCGGCGAGTGGCTCGCCTTCGGCGCGTGCGTTGCGGGCGCGTCCCTGCTGTACGCGCTCGCGAAAAAGGGGGACGGGTCTTAATTATTCATCCCGGATGAACAATTGAGACCCGTCCCCATTTTCGGTGGTCTGGCGCTGGACCATGTCGTAATAGCCGCCGCGGGCGCGCATGAGCTCGTCGTGGGTGCCGCGCTCGATCACGCGGCCGTCTTCCATCACCAGAATCAGGTTCGCGGTCCGCACCGTCGACAGGCGGTGCGCGATGATGAACGTGGTGCGGCCGGCCAGCAGGGTGGCCATCGACGCCTGAATCAGTTGCTCGCTCTCGGTGTCGAGATTGCTCGTCGCCTCGTCGAGAATCAGGATCTGCGGCGACGCCAGAATCGCCCGCGCGATGGCCAGGCGCTGCTGCTGGCCGCCTGACAGCTTCACGCCGCGCTCGCCGACGAAGGTCTCGTAGCCCTGCGGCAGCTTCTCGATGAACTCGTGGGCGTTGGCGCGGCGGGCGGCGTCCTCCACCTGGGCGTCGGTCGCATCCGCGCGCCCGTAGGCGATGTTGTCGCGCGCCGATCCATCGAAGAGAAACACGTCCTGCTGCACGATCGCCAGCAGCGACCGATAGGTGCGCAGGCGGAAGTCGCGGATGTCCGTGCCGTTGAGCAGAATCCGTCCCCGCGTGGGATCGTGAAAGCGCGCGACCAGGTCGGTGACAGTCGTCTTGCCCGCGCCGCTGCGGCCGACCAGCGCCACCACCGTGCCGCCCGGCACCACGACGCTGAAGTCACGCACCACCGGCATACCCTCGCGGTACTCGAACTCCACATCCTCGAACCGGATCTCGTCGACCACGCGCGGCGCGTCCACCGCGTCCGGCTTGTCCGGCTTGTCCGCGTCCATATGCAGCACCTCGAACACGCGCTCCATGGCCGCCAGCGATCGCTGCAGCTCCGAGAACGAGTTCACGAGCTGCCACACGGGATTGAGCAGCAGGAACGTGTACCACTGGAACGCCATGATGTCGCCGATGGTCGCGCGTCCCACGATGTTCAGATACCCGCCGTACCAGACGATGACGACGTTGACGATGCCGAGGAGCAGACCCCACGACGTCCAGATGACGAGCTCGCGGCGATACGCGAACAGTTCCTTGCGCAGCACGGTGTGCCGGCCGCGCATGTATTCGATCAGCTCGCGCAGCTCGCGGCCGAACGCGCGCACGACGCGGACGCCGGAGAAGGTTTCACCGACGCGGCCGTCAATCTGCTCGACGTCCTTGCGCAGCGATCGGTAGATCGGCCGCACGCGCCGCGCGAACGTCAGGCTCATGAGCAGAATGCCCGGAATGATGGCCAGTGCCGTCAGCGCGAGCCGCCAGTTGAGCGAGAACAGCACGATGACGGCGATGATGAGGCGAATGACGGCGATGGCCGGCGACATCACGGCCATCTGCAGCAGGCCGGTCGTCGTGTCGACGTCGCCGGTCAGGCGCGACAGGATGCCGCCGGTCTTCATGTCCCACAGTTTCGCGAGCGGGAGGTGCAGCAGCCGCTGGAACAGCGACTCGCGCAGCGACAGCATCACGCGCACGTTCAGCATGCGCTGCCGGTAGTCCTTGAAGACGCCGACGAGATTCGAGAGCAGGATGACGCCGAGGAAGATCGCGCCCGCCACCTGCAGGCGGGCGAGCCGGCCCGGCGTGTCGAGCGCCTCGTCGAGCAGGACGCGGTCGACGATGAACCGCATGAACAGCGGCTCGATCATCTCGAGGCCGGCTGAGATCACGGCGAGCAGGAAGACGAGGCCGATGGCGCCGCGATGCGGCCAGAGCCAGCGCAGGTAGTCGCGGAGATACGCGCGCCGCTCGCCGCTCAGCAGCGCTTTCTTCCGCGGCGCCTCGGACGTGCCGGGCTCTTCGGCCGTCGCCGCGGGCAGGCGCGCGCCGAAATCATCCGGATCGTCGAGCTTGCCCTTGCGATAGTCCTGGCGGAACTGCCGGTATCGCTGGCGTGACGAGCGGAGGCGAGCGGGGTTCGGCGGAGGCACCGGAAACACTGTATGCCATCACCGCGCGCGCGGGATGTCGCGGTTCAATCCCGGTGTGCCGACGCGTAGTCACCGAGCACCCGCAGGGCCGTGGTGACATCGCGCAGCGCGGCGAGCCCCGCGCCGAGCGGTTCCGCCCGCGCCGCGGTCATCTCGGCGATGAAGCGGTACTCGAACGGGAGGCCGTGCACCGGCTGGCTCTGGATGCGCGTGAGGTTGAGGCCGTGCGCGGCCAGCGGTTCGAGCGCGCGGTGAAGCGCGCCAGGCGCGTGCGGCAGGCCGAACGTCACGATGGCTTTGCGCGGCCCGCCCTCATCGGGCGCCGCGGCGGCCGCACCGGCGAGCAGAAAGCGCGTCCAGTTCTCCGCATGGTCCTGAATGCCCTCCGCGAGAATGTCGGCGCCGTACAGCTGCGCGCTGCGCCGCGAGGCCAGCGCCGCGCTGCGGCCGTCCGTGTCGCGCACGACCATCGCGACGGCCCCAGCCGTGTCGAACACGGGCACGGGCTCGATGCGAGGATGCCGCTCGAAGAACCTCCGGCACTGCGCGAGCGCCACCGGATGCGACAACACCCGCGCGACATCATCGCGCCGCGTGCCGCGCGACGCCGCCAGCACGTGATCGATGCGCACGCGCGTTTCGCCGGTCACCCGCAGGCCGCGGTCGATCAGCAGCTCGTACGCGTTCGGCACCGCGCCGGTGAGGCAGTTCTCGACCGGCACCACCGCGCGCCGCGCCTCGCCGGTGGCAACCGCGTCGAAGACGTCCTCGAGCGTGGCCAGCGGCAGCAGCGCGGCCCGCTCGCCGAGCAGCGCGCGCGCCGCCTCCTCGCTGTAAGCGCCGGGCGCGCCCTGATACGCAGCGTCGGCGGCGCGGGCGCTACCGGGCACGCGACACCTTCCCGGCGGCGTCCGGTTCGGACGTGAGGCGGCCGGCGCGCGCCACCAGACGCTCGCGTTCGCGCCTCAACGCGGCCATCGTGCCGTCGATGCGCGTGATGAGCATGCGGCAGTCGTCGAGACCAGGGCCATCCGGCCCGGGACCATTCGAATCATTCCGCTCGCGTGAGCGGCCTTGCACGGGCGACATGAGTGACTCCTTAAACGAAAAAACCCGCCGACCTTGCGGTGGCGGGCTGTCGAGCTGAGAAACTGTGGGCTGTCAGTAACCGCTCAGACGTCCGCCATCCCGGCAAAAAATGCCGGCGCACAAAAGAAGGCGGAGCGGACGCTGGAGCGATGCACTGCCGACACATTACCACGGTTTGCGATTTACAATCCGCCGCGTGACGCCGTTTCCGGAGTGGCTCGTGCCGATGGCCGCCACGCTCACGCAGGCGCGGTTCAAGGAACCGGGCTGGATTTTCGAGCGCAAACTCGACGGCATCCGGCTGCTCGCGTTCAGGCGCGGCGACACCGTGCGGCTGCTGTCGCGCAACCGGCTGCCGCAGTCCTATCCAGCGGTGGCGAAGGCCATCGCCGAGTTGCCGGTGCGCGACGTCATCCTCGACGGCGAAGCCGCCTGGGACAGCACCAGCCGCACCGCGTATCACGTGTTCGACATCCTGCATCTCGACGGCCGCGACCTCACCGGCCTGCCGCTCCGCGAGCGGCTGGCGATCCTCGCGCAGCTGCCGCTTCGTGCGCCGCTCGGGCGCGTGCCGGAAGTGCGCGGCGATGCGCCGTGGGAACAGGCCTGCCGCGAAGGCTGGGAAGGCGTCATCGCGAAGCGGCTCGACTCGGTGTACGAGCACAAGCGCTCGAAGCAGTGGCTGAAGATGAAGTGCGACGCCACCCAGGAGCTCGTCGTCGGCGGCTTCACCGATCCGCAGGGCGCGCGCGTGGGCCTCGGCGCGCTGCTCGTCGGCTACTGGGACGGCGACGACCTCGTCTTCGCCGGCAAGGTCGGCACCGGCTTCGACACGAAGCTGCTGCGCGAGCTGCGCGCGACGCTCGATCGACTCGAGATTCCCGCGCCGCCGTTCACGAAGGGCAAGGGCCTGCCGCGCCTGCGCGCGCACTGGGTCAGGCCCGAGCTGGTCGTGCAAGTGGCCTTCATGGAATGGACCACGCACGACAAGCTGCGGCATCCGCGGCTCGTCGGCGTGCGCACCGACAAGACCGCGCGCGACGTCGTGCGGGAGGCGCCATGATCATTCCCATCTCGCATCCCGAAAAGGTGTTGTTCCCGGAGGATGGCATCACAAAGGGTGATCTTGCGGCGTACTACGAGGTCATCGCGCCGGTGATGCTGCCGCACATCCGCAACCGGCCGGTGACGCTCGAGCGCTTCCATCGCGGCATCGGGGAAGCCGGGTTCTTTCAGAAGGACGTCTCGAAGGGCTTCCCGCCGTGGCTCGAGCGCGTCGAAGTGCCCAAGAAGGACGGGGTCGTCCATCATCCGATCGTCACCGATGCGCGGTCGCTGGTGTGGATGGCCAACCAGAACAGCATCACGCCGCACGTGTGGGGATCGCGCGCGCCCGATCTGCTGCACCCGGACGTTTGCGTGTTCGACCTCGATCCGTCGGTCGACGACCAGAAAGCGGTGCGCCGCGCGGCGTTATGGCTGCGCGATCTGCTCGAGGCGCTCGGCCTGCCGTCGTGGATCAAGACCTCGGGATCGAAGGGCTATCACATCGCCGTGCCGCTCGATCGCAAGACGCACATCGACGAGGTGGAACGCTTCGCGCATCGCGTGGGCGCGCGGCTGGTCGAGGAGCATCCGAAAGCGCTGACGCGCGAATTCCACAAAAAGGACCGCGGCTCGCGCATCCTGGTGGACACCGGACGCAATGGCTACAGCGCGACGTTCGCGGCGGCGTATGCCGTGCGCGCGAAGCCCGGCGCGCCGGTGTCGGCGCCGTGCACGTGGGAAGAAATCGAGGGCGGGAAAGTTCACCCGCGCACGTTCACGCTGCGGAACATGCGCGGGCGCATCGAGACGACAGGCGATCTGTGGAGCGGCCTGCTGAAGAAGGGCCGCTCGCTGACGCGTGCTATTTCGCGCGTGTGACGTCGACCTTGGCTTTGCGCGTCTGACCCTCGCTCGACGCGTCGGCGTCGCCCTGCAGCCGGTCTTTCGCCGAGGTCAGCGTGAATTTGATTACCAGGCCCTCGTCGGTGGTGACATCGAACGCGACCTTCGTGCCGGCGACGGTGCCTTTCGACACGGGCCACTGGCGCTCGGCATTCGGGCCGGCCGTGCCCGTCAGGTCTTTGCCCTTCTGCGTGAGCGTGAGCTCGATCGGCTGGTCGCGAGGCGTGCCATCCGGCGTGATGATGCTGAACGTGCCGGCCCACTTGCCCGTGAGGTCGGCCGTCTGTGCGGTCGCGGCCGGAGCGGCCGTCACCATGAGAAGTGCGAGTGCTGCGAGTGTCTTCATAAGTGTCGTCACCTTACCTTCCATTCCTGCACGCCAGCCGAAACGTCAGGCTGCATCACGAGCTGAATGCGAAGGCCCGTCGTTGAGACGGGTTTGAACGTGACCTTGTTCCATGTATTACGTGCGGTGCCGAACGCGGTTGACGCCTCCACCGGCTTCCACGTGTCGCCGTCCTTATAGAACAGCTGCCACGACGCGGGCACGCGGACGCCGCCGCGGCCGGTGTCATCGAACCAGTAGATCTCCGACTCCGACACGGTGGCGGGCCTGGCGAACGCCATCTCGATCCATTCGCCCTGGCTGCACGCGCGCGGCTGAGTCGCGGCCGGCGCCGGCGCGCCTGCCTTGCAGCCGTTGAGCGGCCACCAGTCGAAGTACGCCGACGAATCGGCTGAGCTCGCGGGCTCTTCGCCGTCGACGATGTTGCGCGGGTTCTTGCCGCGTCCGCGGGGAAGCGGAGACACCGTCACGGTGCTGGTCGTCGCCACGGTCGGGAACGGCGTCGGGCGCGCCGCCGCGTCTTCGCGCGCCAGCCACACGGCCATCTGCCCCCGGCCGCGATTCGCCCACGTCGCATAGGGGATTGCCACGAACGGCTGCTCGCGCTTCTGCAGCACGCCCTTCTCGTCGTACGACAGGCCGGTGGCCTGGCCGCTGATGGTGACCACGCCGTTGAGCAGCTCGGGCTTGAACTCCGCTTTCAGCTCGCGGGCATCCGACAGCACGATGTTGCGCACCTTGCCGTCCGGATTGTCGGCCCACTCCGCCGCGTACACGATGGGTCCGCGCTGCAGCGCCACGCGTCCGCGATCGGCCGCGACGCGCTCGTCGGCGACGATGCGGCGGACGGGCATGGGGAGTGAGAGGGAGATGGTGTCGCCGGCGCGCCAGTCGCGCGTGATTGGCACGTAGCCCTTTGCGAGCGCGAGCGGCACGGGCTGTCCGTTGACCGCCAGAGTGGGCGCGGGCGCCTTGCCGGTGAAGCGATAGAGCGTGCTCGGCACGGCCTCGTCGCGCGCCCAGCCGGGGATGCGGACGTTGACGGTGAAGCGGCCGGGCCGGTCGGGCGCGACGTTGATCTTTACGGCGCCGTCCCACGGGAAGCGCGTTTCCTGCGTGACTGTGACTGTGCGGTCGCCGACGGTGATGTCGGCGTTGCCGGCGGCGAAGAGATTCACGTAGATCGCGTCGGCGGTGCGCCCGTACATGTAGCCGGGCACCGAAGCCATGAAGCGCGTGATGTTGCCGGGGCAGCACGCCACACCGAACCACTCGGCGCGCGCGTGCTGGCCGTTGGACTCGAGCGGGTTTGGATAGAAGAACGTCTTGCCGTCGAGCGAGACGCCCGACAGCAGGCCGTTGTAGAGCGTGCGCTCCATGACGTCGATGTACTTGGCGTCACCGTGCAGCAGGAACAGCCGGTGGTTCCAGTAGTCCATGCCGACCGACGCGCACGTCTCGTTGTAGGCCTGCATGTTCGGCAGATCGAAGGGATCGCCGAAGCCTTCGTGCCCGCCGGCGGCGCCGATGCCGCCGGTCAGATACAGCTTGCTCTCGACGAGCGTGTTCCAGATGCGATCGCCCGCGGCCTGGATGGCCGTGTCGCCCGTGAGCGCCGCGACATCGGCCATGCCGGCATACATGTACATGGCGCGCACGGCGTGGCCGACCGGCTCGGTTTGATCGACCACCGGCTGCTGCGCCTGGTTGTAGTCGAGCCCGCGCGGGTTGGCGCGCTCGCCGTTGGGGAAGATCGTGGGCTTTGACGGGTCCGGCCCGGGGCCGCGCTCGTCGATCAGGAACTTCGCGAGGTCGAGATACTTGTCGTTGCCCGTCACGCGATAGAGCCGCACGAGCGCCATCTCGGTGATCTGATGGCCGGGCCACGTGGATCGCTTGCCGGGCCCGAACGTGGCCACGAGCAGATCCGCGGCCTTCAGCGCGACGTCGAACAGGTTGCGCTTGCCGGTCGCCAGATGATGCGCGACGGCGGCCTCGAACAGATGTCCCAGGTTGTACAGCTCGTGGCTGTCGTCGCGTTCGAGCTGCCAGCGCTCCTTGCCGGCCCAGCGATGCGGCGCCGCGGGATTGATTGTGCGCGTCGTGTAGAGGTAGCCGTCGGGCTCCTGTGCTGCGGCAATCTTCGCGATGAGGCCGTCGACGTAGGCGTCGAGTGTGGGGTCGGGCAGGACGCTGAGCGTGTAGGCCGCGCCTTCAATCACCTTATAGAGATCGGTGTCGTCGAATGGATAGGGCGGCGCCTTGAGGTCCTCGATCTTCTCGCCGCGCAGCACCGCGGCGGCGCGCTCGAAGTTGTAGACGCGCTGCGTGCGCTCGCACTGCTCGAACGCCACCGGGATGGTGACCTTCCGGTTGGTCTCGATGCGCGGTGCCCAGAACTGGTCGGTGAGGCGCACCGAGGTGAAGGGCACCGGCTGGACGGGGTAGTCGCGGCCAGAGCCCTGGGCGGGCCCCGGACGCTGCTGCGACGGGCGCGCGGGGCTGGCGGCGGTGACGGCCAGCAGTCCGGCCGACATGGTCACGGCGGCGGCAAGCGCAGAGAAGCGTGTCATCGCCGCGGATGTTAACGCTTACACTAGGCGCGTGCAAGGAGCCGCGTCATGAAGACTGCCGCCGCCATCATCGCCCTGCTGCTGGCCCTGCCGCTCGGCCTGCGCGACGTCGAGGGCCTCGCCCAGGCCACGCCGCCCGACGCCCGCATCAAGATCGATGTCGATCGCACCATCGGCGAGGTCGACCCGCTGCTGTTCGGCAACTTTGCCGAACACCTCGGCCGCATGATTTACGGCGGCATCTACGAGGAAGGCAGCCCGCTCGCCGATGCCCACGGCTTCCGCAAGGACGTCATGGACGCGGTCAAAGGCCTTGGCGTCTCGATTCTCCGCTGGCCCGGCGGCAACTTCGTGTCGTCGTACAACTGGAAGGACGGCGTCGGACCGAAAGACCAGCGCCCCGCGCGTCCTGATCTGGCCTGGAACGCCGTCGAGAGCAATCGCTTCGGCACCGACGAATTTCTCCGCTACGCCGAAATGATCGGCGCCGAGCCGTACATCGCCGTCAACCTCGGGCTGGGGACGATTGACGAGGCATGGCAGTGGGTGGAATACACCAACGGCGCGAAGAAGACCTACTGGGCGGAGCAGCGGCGGAAAAACGGCCGCGAGCAGCCGTGGAACGTGAAGTACTGGGCGCTCGGCAACGAGATCGACGGCCCCTGGCAGATGGGGCACAAGAACGTCGAGGACTACGCGAAGATGGCGCTCGAGGCGGCCAAGGCGATGCGCGCGATCGATCCGTCGATCAAGCTCGTGGCCGCGGGATCGAGCAACTACGGCGCGGACTGGATCGGCTGGAACCGCGGCGTGCTGCAGCGGCTGCGCAATCACGCCGACTACATCGCCATTCATACCTACATCAACAATTCGCCGAACGACCTGGAGCGCTATCTGGGCGGCTGGCAGCAGACCGTCGATCGCTACATCGAGACCACCGCCGCGCTGATTCGCGAAGTGCGCACGGGCGCGAATCCGCGGCCGATCTACGTCGCCTACGACGAGTACAACGTCTGGTATCGCACGGGCATCCGCGAGCAGCTCGAGGAGATCTATACGTTCGAAGACGCGCTCGCCATCGGCATGTTCTTCAACGCGTTCTTCCGGCATGCCGACGTGGTGAAGATGGCGAACCTGGCGCAGATGGTCAACGTGATCGCGCCCATCATGGCCAACGAGAAGGGCGTGTTCCTGCAGCCGACCTATTTCCCGCTCGTGGAATATGGCAGGCAGCGGGGCAACACGTCGCTCGACGTCTGGTGGGACGCGCCGCGCTACCGGATCCAGAACCGGGGCGCCGAGCTGCGCTATCTGGACGTGTCGTCGACCTATGACCCGAAAGCGCGGCGCGTGTTCGTCAACGTCCTGAACCGGAGCAGGGACCAAGACATCTCGACGGCGATCGAAAGCCAGTCGGGCGACGTCGCCGGCGACGTGGCGGTGTGGGAGATGAACCACGGCGACCTGAAGGCGACGCACACCTACGGCGACGATCGGAAGGTGCGCCCCGTGACGCGGAACTTCATCCCGGGTGAATTTCCCCGGTCCGACGTCAACCGGGGAAATTCACCCGGGAAGAAGTTCCGTTATACCTTCCCCGCGCATTCCTTGACTGTTCTGTCCTTTATCGTGAGATGACGATGCCCCGATTCACGCCCGATCAGCTCGCCTTTGCCGCCTCGAAGCGCGCCTACATGGGCCGCGACGAGTCGATTGAATTCCTGAAGCGCATGGACATCCGCATGAGCGTGGGCCACTGGTCGGCCGGCGATTTCTGCGATCGCTTCGCGCCGCCCGGCTATCACTCCGACGACCCGCTGTTCCAGAATTCGTTCGAGGGCCAGTGCCGGCGCACGAAGGCGGCCGGCGTCGACGCGATCGAGATTCACCAGAGCGTGTTCGAGAAGACGCTGAACGGCGATCTCGACCAGGCGGCGATCGACCGCGCGCGCGACGGGTTTCTGTCGGAGCTGGGCCTGAAGCTCAGCGCCTGCAACATCAACACGTGGACGAACCCGAAGTTCCGGCTCGGCGGGCCGTGCAACCCGGATCCGGGCGTCCGCCGCGCCGCGCTCGACGAGATTCTCAAGGGCGTCGAGATCTGCCGGCAGCTGCGCATTCCGGTGCTGAGCGTCTGGCCGGGCTCGGACGGCGCGGACTATCATTTCCAGATCGACTACAAGCAGTCGATCGAGTGGTTCACCGAGGCGCTCGTCGCGGTCAACAACGAGTGCATCCGGCACGGCATCAAGCTGGCGATCGAGCCGAAGCCGTACGAGCCGCGCGAGCTCTTCATGATTATCCCGACGGCGGCGTCGGCCATTCTCGTGGCGCAGGCGGTCAACAAGGCCACGAAGAGCGACAACTGCGGCCTGACGATCGACTATGGCCACCAGAAGATGGAAGCCACGACCGCGTCGACGGCGTGCGACCTGGCGGCGTTTGCCGGCGTGAGCGTGCACAAGTTCGACGTCAACGACGCGCGGCAGGGGCGCAACGATCAGGACTGCATGTTCGGCACGCTGTCGATTCCCGAGTCGGTCGAGTATCTCTACACGACGTTCGTGCGCGACTATCGCGGCTATTACAGCCAGGACCAGTTCACGTATCGCGAGGATCCGACCCGCGCCATGGAGCGCAGCCTGATCAACTTCGCGAACCTGTCGCTGAAGGCTGTCCGCATCTACGCGCAGCAGCCGGCGCTCGATGCCGCGCGCCGTGCGGGCACCGGGCCCGACGTGCTCGACATCGTCTCGCCGGTGCTGGTGGGCTGAGCCGCGCGCGATGGCATCCGCGTTCACCATCGGCGTCGATTTCGGCACCAACTCGGTGCGCGCGGTCGTGGTCGACACGGCCGCCGGCCGGACACTGGGCACGTCGGTGTTCGATTATCCGAGCGGCCATCAGGGTATCCTGCTCGACCCGCGCGATCCGCACTTCGCGCGGCAGAATCCCGCCGACTACATCGAGGGCCTGCGCGCGTCCATCCTCGGCGCGCTCGCCGAGGCCGATCGCGATCGCGAGTTCTCACGGGATCGGGTGATTGGCGTGGGCAGCGACACGACGGGCTCCACGCCGATGCCGATCGACCCGCGCGCGCGGCCGCTCGCGCTCGATCCGGCGTTCCGCGACAAGGCCGCCGCCCACGCGTGGCTCTGGCGCGATCACACCTCGGCGGCGGAGGCCGCGGCCATTACCGCGATCGCGCGCGAGCACGCGCCCGAATATCTCGCGCCGATTGGCGGCACGTACTCGTCGGAGTGGTGGTGGTCGAAGATCTGGCACTGCCTGACAGTCGCGCCGGACGTCTTCGACGCCGCCCACAGCTGGGTCGAGCTCGCCGACTTCGTGCCTGCGGTGCTTTCCGGCGTCTCGCGCGCGGAAGATATCGTCCGCTGTGTCTGCGCCGCCGGTCACAAGGCGATGTACGCCGACGCGTGGGGCGGCCTGCCCTCGAAGACGTTTCTGGCACGGCTCGATCCGAAGCTCGCGAACCTGCGCGACAGGTTGTACGACAAGGCCTGGCCGCCGGGGCGCGCGGCCGGCACGCTGTCGGCCGACTGGGCACAGGCGCTTGGACTGCGCGAAGGCATCGCCATCGCGATGGGCGGGTTCGACGCGCATTACGGCGCGGTCGGATCAGGCGTGCGTCCGGGCACGCTCGTCAAAATCATCGGCACCACCACGTGCGACTGCGCCGTGGCGCCGGCCGGCGCATCGGCCGGCGACATTCCCGGCATCTGCGGCAGCGTCGACGGCTCGATCATGCCCGGGTATGTGGGCATCGAGGCGGGGCAGTCCGCCGTCGGCGATCTGCTGAAGTGGTGGGTCGAAACGATCGGCGGCGGTTTCAGTCCCGGTACTGCCGCCGACGCGCTGCACGCGCAGCTGTCGACCGACGCCGCGCGGCTCCGTCCCGGGGCCTCGGGCCTGCTCGCGCTCGACTGGAACAACGGCAACCGCACGATTCTGGTCGATCCCCGATTGACCGGCCTCATCGTCGGCCAGACGCTGCACACCACCACGGCCGAGATATATCGCGCGCTCATCGAAGCCACCGCCTTTGGCGCGCGCGCCATCATCGATCGCCTGCGCGAGTACGGCGTCGCCATCGACCGCGTCGTCTGCTGCGGCGGCATTGCCGAGAAGAACGATCTGTTCATGCAGATTTACGCCGACGTGATCGGGCAGCCGATGCAGATCGCCGGATCGCCGCAGACGCCGGCGCTCGGTGCCGCCATCTCCGCCGCTGTGACGGCCGGCCGCGCCCGGGGCGGCTATGACGACTGGCACGAGGCGCAGGACCGGATGACGTCGCTCAAGGACCGGCAGTTCACGCCCGATCCGGCGGCCAAGGCCGTGTACGATGATCTGTACGGTCTCTACCGCCGCCTGCACGACGGCTTTGGCGGCGTCGCGGGATCGATGGATTATGGAATGGTGATGAAACAGCTGCTGGACATCGCGCATGCGGCGAGGGGTGGCGCAGGCCTTTAGGCCTGCCGACAGCCATGCCGATCGCGCGTGAGCTTCGTGAGACCGTCTATCGCGCCAACATGGCGCTGGCCGACAGCGGCCTCGTCATGGGCACGTTCGGCAACGTGTCGGCCGTCGACAGGGCCGCGGGCCTGTTCGTGATCAAGCCGAGCGGCGTGCCCTACGGCGCGCTGTCGCCCGACGACATGGTGCCGGTGTCGCTCGAAACCGGCAAGGTGCTCGAGGGCACGCTGCGGCCCTCGTCGGACACGCCCACGCACCTTGCGCTCTACCGCGCCTTCAAGTGCGGCGGCATCGCGCACACGCACTCGGAAGTCGCCACCGCCTTCGCGCAGGCGCGCCTGCCGATCCGCTGCATGGGCACGACGCACGCGGATTACTTCTGCAGCGACATTCCCGTGACGCGCCCGCTCACCAAGGGCGAAGTCGGCGGGGCGTACGAAATGGAAACCGGCAACGTGATCATCGAACGCTTCGACGAGCTGAAGCTCGATGCGCTGCGCACGCCCGGCGTGCTGGTGGCCAATCACGGGCCGTTCGCCTGGGGCGGCGACCCGTTCAAGGCCGTCGAACATGCCGAGGTGCTCGAGTTTCTCGCGCGCCTCGAATGGCGCGTGCGCACCCTCGCGCCCGATGTGCCCCTTCCCGACGACTACCTCGTCGATCGCCACTTCGAGCGCAAGCACGGCCCGAAGGCGTACTACGGGCAGCGATAGCGGTGGGATCGATGTACAACCTACAATCCCGCGCCGTGCTCTGGGATCTGGACGGCACGCTCGTCGACTCCACCGAGCTGCACTGGATCGCCTGGCGCGACACGATGGCCGCCGAAGGCGTGCCGATCACGCGTGAAATGTTCGAGGCCACCTTCGGCTGGAAAAACGATCCCATCCTCCGCAAGTGGCTTGGCGAGGATGCGGCCGACGATCGCACGCGGCGGATTGCCGACGTGAAGGAGCGCAGCTATCGCGACGCGCTCGGCGCGCAGGGGTTGCAGCCGCTGCCTGGCGCGAAGCGCTGGGTCGACGCGCTGCACCGTGACGGCTGGAAGCAGGCCATTGCGTCATCCGCGCCGCTCGCCAACATCGAGGCCGTGCTCCGCGTGCTCGATATCGGGCACGAGTTCGAAGCCATCGTCTCGGGCGACGACGTTACGGCCGGCAAGCCCGATCCGCGCGTCTTCCTCCTCGCCGCAGAGAAGCTCGGCGTCGCCCCCGCCCGCGCCATCGTCGTCGAAGACGCCGAGGCCGGCATCGAAGGCGCGCGCCGCGCGGGGATGAAGAGCATCGGCGTCAATCCGAAGCTGAAGCTGGCCGCTGACGTCTACGTGCGGAATCTCGATGAACTGGAGCCTGACGCGTTCGAAAGGTTGACCGCCTAGTCGAGCAGCGACGCGAGCGTGAGCGGGCCAATGCGAATCGAGCCGTACGGCATTCCGGCCGGGCGCGCGCCGAGGAGGCGCGCGCGAGTCCGAACGAACCAGCTGTCGGGAACCTTGACGTCGACAGGAGTCGAGGCCTGTGCCAATGCCAGCAGCCAGGCGACTCGGGGTGCGGCAAAGCTCGTCTGTGATTCCGTACCGAGTGAGCCAGTGAACCCCACGACTGGCGTTCCGTCCAGGACGTCATCAGCGATGAATGAGCTCCCGCAATCCCGATTGCCCGCGGCGTCCACGTTCATCACCGTGACGAAATGTGCGTCCGTGGTCGATCGATGTGCCAGATCGATCCCCTTCTCGTTGACGTCCAGGCCGTCGTTGCCGGCGGCGACGACGCCAAGCCCACGC
Organism: Vicinamibacterales bacterium; assembly: GCA_036675475.1. Classification (GTDB taxonomy): domain Bacteria; phylum Acidobacteriota; class Vicinamibacteria; order Vicinamibacterales; family SCN-69-37; genus JALYRV01. The sequence goes on from JAKFEY010000059.1 coordinate 68,353, forward strand.
TGCACGGCCGGGGGCTCATAGCCGAGCACCCGGGCCTCGTAGGTGAACGAGTAGTTGGCGATGTAGTACGCCCCGCTGCGGTCCGCGACCGCCGCCGCAACCCGGTTGACCGCGTCGAGGATCAGTTTGTCGGACGGCATTATGAGTCCGGGAACGGCCGGCAACCGCTTCACCGCCGCTGCGGCGTCCTGCGTGGCGATCTCGATCTCCTTGTCTGTCGCCGCGCCAGCGGGATACTTGCCACGAAGTGCAATGAGGCGCGACAGCATGATCAGCTCGCGGAGAATGTCGCCCGACGATTGTGCTCTCGACAGAGGAACGTAGGTCACTCGAACGGTTGCGGGCGACGCGTCAAGGGTCCGAAGAGGCGCCAGCGCCCGATGAATCCTTTCCGCATGATCGTACCCGGACGGCTGAAATACGGGGAACGCCGGCGTCAGCGTCGGCATCCCGAACATGGTGCGGATGTCGGCTGACATGGCGTACAGGCGTTCGAGTGACGCCCGTTGGGCGTCAGCCGTCGGCCAGCCGCTGTCCAGGACGACAAGATCGACCCTCCGTCTGGCCGCCGCGGTGCGATTCCTGATCGCAGTCTCGGCGGCCGCATCCAGAAACGGTGTCTCGACCGCCGTACATCCGCTCCGTGCGAATTTGATGCGGGCCGGGGCTTCGGTCAGCTCCACGTCATCTCGGCCGACGAGTGTTTGCACCTCGGGCCTGTCTAGGGACGCCGCGCGGATCTCGTAGTCGATGACGTGTCCAGCCGTGCCAAGGGCGTCACTTCGTTCTGCTCGGGCGATGATGCCGCTGAACTCAATCGATCCACCGGGGTCGGACACCATGAACCGCGCGAAGCCGAGACGTGGCCCATCCGCCGTATCCGGCGGAACCAACGGGAGGGCCGGCAGGTAGACAAATCCGCCGGCTTCGACCACTGAAATCCTCACGCGCTGATCGTCGCCACTCGCCATGCTGGCCAGAAGTGCCTGGGTTCGGGGCAGGCTCGTCTGGTCACTGCCGAGACGGTCCTGCATCAGGCTGAGGACGCTCGCCGCTCGTTCGGCTCGGATCTGTTGTCGCGGGAGCAAGGGCGCCAGTTCGCGAAGCTGCGCAAGTGACGCCTCGCTGTCGTTGACTGGTCGCAGGTATACCCGCAGTGTCGCGGTGAGCGGCGGAGAGAATGCTTCTGACGTCGGCACTTGAGGCGCGGGCGGCTCTGGCTTGATATCGGCCAGAGGAGCCTCCTTCTGCCAGGAGAACGCAGGCACGATCTCCGGCCAGGTGCGAATAGCGGCGCTGCCTCCGATCGCCACGACCGCTGCGGCTATCAGCCAGGCCGGTGGAGGCTCAACGATTCGTCTTTGGGGAGCCATTGGTCTCCTCTGGTTTTTTCGCGGGCTCGCTGAAGGGATTGTCACCGAATCTGAAGGTCAGTCCGATCAGCCAAGTCGGCCGATACGCGCCCTCGAGAAGCTGCTCCTCCTTCAGGGGCTCGGTGAGGCGACCCCCTTCGGCATACTGGCCGCGCAGCCGCTGGTGGTGAGCGAGCGCTACGCCGGCCACGAGGGTGAGGTTCTGGTTGTAAGTGGCGCTCCACCCCGCGAAGAGTCCCGGCGCCTTGTCGTCGATGCCCAGCCCCGCCGTCGGACCATGGGACCAGTCGCCGGTCTCCGCTGCGGCAGGCATCCACGTGAAGTAGACGGAGGGGATGACCCGCGGCCCCGCCTGCTCCTCTTCCCGGGTTATGACGAAGCCGTTGGTGCCGTCCGCCTTCAGGAACATCCGTTCGCTGCGATCGGGCACCACGGAGGCTCCGTACGTCGTCAACCATTTTCCCCGTGCGCCGCCAGAGATGGTGCGCACCCAGGCCCGCTCGCCGCGCGATACGGTGAGAACAATCTCCTCGCCGGAACGGATCTCATACTCGCCTGACACATGGTGCTCGGTGGCAGCGATCGTGTCGCGAAGCCGCTGGGCGAGAGCCGGATTATGCGTGCACGCGCCGGAATCGGAGGCCGCGCGGATGCGGTCCATTGGCGAGGCGATGTCCTTCTCGTCTTTGGCGCCATAGACCGTGGCTATGGCCTCGAGAAGAGGCGCGCATGGATCGTTCGCCTGAAGCTGACCAATGTCTTCCAGCTCCAGCACGGGAATCTGTACAGTCCGGGTCTCCACGACGATGACGTAGTTGGCCGCGGGAAGTTTGTTGCGTATGAGGAACGTCACGCGCGTGCCGGCCGGCCGGCTGAAGGTCGCCGTGCCGATTCCCGACGCGAGGTCGATCACGAACCGTTCGGCGCTTGCCGGTGTGGCGATCGCCAGCAGCGAGAGCAAGAGAGCACACACACGCATAACGGACCTCCTGTCGATACCGAGGAGACGGACGCGCCCGGGCGGTTCCCGGATCAATTCATCCCGGCCCGAGGCCGGCGTGTACGCTTTTTGGGGGAGTGGAGGGCGTAGTGTAGCGCGATCCTGCCCGGCGAGATGGTTTTTCTGGGTTGTCCGTCAGCGGCGGGCCGACGGCAGCTTCCGCGGGCGCGCCGTCGACGCCCGCACCACCAGCTCCGTTGGAATCTGATAGACGTCGCCCTCGATGCGCTCGCCGCTGATCAGGCCGAACAGCGCACGGAACGCCACCGTGCCGATGTCGGCCGCCGACATGCGCACGCTCGTGAGCGGGGGCGTCGTGTAGCTCACCAGCGGAATGTCGTCGAAGCCGACGATGGAGATGTCCTGCGGCACGCGGAGGCCTGCGGCCGCCGCGGCGTTCAGGGCGCCGATGGCGGTCCAGTCGTTCGAGCAGATCACGGCGGTGGGGCGTTTCGACAGCCGCAGCAGCGCGGCCATGGCCTCGCGGCCGCCCTCGGCCGTGTGCGTCCCTTCGCGAATCAGCTTCCTGTCCTGATCCATGCCGTGTGCGAGCGTGCCCTCGAGGAACGCGTGCCGGCGCGTGCGCGCCGAGTGCAGCTGCAGCGGCCCGCTGATGAAGGCGACGCGCGCGTGGCCGAGCGCGGCGACATGATCGACGGCCTGCCGGATGCCGTGGCCATAGTCGATGGCCACGTGGCTCATCTTCGGGCCGACCTGACCGACGTCCATGAACACGATCGGCACGCCGCGGCGTGACAGCTCCTTGACGGTGCCCGGATCCATTTCCGACGTCATCATCGCGACGCCGTCGACCTTCCGCTCGAGCATCCGCCGCAGGCAGGCCGCCATTCGCGACGTTTCATAGTCGGTGCTGGTGACGAGCAGGTCGTACTGCTTCTCGGCCGCGCGCGTCTCCAGGCTTCGCAGCAGCTCGGGAAAGAACGGGTTGGTGATGTCCGAGACGATGACGCCGATGATGCGGCTGCGGCCCGACACCAGCGTGCGCGCGTGGCTGTTGGGCACGTAATTGAGCTCGGTGACCGCGCGCCAGACCTTGCGCGCCGTCGCGGCCTTCACCGGCCCGCTCTGGTTGAGCGTGCGCGAGACCGTGGCGGTCGAGACGTTGGCGCGGCGCGCGATGGCGGAGATGTTCATGCCGGGGTCTGGAGCCTGAGTTTACCAGCGGCCGTGCACATGCGGTTTGACGATGTCGTTGTAGACACCCGCGGCGGCGGCCATGAATGCGGACGGCAGCGCGTGCCGGCCTGAGGCGCCGGCGTTCTCGGCGGCCTGCGCCGGCGTGCGCGCCCCGGGGATGGCGCACGTGACGGCGTCGAACATCAGGATCCAGCGCAGGGCCGTCTGGGTCAGCGTCGAGCCCTTGGGCATCACGGCGCGCAGGCGATCGACGGCCTCGAGGCCGGCATCGAACGGCACGCCGGACAGCGTCTCGCCCTGATCGAACCGCTCGCCGGCGCGGTTGAAGCGGCGGTGGTCGTCTGGATGAAAGGTCGTGTCGCGCGTGAACTTGCCGGTGAGCAGGCCGCTCGCGAGCGGCACGCGCGCGATGATGCCCACGTCTTTCTCGCGCGCGGCCGGCAGCACGCGTTCGGCCGGCTTCTGCCGGAAGATATTGAAGATGATCTGCACGCTCTGCACGTTCGGGTAGTTCATCGCGGCCAGCGCCTCGTCCACCGTTTCGACGCTCACGCCGTAGTAGCGCAGCTTCCCGGCGTCGACGAGGCGATCGAGGCAGCCAAACGTGCCGGGCATGTCATACAGCGCGCGCGGCGGGCAATGCAGCTGCAGCAGATCGATGGCGTCGACGCGCAGGTTGCGCAGGCTGTCGTCGACCCAGCCGATCAGGTTCGCGTCGCAGTAGCCCTCGACGGTTTGTTCGGGCAGCTTGCGTCCGGCCTTGGTGGCCACCCAGATGGTGTCGCGCGGACGTTCCTGTTTCAGCCGCGCGACGAGCCGCTCGCTGCGGCCGTCGCCGTACACGTCGGCGGTGTCGATGAAGTTGACCCCATGGTCGATGGCCGCATGCAGCGTCCGCATCGACTCCTCATCGTCAACCGGTCCCCAGAAGCCGCCGATGGCCCAGGCGCCAAACGCGATGCGCGACACGGTCATGTCGGTGCGGCCGAGCCTGCGATATTCCACGCGGGCATCTTAGCGCGTGGCGCGCGCTCTGCGAGCGACGCGGCGCGCCTTTTCGCGTATCATTGCGGGCTGGAGGGTCTGCCGAATATGTCCGAGATCGTCACGCGCATTCACGCGCAGGTTGCCACGCGCCGCCTGCTCGATCATCCGTTCTACAGCGCCTGGTCGAAAGGCGAGCTGTCACGCGAGGCGCTGCAGACGTATGCGGCGCAGTACTACCACTGGGTCATGGCGTTTCCGACGTGGCTGAGCGCCACGCACGCCAACGCCGCGGATCTGGAGCTGCGCCAGGAGATCCTCGAGAACCTGATCGACGAGGAACGCGGGCCGGAGAACCATCCCGAGCTGTGGCTGCGCTTCTGCGACGCGCTCGGCCTCGATCGCGCCGCGGTGAAGCAGGTGGAGCTGCTGCCGGAAACGGCGCAGGCGATTGCCGCGATGCGCGAGGTGTCACGCGAGATGCCGCCGGCCGCGAGCCTGGCCGCGCTCTATGCCTATGAGTCGCAGCAGCCCGAGGTCATGAAGACCAAGCGTGAGGGCCTGCGCGATCTCTACAAGCTCACGACCGGCCACGAGTACTTCGAGGTGCACGAGACGCTCGACGTCGAGCACAGCGCGGGTGAAGCGGCCATGATCGAAAAGCACGGCGCGCCCTGCGCCGCCGAGATCGACGCCGCCGTCAAGACCGCGCTCGACGCCACCTACACGCTGCTCGACGGGATCGAGCGGGTCAGGGTGCACTAGTGACCGGTAGCCGGTAACCGGTTACCGGCAGTCAGTGAGAGCCGCGCGGGACAACGCCCGCGCGGCTTTTCTTTTTGGCCGGCAGCCCGTTGTGGCTGCCGGCTCGCCCCAACAACCAGCAACCAGCAACCAACAACCGATCAGAAGAAGCGCTTCAGCACCCCCAGCGCCCCTTGCTTCCAGGGCACGCGGTGCGAGACGCCTGAGGCCTGTTTGAACTGCCGTTCGTGCGCGATGTACCACTCGAAGTTGCGGATGAGCGCGTCCTTGTTCGAGTACTTCGGCGTGAACCCCAGCTGGCGCTCGGCTTTGTCGATCGAGACGAACGACTCCTTCGCGGCGGTTTCGTAGACCCACGCGTACAGCGGCGAGATGCCCAGCTTCTCGAGCACGCGCAGCACCATGATGGCGGGGCCGGCCGGCGATCCGATGATCCGCCGGCCCTTGCCGGCATGGTCGAGCACGGCCTGGTAGTCGGACCGGATCGTCCCGAACTCCTTCGCGCCGATGTTGAACGTGTCGTTGACGCGATCGGCCGGCAGCGAGAGGCAGAGTCGGATGGCTTCGCAGAGGTCTTCGACGTCGAGCAGTTGGTACCGGTTGTGGCCGCTGCCGAGCACGGGGAAGTGGCGGCCGTCGAGCGCCCAGTCATAGAGCATCGCGAACACGCCGAGCCGCTCGGGCCCGACGAATGACTTGGGCCGCACGATCGGCACGACCATGCCCTCGCGCCTGAAGGCCAGGCACACCTGCTCGGCCTCGATCTTCGCCATGCCGTACGGCCCGACGCCCACCATGGGATCGTCCTCGAAGATCGGATGCTTTTCCGGCACGCCGTACACGGCCGTCGACGAGACATGCACCACGCGCTCCACGCCGTGCGCGCGCGCGGACTCGAGCACGGTGCGCGTGCCGTCGACGTCGGTGGTGCGGATGTCCTCCGGCGAATACAGGGGCAGGGCCGCGGCGCCGTGCACGACGAAGCGGACGCCTTCCATGGCGCGATCGACGTCGGCGCGGGTGCGGATGTCACCGCGCACCTCGCGGACGCACGGCTGCATGTCGGGATAGTCGAATGGCTCGAGGTCGAGCGACGTCAGCTCGTAGCCGCGCGCCTGCAGATACCGAATGAGGTTGATGCCGAGGAAACCGGCGCCGCCGGTGACAAGTACACGATTCACGTAAGGCTCCAGACTCCAGGTTCCAGCCTCCAGCAGGCGTGTATGTACCTGAGGTCTGGAGTCCGGGGTCTGGAGCCTTTCAGTATACGTCGCGTTTGTAGCGCTTCGACTTGCGCAGCGCCTCGACGTACTCCTTCGCCTGGTCCGGCGTGCGGCCCCCTTCGCGCTCGACGATGGCGTGGAGCTCGGCGTCGACGTCGGCCGCCATGCGTTCCTTGTCGCCGCACACGAAGAACTCCGCGCCGTCTTCCAGCCACGCATAGACGTCGCGCGACTGCTCGCGCATGCGGTGCTGCACGTAAATCTTCTCGGCCTGATCGCGTGAGAAGGCGGTGTCGAGGCGCAGCAGCCCGCGTGCCGACCACGCGGTGAACTCCGCTTCGTAGAAGAATTCGGTGGCGCGGCGCTGCTCCCCGAAGAACAGCCAGTTGCGGCCCGTGGCGCCGAGCGCCTCGCGTTCCTCGAGAAACGCGCGAAACGGCGCGACGCCGGTGCCGGGGCCGACCATGATCATCGGCGTCGCCGGATCGGCCGGCATGGCGAAATGCTTCTGCTGGTTCTGCGTGTAGACCCCGGCGGTCTCGCCAACGGGCCAGCGTTCGTTGATGAACGTGGAGCAGATGCCGCGCCGCACGCGGCCGCGCACGTCGTAGGTCACGGCGACCACGGTGAGGTGCGCCTCGTCGACGTGCTTCTTCGGGCTCGACGCAATCGAATAGAGCCGCGGCTGCATCCGGCGCAGGGCGCCGACGAAGGTCTCGGCCGTGAACGCGCAGTCGGGCGCCTCCTCGAGCACGTCGAGGACGTCATGCGAGGCGTTGTGCGCGTGGAAGTACGTCTTCAGCTCTTCCTCGTGCCCCTTCTCGAGCATCGACGCGAACGCCGTCGAGCCGCGCTCGCCGCAGGCTTCGAGCAGCCGGCGGCTGGGGGACGTGATGTCGTATTCGTGCAGCAGCACGTGGCGCAGCGTCGACGGCCCTGCCTTGCCTGGCAGCGCTTCGTCGCCGCTCGCGCCGAGCCGCGCAAGGATTAAATCGACCAGTGCCGGGTCGTTGACCGGATGCACCCCGAGCGCGTCTCCCGGCAGGTAGGTCATGCCGGACCCGGCGAGCGAAATGGCGTGATGGCGCGTGTCTTTCGACGAGCCCTCGCCGCTGAGCCGTGTGTTCGAGAGGTGCCGCGCGGGGAAAGGATTGCGCGGGCTGTAGGGGGCCGCCGGTACCGTCATCCGGACGGAGTATAAAGGGGACGGGTCTAATTTCCGCGCGTCTCGGCGGAAATTAGACCCGTCCCCTTTATCCGCCCCGCGTGTGCATCTCCAGGTGCTTGTCGCGCTTGAGCGTCGCGAGCGGCACGAACGTGCCGCGCGCGGGCAGGGCGCGGCGCTCTTCGGCACCGCGATCGGCGCGCCCCTTCCAGACGGCCGCAATCATCTCGCGCAGCGTGTCGAGCGACGCGCCGGCGCGCAGCGGGCGGCGCAGATCGGTGCCGTGCGCCGCATACAGGCACAGCAGCCACACGCCATCCGCCGTCAGGCGGCTCCGATCGCACGCCCGGCAGAACGGCCTCGTCGTCGACGCAATCACCCCGAAGGTCGTGCCATCAGCCAGCCGGTAGCGCTCGGCCGGCGCGGGGCCGCGTTCTCCGAGCGTCTCGATCGGGCCGTGTGCCGCGGTGAGCCGCGCGAGGATCTCGTCGCGCGACACCACCTGCGCGATCGACCAGCCCGTGGCGCCGCCCACATCCATGTACTCGATGAACCGCAGCTCGGCGCCGCGCCCGCGCGCGAACGCCAGCAGATCCTCGATCTCATCGTCGTTGCGGCCACTGACAATGACCGCGTCGATCTTGAGCGGGAAGCCGGCCGCGGCGGCGGCGTCGATGCCGCGAAGCACGGAATGCAGATCGCGGCGGCGCGTCATCTCGGCGAACCGATCGGCGCGCAGCGTGTCGAGGCTGACCGTCACGCGCTGCAGCCCGGCCGTCTGCAGGGCGCGCGCCTGGTCGGCCAGCAGCACGCCGTTGGTGGTCAACGCGAGATCCTCGACCCACGGGCGCGCGGCGAGCTGCGCCACCAGCCGGTCGAGGTCGCGGCGCAGCAGCGGCTCGCCGCCGGTCAGCCGCACTTTCGTCGCGCCATGCTCGGCAAACAGGTCGGCGAGCAGCACCGTTTCCTCGAAGGTGAGGATGTCTTCGCGCGGCAGCCATGCATAGCTCTCTTCGGGCATGCAGTACAGGCAGCGCAGGTTGCACCGGTCGGTGACCGAAATGCGCAGGCTGCCGAGCGGACGGCCGAGCGTATCGAAGACAGGCATGGGTAGGCCGGGACTTCAGTCCCGGCATGACTATAATGCCGCATCTTTCCTGGAGGCCCTCATGCGTCGCGTCATTGTCCCGGCTCTCACGCTTCTGATTTCCCTGCACGCGCCCCGTCCCGCGGTGCTGGCCGCGCAGGACGCGCCGCAGCAGCGGCCCGCGCCGCCGCCGCAATCCGGCGTCATTGCCGACGATGCGCGCGTCGCAAAGCTGAAGGCCGAGGTGCTGGCCGAGGTCGAGGGCATGCGGGTGTTCACGCAGCAGATGGTCGACCAGATCTTCAGCTACGGGGAACTCGGCTTCCAGGAGGTCGAGACCAACCGCTATCTGGTCGACCTGCTCAGGAAGAACGGCTTCTCGGTTGAAGAGGGCGTCGCGGGCATTCCCACGGCGTTCATGGCGAGCTGGGGATCGGGCAAGCCGGTCATTGCGCTCGGCTCGGATATCGACGGCATTCCGCAGTCGTCGCAGAAGCCCGGCGTCGCCTACCGCGATCCCATCGTCGAGGGCGCGCCAGGGCATGGCGAGGGCCACAACTCCGGCCAGGCCGTGAACATCACGGCGGCGCTCGCGCTCAAGAAAATCATGGAGCGCGACAAGATTCCGGGCACCATTCGCATCTGGCCGGGCACGGCGGAAGAGCTCGTCGGCACGAAGGCGTATTTCATCCGCGCGGGCCTGTTCAAGGATGTCGACGTCGCGCTGTTCACGCACGTCGGCCGCAATCTCGGCGTGTCGTGGGGCGACGGCGGCGGCACCGGCCTCGTCTCGGTCGAATACCAGTTCGAGGGCGAAACCGCGCATGCCGCCGGTTCGCCGTGGCGGGGCCGCAGCGCGCTCGACGCCGTCGAGCTGATGAACATCGGCTGGAACTACCGCCGCGAGCATCTGCCGCTCGAGCACCGCTCGCACTACGTCATCAAGAATGGCGGCGACCAGCCGAACGTCGTGCCTCGCACCGCGTCGGTCTGGTACTACTTCAGGCAGACGACGTACCCGAAGCTGATGGAGCTGTGGAAGCTCGGCGACGAGATGGCGCAGGGTGCGGCGATGATGACCGGCACGAAGCTGGTGAAGTCGCGCGTGCTGGGGTCGGCCTGGCCGCGGCACTTCAACAAGGTCATCGCGGAAGCGACGTACGAAAACATCAAGAAAGTCGGCCTGCCCGAGTGGAGCGCCGAGGATCAGCTGCTGGCGAAGGCGGTGCAGAAGGAGCTGGGCGCGAACGAGCAGGGCCTGTCGACGCGGCTCGGCAATCTCGGGCAGCCGGTGCTCGAGTCGCAGAACCGCGGCGGCGGGTCGGACGACATCGGCGACATCTCGTGGAACGTGCCGACGGTCACGCTCAGTTTTCCGTCGAACATTCCGGGCCTGCCGGGACACAACTGGGCCGACAGCATCGCCATGGCGACGCCCATCGCGCACAAGGGCGCCACGGCCGGGGCGAAAGCGCAGGCGATGACGCTCGTCGACATTCTGCTCAAGCCGCAGATCGTCGAGCGCGCCTGGGATTACTTCCGCACCGTGCAGACCAAGACGCAGCAGTACACGCCGCTGCCGCGGCCGGAAGACATGCCGGCGATCGAGCTCAATCGCGACATCATGGCGCGCTACCGCGAGGAGATGCGGAAGTTCTACTTCGACCCCACGAAGTACAAGACGTACATGGAGCAGCTCGGGATCAAGTACCCGACCATCAAGAAGTAGCTATCGCCTGAGCGGCGAGAGATCGATCAGCGGATCGTTCTCGGGCAGCGACAGGAAGTATTCGACGCGCGGCTGGTCGTCGGTGAGGATCGGGCCCTCGCCGACGAACGCGCGCAGCGCGTCGGGGCCGGCCGTGAAGCGCGACATCAGCACCGAGGCCGGCAGCGTGCCGTCGCGCCCGAGCAGGGCCATGACGCGCGCGTCCTGTTCCTTGAGCGTCAGCGCGCCCGCGTCGATCTTCAGCGGGCCGTGGCCGCCGATCAGAATCTGATTGGACCAGAGCGTGGCGTCGGGGAACACGCTGAGAAACGTGCGTACCATCATCTTCCACTGCGCGCTGCCCGCCGGCGCCACCCACTGCGCCATCAGACCCTGCGGCGCCAGCACGTTCTTCACCATCCGGTAATAGTCCGCTGAATACAGCGCGCCGGCGCCCGCGTGTGTCGGCAGGATGGCGTCTGCCGTGACGACGTCATATTTGCGGCGCGTGACCATGAGATACGTGCGGCCGTCGCCAACCATGACGCGCACGTTCGGCTGCCGCAGCAGGTCGTTGTTGACGCGCGAGAAGAAGCGAGCGCCGTCGACGACGGCCGAGGAGAGCTCCACGACATCGACCTGCACGCCGGGATACTCGGACGCGCCGCCGGGCGTGGCGCCGCCGCCGAGGCCGACCGAGAGCAGCAGGTGCGGATTCGGATGCAGGGCGAGCGGCAGGAGGGCGAAGTGCTTGTGAAACGCCACCATGCCGGGCCCGTCGTTCGCCTGATGCAGCCCGTTGAGCAGCATCGCGCGGCGCACCGCGCCATCCGGCAGCCGCTCTTCCGTAATCGCCACCGTGGTCTGGATGCCTTCCTTGCGCCAGATGGTTGACTGGCCCTGATAGCGAAGCGGCAGGACGACCTCGTTGAGATCGGGGAGCGTCATGACGCCGATGGCGCCGAGCGTGACGCCGGCCGCGGCCAGCGTGAGTCGCGAGCGTTTGTCGAGCGAGACGAGCAGCAGGAAGCCGCCGGCGATCATCAGCAGCGACAGCAGAACGAGGCTGCGATGGGAGCCGAGCAGCGGGAGCAGCAGGAAGCCGCCGGCGAGCGACCCGGCAATGGAGCCGGCGACGTTCAGCGCATAAATGTTGCCGAGCCGCCGGCCGTGGCGCCCTGGCGCGCCGGCGCGCGCGTCGCGCGCCGCCGTAAACGACGCGAGCGCAATCGGCAGCGCGATGCCCATCATCAGCGCCGCCGGAAAAATGGAGACGAAGGTGCCGACGAGCAGCGGCGCCAGATGATCGGGCAAGTAGCGCGCAATGACCGCATTCGCCCAGCGCATCACGTCGAGGCTCCACGCCATGCCCCGGAACGACAGCAGCGCGAGCACGCCCGTGCCGATCTCCGCGATCGCCAGCCACAGGGCCCAGTTGCGCGAGCGGCGCAGGACGATGCCGGACAGGTAGCTGCCGAGGCCGATGCCGGCGAGCACGGCCGCCAGCATGATGGTGAACGCGTAGGTGGTCGGCCGCAGGATGATGGCCGCGAGCACGCGGAACCAGACCACTTCGAGGGCCAGCGACACGAAGCCGGACAGGATCACAATGGCCGCGATCGCCCACGGACGCGGCAGGATCAATTCAGAGTTGAGAGTTGAGAATTCAGAATTACTGTGGCCTGCTGCCACCGCCTTGCGTCGCGAGGCCGCGATCGCCGCAAGGCCCACGAACAGATTGAGACCGGCGGCCACGAAGAAGCTGCGCGTCATGCCGAGCGCGGGCACCATCCACAGGCCCGCGGCGAGCGTGCCGGCCGTGGCGCCCATGGTGTTGGTGCCGTACAGCAGCCCGAGGCGCGCGGCGTGCCCGGCATGGGCGCGCGCGGCGCGCACGATGACGGGAAGCGTGGCGCCCATCAGCATCGCCGGCACGATCAACACGAGCGCGGACAGGACGAACCGCACCAGCGTGAGCGCGACCGAACCCTCGCTCGTGCCGGGATGCCAGCGGATGAAGAGCGCCTGCACCGCATCGAGCAGCACGGGCGAGGCCAGCGCCGTGAGTCCGGCGCCCAGCTCGATCAGGCCGAACGTGCGCAGCGGATGGCGGGTGCGGTCGGCCAGCCGGCCGCCGAGCGTGCTGCCGAGCGCGAGACCGGCCATGAAGCTGGCCAGCACCGTGGCCGCCGCGTGCACGGTGACCCCGAAGGTGAGGCCCAGCAGGCGCATCCACAGCACCTGATACACCAGCGCCGCGGCGCCCGAGAGTCCGTAAAGCAGAAGCAGGAGTGGGAACACTATAATTGGATGAATGTTGCGGCCGTTCCGGGGCATTCTCCCGCAGGTGGACCCTTCCGTCTACATCGATCAGAGCGCCCAGATCATCGGCGACGTCACGATCGGCGCCGACAGCAGCGTCTGGATGAATGTCGTCATCCGCGGCGACGTGAATCGTATTCGCATCGGCCGCCGCACGAACATACAGGACGGGACCATCATCCACGTGATGCGCGATACGCACGCGACAGCGCTCGGTGATGATGTGACGGTGGGGCATGCCGCGGTGCTGCACGGCTGCACGATCGAAGACCGGTGCCTGATCGGCATGGGCGCGATGCTGCTCAACGGCGCCACGATTGGCGCCGACTCGATTGTGGCGGCCGGCACGCTGGTCACCGAAGAGACGCGGATTCCGGCGCGGTCGCTCGTGATGGGACGCCCCGGCAAGGTGAAGCGCGCCCTGACGGACGAGGAAGTGGCGTCGATCCTGGATTATTCGGACCGCTACGTCGGCTACAAGAAGGATTATGCGACGAGCGAGCACGGGGTGCAGGGGTCCCCGCCCAAATCATGAGTAAGGTTTTGGCGGCGAAAGGTTTCCGCGACTTTCTGCCGGCGCAGAAGCGGCACAAAGAGCGGTTGATCGATCGCATCCGCGGCCGCTATCTCAAGTACGGCTTCGAGGAAATCGAGACGCCCGCGCTCGAGCCCCTCGAGCGCCTGCGCGGCAGCGAGGGCGGCGAGAACCTCGCGCTGATCTTCGAGATCATGCGCCGCGGCCTGACCGATGAGGATCGCCGCGCCGGCGCGCTGACCGATCTCGGCCTTCGCTACGACCTCACGGTGCCGCTCGCGCGCTTCTACGCGTCGAACCGCGCGACGCTGCCGGCGGTGTTTCGCAGCATCCAGATCGGACCGGTGTGGCGCGCCGAGAAGCCGCAGCGCGGCCGCTATCGCCAGTTCACGCAGTGCGACATCGACATCCTCGGCGAGAGCTCGCACGTCGCCGAGATCGAGCTGATCCTCGCCACGCTGGAAGCCCTGGCCGACGCGGGACTGCCGGGCGCCTCGGTGAAACTGAACGACCGGCGGCTGCTCGACGCGGCGCTCGAAGACGCCGGCGTCACCGGCGCCGACAAGCCGCGCGCGCTCATCATGATCGACAAGATCGACAAGATCGGGCTCGACGGCGTCGTGGGTCTGTTGCGCGAGGCCTTTCCTGGCGAGCGCGCGACGCGGTTGGGCGACCTGCTCAGCGGCGGGGCGTCGGCGGCGAGCCCGGAGCTCGACGCCATCATCACGGCCGTGCGCGGGATCGCGGGCGCCGACAGCATCAGCTTCGATCCCACGCTTGTCCGCGGGATGGGCTACTACACCGGCCCGATCTTCGAAGTGCGGCATCCAGCGTCGCCCGGATCGGTGGCCGGCGGCGGCCGCTACGACAACATGGTCGGCAAGTTCGCCGGCGAGAAGGTCCCCGCGTGCGGCTTCTCGATTGGTCTCGACCGGCTGATGGAGATTGCGGCCGAAGACACCGCGGGCGGCGGCCAGGCGTTCGACAAAGTGGTGTTGATGTTCGAGGACGCGGATCCCCTGCCCGACGTGCTGGCGAGACATCGTCAGCTGCTCGCAAGCGGCAGGACGGTGCGTCTCGTGCGGTCGCCCCGCAACAAGCAGCGGCTGTTCGACGACCTGAAGAAGGCCGGCTACCAGGGCGTACAGCGGCTCAACGATGATGTGTCCTACTTCCGGGAAGTCTAAGCGGTCATGATTCAGCAGCTCGGCAATCTTTCACGCACGCACACGTGCGGCGCGCTCCGCGCCTCCGACGTCGGCACCGGCGTCGTTCTGCTTGGCTGGGTGCACCGCGTGCGCGACCTTGGCGGCCTGCTGTTTTTCGACGTGCGCGATCGCCACGGGATGACGCAGGTCGTGGCGCGCGCCGGCGGCGTGCTGGAGGCGGCGTCGCAGCTGCGGCCCGAGTTCGTAGTGGCCGTGACCGGGCGCGTGGAGTTGCGCGACGCGAAGAGCGCCAATCCGAAGATGCCGACGGGCGAGGTCGAAGTCGCCGCCACCGACATCCGCCTGCTGAACGAATCAAAGACGCCGCCGTTTCCGATTACCGACGAAACGAACGTAGGCGAGGACATGCGCCTGCGCTATCGCTACCTGGATCTGCGGCGGCCGGCGATGCAGCGCAACCTGGAGCTGCGGCACAAGATCGTGCTGGCGACGCGCAACTACTTCGATCGCCACGGCTTCCTCGAGATCGAGACGCCCATCCTGACGCGATCGACGCCGGAAGGCGCGCGCGACTATCTGGTGCCGAGCCGCGTGCACCCCGGCGAGTTCTTCGCGCTGCCGCAGTCGCCGCAGATCTTCAAGCAGATCCTCATGGTGGCGGGCATGGATCGCTACTTCCAGATTGTGAAGTGCTTCCGCGACGAGGATCTGCGTGCCGATCGCCAGCCGGAGTTCACGCAAATCGACGTCGAGATCTCCTTCGCCACCGAAGAACTCGTCTTCGGCATCGTCGAGGGCGTGACGCGCGAGATTTTCGCGGCAGCCGGCATCGACATCCAGACGCCGTTTCCGCGCGTGTCGTACCACGACGCGATGCACAAGTACGGATCGGACAAGCCGGATCTGCGTGCCGGGATGCCGATTGCCGACATCTCCGAGGTCTTCCGCGAGTCCTCATTCTCCGTGTTCCGCGATGCGGTGGCGGGCGGCGGAGCGGTGCGCGCGATTGCCGTGCCGGGCGCGGCGTCATTTTCGCGCAAGGAGATCGACGAGGTCGTCGACCAGGCGAAACAGGCCGGCGCGTCAGGCCTGGTGTGGGCGCGGCGATCGGCTGAGGGCGCGATTCAGAGCAGCGCGCTCAAAGCCGCGGGTGAATCGACCATCGCGAACGCGCTCGATGCCGCGGGCGCGGAGAAGGCCGACCTCGTGCTGATGGCGTCGGGCGAGCCCGAAGCCGCGTCGAAGGTGCTGGGCGCGCTGCGGCTGTCGCTCGCGAAGAAGCTCGGGCTGCTCAATCCGGATCTGTACGCCTTCACCTGGGTCGTCGACTTCCCGTTGCTCGAATATCACGAGGAGGATGGCCGGTGGTTCTCGATGCACCACCCGTTCACCTCGCCGAAGGCAGAGGATCTCGAGAAGCTCGAATCGGATCCGGGCGCCGTGCGCGCGCGCGCGTATGACCTCGCGCTCAACGGCAGCGAGATTGCGGGCGGCAGCATCCGCATCCACGACCCCGAGCTGCAGCGCCGCGTCTTCCGCCGGCTTGGCATCGAAGACGAGGAGGCGCGGGCGCGCTTCGGCTTCTTCCTCGAGGCGCTCGAGTACGGCACGCCGCCGCACGGCGGCATCGCCTTCGGCGTCGATCGCATGTGCGCGATCCTTGCCGGAGAGGACTCCATCCGCGAAGTCATGGCGTTCCCGAAAACCGCTTCGGCGACCGACCTGATGGCCGGCGCGCCGTCGGTGGTCGACGCGAAGCAGCTCAAGGAACTGCACATCAAGGTTGAGTAGCCGGTGACCAGGCTCGGCATCGATCTCGGCGGCACCAAGATCGAGATCCTCGCGCTTGCGCCCGACGGCACAGAGGCGCTGCGGCTGCGTGTCGACAGCCCGCGCGGCGACTACGACGCGACGCTGCTGGCGATCGCCGCGCTCGTGCAGCAGGCCGAAGACCAGCTCGGCGTGCGCGGGTGCCGCGTCGGCATCGGCATTCCCGGCATCGAGTCGCCCGCCACCGGACTCGTCAAGAATGCCAACTCTACCTGGCTCATCGGCCATCGCCTCGGCGCGGATCTCGAGCGCTGGCTTCACCGGCCCGTGCGGCTCGCGAACGACGCCAACTGCTTCGCGATTTCCGAAGCGTTCGACGGCGCGGGCGCCGGCGCCCACGGCGTGTTCGGCGTCATTCTCGGCACCGGCGTCGGCGGCGGCATCGTCATCGACGGCCGCCCGCTGATCGGCGCGAACGCCATTGCGGGAGAGTGGGGGCACAACCCGCTGCCGTGGCCGGAGGATGACGAGCGTCCCGGCCCTCAGTGCTATTGCGGCCGTTCCGGGTGCATCGAGCAGTTCCTGTCGGGCCCAGCGCTGGAGGCCGACTTCGCGCGGAAAAGTGGCGAGGCTTTGCGCGCGCCGGAGATCGCCGCCGCCGCACAGGACGGCCATCCCGCCGCTGTCGCGACGCTTACGCGGTACGAGCACCGGCTCGGCCGCGCGCTTGCAGGCATCATTAACGTGCTCGATCCCGACGTCATTGTCCTCGGCGGCGGATTGTCGAACATCGACCGTCTGTACGCGAACGTACCGGCGCTATGGTCGCGCTGGGTCTTTTCGGACCACGTCGCCACGAAGCTCATGAAGAATGTGCACGGAGATTCGAGCGGCGTCCGGGGTGCCGCGCGCCTCTGGCCCTGAGCCGGGTAGAATCAGAGAACTGGAGTCCGCCATCGCCACGACTGTCACCCGCAAAGTCGCCATCCCTGACGAGGGGCTCGAATCGCTCTACGGAGCGCTCGACGAGAACCTCAAGCAGCTCGAACAGGCGTTCAACGTCCGCATCTCCACCGCGCACCGCGAGCTGATCATCGAAGGCGACGCCGGCGATGCCGGGCGCGCCGAGCGCGTGCTCGATCAGCTCACCGATCTGCTGCGCGACGGCTATCGCTTCGCCAAGGGCGACGTGAAGACGGCGGTGCAACTGGTCAAGCAGGATCCGGACGTCGACCTGCAGGATTACTTCAAGCCCGACGATCAGCGCGACGCGAAGGGTGGTGCCGCCGGCCCTGGCCGTCCGGTCGGCCGCAAGCAGATCGCGCCGAAGACCGTCAACCAGAAGAAGTATCTCGAGGCGATCGAAAAGCACGACATCGTGTTTGGCGTCGGCCCGGCCGGCACCGGCAAGACCTACCTCGCGATGGCGCAGGCGGTGTCGTTCCTGCTCGCGAAGAAGGTGACGCGCATCATCATGGCGCGCCCCGCCGTGGAAGCGGGCGAGCGCCTCGGCTTCCTTCCGGGCGACCTGCAGGAAAAGGTCAATCCGTACCTGCGTCCGCTGTACGACGCCCTCTACGACATGCTCGAAGTCGAGCGCGTGGCGCGCCTGCTCGAGCGCGGCATCGTGGAAGTCGCGCCGATCGCGTTCATGCGCGGCCGCACGCTCAACGACGCGTTCGTGATTCTTGACGAGGCGCAGAACACCACGTCGGAGCAGATGAAGATGTTCCTGACGCGACTCGGCTTTGGATCGAAGGCGGTCATTACCGGCGACATCACCCAGATCGACCTGCCGGCCGGCAAGGGCTCCGGGCTGGTCGAGGCGCTCAAAGTGGTGCGCAACATCGACGGCATCTCGCAGGTGTACTTCGACGACAAGGACGTGGTGCGCCACACGCTCGTGCAGCAGATCGTCAAGGCCTATGAAGCCTTCTCGCCGGAAGGCGCGCCGCGCAATGCCCCGCCGCGGTAATTCTACCCGGTTGAATTACCCCGGTTCCTCAACCGGGGAAATTCAACCGGGTAGAATTACCGTCGCCGTCACCGACGGCCGCGGGCGCGCCATTGCCGACGGCGGCCTCGCGCGCTGGCTGCGCGGGATCGCGCCGGCCCGCGTCGGCGGCGAGCTGTCGGTGGCCATCGTCACCGACGCCCACATCCACAAGCTGAATCGCGCCTATCGCCGCGTCGACACACCGACCGACGTGCTGTCGTTTCCAGCCGACACGCCGGGAGTCCTCGGTGACGTGGTGATTGCGCGTGGCGTCGCCGCGCGGCAGGCTCGGGAGCACGGTCATGCCTTAAGAACCGAGCTGCGCATTCTTGCACTCCACGGCCTTCTGCACCTCATCGGCTACGATCACGACGACGTGAACGATGGTGGACGGATGCGGCGAACCGAGGAGCGGCTGCGGCGGAAGGGCGGCCTTCCGGCCAGCCTGACCGGACGGGCGACGCGCGCCGGCAAATGATCCCGCTGCTGTTGTTTCTGGTGGGAGCCGCGACCATCTATGTCGCGCTCGTCGAAACCGCGTTCGCGGCGGTGATGCGGCTCTCGCTGCGCCTGATCGCCGAGCGAAGCGGCCGGCGCGCGCGCCTGGATCGCTACCTCGAAGATCCCCTGCTGATCTTCGTGCCCGCGCGCCTCGTGCGCGGCATTCTCACCATCGCCGCGCTTGCGCTGCTGTCGATCTATGTGCCCGCGGGATGGGGCGGCGCCGGCGTGCTGTTCGCGGCGGGCATGGCGTACTGGCTCGTGTTCGGGCAGCTGGTGCCGACGCTGCTGGTCAGCCGCGATCCCGAGCGCGTGCTCGCGATTCTGCTGCCGTCGTTCTCGGCGATCGCCACGCTGGTGGCCCCCCTGACGGCCCTGGTCGGCGGACTGATTCGTCCGCTCGATCACGGCGAGAATGGCGCCGAAGACGCAGCTGCCGCCAACGGCGACGACACCAACGGCGATGCGGTGACCGAGGGGGACGAGCGCAAGCTGCTTCGATCCGTCGTCGACTTCGGCGACACGCTCGTGCGCGAAGTCATGACGCCGCGTCCCGACATCGTCGCGATCAAGGCGGAGCAGACGGTGCGCGACTTGAAGGCGCTCGTCTCGCAGCAGGAGTACTCGCGCATTCCGGTGTATCGCGAGAACCTCGACAACATCGTGGGACTGGTCGTGGTGAAGGATCTGCTGCAGACCGACCACTGGCCGTCGCTCGATCAGCCCGTCGAGGGCCTGATGCGCCAGGCGATGTTCGTGCCCGACACCAAGCGCGTCGCCGGCTTGCTGCGTGAGTTTCAGCAGCGCCGGGATCAGCTCGCCATCGTCGTGGACGAGTACGGCGGCACCGCCGGCCTCGTGACCATCGAGGATTTGCTCGAAGAGCTCGTCGGCGAGATTCGCGACGAGTACGACACCGAGGCGGAGCCGATCGTGCGCGAGGCGGAGGACACGTTCGTCTTCAGCGCGAAGGTGGGTATCGATGACTTCGCGGAGGCGCTGGGCGTGGAGATCGAAGGGGACGGCTTTGAAACGGTTGGCGGATGGCTGCTCGCGCGCGTCGGGCGCGTGCCCGCGGTGAGCGAGCGCTTCGAGTTCGACGGCCTCGGCATCGAGGTGCTCGAGGCCGAGCGACGCCGCATTCATCGCGTCCGCGTGACGCGCCTCGCCGCGGTTGCGGGCGCCGAGGACGATCTCGAGGGCGAACGATGAAGTCCGGGTTTGTAGCGCTGGTGGGCCGGCCGAACGCAGGGAAGTCGACGCTGCTCAATCGTCTCGTCGGCGCGAAGCTCGCCATCGTCTCGGACAAGCCGCAGACGACACGCCACCGCATACTCGGCGTGAAGACCGACGAGCAGGGGCAGGTGCTGTACATCGACACGCCCGGCATTCACCGGCCGCTGCACAAACTGAACGTGCGCATGGTGGATGCGGCGCTCGAGAGCCTGCGCGAAACCGAAGTCGTCGTGCTGCTGGTCGACGCCTCGCTCAAGACCGGCGCCGGCGACAACTTCGTCATCGCGCGGCTCAGGGAGCTGGACGCGACGAGCCGGAGTGGGGCGCAGGGGGCCCCGCGAGGCGAGGAGCCAGGCGGGGTGCAGGGGCCCCCGCCGGAGAGAAAAGACGCGAAAGTGCCGGTCATTCTCGCGCTCAATAAGATCGATCTGGTCAAGAAAACGGACCTGCTTCCGCTGATGGCGCACTATCAGAAGGCCATGGATTTCGCCGCCATCGTGCCGATTTCGGCCTGGAGCGGCGAGAACGTCGACACGCTCGAGCAGGAAATCCGCAGCCGGCTGCCCGAGAGCGAGCCGTTGTATCCGGACGACTACCTCACCGATCAGCCCCAGCGCGTGCTCGCCGCCGAGACCGTGCGCGAGAAGCTGCTGATGAACACCCGCGACGAGCTGCCCTTCACAACCGCCGTGGTCGTCGATCAGTTCGAGGAGCCCGAGCACCCGAAGGCGCCGTACCGCATCTATTGCACCATCCTCGTCGAGAACGAATCCCAGAAGCCCATCGTCGTGGGCAAGGCCGGCTCGATGATCAAGCGCATCGGCACCGAGGCGCGCCTCGATCTCGAGAAGGCGCTCGAGAGCAAGGTGTACCTGGATTTGCACGTGAAGGTGAAGGCCGACTGGCGCGACAACGAGCGATTCCTCGACGAGCTCGGCATGCCCCCGCAGCGCCGGCGGTAGTGCCGTATACGATAAACATGTGATACCGTCGTCGTCATGCGGAAAGCGGTCTCCGTCACGCTCGACGAGCTCAACCTGCTCTGGCTCAAAGGGCGGGCGATCGCTGCGAAGGACAGCCTCAGCGAGGTGCTCGACCGCCTCGTGACGCGCGCGCGCCAATCCGGCCCTGCCGAGCCGCGCGCCATGCGCTCGGTCAGGGGAACCATCGACTTTCCGGTCGACGACGAGAGCCTTGCGGAGATGGATGCGTTCGTGCGGGCGAGTTTCGAAGAGTCGTTCGAGCGGACGGCCAGGATGCTTCGCGAGACGCCGCCACGCTATCGGGCCCGGAAAGTGCGAAAGCGCAAGGCACGCTGATGGCGGCCGCGGTCAGCGACACGCACGCGCTGCTGTTTCACGCCGTTCAACATTCCAGACTCGGTAAACGGGCCGCGGCGCATTTCGACGCCTGCGAGCGCCAGCAGGCGATCACGTACGTCCCGGTCGCCGTCATCTGGGAACTGGCGTACCTGGTCCGGGCAGGCCGGGGCAACCTGCGCCGCTCCGCGCGTGAGTTCTTCACGGATCTTTTCAGCAACCCCTCCTATCAGCCGTACGACATCAGCAGCGAGCAGGCCTTCATCGCGGCCGACATCGGTCTCGGCCGCGATCCCTTCGACGCGCTCATCACGGCCGCGGCCATCGACCTCGACCTCCCGCTGATCACGCGCGACGAGGCGATCGTCGCGTCGAAGCGTGTGCGAACCCTCTGGTAGTTCCGGTCACGATTTAGGCGTGCCCGCGCCCGTAAGTCCGTGCTACGCTGCGAAGTTACGACCATGCCGCCGACGCGCAGACTCGATATCGTGCTCGACTCGGTTCGCCGGCTCCAACGCATGGGGGCCACGGGGAACCTGGTCAACCTGCTGCAGAAGCAGTACCCCGCGGACCTCGCGCAGGTCTTCAGCGAGCTGCAGGATCGCGAGCGCCACGCGGCGTTCTCGCTGCTGCTCGAGCGCAACTCGCGCCTCGCCGCCGAAACGATCGCCGAGCTCGGACCCGAAATCTCGGCTGAACTGCTCGCCGATCGCCCCGCCGAAGAAATCGCGCGCCTGGTGCAGGAGCTGCCGTCCGACGACGCGGCGGCCATCATCGACAACCTGCCCGAGGAGCTGTCGACCGCCGTCGTCGAACTGATCAAGCCGAAGCCGGGTGGCGGCGTCGGCGATCTGCTCGAGTATCCCGAGCAGACCGCCGGCCGCATCATGAACCCGAACGTCTTCGCGCTGGCCGAAGACCTGACGGCGGGCGAGGCCATCATCGAGCTGCAGCAGTCGCGCGAAGTGGAGATGGTGTTCTATCTCTACGCCGTCGACGCGCGCCGGCACCTGGTCGGGGTCGTCTCGCTGCGGCGCCTGCTGCTGGTGCCGCCCTCCACGCCCCTCAAGCGCATCATGACCACCGACATGATCGCGGTGCGCGACGACGTGGACCAGGAAGAAGTCGCGCGGCAGGTGGCGTCGTACAACCTGCTCGCGGTGCCGGTCGTCGACGCCGAGAACAAACTGGTCGGCGTCATCACCGTCGACGACGTCATCGACGTCATCAAGGACGAGGCCACCGAAGACGTCTTCCGCCTGGCCGGCGTGTCGATCGACGACGGCGTTCTGACGCCGCCGGGCGAGTCGCTGAAGCGGCGCCTGCCGTGGCTGGGCGTCAACCTGTTCACCGCCTTTGCGGCGGCCTTTGTCGTCAGCCGGTTCGAGGCCACGATCGAACGCATCACGGCGCTCGCCATCCTCATGCCCATCGTCGCCGGCATGGGCGGCAACGCCGCCACTCAGACCCTGACGGTGATCGTGCGCGGCATCGCGCTGGGCGAGCTGTCGTTCAGCAACGCGCGCAAAGCGCTGTTCAAGGAAAGCCTGGTCGGCCTCGGCAACGGCATCGCGCTCGGCATTGTCGCGGGTCTCGTGGCGTGGGCGTGGCAAGGCGAGCCGAAGATCGGCCTCATCCTCGGCGCGGCCATGATCATCAACATGTTCGTCGCGGCCACTGCGGGCACGCTCATCCCGCTCGGCCTGCGCGCGCTGAAGGTGGATCCGGCCCTCGCCTCGTCGGTCTTCATCACGACGCTCACCGACGTGTTCGGCTTCCTCGCCTTCCTCGGCCTGGCGCACGCGTTCCTCGGCAACCTCGGATAATCTCGCCCCCCATGGGTGCTTCCGCCGCGACGCCGCCGAGCCGCCTGGACAGCCCCGTCGACCCCGCGCGCGACCACATCCTGGGCCCCGTCGACGCGCCCATCACGCTGGTCGAATACGGAAGCTACGCGTGCCCGCATTGCCGGGCGGCGAACGAGCGGATCGCGGAGGTGCGCGCGCAGCTCGGCGATCGCATCCGGTACGTGTTCCGCCATCGGCCCATCCACCACGAACTGGCGCGGCCGTCGGCCGAACTCGCCGAGATGGCGGCAGACGAGGAGCAGTTCTGGAAGGCGCACGTTGCGCTGATGACGCGGTCGGAGATGCTGACCGAAAGCGATCTGCGCGCCGTGGCCGACGGCCTCGGTATCGTCGAGGGCAGTGCCGAGGCGGCCGTGGCGCGCGCGCGCGCCAGAGCGCGCGTCGACGAGGACATCGAGAGCGGGCGGGCGAGCGGGGTGTTCATCACGCCGACGTTCTTCATCAACGGCCGGCGCTATGAGGGCCTGTGGGAAGAAGAGGCGTTCGCAGGTGCCCTGATCGGATCGCTGGGCCATCGCGTGCGCGCGGCGGCGCTCGAGTTTGGCCGCTGGTCGCCCTCGGCCGGATTGCTGCTGCTGGCGGCGACGCTGCTGGCGATCGCGCTCACGAATTCGGCGGCGGGCCCCGCCTTCACGGCGTTCTGGCAGCAGACGGCAGGCCTGACGTTCGGCGGCGGCGGCTTCAGCATGTCGCTGCTGCACTGGGTCAACGACGCGCTGCTCACGATCTTCTTCCTGGTCGTCGGCCTCGAGATCAAACGCGAGTTCAGCGTCGGGCATCTGTCGAGCCGGCGATCGGCGTCGCTGCCGATTGCCGCGGCGCTGGGCGGCATGGCCGTGCCCGTGTTGCTGTATCGCCTGGTCGTGCCTGACGGACCGTGGGCGCACGGGTGGGGCGTGCCGATGGCCACCGACACCGCCTTCGCGGTTGCGCTCATCGCGATGATGGGCAGCCGCGTGCCGATCGAACTGCGCATCTTTCTGACGGCCGCGGCGATCGTCGACGACATTGGCGCGATCCTGGTCGTCGCCCTGTTCTATTCGGGCGATCTGCAGACGTCATGGCTCGCCGCCGCTGCCGGCATCACCGTGCTGCTCGCGCTGCTGAATCGCGCTGGTGTCTACAGCGTGACGCCGTACCTGCTGCTGGGCGTCGCGCTCTGGAGCGCGGTGCATGCCGGAGGCCTGCACGCCACGCTGGCGGGCGTCATGCTCGCATCGTTCATTCCCACACGGCCGCCCGCGAACCTGCACGCGCTGCGCGCGCAGGCCGACGCCATTCTCATCGCCGAAGCGCGACGCGGCGACGTGCTCCGCGCAGGGCCGTCGGCCCTCGCCATGCGCGATCTCGACGCCATCCACGATCGGCTCGAATCGCCAGCGGACAGGATGCTGCGTACGGTGTCCGTGCGATCGAGTTACATCGTGCTGCCGATCTTCGCGCTCGCCAATGCCGGTGTGGTGCTGTCGGCCGAGGCGCTGCGCGGCCGAGAGCCGCTGATGTGGGCGATCACCCTCGGCCTTGCGGCGGGCAAGCCGCTGGGCCTGTTTGCCGCGTCGGCGCTGGCCGTGCGCACCGGCCTTGCCGTGAAGCCCGACGCCTACTCATGGCGTCAGCTGGCCGGCGCAGGCGCGCTGGCCGGGATCGGCTTTACGATGTCGCTCTTCATCGCGGGTGAGGCCTTCGCAGACCCTGGCGATTTCGCAGCGGCCAAGATTGCCGTCTTCGCCGCGTCGGTGCTGTCGGCCGTCATCGGCGTGGCGCTGCTGTGGCGCGAGGGTGACTACACTAGATAGGTGAGGCGACCATGAACCTGCTCGGGATTCATCACGTCACGGCCATCAGCGGCGACATCCGCGAAAACTATCGCTTCTACACCCAGGTGATGGGCATGCGCCTGGTCAAGCGCTCAGTGAATCAGGACGATGTGAGCGCGTATCACCTGTTCTATGCCGACGCGAAGGGCAACCCCGGCACCGACCTCACGTTTTTCGACTGGCCCATTCCCAAAGAGCGCTTCGGCACGCGCAGCATCGTGCGCACACACCTGCGCGTGAAGGCCTCGTCACTCGCCTGGTGGGCGCGCCACTTCGACGAGCTCGAGATCACGCACGGGGAGGTGACGGAGATCGATGGACGCAAGACGCTGATGTTCGAGGATCGCGAAGGGCAGCGCCTCGCGCTGATCGATGACGGCGGCGAGGGGCCGCCGGCGGCGCCATACGAGCACAGCCCGATCGAAAAGCGCTATCAGGTGCGCGGACTTGGCCCCGTGGTCGTGAGCGTGCCGACGCTCACGCCGACCGCGGAACTGCTCACGAAGGTGCTGGGCATGCGCCAGGCGCGCGACTACGGCCATCCCGACAACCCGGCGAACCGCATCCATGTGTTCGAGATGGGCGAGGGCGGCCCGCACGCCGAAGTCCACGTGGCCGTCGAGCCCGATCTGCCGAACGCCGCGCAGGGCGCCGGCGGCGTCCACCACGTGGCCTTCCGCACGCCCGACGATCAGTACGACGCGTGGCACGAACGGCTCAACACGATGCACGTCCCCAACAGCGGTCCCATCGATCGCTTCTGGTTTCGCAGCCTGTATCTGCGCGAGCCGAACGGCGTGCTGTTCGAGATCGCGACCGAAGGACCCGGCTTCGCGGTCGACGAGGATCCCATGACGCTCGGCGAACGCATCGTGCTGCCGCCCTCGCTCGAGCGCCACCGCAACGAAATCGTCTCGCGCCTCAAGCCCATCGAGTAGCGCGCGCGAGCGCTGGTGCGGCCGCGCGAAAGGGCGCTCGGGTCAGTCTGTCGCTGCGCCGCGCAGCTCGGGCGATCTCAGCTCGCATGACAACCACGGCGCCGCGACAGACCGACCGCTCGCGCTCAGCGCGGCCGGACCAGGCGCAGAGCGACGTCCGGTGTTCCTCAGCGACGCCGTTAAAAAGACGTCGGAGGGACCGCTCTTTGGCCCGACTCTCCTCGGCGGCGCTGAGGAACACCGGACGTCGCTCGGAGCCTCCTTCGCGGGCTCACTCGCGCGCCGGGGACGTTGATAGGATGGACTGGTGATGCCTGACGAGAAGCCTGCTCACGACCATACGCCGGAGGAGGAGCGCAGAATCCGCGAGGCGGCGCTCGATGAGACCATCGAGGACTCGTTTCCGGCGAGCGATCCCCCTTCGTCGCTGCCGAATCCCGACGACCATGACGCCCTGCGGCCGGGGAGCAGGGGCACAAAGCCCGCGCCACCAAGGACTTAGCAGCTAGCACTCGGCCCCCGCCCCGAAGTATGATCATGACTTCGGGCATGCCCGCCTACTCCACCGAAGCGCTGATTCTCCGCACGTACCGCTTCGGCGAGGCAGACCTCATCGTGGTGTTTCTCACGCGCGACCGCGGCAAGCGGCGAGGCGTGGCAAAAAATGCCGTGAAGTCGCGGCGGCGGTTCGGGGCGGCGCTCGAGCCGCTCACGCGCGGCACCGTGGCCTATTTCGAGAAGGAGCAGCGCGAGCTGGTCCGGCTCGATCGGGTCGACACGATGGCGTCGCCGCTGGCCAGTGCCATGCGCGGCACGGCCGGCAGCGGGGCGCTCGGCCACGCCGGCTATTTCGCGGAGCTGCTCGATGAGTGGGCGCCAGACGCGCACGCGAACGAGAAGTTGTTCCGGCTTGGCGCGGCGGTAGGCGATGCGCTGTCGGCAGGGACGCCCGTGGCGCCGCTGGCGCGGTACTTCGAGTACTGGCTGTTGAAGCTCGAAGGCGTCTACCCGGACATGACCGAGTCGGGCATGTCGGGCGAGGCGCTTGAATTTTTGCGACAGGCGGACGAGACGCCGCCTGCCGCGGTCGGCACGCTGCGGCTCGGGCGAATCGCCGGCCGCGAGCTCGAGGCCGCGCACCGGCGGTTGATTGCCATGCACCTGGAAAAGGATTTGCGCTCGGCGCGCGTGCTGAGAGAGATCGGACCCGACCTGCTGTGACCCTTCAGGACCTCATCTTCAAACTGCAGGAATTCTGGAGCGCCCGCGGCTGCATCATCCAGCAGCCTCTCGACGTCGAGATGGGCGCCGGCACGATGCATCCCGAAACGTTTCTGCGCGTGCTCGGGCCGACGCACTGGAACGTCGCGTACGTGCAGCCCGCGCGCCGGCCGGCCGACGGCCGCTTCGGCGAAAACCCCAACCGCCTCTTCAAGCATCACCAGTTTCAGGTCATCCTCAAGCCGTCGCCAGACGATGTGCAGCATCTGTATCTGCAGAGCCTCGAGGCCTGCGGCATCGATCTGAGCGCGCACGACGTGCGTTTCGAGGAAGACAACTGGGAGTCGCCGACGCTCGGCGCGTGGGGCATCGGCTGGCAGGTGCTGTACGACGGCCTGGAGATCAGCCAGTTCACGTACTTCCAGCAGGCGGGCGGACAGGACCTGTCGCCCGTCTCGGTGGAGATGACCTACGGCCTCGAGCGCCTCGCCATGACGCTGCAGGGCGTCGACAACGTGTTCGATCTGCAGTGGTCGCCCGGCGTCACCTACCGGCAGGTGCGGTTCGACGATGAAGTGCAGCAGTCGAAGTATGCGTTCGGCCGCGTGCAGGACGTGATGAGCGCGGCGGAGTTCGCGGCCTTCCACCGGGATCTGTTCGACAAGTACCACGCCTTCGGCCGCAAGCTGATGGAGCAGGGGCTCATCCTGCCCGCGCTCGAGTACTGCCTGAAGTCGTCGCACGTGTTCAACGTGCTCGACGCCAGCGGCGGCATCGGCGTGACCGAGCGGACCAGCTACATCCTGCGCGTGCGGCAGCTGGCCGTGGCGATTGCCAGGGCGCACCTCGAGCTGGGCACGACGCAGCTGGGCACGACGCTCGACGCGAACAAGCCGGCGCCGCCGCCGAAACCGCACGCTCCGGTGGCCGGCGCATGACGGTCATGGATCGCGAGCTGCTGCTCGAAATCGGCGTCGAGGAGCTTCCGGCGTCGTGGCTGCCGGCGCTCACGCGCCAGCTCGGCGAGGTGCTCACCGCGCGGCTCACCGGCATTCGCGTGCTGCCGCACGCCCCGGTGGAAACCTACAGCACGCCGCGCCGCCTGACGGCGCGCATCGCGAAGCTGGCGGACCGCCAGGAAGATCTGGATGAGACGGTCACCGGCCCGCCCGTGTCGGCGGCCCGCGGCGCCGACGGCCAGCCCACGCAGGCCGCGCTCGGCTTTGCGAAGAAGCAAGGCGTGGCGTTCGAGGAGCTCGAGGAGCTCGACACGCCTAAAGGCCGATACCTCGCGCACCGGCGCAAGGTGCGCGGACGCGCGACGGCCGACGTCCTGGCCGAGGTGCTCGCCGCCGTGCTTCGGGATCTCACCTTTCCGAAGCAGATGAACTGGGACGCGGCGCTCAACGACGGCAAGGGGGCGCTGCTGTTCGGCCGCCCGATCCGCTGGCTGCTCTATCTGTACGGCGGGCGCGTCGTGCCGTTTTCGATTCAGCGCAGCGCCATGGCGGCGGGCCCGCGCGTCCAGGACATCGCGACCGGCGCGCTGACGTACGGGCATCGCTTCCTGGCGACCAGCGGACGGCCGGGCCGCTCGATCAAGGTCCGCACCTTCGACGACTATCAGGCGCGCCTGGCGGAACACTTCGTGGTGCTGTCGCGCATCGAGCGCCGCGATCGCATCGTCCGCGGGCTCGAGCGCGCGGCCAAGTCGCTCGGCGGGCGCGCCATGGTGCACGCGCATCCGCGCGCGCAGCAGCTGCTCGAGGAAGTGCCGGATCTCGTGGAATATCCGGCCGTCGTGGCCGGCATCTTCTCGGCGGAGTTCCTGAGCCTGCCCGAAGAAGTGCTCACGACCACGCTGATTCATCATCAACACTGCTTCCCGGTCTGTAACGACGAGGGCGGACTGAAGCCGGGGTTCCTGCAGGTGGTCAACATCGAGCCGCAGGACGAGCGCGCCATCTCGCGCAATGCGGCGCGCGTCATCACGGCGCGGCTCCGCGACGCGTCGTTCTTCTGGGAGTCGGATCGCGCCACGCGCCTCGACGATCGGCTCGAGCGCCTCGACACGCTGCAGTTTCACAAGACGCTGGGGTCGTATCGCGCGAAGGCGGAGCGCATCGAGGCGCTGGCGCGCACGATTGCGGCCAACGTCCTCGGGCAGCCCCGAGAAGTGGCGGACGCGGCGGCGCGCGCCGCGCGCCTGGCCAAGGCGGATCTCACCACCGACATGGTGCGCGAGTTCACCGAGCTGCAGGGCACGATGGGCGGCGTGTACGCGCGCGAGCAGGGCGAGCCCGAATGGGTGTGGAAGGCGATTTACTTCCACTACCTGCCGGTGGCCGTCGAAGCCACCGCCGAGCCGTCGCGCGACAAGCTCGGGGAGGCGGCCGCCACCTGGGCCGCGGTGTCGCTGGCCGACAAGCTCGACACGCTGACCGGCCTCATTGGTGCAGGCGAAAAGCCCACCGGGTCGCGCGATCCGTTCGGCCTGCGCCGCGCGGCGCACGGCGTGCTGCGCATCCTCGTGGATCTGCCGGAGCTCACCGGCCTGTCGGCGGCGCCCTCACTGGCCTCGCTGCTGCCGGCCGGCGCGGATGGATTCCTGCACGACTTCATGGTCGAGCGGCTCCGGTACGTGCTCGAGCAACGCGGGTACGACGCGCGCAACGTGCGCGCCGTCACGCACGCCGGCTCGGACACGAGCCCGCTGGTCGCGCGCCGCAAGCTCGAGGCCCTGCCTGCCGTCGTGCAGACGCCGGCCTTCCAGCAGCTGGCAACGGCATTCAAGCGCGTGCGCAACATCGCGCGCGAGCTCGACGATGCGGCGTTCGAGGCCGCCGAGAGCGACGTCAGGAAGCATCCCGACCTGGCCAGGGCGCTGAAGGAGCCGGCCGAGAAGGCGCTGCTCAAGGAGATCGAAGCGCGGCGCGCGGTCATCGAGAAGGCCGCGGCCAAAGGCGCGGGCTTCAGCGAGGCCTTCGCGGAAGCCGCCGGCGTCGGGCCGGCGGTGGACAGGTTCTTTACCGAGGTGTTCGTGATGGCGGAGGAGCCGGCGCTGCGCGCCGCGCGCCTGCGCCTGATGAAGCGCCTCGAGCGGTTGATTCTGAAACTGGGCGACGTGTCGGAGATCGTCGCCGAGATCAAGTAGGCCAGAGGCCACGGGCCACAGGCCATAGGCGAGGAAGCGGAGACGAAATGGCGAAGAAGGCAGTGAAGAAGGCAGTGAAGAAGTCGAAGACAGCGAAGAGAGCGCAGCCGAAGGCTGCGCGTGGCAAGGCCTCTGGTCTGAGGCCTCTCGCCTCTGGCCCGAAGGCGAAGCGGGCGAAGTCCGCGAAGTACGTGTATTTCTTCGGCTCCGGCAGGGCCGACGGCGATCGGACGATGCGCGAGCTGCTCGGCGGCAAGGGCGCGAACCTCGCCGAGATGACGAATGCGGGTCTGCCGGTGCCGGCGGGCTTCACCATGTCGACCGCCGCGTGCACGATTTACTACAAGGAACGGCGCCGCATTCCGGCGAGCATCGACGATGAGATGATCGCGAACCTGCGCAAGCTGGAGAAAGCGTCGGGCGCCCAATTCGGGTCCACCACCAATCCGCTGCTCGTGTCGGTGCGCTCGGGCTCGAAGTTCTCGATGCCGGGCATGATGGACACGATCCTCAACCTCGGCCTCAACGATCAGACGGTCGAGGCGCTCAAGCGCCGCACGTCGAACGGCCGCTTCGCGTACGACAGCTATCGCCGCTTCATCCAGATGTTCGGCGCCGTCGTGCTCGAGATTCCGAAAGACGAGTTCGAGCACGAGTTGTCGGCCGTCAAGGAAGCGGCCGGCGTCACGCAGGATCCCGAGCTCACCGAAGAGGCGCTCCGGGAAGTCGTCGTCCGCTTCAAGCGCGTCGTCAAGAGCAAGTCGGGCAAGAGCTTTCCGGAAGATCCGCTCAGCCAGCTGCGCCTGGCGCGCGATGCCGTGTTTCGCTCGTGGATGAATCCGCGCGCGCAGGAGTACCGCCGCATTTACCACATCCCGGATGACATCGGCACCGCCGTCAACGTGCAGATGATGGTGTTCGGCAACACGGGCGAGCGGTCGGGCACGGGCGTGGGTTTCACGCGCAATCCCGCCACCGGCGCGAAGGAGTTCTACGGCGAATTCCTCATCAACGCCCAGGGCGAGGACGTCGTCGCCGGCATCCGCACGCCGCGGCCGATCATCGAGCTCGAGCAGGTGATGCCGGCCGCCTTCAAGCAGCTGCGCACGATCACCACGCGGCTCGAGAAGACGTACCGCGACATCCAGGACTTCGAGTTCACGATCGAGGACGAGAAGCTCTACATGCTGCAGACGCGCAGCGGCAAGCGCACCGGCTACGCAGCCGTCGTCATTGCCACCGACTTCGTCGACGAGAAGCTCGTGTCGCCGAAGGAAGCGGTGCTGATGGTGGAGCCCGAGTCGCTGTCGCAGCTGCTGTCGCCGATCTTCGATCAGGCGGCGTGGAAGAAGCTGCCGCTGGCCACGAAAGGGCTGCCGGCCTCGCCCGGCGCGGCGTCGGGGCAGGTCGTGTTCACGGCTGACGACGCGGTTGAGTGGACGCGCAACGGCAAGAAGGTCGTGCTCGTGCGCAAGGAGACGGTGCCCGACGACATTCACGGCATGTTCGTCGCCGAAGGCGTGCTCACGGCCACGGGCGGCATGACGTCACACGCCGCCGTCGTCGGCCGCCAGATGGGCAAGCCGTCGGTCGTCGGCGCCGGCGCGCTCGACATCGCCGAAGCGGCGAAGGTCTTCACGGTCAACGAGCGCGTCGTGAAGGAAGGCGAGTGGGTGTCGTTCGACGGCCTCACCGGTGAAGTCAAGATTGGCCAGGCCGCCAGCAAGCCGAGCGAGATCATCCAGGTGGTGCAGGGCGAGCTGAAGGCCGAGAAGTCCGACATCTTCAACCGGTTCGAGCGCCTTCTGAGCTGGGCCGACAAGCAGCGGACGATGGGCATTCGCGCCAATGCGGACCAGCCCGATCAGGCGGAGATCGCGTACCGCTTCGGCGCGCGCGGCATCGGCCTGTGCCGCACCGAGCACATGTTCTTCGGCGAAGGCCGCATTCCGATCGTCCAGAAGATGATTCTGGCCAACAACGAAGCGGATCGGCGCAAGGCGCTGAACGAACTGGCGCCCATGCAGCGCGAGGATTTTTACGGCGTGTTCAAGGCCATGCACGGATCGCCGGTGACGATTCGCACGATCGATCCGCCGCTGCACGAGTTCCTGCCCAAGCGCGAGGACCTGATGGTCGATCTCGCGAAGCTCGACATGCAGGGCAAGACGGGTCCGGAGGTCGACAAGAAGCGCGAGCTGCTGCGCCGCGTGGAGCAGCTGCACGAGTTCAATCCGATGCTCGGCCATCGCGGCGTGCGCCTCGGCGTCACGTATCCCGAGATTACCGAGATGCAGACGCGCGCCATCATCGAGGCGGCCTGCCAGCTGGCGAAGGAGGGCATCAAGGTGGTGCCCGAGATCATGATCCCGCTCGTCGGCGACGTGAAGGAGCTCGAGGACCAGAAGGCGGTCGTCGACCGCGTGGCGCAGGAGGTCATCGCGAAGGCCGGCGTCAAGGTGACGTACCTGGTCGGCACGATGATCGAAGTGCCGCGCGGCGCGCTGACCGCCGACGAGATCGCCGAGGTGGCGCAGTTCTTCTCGTTCGGCACCAACGACCTGACGCAGCTGACCTACGGGTTCTCGCGCGATGACATCGGCAAGTTCCTCGGCGCGTATCAGGAGAAGAAAATCCTGGCGCGCGACCCGTTCGCGTCGCTCGATGCGACCGGTGTCGGGCAGCTGGTGGAGATGGGCACGAAGAAGGGACGCAGCCGGCGCAAGGACCTGAAGGTCGGCGTCTGCGGCGAGCACGGCGGCGATCCGCCGTCGATTCACTTCTTCCAGAAGGCCGGGCTCGACTATGTGAGCTGCTCGCCGTTCCGCGTGCCGGTGGCGCGCCTCGCGGCGGCGCAGGCGGCGATGAACGTTAAGGTCGGTGATTAGGATCTTCGTCCACGACGAGTCGGGCTGCAGAGAGGCGGCCGGCATCGAGCCGGCGTGGCTGCAGCCCGGCTCGAACGTCCTGCTCTGGGTCGATCTTGCGGCGCCGACGCCGGCCGAGACCGCGATCCTGTCGGACGTCTTCCATTTCCATGAGCTCGCCGTCGAGGACGCGGTCATGGAAATCCATCATCCCAAGATCGAGGCCTACAACGGCTATCTGTATCTGATCCTGCACGGCATCGACTTCGAGGAAAGCACGAGGGGCTTTGCCACGCACGACGTGGACTTCTTCCTCGGGCCGTCCTATCTCGTGACGGTGCACGACGGCCGGTCGCGATCGATTGCCGAGCAGTACAACGTCTGCATCCGCAACGCGAACGCCATGGGTGAAGGCCCGGGCGCCCTCCTGCACCGCATCGTCGACGCCATGGTCGACCACTATCGGCCCGAGGTCGAGAAGCTCGAGGACAAGGTCGACGAGCTCGAGACGCACGTGTTCGAGAATCCAGACGTCAATCCCATTCGCGCGCTGATTGGCGTGAAGAAGGACATCGCGTCGCTGCGCCGGGTCACGCTGCCGCAGCGCGACGCGATCGCGCGGCTGGCGCGCAAGGAGTTTCCGCAGATCAGCGAGGCGGTCACGTGGCGCATGCGCGACGTGTACGACCATCTCGTCCGTCTGTCGGAGGAGAGTGTCGTGCTGCACGACCGGGTGACGGGCCTGGTCGACGCGTATCTCTCGTCGCAGTCGAACCGCCTCAATCAGGTCATGAAGCTGATGACCGTGATTGCGACGATCTTCATGCCCCTCACGGTGCTCACGGGCCTGTTCGGCATGAACGTGCCGCTGCCGCACATGCCGGGTCCGTCGTGGATGGAGTTCTGGTGGATCACGCTGCTGATGGCCGCGATTGCCGGCGGCATGCTCTGGAAATTCCGCCGCAACCGCTGGATCTGAATGCCCCGAATCCATAGACTGCCGCCGGAGCTTGCCAACCAGATCGCCGCCGGCGAAGTGGTCGAGCGGCCCGCATCGGTCATCAAGGAACTGGTCGAGAACGCGATTGACGCCGGCGCGCGCCGCGTGTCGGTGACGATTGAGATGGGCGGCAAGAAGCTCATTCGCGTCGAAGACGATGGCGTGGGGATGGACGCCGAGGATGCGCAGCTGGCGATCGAGCGGCATGCGACGAGCAAGATTCGCGCGTCGAGCGATCTCGACGGCATTCGCACGCTGGGATTCCGCGGAGAAGCCCTGCCGAGCATCGCGTCGGTGTCGCGCTTCAAGCTGCGCACACGGGCGCGCGGCGCCGCGAACGGCACGGAGGTGCGGATCGAGGGCGGGCAGGGGCTGACGGTCAGGGAAGTGGGCGCTCCGGAAGGCACGGCCATCGAGGTCGGCGACCTGTTCTACAACCTGCCGGCGCGCCGGAAGTTCCTCAAGTCCGACGCCGCGGAATCGGCGCAGGTGTCGAAGCTCGTGACGCAGCTGGCGCTGTGCTATCCCGAAGTGGGTTTTTCGCTGACGAGCGCCGGACGCAAGGCAATCGAATGGCCGCCTGCGGCATCGCTCGCCGACCGGTTCTTTCAGGTGCACGGCGAGCGCGCGGACCTGGTGCCGATCGTCAAGGAGGCGGGCGGCATCCGCATCGAGGGCTTCATCGCGGCGCTTGGCGATCAGGGGCCGCTGCGCGGCCAGCAGAACGTCTTCATCAACCGGCGCATCGTGAAAGACCGCACGGTGCAGCACGCGATCGTCCAGGCCTACAGCGTGGCGACGATCAAGGAGCGCAGCCCGGAGGT
Source organism: Vicinamibacterales bacterium (assembly GCA_036675475.1). Taxonomy (GTDB): domain Bacteria; phylum Acidobacteriota; class Vicinamibacteria; order Vicinamibacterales; family SCN-69-37; genus JALYRV01. Next base: position 103,353 of record JAKFEY010000059.1, read on the forward strand.
GCACCTGTTCATCGCGATCGCGCCCGAGCGCATCGACGTGAACGTGCATCCGACCAAGGCCGAGGTGCGCTTCCTCGAGCAGGCGCTCGTGCACGACGTGCTGCGGCGCGCCATCGGCGAGGCACTTGGCACCAGCGCGCAGCCGCCGGAACTGTCGCTCGCGCCGCCGGCCGTCGCACCCGGCCTGCCGTCAACATCGCCGCTGCCCGGCCTGTGGGGCGGCAACACCACGCCCCAGCGCACGGCCGGCTGGAACTACCCGGATCGCCCGTACCCGGCCCCGAACCCGTCGAACCCGTCGAACCAGACAAGCGAACCTCTCGAACCCCTCGAACCTGCCGAACCCGAGAACCAGGGTTCGCCCGCCCGGCCCATGCTCCCGCTGGGCCAGTTTAGAAACACCTTCATCATCTGCGTCGACGATGACGGCCTGGCCATCGTCGATCAGCATGTCGCGCACGAGCGCGTGCTCTTCGAGCAGATCAGCGAGCGGCTGTCGGCCGGGACACTCGAGTCGCAGCGGCTGCTCGCGCCTATCGTGCTGGAGCTGTCGGCGTCGCAGGCGGAGGCGCTGCTCGGACAAACGGCTGAGCTCGCGCGCCTGGGATTCGAGGCGGAACCGTTCGGCGGAACGTCGCTGCGCGTTGACGCGGTGCCGGCCCTGCTCGATCTCGGCGAAGCCGAAGCGACGGTGCGCGCGCTGGCCGATGATCTCGAGGGCCTCGAGAAGGGAAGCCGCGCCGGCGAGGCGATTCGGCGCATGGCGGCGACGATGGCGTGCCACGCCGCGGTGAAGGCCAACGACCCGCTGACGCCTGAAAAGATGCGGTACATTCTTGCTGAGCTCGAGCGCACGTCGTACTCGAGCGTCTGCCCGCACGGCCGCCCGGTCGTGCTGCGGCTGACGCGCCGCGAAATCGAAAAGAACTTTCAGCGGATCTGATTCGTCTTCTGTGTTAGTCTCTTCGCACAATCCAAACTAAACGCGCAGCGCTTCCGGGGGCGACGTGTATTCCTGCCCTGGATCGCGGCTCGGTCTTCGATTCCTTAAGGCGTGGTGTATGCGTTTTGGTTCGTCTGCCATCTTCCTTCTCGTCGGCGTCGTCGCCCTGCTGTCGTTTACGCTGGGCGGCTTCGTCAGCCTCAGGCGCGCGGTCGATCAGGAGGCGCGTATTGACGCGCTGAGCGCCGAAGTGGCCCTGATGTCGCGCGAAGGCCGCGGCGCGACCGGCACCTCGGGCATGGCGGACGCGATGGTCGACGCGCCGTCGGCGGCGCGGGCGGCGCTGCTGGAAGATCTGAAAAAGGAACTGAAGCACGAGATGGGGCTGATGCCGATCAGCCTGCTGCGCGAGCGCAGCGCCAGCTTCGTCGAGCTGTATGCCCGCGACAATTCCGGCCACACCAACTACGGCACGGCCGGCTACCTGGGCAGCGGCTACTTCATTACGGTGAAGCACGCCGTGGTCGCGCTGGCGGTTGACGAGTCGAACCCGCGCCGCATCGAGCGCATCGAGCTGCGCATCAACGGCCGCGACACCGCGGCCACGCTCGTCGATGCCGGCGACGCCGAGAACGAAGTCGATCCGGGCGACTGGGCGATCCTTCGCGTGAAGCAGATGCCCGACCTGCCGGCCCTGTCGGTGAATCTCGGCTATCCGTTCCAGTTTGCCGCGCCGATCTTCCGCCTCGGCAACGACTACTCGAAAGGCATCGTGCTGGCGTCGGGCTATGTCGGGCAGAAGCTGTCCAACCGCCTCGTCACGGCGTTGACCGATGGCCACCCCGGCGTGTCGGGCGGCGGCGTGCTGAATCAGGAAGGCGAGCTGGTCGGTATTCCGGTGGGCCGGATGCAGGGCGACTTCCGCTTCTCGTTCATCCTGCCGGTGCGGCAGGACATGTTCCGCAAAGTACCCGCGCTCGCCAGCCGCTAGCGCGGCCCCTTGCCTTTCGTGCGCGCGCGGTTCCGCTCGAGCCGCTCGCGCACGTCCTTCTCATACCCACGATCAACCGGCCGATAGTACGTCCGCTCCCTGAGCGCGTCGGGCAGGCACTGCATGTCGGCCACGCCTTCCGCCTCGTCGTGCGCGTACCGGTAGCCCTTGCCGTAGTCGAGCGCCTTCATCAGCTTCGTGGGCGCGTTGCGCAAATGGTGCGGCACCGGCTCGGCGAGCTGCTGCTCGGCGTCGGCCTTCGCCTCGTTGTAGGCGACGTACACCGCGTTGCTCTTCGGCGCGGTGGCCATGTAGATGGCCGCCTGGGCGAGCGCGGTGTTGCCCTCGGGCATCCCCATGAAGTGCACCGCCTCTTTCGCGGCCATCGCCACGGCGAGCGCCTGGGGATCCGCGTTGCCGATGTCTTCGGACGCGAAGCGGACGATGCGGCGCGCGACGTAGAGGGGATCTTCACCCGCCTCGAGCATGCGCGCGAGCCAGTAGACCGAGGCGTCGGGATCGCTGTTGCGCATCGACTTGTGCAGCGCCGAGATGATGTTGAAGTGCTCTTCGCCGCCCTTGTCGTAGAGGAGGCTGCGCCGCTCGATCAGATCCGCGAGCCGCTCGCGCGTGATGTGAACGGCGGCCGCGCCGGCCGCCGCCATCTCGAGCATGTTGAGCGCGATGCGCGCGTCGCCGTTCGCGTAGCGTGCGATCGCCTCGAGCGCGTCATCGTCGGCCGTCACCTGGCGTTTGCCGAGGCCGCGATCTTCATCGGCGAGCGCGCGCTTGAGAATCGTCACGAGGTCGGCTTCTTTCAGCGACTCGAGGACGAAGACTTTCGAGCGCGACAGCAGCGCGGAGTTCACCTCGAACGACGGATTTTCCGTCGTCGCGCCGATGAGCACGATGTCGCCGGCCTCGACGCGCGGGAGAAATGCGTCCTGCTGCGCCTTGTTGAAGCGATGAATCTCGTCGACGAAGAGGATGGTGCGCCGGCCGAGGCGCCGCCGCGTGTCTTCGGCCTCCGCCATCACCTGGCGGATCTCCTTCACGCCTGACAGCACCGCGCTGAACTGCACGAACTTCGCCTGCGTGGCTGACGCAATCAGGCGGGCGAGGGTCGTCTTTCCCGTGCCGGGCGGCCCCCAGAGGATGATCGACGAGAGCGTGTCGTTCTCGATCGCGCGGCGCAGCGGGCGGCCGGGCGCGAGAATCTTCTGCTGGCCGACATACTCGTCGAGCGAGCGCGGCCGCATGCGCTCGGCGAGCGGCGCGGGTCCGGCGGGGACGTCGGGCTCGTCCGTGTCGAACAGGTCAGCCACGTTGACGCTGCGCCTCGTACAGGATCACGGCGGCCGACACGGCGGCGTTCATCGATTGCACGCGCCCGTACATCGGGATGCGCACGCGCAGCTCGGCGCGGCGCGCGATGTCGGCAGGAAGGCCGCGCGCTTCGTTGCCGATCAGCAGCACGAACGGCTCGGTCCACCGCACGTCGCGCATGTCGGCGGCGGCCGGATCGAGCGACGTGGCAATCAGGCGCGCATCGGCGACCCTCGCGTCGTGCGCCAGTTGATCGATGCCGGCTTCGGCGAGCGGCACGCGGAACGCGCTGCCCATGGTGGCGCGCAGCGCGCGCCAGCCGCGCAGGTCGCTGGTGCCGCTCGACGCGATGACGCCGGTGCCGCCCGCGGCTTCCACGGAGCGCACGACGGCGCCCGCGTTGCCCGGATCGCCGACTTCGATGAGCGCGACCGCCATTGCGGCACGGAACGCGGCGGCCGGGGCCGCCTGCTGTCCGAGCGTATCGGAGACGGGACTGAGCGGCAGCGTCGCGATGGCCACGATGCCCGAAGGCGTCTTGACGGGGGAGGCGCCCTCGAGCACCGCGTCGGGCGCGAGATATACGCTGGTGCGGCGGCCGAGCGCGTCGACCAGACGGCTGTTCCCGGCCGCGAAGTCGTGGCTCGCGATCACCGACTCGATCTCGATTCCTTCCTCGAGCGCCTCTTCGAGCAGGTGGGCGCCGTCGAGCAGCACCCGATCGCCCTCGCGCGCCCGGGCGAGCTCACGGCAGGCGCGGACGATGGGATTCTGGCGGCTGGTGATCTCGACGGGCATGAAACCCGAGAATAGCACTGCGGATGTTAGAATCGCGATGAATGAAAGAGCGGTTGATCAAGCGGTTCCAGGATGAAATTGCGGTGCTCGAGCGCGAGCTCAAGGTCGAGCTGCCGAGAGAGATCCTGCGGGCGCGCGAGCTCGGCGATCTCAAGGAGAACGCCGAGTATCACGCCGCCAAGGAACGGCAGCGGCTCGTCGAGACGCGCATCAGCATGCTGAGCGGCCGCGTCGCCGAGATTCAGCTCATGAATCTCGACAAGATCCCACGCGACAAGGCCGGGTTTGGATCCACGCTGCACGTGATCGAGAACGGGCAGCCGGCCACCTTTCAGCTGGTGATGCCGGAGGACGCCGATCCGCCCAAGGGGCTCATCTCGATTGCGTCGCCGATCGGCCGCGCGCTGGCGGGCAAGGAAGAAGGCGACAGCGTGAAGGTGCCGACGCCCGGCGGCATGCGCGAGTTCGAAATCACGAAGCTCACGACCATCCACGACGAAGCCTGAGGTGAGCGAACCCGCGTACTCGCCGCGGCTGCGCACCGCGCTCGTGCTGACCGGCACCGGCACGGCCGGCGCGTATCACGCCGGCGTGCTGAAGGCGCTTGGCGAGGCCGGCGTGAAAGTCGACATTGCCGCGGGTCACGGCGCCGGCGCCGTGTCGGCCGCGTTTGCCGCTGTTGACGGCGCGGCGAAGCTGCACGACGCGCAGGGCCTCTGGCGGCACGCGGCGGTCGCGCGTGCCTATGGATGGCGGCGCGGCCTGCGCATCGCGGGCGGCGCGCTGCTGATTGCGGCTGCGCTCGTCCTGGCGCCGCTGCTGCTGCTGGGTGTCACCCTCCTCGTCTATCTGATTGGCCTGGTGTTGTCGCTCGCGAGCATGACGGACGCGGCGGCGGCGACCACGCGCGCGTATCACGCGATGCTCGATGCGGCGATTGCGCCCGAGGCGCTGCCCACGGTCATGCCGCGCGCGGTGGTGCTCGTGCTGCTGGTGACGCTGGTGTCGCTGGCGGCGGCCTGGTGGATGGCCCGGCGCACCGGGCGCGCGCGCAGGCGCGTCAAAGGCGCCTTCTGGCAGCGCCTCGTCGGCGCCCCGCTGACCAGCGCGCGCTTTCTCGATGTCGTGACGCAGCAGCTGTGGGAGCTGGTGCGCGGCCTCGTGACCGCGCCGCGTCCCGCGGTGGCGGAGTTCGGGCGGCGCTATGTCGAGCTGCTGGTGGAGAATCTCGGCCAGCCCGGTTTTCGCGAGCTGCTGCTGACGGCGCACGACGTCGACGCGCGCCGCGACCTCAGCATCTCGGTGCTGGCCGATCCGCACCGCGCCGCGTTTCACGAGCGCCGCAGCGACGGCCGGCCGCGCGAGGGCGAAACCATCGATCTCACCGGCGTCCAGCGTGACGCCATCGTTACCGCGATGGAGGGGGCGCTGGCGGTGCCGCTCGTGACCGAGCCCGCGCGCCTCGCGTATCCGGCCGACAGCTACTGGCGCGGCGAGACGCATCGCCTCGTCGATCGGCCCGGCTGTCTGCTGCACCTGGTGGACGAAGCCGCCGCCGCCGGGGCGGAGCAGGCGATCATCGTGACGGCCGCGCCGCCGCCCGCCGGCCCGCACCAGCTGCGCAGCGTGCCCGCCGACATCGCCGGCCAGGCCGGCGAAGTGCTGCGCGGCATCGAGACCGCCGCGCTCGACGAGGCCGTCCGCATCGCGCGGGCCCGCTTCGCCGCCTGCTTCGTCATCCGCCCCGCCTACAACCCGATTGGCCCCTTCGATTTTGGCGGCGTGGATGACGAGGCGTCCGACCGCCGCATGACGCTGGCGGAGCTGATGGAGCGCGGCTACCAGGACGCCTACCACCAGTTCATCGAACCCGTGGTTGGCGCTAGCGGAGACAAAATGGGGACGGGTCTAATTTCTCCTGCTTCGGACGGCCTCTCCGCCCCGTCGGGCTCAGACCTAGTTCCTTGACCCTGGCCTGCACCCAGGCGTCCTCGCCAAACGGCCGGCTTTGCCGAATTGCGCGCGCTACTGCAGCGTTGCGTCGGGCCAGATTGAGTGACGCGATCCACTCCGGCGTTGTCAAAAATGGCATCTCGGTGAGCCGTGGAGTGGGCCGTTTGTGCACGCGCTGATTTGGGCTGCACCACTGCCATTCCTCGGCGCATTCAGCCAAACCTGCCTCCAGGGCATTACGTTCGACGTATCGGCAAACCTCGCCCAGCGAAAGGCCGGACTGTACGGGAATCGATTTGAACCGGCCTTGATAGAGAGGCCCCGGCCCCTTCCGCTGATGCGCACGGCACCACCGAATCGCATGCGTGCACGTCAGCCAGTGGAGCGATCTACTGAGCTGAGTGTGAGTTACCGATGTCGTTACCAGGTGCCAGTGGTTGGGCATCAGGCAGTACGAGATTAGCGAAAGGCCGAATCGATCGACCGTCTCCGACAGCAGGGCCAGGAACGCGTCGTAGTCCTTTTCGTGATGAAAGAGACGCGCACGCAGGCTGCCCCGATTGACGATATGGAAGTGTTCGGCATGTTCGAGGCATCGAGGTCTGCGCGGCATACTTCGCGTGCAGGCAACCCGTGTGCCTGATAATTAGACCCGTCCCCATTTATGCAGGCCATCGCCGCCGTTCTTCTTGCCAATCTCCCGGTCCGCTGGTGGGGGCCGTTCGAGGAGCGGTTGCCGCTCTATCGCGTGGCCTGGGTGTCGGGGCTACTGACGATGTTTGGTGGGCTTGCTATCGGCATCCCGGGGTACATCGGGTTTGTCCAGAGGGTGTCCAGCGACGTCAATACCGCGCTGATCGGCGCGCAGAGCGATCTCGTGCAGATAGAGGGATGGGGAGTGCTGTCGCTGCCGATCTTCCTGCTCACCACGCCGGCCGGCCTGGCGTCGATGTACATGACGGCCAGCGGGTTCCTGCGTGCCGCCGGCGCTTATCTGGCAGACGATGTGCGCGGCGACTACCTGCTGACTGCGGCTGACGCGCTCGTCCGCCGCGTCGCGGCGCACGAGGATCGCGCGCGCCGGACCTCGGAGCGGGAAGCGCTCGAAGGCCCGGTCGTCCCGGATCGGCTGGTTACCGGTGAGGCCATTGGCCGTCCGGAATTCGAACTGGTCGTGCTGGCGTCACGCCGGAAAGACGACTGGGAGCCGAATGCCTACCTCGTAACGGCGGAGGGGCGCGCCTTCAAGCTCGGGACGCCGTTCGACTACACGTCGCGCGCCGGCCTGCGCACGGCCTATCCGCTGACTGAGCTTCGCACGCTGGACCCGATTCGGCACTCGATTCCGTACGACCTGCCGCCCGTCTGGCGGGGCAAAATGAATAATTAAGACCCGTCCCCATTTATTCAGCGCGGAGCGCGATCATGGGGTCGACGCTCGCGGCGCGGCGGGCAGGGATCACGCTGGCCACCAGCGCCGCCAGCGCCAGCGCGCCGATCGCGGCGGCGAACGCGCGCGGGTCGTTGACGTCCATCTTGAACAGAAACGCCTTCGCGGTCACCGCGAGGTACCACGCGCCGACGCCGCCCAGCAGGAGGCCGGCGGCCACCAGCACGGTGGCACTGCGCAGCACCAGGCCGATGATGCCGTTGCGCGTGGCGCCAAGCGCCATCCGCACACCGATCTCGCGCGTGCGCTGCGACACGACATACGCCATCACGCCGTAGATGCCGACGGCGGAAATCACCAGGCCAAGCAGCCCGAACAGCCCCAGCAGCAGCATGTTCAGCTTTCGCTGCGCCACCCGCCTCGCAATCACGTCCTCCATCGTCCGCACATTGCGCAGCGGAACGTCGGGCATCGCCGCGAGGACGGCGGCCTTTACGGCCGGCACGGCCGCGTACGGGTCGCCCTGCGTCTTGACGACGAGCTCGCTGAAGACGACGGGCCGCTGCGCCATCGGCGTGTAGGCCTCGGTGCGCGGCTCGGTCTCGAGGCCGCTCTGATACACATCGCCGACGACGCCGACGATGGTGCGATCGCCGTTGATGCCGACAACCTTGCCAACGGCACTTTCGCCTGGAAAATACTTCTTCGCGGCCGACTCGTTGATGATGACGACCTCCGGCGCGCCTTTGCGATCGGACGGCTCGAAGAACCGGCCGTCGCGCAGGGTCATGCCCATGGCCTCGTGATAATCGGCTGTGACACGCCTGACGCTGATGTTGCCGTCGCGGTCGCCGAGCTTGATTCTGCCGGGAATGGTGAGCGTCGTGATGCTCATGCTGCCGCCCATGGGCATGCCGCCGGCGATGGCCCCCGCGTACCGCACGCCCGGAATCTGCTGCAGGCGGTCGACAATTTCCTGGATCTTCGGCCCATGGTCGGGCAGCTGATTGCCCGTCGACACGTTGCGATCCAGCCGGGGCTGCAGCGACACCGTCAGCAGGTTCTCCGTGTCGAACCCAGGATCGATCTTCATCAGCGTGCGGAAGCTGCCGATGAAGAGCGCCGCGCCGACCAGCAGGATGACGGCCAGCGCGACCTCGGCGACGACCAGCGCGCTGCGCATGCGCTGCCGCGCGCCGCCGGTGCTGGCGCCGCGCGCGCCGTCTTTGAGCGCGTTGGTGAGATCGGGCCGCGACAGCTGCAGCGCCGGGACGATGCCGAACAGCATGCCGGTGACGAGCGACAGCAGCGCCGCCGCGCCGAGCACGCGCAGGTCGACGGCGATGTGCGTGATGCGCGGGACGCCTTCGGGCATCGCCGCCTTGAGAATGCTGACGGCCCACCAGGCCAGCAGCAGTGCCAGCGCGGTGCCCGCGAGCGACAGCACCATGCTTTCGACCAGCAGCTGGCGGATCAGGCGCCAGCGGCCGGCGCCCATCGCGGCGCGGATGCCGACCTCGCGCTCGCGCGCGCTGGCCCGCGCCAGCAGCAGGTTGGCGACGTTGGCGCACGCAATCAGCAGCACCAGGCCGACCGCGCCGAGCAGCATCATCATCCACTTGCGCGTCTGCGCGCCGACGATGTGATCGCGCAGCGGCCTGACGCCCAGCAGCGTGTCCTTGTTCCAGACCGGATGCGCCTGTGTCAGCGCGGCGGCGATCTGGTCCATGTTGGCCTGCGCCTGCTCGATGGAGACGCCGGGCCTGAGCCGCGCAATGGCCTGCAGATAGATGCTGATGTTCTGCGGATGGCGGACGCGCTCGTCGGCCGGCACGACGTACGGCGCCCACAGATCGGTGGCGCGCGCCGCCCCGATCGGATACTCGAATTCGGGCCCCATGACGCCCACGATTTCATACGCGCCGCCCTCGAGCGGGATCGTCCGGCCCACGATGCCGGGATCGCCGCCAAAGCGGCGGCGCCACAGGCCGTCGCTCAAGACCGCCACGCGATGGCGTCCCTCGACTTCGTTCTCGGCGGTAAAGGCGCGGCCCAGCACGGGGCCTTCGCGCAGCACCTTGAAAAAGTCCGCCGTGACGCGCTGCGCGCGAATCTCCTCGGGCTCGGTCCCCGGCTCGCGCAGGGTGAATGCGGCGCCCGCAATCCCTGCGATCGACTCGAACACCTGCTGCTGCGCCGCCACATCCATGTAGTTCTGCGGCGCCCAGCTGCCCAGCGCCTGCGGGTCGCGATTCGGGTCGGGCGGGAAGTTCGGATCGGGCTTGCGGCGTTCGCCAACCGCCAGCAGGCGATCGTGCTCGTCGAAGGGCAGCCCGCGCAGCACCACCGCGTCGACCACCGAAAAGATGGCGGTGCTCGCGCCAATGCCCAGGGCCAGCACCAGCAGGGCGACGATGGTGAAGGTTTTCGATGATGTGAGCGAGCGGAAGGCCGCCTTGAGATCCTCGCGCATACGTGACTCGTAGGACGAACCGCCGTGCGATTCGGTTGGTTAAAACCTCGTAAACTGTAGCGCATGCCTCACAAGCCGGCCACCGACGCGATCCACCTGGGGGAGGGCGTCGACCCCAGCGCCAATCCCCTGACGCTGCCGATTTACGAGACGACCACCTACGTGTTTGAGTCGGCAGCCGACCTGCTGGCCTATCAGCACGGGAAGAACGATCAGTTCATTTACTCGCGCTACAGCAATCCGACGGTGGTGGGCGTCGAGAAGAAGCTCGCGGCCATCGAAGGCGCCGAGGCCGCGATTCTGCTGTCGTCCGGCATGGCGGCCGTCACCACCGCGGTGCTGTCGGTCACGCGCGCCGGCGACGAGGTGGTGTGCGGGTCGGCCATCTACGGAGGCACGCTGCACCTGCTGGCCGATCTCCTGACGCGATTCGGCATCACCGCGCGGTTCGTGGACCCCGCCGCGCTGAGCGATCCCGCGACGTATTCCGGCAAGACGAAGCTCGCGTGGTTCGAGTCGCCAATCAATCCCACGCTGCGCTGCGTCGACATCGCGGCCGTCGCCCGCGCCTGCCGCGCGCGCGGCGTGACGTCGGTGATCGACGCGACCTTCGCCACACCCATCAATCAGCGCCCCCTCGACCTCGGCGTCGACATCGTCATGCACTCGGCCACGAAATACCTGAATGGACACGGCGACATCACGGCGGGCGTGCTGGCGGGGAAGACCGACGCCATCAAGGAGTGCGCGTACGCACGCAAGATGCTGGGCACGGTGCTCGATCCCGCGGCGGCGTATGCCGTGGGGCGCGGCTTGAAGTCGCTGTCCGCCCGGATGGCTGTGCACAACTCCAACGCCCTGCGGCTGGCAGAGTGGCTCGAGAAGAGCGGCAAGGTGTCGCGCGTGTACTATCCCGGCCTGGCGTCGCATCCCGATCACGCGATCGCCTCGAAGCAGATGTCCGGCGGCTTTGGCGGGATGATCTGCATCGATCTCGACGGCGACTACGCGCGCGCGGAACGCTTCTACGATCGCCTGCAGGTGTTCAAGCGCGCCGCGAGCCTTGGCGGCACCGAGAGCCTGATCTCGCTGCCGGTGCTGACGTCGCAGTGGGGGCACACCGACGAGCAGCTGGCGGCCGCCGGGGTGACGCGCGGCATGGCGCGCCTCAGCGTCGGCCTCGAGGACTTCGAGGATCTCAAGGCCGACCTCGCATCCGCGCTGTCGTAACGCGGCTAGTTCCGATACGTGCAGGACGATGCGCCGTAGCGCGAGCGCCACGTCGACACCAGCGTCGTGAAGTCGGTGGCGCTGGCCTTGCCGGCAGCCTGGAGCGCCGCGACCGGCGACACCACATCGCGGTCGACCGCGGCGATGCCGCCGGACGCCGTCAGCGACGAGGGCGTGATGTGGTACGACGACGTCAGCATGCACGTCGAGGCCACAGTGCCGGTGGCGTAGAGCGCGTAGAGCGTCGAGATGCCGTCCACGTCGCTCTTGTAGGCGCCGACGCTTGCGATGTTGCCCGACGTGCTGTCGGTGAAGAAGTCGCCGCGGCTTGCCGGCCGCCAGACGCCGCTGATGATGGGATCGTTCGTGTGGTTCGGCGTGCCGGCGCCCATCAGGATGTCGCCGCGCCAGCTGTAGGCCGGATAGCGCTGGCCGCTGACCGCGCTGCGGAAGCGGTCCCACTCCTGGAACTGCGGCAGCGACGGATCCCAGATGTGCCCGCCGATCACAGTGCTGCCGCCGACGCCCAGGCGATCGAGCAGGTACGCGACGTCGGTGTAGTTGTAGCCGCCATTTTCGTGCGAGTGCGGATCGATGGCCACGCCCAGGTGATCGCGCAGATAGCGCAGCACGTTGACCCCGCCGGTGTCGCTCATCACCGCCGCGCTTTCGTATTCCTCAGCCGCGAGCAGGAACTTCCAGTCAGGCTGCAGCGACCACTTCACGCTGCGGCTGCGCGCCAGTTCCGCCATGTCGATGAGCGCCTCGCGCAAGCGCAGATAGGCCGTGCGGTTGGCGCCTGAAGGAATCGTGCCCGTCGGCGTGTTGTCTTCGATGTGCGTGAACAGGACGACTTGAATCGGCTGCGGCGTGACGGTGGTGCCGCCCGACGGCGTCGGCGTGGAGGTGCTGCCGGGCGAGGTCGGCGACGAACTTCCGCCACAGGCGGCCTGCGCGATCGCGGCCGCAACCACCAGGGCTGCGAAGACGGGCATGGGCGAGAGTTTACAATCGTTCGCGTGAACGACGACGCCGCGCAACGAAGCCGGGAGATCTGGGAGGCCCTGGCCGAGGCCGACCCGCTCTGGGCCGTGCTGTCGATGCCCGAGAAGAAGGGGCGCCGCTGGAACGCCGGTGACTTCATGAAAGACGGGGAGCGTGAGATCGCCCTGCTCATGGCACAGTTCGCGCAGCTGCGCCTTCCCGAACCGCAAGGGCCCGTCCTCGACTTCGGCTGCGGCGTTGGCCGGCTGACGCAGGCGCTCGCGCGCCGCTTCGAGTCTGTGACCGGGGCCGACATTTCGGCCACGATGATTCGGATTGCGGAGCGCCTCAATCAGTATCCGGATCGCGCGCGCTACATCTGCACGGCGGACACCGGCATTGAGACCATGCCGGCGGGCTCCTTCGGTTTCATCTATTCGAACATCGTCCTGCAGCACATCGCGCCGGATCTCTCGAAGCAGTATGTGTCGCAGTTTCTCCGACTGCTGCGCCCAGGCGGCCTTGTGGTCTTTCAGCTGCCGTCCCACCGGGAGGCGCCGGAGGACATCGAGATCGTGCCGATGACGGAGGACGCCTACAGCGGCACTGTGATGCTGGCCGGCCCCGTGCCTGAAGTCGCGCTCGCCGGTGACGAGATTGCCGTGCCCATCCGCGTGCGGAACACCAGCGCCCGGACGTGGAGTCAGCCGGGCGCCGGTCCGATGGCAGCCGGCAATCACTGGCTCGACGCAGCGGGCTCCGCGATGCTGCACCAGGATGACGCCCGCGCGCCCCTCCCCCAAGTGCTGCAGGCAGGCGCCGAAGCTTATCTGGTCATCCGCATGCGCGCGCCGAACGCGCCTGGCAGATATGTGGCGGAGATCGATCTGGTGCACGAAGGCGTGACGTGGTTCGAGCGTAAGGGCTCGCCAACACTGCGGTTTCCCATCGACGTGCGAAGTGGACGCGAGACCGACCAACGCGATTCGCGCATCGCTCTGCGGGAGCTTCCTGTTCCTCCTTATCCGGAAGGAGTGCTGCCGCAGCCGGACGATGCACCGGCGAAGGAGCCCGAACCCTTCGAGATGCACGGCATTCCCCACGCCGAGGTGCTGCAGATCATCACGCGCGAGGGCGGCACGGTGCTGCACGTCGAGGAAGACCGGCGCGCCGGGGCCGACTGGGTGAGTTATACGTATTTCGTGCGCCGGGGCTGACGCCCCGGCCTACCGCGGGACGATGCCCTGCTTGAACGTGCCTTGCGTGTGCTCGGCTGACTTGCCCTTTGGAATGCTGAGCGACGTCCAGTTCGGCCCTGCGAAGTGCTTCGCGAGAAACACCATCTGGCCCACGTGGTAGGCCACGTGCGTGGCGGCGCGATTCAGCGCCTCGACGACGAGGAAGGGTTCGTTGCGAATCGTGACCGTGCGCTCGAGATCCTCGGGGCGCAGCGCTTCGATGGACCCGAGCGCGATCGTCCATCCCTCTTCCCACCAGCGCATCACATCATCGCGCGAGGCCGCGGCGCCGATTTCGAACTCCGTGTCGCGATGGCGGTCGGGCTTTTCGCCGTCGGTGGTGAGGAAGTCGCGGAACCGCGAGCGCAGGTTGCCGCCGACGTGCTTGACGATGAGCGCCAGGCTGTTGGCGTCGGGATCGAGCAGGCGATGCAGATCGGCGTCGGAGACCTGCGCGAGCGCCTTCTCGCCCAGGGTCTTGTAGTTGCGGAACGTGCGGACGATGTCGGCGAGGTGCCGGGTCTGGAAGTCTGCGGTCATGAGCGTCCCTCGCCGGGGCTGAAGCCCCGGCCTACACCTTGACGACTTCGTGCAGGAACTCCGCGGCGAGGTCGCCAATCTTGTTGGCGATCTGGATGCCCTCGAGATCGCCGAACTTCGCGCGGAACTTCTCGAGCGGCACCACCGCCTTCGCCATCGCGCGGTGGCCGCCCGCGCTGCCGATGTCGTTGAAGTAGCGGCGCACGAACTCGCCCGCGTTCTTCGAGTACCCCAGGTTGCGGACGCTGACCGTGAGCGAGCCGTTGACCTCGCCCGAGATGATCGTCCACTTGATGCCTTCCAGCTGCAGGAAGAAATCGGCGGTGTAGGGGATGAAGTCCTCGCGGATGACCGGCCCCAGATGCGCGCAGAACACCTGGTCGGAGATCGCGCCCTGCGCCGTCGCCTTGATCACGTGATCGAGGCGCTCCATCGTGATTTCTGCGCCCTCCATCTTGCGAATCATCGCGGCGTCGGCGAGCGGATACAGGAACGAGAAGGCCTCGAGGTCGACGCGGTTGGTCTGCCGCGCGAAGAACAGCGTGTCGGACTTGATGGCGTACAGCATCGCCGTGGCCGTGCGCTCCGAGATGTTGACGTCCACCGCGCGCAGATGCTCGGTCAGGATCGTCGACGTCGATCCATAGTCGGCGCGGATGTCCTTGAACACCGCCGTGTAGCCCGGTTGCTCCGGGTGGTGATCCACCACCAGATCGACGCGCGGCAGCAGGCCGCCGAAGTAGTGCGGCTGCACATCGACCGTCGCAATCCGATCGAACGTCGCGAACATCGCCGCGGTGATCGGCTCCACCTGAATATCCAGCATCGTCGCCATCCGCTGATTTTCGGGACGCGTCACGCCCTGGATGGCGCCGATGATGGCCGTCGCCTTGGTGCGGCGCAGTAGATTGCGCAGCGCGAGCCCCGACGCGAGCGCGTCGGGGTCGGGATCGTTGTGCAGCAGGATGAGCACGCGGTCCGCGTCGGCAAAGTAGCGCTGGTACTGCTGCACCTTCGCGCGGGTGAGGGATCGGCTGAGCTCGGTCGTGAGGGTGGGCGAGAGCAGCTCGCCAAGGTCGAGGTCGGTGACTTCAGGGAAGGCGGAACAGACGTCCTCGCCCGCCTTCCGGCGTTTGGCGCCGCCGATGCGCAGGATATAGATGAGCGAGCCGCCGGCGTCGCGCACCGACGACACCACCTTTTTCAGGCTCCTGCGCCCGTCATCCTCGATGAGCACGCACACGCTGGGCGAGACGTCGGCCTTGACGTAGGTGTCCACGCGCTTGAGGTCGGCGACCGTGACAGGCAGGCCGTCTTCCGCCAGCCGGCGCCCCATGGCGCGGCTGTCGGTCAGGAAGTCCACCTCGAAGGTCCCCGTCAGAACCTGGTGAAGCGTGCGAATCACCAGCTCGTTCTGGCAGATGGCCAGGGCACGCACTAGAGGGAGCCTTTCATAGAGGCCAAACCTTCATTATAGTGCGGCTGTGAACGTGGCAACGCCGGCGGCATTTCTGGCGGTTTTCCTGTCGGTGGTCCTGGCCGGCGCCGGCCAGTTTCGCTCGGGCGTGGACCTGGTCAGCTTCGTGGTGGTGGCCACCGACAAGCAAGGCCTCGTGACGACCCTCACGAAGGAGGACTTCACGATTTTCGAGGAGGGCAAGCCGCAGACGATCCAGTATTTCGCGCAGGGAGACGTCACCGACCGGCTCCCGCTGCGGCTGGGCCTGCTGTTCGACGTGAGCGGCAGCATGGGGCTCGACATCGAGATGTCGCGCTCGGCGGCCATCAAGTTCATGAACGCGGTCGAGCACGCGAAAGACGTCACGCTCGTCGACTTCGACACCGAGGTGCGGCTCGCGCGCTACGGCCCCGACGACTTCCCGCGCCTCATCGAGCGCATCCGCAGCAAGAAGCCCGACGGCTGGACCGCGCTCTACGACGCCATCGGCGTCTACCTGAACGGCATGGCGATGGAGGAAGGGCAGAAGGTGCTCGTGCTCTACACCGACGGCGGTGACACGCGCAGCCGCATGTCCATCTCGCAGATCATCGACATGCTGCAGTGGATCGACGTCACGGTGTACGCCATCGGCTTCATCGAGCACCAGGGCAGCGCCCGCATCGAGCAGCGCCTGCGCCTGGAACAGATCGCCAACGCCACCGGCGGCGCCGCGTACTTCCCGATGTCGAAGGAGCAGGTCGCCGAGTTCTACGACAAGATTCTCGCCGAGCTCGACGGCCGCTACACCCTCGGCTACATCTCGAACAGCACCGCGAAACCCGGCTATCGCGAGGTCGAGATCAAGGTCACCAACCCCGCCTACAAGAACATCAAGATCCGCACCCGCAACGGGTATTACGCCGCGGGAAAATCGGCGCCGTCCAGGTAGCGCACCGCTCGCGATCGCGTTACTGATGCTCGGGGCTTGGTCCGGCATTCCTCAGCGCCGCCGAGGCGAGTCGAACCCGGCGCTTGCCAGAGCCGCCGGTTTCTCCGACGTCTTTTTAACGGCGTCGCTTCGGAACACCGGACACCGCCCCTGCGCCTGGCCGTCCCCGGCGTGGGGCGCGCCCGTGCAACGCCAGGTCAGGTGGTTTTCCGTTTGGCGCAGCTACTCCGACCGTAGCGCTGTCGTTGGATCGGTGGCCATGGCTCGCCGGGCCGGCATCCATGCGGCAGCCAAGGCCGCCATCATCAACAGCGCGCAGACGGCCGTCACCGTCATGGGATCCCGCGCGGTTACTTCGAACACCCGCGATTCGAGAAAGCGGGAGCTCCACGCATAGAGTGCAAGGCCCGCACCGAGGCCGATGCCCGTCGTGACAGCCGCTCGGCTCAGCACGCCGGCGCTGATCGAAGACCGTGGTGCTCCCAGCGCCATTTCGACCAGCAGCTCGCGCAGCAGTCGCCAGCGGGAGGCGCCAATCGCGCTCCGTACGGCGAGCGAGGGCAGCCGGCGCACGTTGCGACCGAGCATCAGATTCGCGGCATTCGCGCACGCGAGGAGCAACAGGAGGGCGACTGCCGACAGCAGCAGCCAGTACACCCGCAGGAGCCGCCCCTGCGTCTGGCCGATGCCGTCCGTGATCCCACTGAAGACGGTGGGCCCGAACCGCTCCGTGCGGCCGGGCATGTCACCGACGCCCTCGTACACGGCGTCTGCCTGCGCTTGTACCTGCTCCGTCGTCGCCCCGGGCCTCAGCTTCCCGACCAACCGAAAATGCCAGGGATAGTCGGGACGAGCGCTGACGACGCGACCGATCCGATCCCGCACGGCGAAAGGTATCCAGACGTCTTCGTGCAGAAACCGATCGAGCCCTCGGTAGTCGTCAACGACGCCGATCACCTCGAACGGCTGACCGGCGATCGAGATGATGTGACCGACGGGCGAATCGAGGCCGGCGAGCTCGGTCTTCCAGAAACGCTCGCTGATCACTGCCACCTGCCGTGCCGACCGCTCATACTCGTCATGCGCGAACATCCGGCCGCGGATCGCAGTCACACCGAGCAGCTCGAAGTATCCGAGCGTGACGATCGTGACGCGCCTCATTTCGGCCGGACTGTCGGCGCGGGCTCGCAGAGGGAACTCTGTCGCGCTGTGAGAGGCCAGCCCTTCCAGACCGTTCACGTTCTCCCGCAGGGCGACCAAGTGCCCGTGCGACACGGCAGCCCGGTCAGGTATCGCGCGATCCGGCTGAAAGTACACGCTGAGGAACGCCCCCCCGTCGTCGACACCGGGCACCGGACTGAAGAGCGCGACGTTGAAGACGGCGTGCGTGGCCGTCGCGGCGCCGATTCCAAGCGCGAGTGTGCCGACGATCGCCGCTGTCGCCCGGCGATCGCGGCCGAGGGCGCGCAGGCTCATCCTCAAGTCGAATGCCATGGCGGATCTCCTGTTGATCTCACGCCCGCGCCGCTCGACTAGCGCCCCCCGAACCCGCAGCACGATGCCAATGCTGGCCGCATGCCAGATACGCCAGGCGGGTCCGGCCTTGCGATACGCTGCCTCCTCGGCCAGATCGCGCGCCACCGAATCGCGCCAGCGGGCAGGGACGAGCAAGAGGACCGCGCGCATCAGTGCATGCAGCATGGGCGTCGCCGCTATCTCGGTCGCTCGAGCGCCGTTCCGACAGCGAGCCGGTCGATCGCGCGCCTGCTTGCGCGCAGGGCCGACACCCCGTCGGGGCAGACGCGAAACAGCCGTCTCGCCTTGCCGCCGCGCTCGGCCGTCGGCTCCGAGAACCATGATTCGACAAGCCCTTTGGTTTCGAGACGTTCGAGGGCGATGTAGATCGACCCGCGCGACAGGTTGATGCCAGCGCTCGTGGCCACGATGTCGCGGATCGGCACGGCATAGGCCTCGTCGCCAAGCCGCAGGGCAGCCAGCAGGACGAGTTGTTCGACTTCAGTGAGACGCAGGGGGTCGGCCGGCATATTGCTCTAATATTTAGCATTTCACTGTCGGGCGCGCAATAGGCCTGCAGGCCTCGATTCGAGAGTAGCGACTCGATCAGGCGGAGGGGCGGTGGCCGGTGTTCCTCGGCGACGCCGTTAAAAAGACGTCGGAGAGACCGCTCTTTGGCTCGACTCGCCTCGGCGGCGCTGAGGAATACCGGACACCGCTCCGAAGCGCCAGTCAGGCCGACTCCGATGCGTCGGAAGGTGTTACGATCGAGGATCAACCTGCGGCCGTTGGGGCCCGCAGTAAGCCGCGTTCGCGCATACGCGCTCCGGCGCCCAAGCATCCATGGCCAGTTCCGACCGATTCCAGCTCGTCACCGACTTCGAGCTCAGGGGCGACCAGCCCCGCGCCATCCAGGAGCTCACGGAGGGACTCGTCCGCGGCGACGAGGCGCAAGTGCTGCTTGGCGTCACGGGCTCGGGCAAGACCTTCACGATGGCGCAGGTCGTCCAGCGGGTGAACCGGCCCACGCTGGTGATGGTCCACAACAAGACCCTCGCCGCGCAGCTCTATCAGGAATTCAAGCGCTTCTTCCCGCACAACGCGGTCGAGTACTTCGTCAGCTACTACGACTATTACCAGCCGGAGGCCTACATGCCGGCCACCGACTCGTACATCGACAAGGAAGCGATCATCAACGAAGAGATCGACCGCATGCGCCTGTCGGCCACGCGGTCGCTCTTCGAGCGGCGCGACGTCATCATCGTCGCCAGCGTCTCGTGCATCTATGGCCTCGGCGCGCCCGAGGCGTATTACGGCATGATGCTGCCGCTCGAGCGCGGCCAGCGGCTCGAGCGCGACAAGATTCTGCGGAAGCTGGTGGAAATCCAGTACGAGCGCAACGACCACGAGTTTGCGCGCGGCACGTTCCGCGTCCGCGGCGATATCGTCGAGGTCTATCCCTCGTATGAGGAGTCGGCGCTGCGCATCGAGCTGTTCGGCGACGAGGTCGACGCGCTCTCGACGTTCGATCCGCTGACGGGGAAGGTGCTGCGCAAGCACGATCGCATCTCGGTGTATCCGAAGTCGCACTTCGTGATGCCGCGCAGCCGCACGCTGCAGGCCGTGGAGTCGATCAAGGCGGAGCTCACCGAGCGGCTGAAGGAGCTCGAGTCGGCGGGGCAGGTGCTCGAGGCGCAGCGGCTGCACCAGCGGACGATGTTCGATCTCGAGATGATGAAGGAGATCGGCTACTGCCACGGCATCGAGAACTACTCGCGGCACCTGTCGGGCCGCCTGCCGGGCGAAGCGCCGCCGACCCTGCTCGATTATCTGCCGGATGACGCATTAGTGATCGTGGACGAATCGCACCAGACCGTGCCGCAGATCCGCGGCATGTACTTCGGCGACCGCTCGCGCAAGGAAGTGCTCGTGTCATATGGGTTCCGGCTGCCGTCGGCGCTCGACAACCGGCCGCTCAACTTCGAGGAGTGGGAGCAGCGGATGGGGCAGCTCGTGTTCGTGAGCGCCACGCCGGGCCCGTACGAGCTGAAGCGCGCGGGCGGCGTCGTCGTGGAGCAGATCATCCGGCCCACGGGCCTGATCGACCCGCCGCTCGAGGTGCGTCCGGTGCGCGGGCAGGTGGACGACCTGCTCGGCGAAATTCGCGAGCGGGTGGCGCGCGGCGAGCGCGTGCTGGTGACGACGCTGACCAAGCGGATGGCGGAAGACCTGACGCAGTATTACCACGAGCTGGGGGTGCGCGTGCGTTACTTGCACTCGGACATCGACACGCTCGAGCGCGTGCAGATCCTGCGGGATTTGCGGCTGGGCGAGTTCGACGTGCTGGTGGGCATCAACCTGCTGCGCGAGGGGCTCGACCTGCCGGAAGTCTCGCTCGTGGCTGTGCTGGATGCCGACAAGGAAGGCTTCCTGCGGTCGGGCGGGTCGCTGATTCAGACAGTCGGCCGGGCTGCACGAAACGTCAACGGACGGGCCATCCTGTATGCCGATAAGATCACGGCATCGATGAAATTCGCGATGGACGAGACCGTCCGCCGGCGGACGGTGCAGGAAGCCTACAACCAGGAGCACGGCATCACGCCGCAGTCGATCATCAAGGACATCGACGGCGTCATGTCGAGCGTGTACGAGCGCGACTACATGACCGTGCCGAAGGTCGCCGACGAGCGCGCCACGTTCCGCACGCAGGCGGAGCTCGACGCGCACATCGCGTCGCTCGAATCCGACATGAAGGCCGCGGCGTCCAACCTGGAGTTCGAGAAGGCCGCCGCGATCCGCGATCGCCTGCGGCGGCTGCGGAACCCGGATCTGGTGAAGGCATCGTGATCGAATGGCTCAAGGCGGCCCTGCTGGAGCTGCAGGAGTACCTGCGCCTGGTGGCGGCCACGACGCGCGCGCTGTTCTCGCGTCCGTATTACTACCGCGACATCGTCGATCAGTTCATGGCCATCGGCATGGGCTCGATGACCGTCGTGCTGCTGACGGGCACCTTCACGGGCATGGTGCTGGCGCTGCAGTCGGGCATCACGCTCGATATGTTCGGCGCGCGGTCCATGGTCGGCGGGCTGGTCAGCGCGTCGATGATCAAGGAGCTGGGGCCGGTCCTCACGGCGCTCATGGTCACAGGACGCGTCGGATCGGGCATCGCCGCGGAGCTCGGCTCCATGATGGTCACCGACCAGATCAGCGCGCTGCGCGCGCTCGGCAGCGACCCGGTCCGCAAGCTGGTGCTGCCGCGTGTGCTGGCCGGCGTGATCATGGTGCCCGTGCTCACGGTGATCGCCGACGCGATCGGCATGGTCGGCGCCTGGATCATCGCGGTGACGCAGTTGAAGGTCGCCGGCTCGGTGTTCTGGAACTCGGTGGTGCGCGGGCTCTTCATCCAGGACGTGTGGATGGGGCTCATCAAGCCGTTCTTCTTCGGCTTTGTCATCGTCACCATCGCCTGCCATGTGGGGCTGCGCACGAGCGGCGGCACGCAGGGCGTCGGACGCGCGACGACCAACGCCGTGGTCACCGGCTCGGTCGTGGTGCTGGCCATCGACTTTCTGCTGACGAAGCTGCTCTTCGTCCTGATGTACTGATGCTGTTTCACAAGCGCACAGCCGTCGCGGCGGCACGATCGCCGGAGCTCGAGGAGGCCCTCGGCCCCGGCTCGCCCATTGTCGTGTTCGACAAGGTGTCGCTGGCGTTCGACGACAAGGTGATCCTCGACGAGGTCAGCTTCACGCTGATCACGGGCCACACGAAGATCTTCCTGGGCGCGAGCGGCGCGGGCAAGTCCACCATCCTCAAGCTGATTCTCGGTCTGCTGAAACCGGACGGCGGCAAGATCTGGGTGAACGGCGAGCAGGTGCACGACTTCACCGAAGACCAGATGATGGCGGTGCGCGCGGACCTCGGCATGGTGTTCCAGGAAGGCGCGCTGTTCGACTCGCTGACCGTGCGCGAGAACGTGGGCTACAAGCTCTGGGAAGAGCTGAAGCAGCCGCTCGATCAGGTCAACCGCCGCGTCGAGGAGGTGCTCGGCTTCATCGGCCTCGCCGATTTCATCGACCGCATGCCGTCGGAGTTGTCGGGCGGGCAGCGGCGCCGCGTCGCCATCGCGCGCGCGATGGCGGCCAAGCCGCGCATCCTGCTGTACGACGAGCCGACCACCGGTCTCGATCCGATCACGTCGGTCACGGTGGATGAGGAAATCATCAAGCTTCGCGATCTCGAGAACATCAGCTCGATCGTCGTCACGCACCAGCTGCGCGACGCGTTCTATGTGTCGGACAACATGGCGGTGAAGACCGCCGCCGGCATCGACTTCGTGCCCGCGCCGCCCGAAAAGCGCGAACAGGCCGAGTTCCTGATGCTGAACAAGGGGAAGGTCCACTTCGAGGGGACCTCCGACGAGCTCCGGTCGTCGAAGGACTCGTATCTGCAGGCGTTCCTGTCATAGGGTCGAACAACCATGCCACGCACGAAATCACTCGCCTGGTCGCAACTGAAAATCGGCATCGTCGGCGTCATCGCGATCGCCCTGGCGATGGCGCTCATCCTGGCCGTGGGCGGCCAGGCCGGCTTCTGGTGGGAGCGCTACACGCTCAAGACGCGCTTCACCAACGCCGCCGGCATGAAGCCGGGCGCGGTCGTCCGCCTCGCCGGCAAGGACGTCGGCAAGGTGACGTCGGTGGACTTCGCCGGCAAGGAGATCGAGGTGGGCATGGACATCCACGAGGATGTGCAGCCGCTCATCACCACCGAGTCGCGCGCGTTCATGGGATCGCTGAGCCTGCTGGGCGAGCCGATCGTCGAGATCACGCCGGGCCTGACGGGCACACCGCTCGAGAACGGCGCCTACATTCCGTCGACCGCCGCGTCCGGCTCGATCGCCGAAGTATCGGCCACCGCGCAGACCACGCTCACCGAAGCGAACAAGGTGCTGGAGCGCATCAATCGCGGCGAGGGCACGGTGGGCAAGATCTTCACCGACGAGCAGCTCTATGCCGACACCCAGGGGCTGGTGAACGCGGCCGAGTCCGTGGTGCGCAACATCCAGCGCGGCGGCGGCACCCTCGGGCAGCTGGCGCAGAACCCGCGCGCCTATCGCGAGATGGAGCAGTCGCTCGCCAACCTTCGCGCGATCACCGCGCGCATCAACGCGGGCGAAGGCAGCCTCGGCAGGCTTCTGAATGACGATGCGCTGGCGAAGTCGCTGTCGTCGACGTCCAGCAACGTCGAGCAGATTACGGCGCGCGTCAACCGGGGCGAGGGTACTCTCGGCAAGCTCGTGACCGAAGACGAGCTCTATGGCCGGTTCAACGCGCTTGCCGGCAGCATGGAGAAGCTGATGGCGGGCCTCCAGGCGGGCGAGGGCACGGCGGGCCAGTTCCTGAAAGACAAGCAGTTGTATGAGAACATGAATCAGACAACCGCGGAGCTGCGCGCGCTGGTAGCGGAGATTCGCAAGGACCCGAAGAAGTACCTGAACATCCGGGTCAGTATTTTCTAGGTGGCGCGGCCCTTCAGGGCCTGCGAAACAGGGAGATCGTGATGGCGCGATATCGCGAAGATTCGGGCGGCGGCGTGCTCGCCGCGTTCGTGCTCGGGGCCCTGGCCGGCGCCGCGGTGGCGCTGCTGTACGCGCCGGGCCCGGGCGACGAGATGCGGCGCAAGCTGGCCGACAAGGCGCGCGACGGGCGCGATCAGGCCAACCGCGCGTATGAGCGGGGCAAGGCCGCGTTCGAGAAGGCCCGTCAGGCCGCTGGCGAGCAGGCGCCGGGCGAGGAGACGCTGTGACCGACGCGTCGAACGTGTTCCTGGCGGTCATTGCCATTTCGGTGCTGGCGATGGCCGTCATGCAGATTGGCGCCGTCATGCTGCTCGCGCGCTCGATGAAGCGCGTCATGGCCATTACCGAAGATCTGCAGCGCGAAATCAAGCCGCTGGCGGCGAAGGTCAATGCCATCGCCGACGAGGCGCAGCGCGCCGCCGCGCTGGCCACGAAGCAGGTGGAGCGCGTCGACGTGCTCATGGTCGACGTGACGCGCCGCGTGCACGAAACGTCGGACGCCATCCATTCGCTGGTCACCGGGCCGATGCGCCACGGGGGCGCGCTCGTGTCGGGCCTCCGCGCCGCCCTCACGGCGTTGCTCACCACCAGGACCGACCGCCGCTTCGAGCGCGACGAGGAAGAAGACGCGCTGTTTGTCGGCTGATCCGGCCCGGCGGGGTTGACCCGTCGCGCCGCAGGTGGTAGTTTTCGCCCTTCACGGCTGTATACCCGGGAGGAGAACCACCTGATGTTCCGCGCTTTACGTCTGCCCCTGGCCTCGGCCGCTCTGGCCACCTTCGTCCTCGCCGCGTTTGCCGCGCCGGCTGCCGCGCGCCACGACGCCGCGCAGTCAAAATCCGCGTCGCTCGCCAAGGAACTGGTCGATCTGCTCACCGAGCAGAAGCGCAACAGCATCGCCGTGCGCGACCCCGTCGAGCGCGACCGCTTCATCGCCGCGATGACGTATCCCGGACAGCTCATGGTTGTCACCGGGAAGTACACCGTGCCCGTGCTGCTCGACGAAAAAATCAGCTTCGGCAAGCACATGGAGGTGTACGTCGAGCTCAACGGCGCTGCCGTGCCCGCCTCGAAGGTGTTCATCGAGGATCAGTTCGCCGACGGCCTCGCGCTCACGCGCAAACAGTCTCCCTTCGACAGCATCGTCCTCGGCGGCCAGGCCATGCTGTTCGACGGCGACCATCGCAAGAAGAAGATGTCGAAAGAGGACTACACCAAGGCGTTTACCGACGCCGAAGCGCAGTACTCCAAGCTGCTGGAACTGCTGATCGCCCAGGCCAAGGCCGGCGACAAGGGCTAGCGCACAGGCCCGTCATGGGCTATTCTGATGGTTCGGTTGGGCGCTTGGCTCAGTTGGTAGAGCACCGCCTTCACACGGCGGGGGTCAGTGGTTCGAGTCCACTAGCGCCCACCAACCTCTCAAATTCAATGGAAATGGGAAATTGGAAAATGGAAATTGCAATTTCCATTTTCCAGTTTCCATTTTCCAGTGCTCTTGGCCTATTTTCGTCGGTCCGGCAGGCGCCGCTCGCTCGGGCCGTCGTAGGTGTGCTGTGACGGCTCGATGACCCGCATGGGTTTTTCGCGGTCTTTTTCCTCGAGCGAGTGGGCGACGATGCCGGGGATGCGCGAGATGATGAAGAGCGCGTCGCTGACTTCCGGCGCGAGGCCGATGTCGGCGCACACGGCGGCGATCGCGCCGTCGACGTTGATCGGCATCGTGGTCTCGGTGCCGATCCCCTTGTCGTGCAGCGCCATTTCGAGCGCGCGAATCATCTGAATGTGCGGGCCCTCGAGGTCCAGCTCCAGCGCCATCTGAAACAGCCGCGCGGCGCGCGGGTCGCGCTGGTGATAACGGTGGCCGAAGCCGGGGAAAAGGTCCTGCTTGGCATGCACGCGGTCGACGAGCTCGATGGCCGCGTCGCGATAGCTCTTGCCGCTCTGCGTGAGTTCGAGGCCTTCGTCGAGCAGCTGGCGGCACGCCTGGATGTCGCCGCCATAGAACTTGCCGAAGCCCAGCACGCCGGCCGCCACGGCGTTGCGCGTGGCGGCGCCGGTGGTGGTGACGTTGCGCGCGGCCAGCGTCGGCGGCGGCGTCACGCCGTGGTCGATGAACGACACGAGCAGCGCTTCGACCAGCCGCCCGATGGCCGGCCCCGGGACTTCCCCCACCAGCAGCAGATAGATGGCCTCGCCGAAGCTGAGACGCCCCATCATCTCGTCGAGCGGATACCCGCGCACGAGAATCCGGTTCGGCTCGATGCAGGTGAGCGCCGTCTTCCACCGCGTGTCGTCGTTCTTCCGCTTGTGGTCAGCCATGAATAATTAAGACCCGTCCCCGTTTATTCAGTTCCGTACAGCCGGTCGCCGAAGTCGCCGAGGCCGGGGACGATGAACTTGCGCTCGTTCAGGCCGCGGTCGATGACGGGCGTGTAGATGCGAACGTGCGGATGCGCGGCCTCGACGGCGGCGATGCCTTCGGGCGCGGCCACGATGCAGAGGATGCGGATGTCGCGGGCGCCGGCATCGGTCAGCACCTGGATGGCGTCGACCGCGCTGCCGCCGGTGGCCAGCATCGGATCCACCATCAGGACGTAGCTCGACGACATGTTCGCCGGCAGCCGCGAGTAGTAGCGCGACGCGACGGCCGTGGTTTCGTCGCGGCGCAGGCCGATGTGCCCCACGCGGGCCCATGGGATGAGGCGCAGGACGGCGTCGAGCATGCCGAGCCCGGCGCGAAGCACCGGCACGACGACCACGTCGCCCGCCACGCGCTGGACCTCGGCGGCGCCCATCGGCGTCTCGACCGTGGTGGTCTCGGTCGGGAGATCCTTCAGCGCTTCGGCGGCCAGAAACAGGCTCAGGCGTTCCGCCAGGCGGCGGAAGCGGCCTGGCTGTGTCCTCACGTCGCGCAAGGACCCCAGCGCGTCCTGAGCAAGCGGGTGCGAGACGAGATGAACGGGCACGAGAGGACTATATAACGAGGGCGTTCAGGTAAGATCGGGGCGCACATGACACGCTGGTTCGGTGGGTTGGCGCTCGTTGTCGTCGCCGCGTGCGCCGTGGCCGTGCCGGTGGCGCAGCAGCCGCCGGTGCTGGTCATCACAGGCGGCACGGTGGTCACCGTGGATGCGGCCGGCCGGGTGATCGAGAACGGGGCCGTCGCGATCCAGGGCGGGAAGATTCTCGCCGTCGATGGCGCAGACGCGATCGCGAAGGCCTACCCCGGCGCCGAGCGCATCGATGCCGCTGGGCATGTGATCATGCCGGGCCTGGTCAACACGCACGGCCACGCGCCCATGGTGTTGTATCGCGGGCTGGCGGACGACCTCGCCCTGATGGACTGGCTGCAGCAGTACATCTTCCCGGCTGAAGCGAAGACCGTCTCGCCGGAGTTCGTACGCGCAGGCACGCGGCTCGCCGCGCTCGAGATGATCGAGTCGGGCACCACGACCTACGCCGACATGTATTACTTCGAGGAGGAGATTGCCGCGGCCACCAAAGCCGCCGGCCTCCGCGGCGTGCTCGGCCAGACCATCATCCAGTTTCCCGTCGCCGACGCGAAATCCTGGCAGGAAGGGCTCGCGCGAACGGAAGGCTTCGTGCGCCAGTGGCGCAACGACCCGCTGATTACGCCGGCCTACGCGCCGCACTCCATGTACACGCTCGACGCCTCGATGCTGAAGGCGATTCGCGCGTCCGCCGATCGCGAGCGCGCGCCGGTGCTGATCCATCTCTCCGAGACCGAGGTCGAAAACGACGACTCGCAGAAGAATCACGGGATGTCGCCGACCGAGTATCTCGACAGCCTCGGCTTCCTGAAGCCGGGCACGGTCGGCGCGCACGGCGTGTGGCTGAGCGACAGCGATTTGTCGATCCTCGTGAAACGCGGCGTCAGCCTGTCGCACAACCCCGAAAGCAACATGAAGCTCGCGAGCGGCGCGGCCCCCGTGGCCAAATGGCTGATGTCGGGCATTCCCTCGGGCATCGGCACCGACGGCGCGGCCAGCAACAACGATCTCGACATGTTCGAGGCGATGCGGCTCGCGTCGTTTCTCGCCAAGCACACGACGGGCGACCCGCGGGCGCTGCCGGCCCGAGCCGCACTCGAAATGGCCACCATCGGCGGCGCCCGCGCGCTCGGCCTCGGCGCCCGCACGGGCTCCCTCGAGCCCGGCAAGCTCGCCGACGTCATCATCGTCGACATGTCGAGCGTGCATCAGACGCCGATGTACGATCCGGTGTCGCATCTCGTGTACGCGACGCGCGGCAGCGATGTGCGCGACGTCATCGTGCACGGCAAGGTGCTCATGCGCGACCGGCAGGTGAAGACGCTCGACCGCGCGGCCGTTCTTGCCGAGGCGCGCGCCATGCAGGCAAAAGTGAAAGCGGCCGTCGCGAAACGATGACAACCCTGATCAGTGAAGCCGCGCTCCAGGCGCGCGTGAAGGAAGTGGCGCAGCAGATCCGCGCGGACGCCGGCGCCGAACCCATTCTGCTGCTGGGCGTGCTCAAAGGCGCGTTCATGTTCATGGCCGACCTGATGCGCCAGATCCAGGGCGAAGTCACCTGCGACTTCATCTCCGTGTCGAGCTATGTGGGGACAACGTCGAGCGGGGAAGTGCAGATCCGCAAGGATGTCGACAGCCCCCTCGAAGGCCGCCGCGTGATCATCGTCGAGGACATCGTGGATACAGGGCTGACGCTGCACTATCTGCAGGGCATCCTGCAGAACCGCAATCCCGCCAGCCTGCAGACCGCATGTCTGCTGAGCAAGCCGTCGCGCCGCAAGACGCCGGTGCCGGTGGATTACGTCGGCTTCGAGATCGAGGACAAGTTCGTGGTGGGTTACGGGCTCGACTTCAACGAGCGCTACCGCAACCTTCCGTATATCGGCGTGGTCGAAGGCGGCTACTGATGGCGCAGCGGTTCGGCATCATCACCGAAGCGGACGCGCGCAACCTGCCGGTGGGATCGACCGTTGAGCTCGAGAAGGGCGGACACGTCACCCCGCTGGCTCAGGATACGCTTCGCGAGCGGCGCGTCACGGTCATCGTCGGCGGTTCGGTCGATCCGGCGCTGCCCCCTGATCTGGCGCCTGTGTCTCCGGCGAAGCGGATCGCCATCGGCTCGGACCACACGGGCCTCGCCATGAAGGATGCGCTCATCGCGCACTTCCGGAAGCAGGGCCTCGCGGTCACCGACTACGGCACGAACACGGCTGATGCCGTCGACTATCCGGACATCGCCGGCCGCGTGGCGAAGGCCGTGGCGCGCACGGAAGCCGACGCGGGGATTGTCATCGACGGCGCCGGCATCGGCTCGACGATTGCGGCCAACAAGGTGAATGGCATCCGCGCCGCCATGTGTCTCAACCAGACCATCGCGCGCTACGCGCGCGAGCACAACGGCGCGAACGTCGCGGCACTCGGGTCGACGATGATGTCGAACGAGGAGGCGATTGCCATCGCCGGCATCTTCCTGACGACACCGACGAAGGAGCCGCGGTACCTGCGCCGGCTGTTGAAAGTGAGAGAATTAGAGTGGAACAAGTCGACATCAAACGGCTGATCGACATCATCACGGCCGAGGTGATTGCCGCCACGCGGCCGTCCGCCGCGCCCGGCGCGCGCTGCGCGTGCCATGCCACGCAGGTCGACTGCTGCCCGGACCGGCTTCGCGGTGTCATCGACGCCGGCGCCACGCGCATTGGCCTGCACGCCACCGGCGGCGCGGTGGCAGGCGTGGCGGGCCTTATCGATCACACGTTGCTGAAGCCCGATGCCACGCGTCAGGACATCGAGAAACTGTGCCGGGAAGCGGCCGAGCATCATTTCGCCACGGTCTGCGTGAACCCGACGTGGGTGGCGCTGTGCGCGAAGCTGCTGGCGCACTCGACAGTGGGTGTCTGCACCGTGGTTGGATTCCCCCTCGGCGCCACCACGCCCGACACGAAGCACTAT
Organism: Vicinamibacterales bacterium; assembly: GCA_036675475.1. GTDB lineage: Bacteria > Acidobacteriota > Vicinamibacteria > Vicinamibacterales > SCN-69-37 > JALYRV01. Next base: position 132,668 of record JAKFEY010000059.1, read on the forward strand.
GAAACGCGCCGCGCCATTTTCGACGGCGCGCGCGAGATCGACATGGTCATCAATGTCGGCGCGCTCAAATCGGGCGACCTGCGTGCCGTCGAGCGTGACATCGAGGCGGTGACGCTGCCGTGCCGCGACTGCGGCGTGATCAGCAAGGTCATCATCGAAGCGGCGCTCCTGACCGACGAGGAGAAGATCACGGCCTGCACGCTGTCCAAGGCGGCCGGCGCCGACTTCGTGAAGACGTCGACAGGCTTCGGCCCGGGCGGCGCAACGGCCGCCGACGTCGCCCTCATGCGACGTGTGGTCGGCGAGGACATGGGCGTGAAGGCGGCCGGCGGCGTGCGCGACCTCGAAGGCCTCAAGGCCATGGTCGAGGCGGGCGCGTCGCGCGTGGGCGCGTCGGCCGGCGTGAAGATCGTCCAGCAGAGCGCCGGCAAGACCGTCGCGGCGTCCGCCCCCGGCGGCTACTGAGCGGCCAGCAGGCTGAAGGACCGCGCCACCGACAGGCTATAATCGCCGCACCTCATGTCACTGTCGCCGGGCTCGCGGCTGGGTCCGTTCGAGATCGTCGCGGCCATCGGCGCCGGCGGAATGGGCGAGGTCTATCGCGCCCGCGACACGCGGCTGCAGCGTGACGTCGCCATCAAGGTGCTGCCCGCGGCCGTTGCCGCGGATCAGGATCGGCTCGCGCGCTTCGAGCGCGAAGCCCGCACGCTCGCCTCTCTCAATCATCCCCACATCGCGCAGCTGCACGGCCTCGAGCTCGTCGAGGGCTCCGGGCCGGCGCTCGTCATGGAGCTCGTCGACGGCGAGGATCTCGCCGAACGCCTGTCGCGAGGGCCTCTGCCGGTCGAGGAAACACTGGCGATCGCCCGGCAGATCGCCGACGCGCTCGACAGCGCGCACGCGCTCGGCATCGTGCATCGCGATCTGAAGCCGGCCAACGTCAAGGTGCGCGGCGACGGTGTGGTGAAGGTGCTCGACTTCGGTCTCGCGAAGGCGCTCGATCCGGCTGCGCTGCCGGACGCCTCGCTTGCCAACTCACCGACCATCACAAGCCCGGCGGCGATGACGATGATGGGCGTGATCCTGGGGACCGCCGTCTACATGTCGCCGGAGCAGGCGCGCGGACGTCCGGTCGACAAGCGCGCCGACATCTGGGCGTTCGGCTGCGTCCTCTACGAAATGCTGACCGGCCGTCCGGCGTTCGAGGGCGAGACGGTGCCGGACGTGCTCGGCGCGATCGTCAAGACCGAGCCCGACTGGGCGCGCCTGCCCGCCGGCACGCCGCCGCGCATCGTCAGGCTGCTGCAGCACTGCCTCCGGAAGGATCAGGCGCGGCGTCTGCGCGACATTGGCGACGCGATTGCGCAGTTCGACGCGGCCGATGATGCGCTGGGACCGGGCGCCGCCGTCGCGCCGCCATCGTCGCGCGCCCGCATGGCGGCGATCTGGGCCGCTTCGATCGCATTGGCCGGCATCGCGGCCGGCGCCATGGGCTGGGCCGCGCGTCGGCCCGAGCCAGCGCCGGTGCTCAAGTATCACGTGGCGCTGCAGACCGACGGCGGCGTGATTCACGAGCCCGCGATGTCCCCGGACGGCCGCCGTGTCGTGTACGTGGGCGGAGCGCGACTCTGGGTGCAGGAACTCGGCGAGTGGAAGGCGCGCGAGCTGGGAGGCACGGAAGCGCCGTCGCGTCCGTTCTGGTCGCCCGACGGCGAATGGATCGCCTACTTTCGCAGCGAGGCGCTGCTGAAGGTGCCGGCGGCCGGCGGTCCGGTCGTGCGCATCGCGACGCTGCCCGCGTCGCAGGGCCGCTTCGGTTCCAACTCAGGGGCCTGGGCGCCCGACGGCACAATCACGATCAGCATGGGTTCAGGCCCGCTGCTGCGCGTGGCGGCCGCCGGCGGCGCGCCCGTTCCGCTCGCTCTGCGGGAAGAGGGCCTCGTCGGGTTCCGTGACCTCGAGATGCTTCCCGGCGGCGGCGTCCTGGGCGGCGTGCAGAAGCAGGACGGTATCGAGGGGCTCGCCGTGCTGCAGGAGGGCCGTCTGGTGCCTGTTCTAACCATGGACGGCGTGCGCCACGGGGCGTATTCGCGCACAGGTCATCTCGTGTTCCAGCGCATGGCGCCCGATCCGACGGTGTGGGCGATTCGCTTCGCGATGGACCGCCTGGCCACTGAAGGAGAGCCCTTCGTGCTCGGACCGGGGTCGGAGCCGTCCACCGGCGGCGCCGCCACGCTGGCGTTTCAAGGATCCACTGTCTCTCTGCTGCGGCAGCTTGCGACCTTCACGATGGACGGCGCCATCGCGTCGCGCATCGGCGAGCCGCGCGAGTGGAACGAAGGCGTGGCGCTGTCGCCGGACGGACGGCGCGTCCTCGCCTCGGCGACCGACGGCATCTGGCTCTACGACGTCGGCACCGGCGCGCGGAGCCGCGTCACGACGGGCGGCGACGATGTCTCGCCCGTGTGGCTGCCGAACGACATGATGCTGTTCGTGCGATACGAGGGGGATCCGATCCTGATGATCAAGCCCGCCTCGTCGCTCGGCGGCGAGCGCGCGCTGGCCCGGCACGCCCGCTTCCCGCGCGTGACGGCCGACGGCCGCCGCGTGGTGTTCAACACGCGCGAGCCCGGGCGCGCGATGTGGGAAGTGGCGTGGCTCGACCTCGATCGTCCCGACGTCGTCCACAAGCTCGATGCGGCGCATGCGGGCGCGCGATTTCCGTCCGTGTCGCCTGACGGAAAGCTCGTCGCCTATATCTCCGGCGAGATGGGACACGACGAAGTGTTCGTCACACGCCTTCCTGGCGGCGAAGGAAAGTGGCAGGTCTCGACCGACGGCGGCGGTTGGACCTACTTCAGCCCGAAGGGCGACGGCATCGTCTATCGCGCGCTCGACCGAGGGTTCATGTTCGCGCCGGTCTCACAGAACGGGACGGACGTGCGCGTGGGCGCCGCGCGGCGGTTGTTCGACTGGGGCGGCGGCTGGGCGCCCTTTTATGACATGAGCAGGGATGGCAGCGGCGGCATCACCGCCGTGCCGGCGGGGCGGAGCGTCGCGGTCGGCAGCCTGTCGATCATTCAGAACTGGCACCGGGAGTTTCGCGAGTGACGTGGTGCGTCTGCGTCGGATAGGGAAACGGGATACCGGCCTGGTCGTAGGCCTTCTTCAGCCGGCGGCGCAGCTCGCGTCCCACCTCCCACTGCTTCAGCGGCATCGTCTTGATGCGCAGCTTGATCGTCACCCATGAATCGGCGAACGCGTCGACGCCGACCACGTCGATGTCGTCGAGGATGAACGGCGCGAAGGCGTCATCCTTTCGCAGTTCCGCGCCCACGCGTTTGACCAGCGCCACCACGGTGTCGGTGTCGGCCGAATACGGGGACGGCAGGTCGACGACGTAGTACGAGAAATCCTTGGTGCGGTTCATCACGGCGGTGACCGAGCCGTTGGGGATGATGTGCACCGTGCCCTCGAAATCGCGCAGCACGATGGTGCGGAGATTCATGTCTTCGACCATGCCGCCGTGCGTGTCGATCTGCACGACGTCGCCGATGCGCACTTCGTTCTCGAGAATCATGAAGAAGCCGCTGATGATGTCCTTCACCAGCGTCTGCGCGCCGAAGCCGACGGCCAGGCCCAGGATGCCCGCGCCGGTCAGGATGGGGGTGATGTCGAGGCCCACCTCGCGCAGGATCATCAGGCTGGCGACAATCACGACAAGCGTGGTGAGCACATTCTCGACGAGGCCGCCCAGCGTTCTGGCGCGCTTGGCGCGCTCGAGCACCTCGAGGCCCGCGCCGACGCTCACTTCCTGCTCGAACCGGTTGACCAGCAGGCCGATGACGCGCACCAGCACGAAGGCGATGCCGGCGATGAGCAGCAGGCGCAATCCGCCTGTCGTGGCCCAGTCCGCCACCGCTGAGAGCCGCAGCCCCCGCCGAAGCGGCTCGCCGGCCAGCTCGAGGATCGGCGGGATCAGCGCGATCAGGAGGACGAGGAACAGGGTGAGCCGAACCAGCCGGATGGGTGTGCGGACGACCGGCGTCTTGAGCGAGACCCGCGCGTCTGCCCCGAGGCTGCGGCGCAGCGCCAGCCGCACGAGCCGCGCGCCGATTTCTGCGGCAAGCGCCGCCAGAAGCGCCGCCGCGAGCACGGCGACGGTCACGGTCTGCCAGTTGGGAGGGTGGAGGAAGAAGCGCACCGTTAAAGCCTAAAGCCTGAAGCCATAAGCCGAAAGCTTAAGACGAAACGGCCGTCTTCAGCTCAAGGCTTGTGGCTTCAGGCGTTCGGCTTGCTAAATGCCGTACCTTTGCAGGCGCCGGTACAACGCGCTGCGCGAGAGCCCGAGGCTCTTCGCCGCTCTGCTGACGTTTCCGTCGAACCGCGTCATCGCGCGCTTGATCAACAGGCATTCGACCTGTTCGAGGCTCATGTCGTCGAGCCGCGCCACGGCTTCCGGCCAGGCGTCCAGCGCGTCGGGTTGGTGATTGACCATCAGCATGATCGCCCTCGCTTAGTGCTTGATGTCGAAACCGGCTTCTTCGAGCTGCTGCTCGCCGCGCTTGCTACCGTCTTCCTCCACGACGCGGCCGTCGAAGAGATGGATGGAGCGGTCGGCGTGGCGCGCATAGCGCGGGTCGTGCGTGACCATGCAGATGGTCGCGCCCTCGCGGTGCAGCTCCTTGAGCAGGTCCATGACCGCCTCGCCGTTCTTCGAGTCGAGGTTGCCCGTGGGCTCGTCGGCCAGCAGGATGGACGGCGTGCCGGCGACGGCGCGGGCGACGGCCACGCGCTGCTGCTGACCGCCTGACAACTGCGACGGCAGGTGCTTGGCGCGGTGCGACATGCCGACCTTCTCGAGGGCGGCCATCACGCGCTCCTTGCGCTCGGCCGACTTCATGCCGCGATAGGTGAGCGGCAGCTCGACGTTCTCATACACGGTGAGGTCGCCGATCAGGTTGAAGCTCTGGAAGATGAACCCGATCTCGCGGTTGCGCACGCGGGCGCGCTCGCTGAGCGGCAGGTCGGCGACCTGGCGGCCGTTGAGCACGTAGGTGCCTTCGGTCGGCGTGTCGAGCAGGCCGAGAATCGAGAGCAGCGTCGACTTGCCGCAGCCCGAGGGGCCGGCAATCGAGATGTACTCGCCGCGCGCGATCTCGAGGTGAATGCCCGACAGGGCGTGGGTCTCGACCTCGTCGGTGTAGAAGACCTTCGTCACGCCATCGAGGGCGATCAACGGGGAAGCGGGCGACGTCATCGTGGCTCCTTGGTATTAGTTGTTAATCCGAACGCGATCATTTGAGTCGTATTGCGACATGTCCGAAAGAATGACCTGGTCGCCGGGCTGCAGGCCTTCGACCACTTCGACGAGGCTGACCGAGCGGCGGCCAAGCTTGACCTGCACGCGGTGCGCTTCGCCGTTGCCATCGAGCTTGAAGAGCGAGATGGTGCTGTGCTCGCTGCCGGCGGCCGGCGCGCCCACCTGAATCACGTCGGGCAGGTGCTCGAGCTGAATGGTGCCGTCGACGCTCAGGTCGGGGCGCGCGCCCGCGGGCAGCTCGCCCTCGAGGGTCACGTCGACGCCGACGGTGCCGCCCTGCGCGGCCGGGTCGATGCGTGAGACGATCCCGCGCACGATGCCGTTGCGTGTGTCGATTTCGGCGGGCTGGCCGATGGCCAGGTCGCGCGTCTGCGTTTCCGGAATCTGCAGCTCCGCCTTCAGGCGCGTCGGGTTCGAGACGCGCGCCACGTTCGAGCCCGCGCCCACGCTCTGGCCGACTTCGATCGGCAGCAGCTGCAGCTGACCGGTCATGTCCGACTTGATGGTGAGGTCGCCCAGCTCGGTGCTGCGCAGCTGATATTCGGCGGCGCGGTTGTTGACCTCGGCCACCTGCGGCGCAATCTGCGAGTCGCGGCCCTCGATGGCCATCTGCAGGCTCTTCTTCGCGAGCTCGACGCGGTTGTTGAGCACCGCCACGTTCGAGCGCTTCTGCTTCAACTGGATGGCCTGCGAGAGCCCTTCCTTGGCGAGCCCCTCTTCGGCTTCGAGCTCGCTGCGCGCCTGCTGCAGCTGCTGCTCGAGATTGGCGAGCTCGGACTGCTGTGTGAGGATCCCGCGCTCGAGCTCGGCGCGGCGGTTCGCGAGGTTGGCCTGCGCCGTCTGCCACGCCAGCCGCGCCTGCGCCACCTGTTGCTGCAGCTGCGGGTTCGACAGCACGGCGATGACCGTGCCGGGCGCCACCTGCGCGCCGGGCCGCAGCACGATGCGCTCGACCCGGCCGCTCGTGGTGGCCGTGATCCAGCGAATGTCTTCCGGCACCAGGCGCCCCGCGCCGCGCACCGCGCGCGTCATCGGACCCCGTTTTACCGTGTCAATCCAGACCGTGCTGCGCTCCACTTCCGGAGCGGCCGGCTTGAGCTTCGACACGCCAATCGTGACCATGATGATCGCGATGACGCCGGCCACGCCGAGCGCCGACTGGCGCATGCGCTTCTTCTTGAGGATGGATGGATCCCGCTTGATGTCTACCATGTCGTGCCCGTATAGCCAACAACCATGCCAGAAACGTCCGTTCGCATAAGTGCTTGTATCACAATTACTTGCCCGATTCAGAGACGTCCGGCCGGGGCCGCGTTTCCGCGATTGCGCGAATCCGCATTCCCACAAACGCACACGCTGCCGCGCGAGGTCTGATGCCTTTGACGAAAACGGACACGAAGTGGTTTAGGGGCAATAATGGCCGCACTGCATGAATCGTGATTTTCTCGAGGAGGCAGGCTGGCGGCCCGTGATGGCCGAGGCCTTCGCGCGCCATGCCGCCGAAGGGCTGCAGCCGGCGCGGGTCGCGCTCGAGCTGAACCATATCTATCGCCTGTGGACCGCCGAAGGCGAGGTGCTGGCCGAGGCGACAGGCAGGCTGCGGCACGAAGCCGCCGGCCGCCACGAGCTGCCCGCCGTCGGCGACTGGGTCGCGTATCGACCCGACCCGCAGGCCGCGAGCCCGCCGGCGACGGGCACGCCCAGCGGATCGCGCGGCCGCATCGAAGCCGTCCTGCCGCGCACCAGCGTCTTCACCCGCAAGGTCGCCGGCAGCGAGACGAAGCAGCAGGTGGTGGCGGCGAACATCGACACCGTCTTCCTCGTCTCGTCTCTCGACCGTGATTTCAACCCCCGCCGCGTCGAGCGCTACCTGCTGCTGGCCGGCCAGAGCGGGGCGCAGCCGGTGATCGTGCTCAACAAGACGGACATCGCCGGTGCCCACGTCGCCGAGGCCATCGACGCGATTCGCGAGGTGGCGCGGGCGGCGCCGATTCACGCCATCAGCGCGAAGACGGCGCAGGGGCTCGACACGCTGGCGCCCTATCTGGGCACCGGGCAGACGGTCGCCCTGCTCGGATCATCCGGCGTCGGCAAGTCCTCGATCATCAACGCGCTCGCCGGCGAGGACGTGCTGCGCACGCGCAGCGTGCGCGAAAGCGACAGCCGCGGCCGCCACACGAGCACGCACCGCCAGATGGTGCGCCTGCCCGGCGGCGCGCTGCTCATCGACACGCCCGGCATGCGCGAGCTGCAGCTGTGGGACGTGGGCGAAACGCTCAATCAAACGTTCGACGAGATTGACGCGCTCGCGCCCGCCTGCCGCTTTCGCGACTGCCGCCACAAGAGCGAGCCTGGCTGCGCGGTCAAGGCCGCGGTGGCCGCCGGCACGCTCGCCGCCGATCGCTACGACAGTTTCCTCAAGCTGCAGGCCGAGCGGGACGCCTTCGAGGCACGCCACGACGAGCGCGCGATGCAGGAAGAGAAGCGCCGCTCGAAAATCATGGGCAAGGCGCTGCGCACACGCCTCAAGGAAAAGGGACGATGACCTGTGGCTGAGGGACTGGTGGTCCGCGGCGCACGCAAACGCTTCGGCGGCGTGCAGGCGCTCGACTCCGCGTCGCTGGAGTTGCGCCCGGGCGAGCTGCTCGGCCTGCTCGGTCCGAACGGCGCCGGCAAGACGTCGCTGATTCGCGCCATCGCGGGCCGCCTGCGTCTCGATGATGGCGCCATCGAGATCGACGGGCGCCCGCTCGTGCCCGGCGTCACGCGGCCGGAGCTCGGCATTGTGCCCCAGGAGCTCGCGATCTATCCGAACCTGACCGCGCGCGAAAACCTCGAGGTGTTCGGCCGGCTGTACGGCGTGCCGCGCGCGGAGCTGGCCGCGCGGGTCGATCGCGCGCTCGAGCACGCCGCGCTGGCCGACCGCGCCGCCGAACCCACGAAACGCTTGTCAGGCGGCATGAAGCGCCGCCTCAACATCGTCTGCGCCCTGCTGCACGAGCCGCGCATCGTGCTGCTCGACGAGCCCACCGTGGGCGTCGATCCGCAGAGCCGCGAGCGCATCTACGAGATGCTGGCGGAGCTGCGGCGCCAGGGCGTGTCGATTCTGCTCACGACGCATCATCTGGAGGAAGCGGAAGCGCGCTGCGAGCGGATCGTGATCATCGATCACGGCAAGGTGATCGCGTCAGGTACGCTGGCCGAACTGGTGACGCACGCGCTCGGCGCATCGCGCGTGGCCGTCATCCGCACGTCGCAGGTCATGGCGGGCGCGGCGCTGCCGCCCGGAGCCGAGCTCGACGCGGATGGCCGTACGATTCGCGCGTCGTTGCATGCGGGTGCGGCGGCGCTGCCGGAGCTGACGCGCCTGGCCGCGGCGCACGGCGGCGGCATCGACGACATGTCGCTGCACGGCGCGCGCCTGCAGGACGTGTTCATCAGCCTGACCGGAAGGGACCTGCGCGAGTGATTCCGACGTTTCTTCGCATCGGCTGGTTGAATCTCAAGCGCGATCGCGCGGCGCAGGCGATGACGTTCCTGCTGCCGATCATCTTCTTCTCGATCTTCGCGTCGGTGTTCGGCAACCAGGGCGGCGACGCCATGTCCAACCTCGATCTGGCGGTCGTCGACGAGGACCGCACCGACGCGAGCCGCCGCATCATCGCCGCGCTCGAAAAGGAAACGGCGCTCGACCTGCGTCTGACGCGCGAGCGTCCGGAGGCCGGCGTCGAGCCCGTGGCGCTGGATCGCGCGTCGGCCGAGGCGCTCGTGCAGAGCGGCGCGCTGTCAGTGGCGCTGGTCATTCCGGCGGGCACGGGCGCGCAAGTGGAAGCGGTTGGCCTTGGCGGCATCAAGCTGACGCTCTTGGCCGATCCTTCAGACCCCATCGCGCCGCAGGTGGTGCAGGGGCTGCTGCAGAAGGCCGTGATGGCGAACGCGCCGGATCTGGCCATCGCGAGCGGCATGCAGCAGTTCGACAAGTTCATCGGCATGAGCGACGAGCAGCGAGCAGCCATGTCGGGCTACGTCGCGCAGTTGAAGGCGGGCGGCGACGGCGGCGATGCGGCGGGCGCCCTGGCTGGCGTAGGCGTGGAGGTCGTGAACGTGCTCGGCGGCAGCGGGCAAGGCTCTGACCTGGTCGCGTTCTACGCGGCCGGCGTCGGCGTGATGTTCCTGCTGTTCTCGTGCAGCGCCGCCGGCGGCACGATGATCGATGAAGTCGATTCCGGCACGCTCGAGCGCCTGCTCGGCTCGCGCGTCGGCATGAACGGCCTGCTGGCGGGCAAATGGGCCTTCATCACCATGATGGGCATCGTGCAGCTGTCGGTGATGTTCCTGTGGGGCTGGGCCGTCTTCGGTCTCGATCTCTGGTCGCACATTCCCGGCTTTCTCGTGATGACGGTGTTCTCGGCGGCCGCCGCGGCCTCCTTCGGGCTCGTGCTCGCCACGGCCACACGCACGCGCGCGCAGCTGTCGGGGCTCGCCACGATCCTCATCCTCACCATGTCCGCGCTCGGCGGCAGCATGTTCCCGCGCTTTCTCATGAGCGAGACGATGCAGAAGATGGGGCTCGTGACGTTCAATGCGTGGGCGCTTGACGGATACTTGAAGGTGTTCTGGCGCGAAGCGCCGCTGACGGCGCTCTGGCCGCAGGTGCTGGTGCTGTCACTCGTGACCGTCGTGCTGTTCGCGCTCGCAAGGATCTTCGCAGGAAAATGGGAAACAGCCTGACGGGATTTGATGAGGGGTGATTTGTTGATCTGGAGATTTGTCGCGGCGGTCCTGGTGGCGGCCGGCGTGGCGCTGGGCGCCGCTGCCAAAGAGCACGTCGCCGAGCGATTCGAGGTGACGGCGGCCGTGCTGCCGGACGGGTCGCTGGAGGTCGACGAGACCATCGCGTTCCGCTTCACAGGCGGCACGTTCACGACGGTCGAGCGCGAGCTGCGCGCCGCCGAATCGGACGGCATCCACATCATCGACGCGCTGATGGACGGCCAGTCCATGCCCCGCGGTGACGAGCAAGGTCAGGTCGAGATCGACGAGGGCCGCACCCGCACGCGCATTGCGTGGCACTTCGCGCCGGCGGTGGACCGCGTGCACACCTTCACGCTCCGCTATCGCTACGGCGCGGTCATGCGTCAGGGTGACGGCGAAGACTGGTTCCGCTGGCGGCCCTTTCCGGATCGGTTCGACTATCCCATTGAAGCCGGCAGCGCGACGCTGACATGGCCCGCCAATGCGACGCTGCGCCGCATGCCGGACGTCGAGGGCGCGGCGGCGGCGACGTCGCCTGCCGCTGACGGCCGGGGCTTCGCCGTGACGGTGGCGAATTACCGCGAGCGCGACGACAACGTGCGGCTGACGGTGCGCTTCCAGGCCGGCGCGTTCACCGGGCCCGAGCCTGTGTGGCAGCGCGATGCGCGCCGCGCCGATCGTCTGGCCCCGGCGTTCATGGCGGCGTGCGCGATGATTCTGGCCGCGTGCGGCCTGGCGCTGTGGCTGTTCTTCCTGCGCTTCCGGCGCGACGGCGACGATGCGGCGCCGGCGGCGGGCACCGTGACCACGCCCCCTGGCGATCTGGCGCCGGCCCTTGGCGGCGCGATCACCGGCGGCCGCGTGAGCATCTCGTGGCCGCAGCTGTTCGCCGTGGTGTTCGATCTGGCGCGCCGGGGCGTGCTGCAGATCGACGAGCCCGAAGAAGGCGGCCTGCTGCGCAAGCGGCGGTTTCGCCTGACGCGAGGCGGCGCCGATGCGACGCGGCCGCACGAGCAGGCCGTGCTCGACGCGCTGTTCAAGGACGGCGCGCGCGAAGAGCGCTTCGATCGCGCGCTGCGGCGGCTCGGTACGCGCGCCGGCACGGTCAAGCGCGCCATGCAGGGTGAGCTCGCGTCGGCGGGGCTGATCGACGCGGACCGGAAGGAAGGCGGCCACGCGCTGGCGATCAGCGGCGGCGTGCTGATGGCGGTGGCGCTGGTGGCGGCATTAGCGCTCGCGGTCACGGGCATGCGCCTGGGCGAAGCGTCCCTGTTCCTGCCGCTCGGGTTCTTTGTCGCCGGACTGCTGATGCTGATCATCGGCGCGTCCTTCTCGACACTGTCGCGTTCGGGCCTTCGGTCGGCGCGCCAGTGGGACGCCTATCGCCGGCACCTGAAGGGCGAGATCAAGCAGGGGCGCGTGCCGCACGAGGGTGAGGCCATCGGCCGGCTGCTGCCGTATGCGGCGGCGCTCGGGGTGCTTGCGCCCTTCGGCAAGACGCTCAGCAAGGTCGACGTACGCAACCTGCCGCAGTGGCTGCGGACGCTGGATGCGGCCGGCAATCCGGGCGCCGCGATGATCGCCATCATCACCGCGGGGTCGCAGTCGATGTCGCATGGCGCGTCGGGCGGGGTGGGCGGCGGCGGCGGCGTGGGCGGCGGCTCGTCGAGCGCGCACTGAGAGTACAATTCGTCCGGCTATGAAGTGGTTCATGGCCGCGGCCCTGAGCGTCTTCGCGTTTCTGGCGATGGCGCGCTCGGTGGTTGCGCCTGTCATCACCGGGCCCTCGCGGCTCGAGTATCTCTTTCTCGCTCCTTCACGCATCGAGCTGCTGTGGCTGGCCGCGGGCGCGGCGGCGCTGACGCTCGCGCTGGGCGTGTGGGCGATGGGGATCGAGCGGAAGAATTTCGCGTGGATGGCGCCGCTCTGTCTGCTGGCGCTGAGCCTTGCGCCGCTGGCAGCGTTCATCCCGGGCTTCGCGCGCTTCGGCCCGCCCTTCGTCTTCATTGGCTACGACATGCGCTGGTGGGTGCTTGCCGTGTCGCTCGCGCTGACCGCGCGCGAGCTCGACGCGCGGCTTGGCGGCGCGCTCGCGTCGCGGCTGCGACGGCCGTCCTCCTGGCCATCTTCCTGGACATCCTGGACACCGGCCGCGCGCCTGCTCGCCTGGGACGCCGCCGTCTTCGGTGCCGTCGTGATCTGGGCGCTCGTGAGCCAGCCGATCATGCGGTTTGCCAGCGAGCCGCACGGCGACGAGCCGAAATATCTTCGCTACGCGGAAAACTGGTATCAGGGCAACGGCTTCGATCTGCGGCCGAAGGAGCGCATGAGCGACATGCGGCTCGACGCGCCGAGCCGCGTGTGGCGCAACGCCGCGCTGGCCGGCGGCGCCGTCGCCGAGGAAGCGGCGTCGCTCGCCGGTGATGTCAAAGCCTTCGCCGCGTCTCCCTCCACATTCCGCTGGAACCGCGCGCATGGCGGCGACAACTGGTTCCTCACCGGCAAGCAGGGCGGCCTGTATCAGGTGCACACGCCCGGGCTGTCGGTGCTCATGTTCCCCGGCTATTACCTCGATCGCCACCTGCTCGATCTGAACGCGGGCCATCAGGGCGAAGTGCCCGGCGGCCTGTTCATGGTCAACGTCACGCTGCTGCTGCTGTACGCGTTGTGGGCCGTGGCGACGTTCCGGCTGCTGCGGCGGCTGCTCGCGCATGACGCGCTTGCAGGCGGGCTTGCCGTGCTCGCGATGATCACGCTGCCGGTGACCTCGTTTGCGTTTCAGCTGTATCCCGAAACGGCGGCGGGACTCGCGCTCACGCTGGTGCTGATCTTCCTGCTCTTTCCGCGCGACGGCGGCTCGCTGAAGCGGGCCCTCGCGTTCGGACTGATCTGCGGGTTCCTGCCGTGGGCGCACATCCGCTTTTCGCTGCTCTCGGCCGTCGCGGTGCTGTACGCGCTGCTGCCGCACGCGGGCGAGTGGCGCCAGCGCCGCGCGTTTCTCGGCGGCTACGCGCTGATGGTGGCGCTGATGTGCGCGTACGCGTACCGGCTCACCGGCGCGGCGATGCCCAACGCGATGTATTCCGCGGAAGGCACGTCGGATCCGTTCGACGCGGCGCTCATCGCGCCGTTTTTTGCCGGCTACATGGTGGACCGCATCTGGGGCATCCTGCCGCACGTGCCGCTCTACCTGCTGGCGTTTCTCGGCCTCGGTCCCCTGTGGCGCGCGAACCGGCTGCACGCGCTGCTGTTCACCGGCCTCTATCTGTCGCTGGCCATTCCTTCCGCCGCGCACAGCCTGAACGCCGCCGGCGCCACGCCCGGCCGTCATCTCGTCGCCGTGCTGCCGCTCGCCATGTGGCCGCTCGCGCTCGCGCTCCGCGAGTGGTGGGGCAGCCGCACGTTCCGCGCGGCGTTTGCCACGCTGACGCTGCTGTCGCTGCAGGCCGCCTTCGCCTATAACTGGTGGCACACGAAGGACACCGGCCGCATGTGGGACGTCAGCATCAGCGGCTGGAAAGTGAACCTGCTCTTCGCGTGGACGCACGGCGACGTCTGGGCCGCATCGCGCGGCAACTTCATCCTCTTCCTGCTCGGCGCCCTCGCCATCGTCGCGCTGATGCTGGCAGGATGGCTGGCAAGGCGCAGACGGGCAGGGCAGGCCTCGAGGCCAGCGGATATGGCCGGGAGCCTCGAGCCTGGAGTCTGGAGCCAACCGCGCCGCGTCACCGCCTCCCTCATCGCCTCCGGCCTTCTGGCCACCGCCCTTGCCGGAGCCGGCGCGATTGCGCTCACCGGCGACGCGTTCCGCGACGACTACACGCAGCATCCGCTCGTCAGCCGCCGCGAGGCGCTCGCGCGGCTCGCCGAGCTCGAAGAGTGCGTCTGGTGCGCGGCGTCGGGCCGCGGCAAGGTCAGTCCGGCGACGATGACGTGGAATGACGTGGAGCGCTTCGACGTCTTCGTGCTGCCGGGCGCCAACCGCACCGCCGCCCTGCGCATCGTCGTCACGGCGCGCGACGGCGAGCCGGGGTACGGCGAAGTACGCATTCAGTATGGAGACGGATCGTTTTCGGCGGAGACGCCGGTGGCCGGGGTGCGCCGGCTCGCGCATACCTATCGCGAGCCCGGCCGCTACATGGTGCGGGGATTTCTCACGCTGCCCGACGGCACGAGCCGCGAGACGTACACGGAGGTCGTGATTCGATGACCGAGCAACCGACCGCAACACACTGGGCGCGCTGGGTGCGCGTCCTCGGCCTTCTCTCGGGGCTTCTGCTGATCGTCGCAGTCGCCGAGGGCTACACCATTCGCGCCGCGCGCGCCGAGATTGCCACGCTCAGGGCCGAGCGCGATCAGGTGCGCACCGGCGTGTCGGCGAAGTGGACGGCCATGCCGGCAGCCGACTTCGTCGACGCAGGGAAGTGGCTCGACCGCCACAGCGCCCACCCCGATTACCTCGTGCGCGCCGGCGGCCTCTGCGGCACCGGACAGCCTGACTTTCAGGCGATGGCCGACTACCTGCTCGGGCACTACGCGGTGGAACGCGCCGCGGGCCGCTCGCACGAGGCCGGCATCGAAGCCATGCGCCAGGCGATGCTGAATTCAGAAGAGTGGAAGGAGAAGCACTAGGGATTTGCCGAGGGGCGGGGTCGAACCGCCGACACCACGATTTTCAGTCGTGTGCTCTACCAACTGAGCTACCTCGGCACGGCAGATCGGTCGCTGGCAGAACCCCGATAATACCACGCGGATAAGCCGGGGTTGAAGCCCCGGCCTACCGGATCGCTCCGAACGGCTTCACCTGCTCCTCAATCAGCTTGCGGTCGCCGACCAGGACGATGATGGCCTTGTCGTCGGCGATGTACTTCGTCGCCATCTCCTGCACCTTGGCGGGCGTGACGGCGTGCACCTTCTGCACGAACTCCGTGAGGTACGCCGGCGTGAGGCCGTGGAAGTCCAGGAACGACAGCTGGCCGATGATGCCCGCGCGCGACGAGTTCTGCAGCACGAACGTGCCCGCCACGTAGTTCTTGATGCCCTCGAGCTCTTCGGCCGCCGGCGGTTCCGCCTGCAGACGATCGATCTCCGCGAAGATCTCCTTCAGCGAGGCGCCCGTGTCCTTCGTGGTGACATCGGCATTCTGCGCCCAGTAGGCGTCGCGGTAGCGTGACGAGATCTGGCTGAAGGGCGAGTAGGTGTAGCCCTTGTCTTCGCGGATGTTCTTCGTGATGCGCGACATGAACGCGCCGCCGAGCAGGTTGTTGGTGACCACCAGCGGCACATAGTCGGGGTGCGACGGATCGATCGTCGGCATCCCCAACAGGATCGTCGTCTGCGGGGCGCCGGGGCGATCGACGATGTGGATCGCGCGCTCGGAGAAGGGATTCGGTTTGGCAGCGGCCGCCCGCTCCGCGCCCTGCCAGCCGGCAAAGGCCTTGCGGATGGCGGCTTCCACGGCGGCGCTGTCGAAGCGGCCGGCGACGTACAGCCGCGCGCGCTTCGGTCCGAACGTTCGCGCGTAATAGTCGCGCGCCTGCTTCAGCGTGTACCCCTGCAGCATCTCCGTCGTCGGGAAGACGCGCCCATAGGCATGATCCACGTACATCGTCGAGCGGAACTTCTCGAGCGCAATCTGCTGCGGCGAGCTTTTCGCAATCGAGAGGTTGCGTGAGAGGTCGGCCTTGAGGCGTGCGAGCTCGCTTTCCGGCAGTGCCGGGTTCATGGCGACGTCGGCCACGAGCTGTACCATGGCGGCGGTATGTTCGGCCAGCGACTCCGCGGTGACCGTCGCGGTGTCAGGCCCGACGCCGACGCTGACGGATCCGCCCATTTCGGCAGCCTGCTCCGACACCTCGGTGGCCGTGCGGGTGCGCGTGCCTTCCATCGTCAGCTCGCCGACGAGATCCGCGAGCCACACTTCGTTGGCGTGTTCGAAGGCGTTGCCGCTGTCGACGGCGAGCAGGATGTCGGCCTTCGGCACCGAGCCGTAGGGCACGAGGGTCACATGCAGGCCGTTGTCGAGCACGAAGTGCTTCGTTTCCGGCAGCGAGAAGCCCTTGGGCGTGCCCGGCGCCGGCGGGGTGGACGGAAACTGCGGCCGCTGGGCGGCGATGGCGGCGCTGCCAAGCGCTATGGCCACGGCGGCGGCGACAACTCGTGCGGCCTTCACTGCTGGTCTCCCTTTGCGCCCGGCTTCACGACCAGGATGGTGCGGTTGGTGGGGCGCAGATATTCCTGTGCGGTTTTCAGAATCAGTTCGGGCGTCACCTTCGCGAACTCGGCTTCGAGCTGGTTCACCATGGCCGGGTTGTCGTCGAAGAGCGCATACGAAGCCAGCAGGTCGGCGGCGCCGAAACCGAACATCTCCTCGGTGGTGGCAAACAGGCTGGAGCGGCGCTTCACCAGCGCGCGCTGCAGCTCCTCGGCCGATACCGGCGTCGTGCGCAGCTTCTCGATCTCCGTGTCGAGTGCCGCGAGAATCTGATCGGCCGTCTTGTCGGCGTCGTGGAACAGGAACGCCGTCCACAGCGTGGGGCCGTTCACGTTGAACATGTTGCCGAGCAGCACGTTGGCGCCGCCCTGGATGTCCCCGGTCAGACCCTGCTTCTGCACGAGCGCCTGATAGAGCCGGCTGTCGCTGCCCTGAACGAGCAGCTGGTCGATCAGCCCCATCGCGTAGAACTCGGGGGTGTTGCGCTTGGGATGGTGATAGCCGACCGCGAGGGCCGGCCGCGTGGCCAGCTTGTCTTCCTGCACCACGCGCTTTTCCTTCTCCTGGCGAGGTTCGGAAATGTCGGGCAGGGGAGGCACGTTCTGCCGCGGGATGCCGCCGAAATACTTCTTCACCCACTCGAGGGTCTGCTTCGTGTCGATGTCGCCGCGCACCACGACGGCGGCGTTGTTGGGCGCGTAGTAGGTGCGGAAGAACTGCTGCACGTCGGCGAGCGTCGCGGCGTCCAGATGCGCCAGGTCGCCATAGAAATTGTGCGCGTTGTACCAGTTCGTGTTGGCGTGCTGCGGCAGATCGAGCCACGGAAAGCCGCCGTACGGCTGATTGAGTACGTTCACGCGCACTTCGCTCTTCACGACGCCCTGCTGATTCGTGAGGTTGGCCTGCGTGATGTCGAGGCCGAGCATCCTGTCGGCCTCGGCCCAGAGGATCGTCTCCACGGTGTGCGCCGGAACGATCTGAAAGTAATTCGTGTAGTCGAAGCGCGTGGAGCCGTTGAGCACGCCGCCGTTCGACATCACCAGCGAGATGAACTGGTTCTTGCCGAGATGCTCCGAGCCCTGGAACATCATGTGCTCGAACAGGTGCGCAAAGCCGGTGCGGTCCTTCGGCTCGATGCGGAAGCCGATGTTGTAGTAAACCGCGACGACGGCGATGGGCGCCGTGGTGTCGCGCGACAGGACGACCTTCAGGCCATTGTCGAGGGTGTGGTATTCGACCGGCAGCGTGTACGAACTGGCCGGCTGTTGTGCGGAGGCGGACACTGGCAGCACGAGCGCCGCAACGAGCGCGAGGCGAAGAACTGAGCGCATGGAATCGAGATTACCACGCGCGATTGCCGCCTAGTTCCACTCGCTCGGAAACCGTTTGCGGTATGCGCGGCGGTCGGCCGAGATGCCGCGATCGAACAGGACGAACACCTCGATCAGCGCGATGCCGGCGTACACCGCAAAGCGCGTAAACGCGCTCGGCGAGAACACGCAGTCGTACCCGGTCTCCTCGAGACACGCGGCCGACATGCGCTCGAGCTCCGTGTATTCGAGGCCGATGAAGATCGCGCCGCAAATGAAGATGACGCTGGCGCCCACGGTGCTGCCGAACGTGCCGTGCCCCATGCGCCAGAGCGGCCACGCCACGAGGAACCCGAGCAGCGTCGGGACGACGATGGCCAGGGCAATCCAGTACCAGTTCACGGGAGGGAGTGTATCGCGGCGCCGGCTAGAGCCAGCCAGCGACAAGCGCGATCCATGCGGCGCCGGGCACCAGCAGGAATTGCGCGAGCACCGTGCCCGCCAGGCGGCTGCCGGTCAGCCAGACGATCGATCGGCGGAAGTACGACTCGTCTACCTTTCCGGCCGCCACATCATCGGTCATGAGTGACAGATGTGGATCGATCACGGCGAACATCAGGATGGTGGCCACGCCGTTGACGACGGCTGAGAGCTGGCTGGCCGTGACGCGCAACTCGGGTGCAAGGTAGCCGGCGTACAGCGCGGAGAAGACGCCGACCGACCAGATCGCCATTGCGATCGCATTCAGGGCGATGACCGTCCACGAGACATGCGGGCCGCGGCGCGCCTCGCCCACGTTGGACCACGCCGGCAACGCGGCGGCGTCGCGCACATGGGCGAGCGCTGCCGGTGAGAATGCGCTGCGCATCACCCTGCCGATCGATCGCTGCCGTTCGAACGACTCCACCCATTGCGCCAACAACCGCTGGCAGGTTGGTATCAGCAGCGCGCCTGTGACCGTCGCCACGCTGGCCGACAGGAGCAGCCACCTGAAGTCCATGGTCGACGGGCCAGCCGCGAGTCCTTCCTCCACGCGCTTGGCGAGCAGCGGCGCCTGAAACGAATTCGACGTGCGCGAGATCAGGATGAGGATGTTGAAGAGCGACAGCGAGAGCGCGATGCGGCGTGTGCGCGTGCCGGCGATGCGCACGGAGTACGCAAGCGTGCCGACCAGATGAATAACGAACGTCAGCGCGCAGAGGAGAAGGAGGCCGGCGTCCATCGGCCGGAAGTGTAGCAGCAGCGACTCCCCGCGGGCAGGGGCTTGCTTGCTTTCTCTACCGTCTGACGGTATAAGTTCGCCACACGCGGCCACGGCCTCTGTCTCCACAGGTCTTTCAAATCCTGCTCACACTCTCGGCCGGGTCCCGGCACGGTTACGCCATCATCGCGGACGTGGCGGAGCGCACTGATGGCCAGATCCGCTTGACCGCGAGCACCCTGTATGACGCGTTGGCCCGGCTGCTCGACGATCGCTGGCTGAAGGAGGTCGCGGCGCCAACCGTCGCGCGGGATCGGGATGAGCGTCGGCGCTACTACGAGCTCACGCCATCGGGCCGCGATGCGCTCGACGGTGAGACGGCGAGGCTGGAATGGATGCTATCGACCGCGCGGCAAGAGAGGCCGCAGCCCGTCACTCGCGGGGGCCGGCAGCGATGAGGTTGTATCGTGCGCTGCTGCGCGTCCTGCCGCGCGATGTGCGCAGACGCCACGCCGCGCAGATGGCGCTGACCTTCGCCGACTTGCAGGCATTGGCGCGCGACGCGGGCCCGCTCCGTACGGTCCGCCTTTGGATAGCGGAGTTATCAGGCTTGTTCTGTTTTGCCTTGCATGCGCGCTTTCGCCGGCTCGCATTGCGCCGCATGATCCGAAAACAACATGAGCGTGGCCCGGAATGGGGACACGATTTGTACTGGGCCTGGCGCAACGTTCGCGCCCGCAGCGTTCGTGCGGGGCTAATAATCGGCCTACTTGCGATCTCGCTTGCCGCCAACACCCTGATGTTTGCCGCGGCCGATTCCCTGGTGTTTTCCAAACTGCCTTTTCCGGACGCCGACGAGCTCGTGAGCTTCGCGGACGCCAACGGCGGGCGCATAGGCATCTCTGGAAACAGCGTGTCGGCAAACCTGCTCGATCACTGGCGGCAGCAGCACGATATCTTTGCCGGCGTCGAGACCTACCTGACGAAGACGCTCTTCCTGAGGCATCAGGGTCGGCACGAGCGCGTAACCGTCGTCGACCTCACGCCGGGCATGATGGGCCTGCTGGGTGTCTCACCGAACTGGGGGCGGGCACTGGCAGACGGCGATGCCGCGATCACACAGGCGGGCGTTGTTCTCATCAGCGAGGCGCTGGCCCGAAGGCACTTCGGGGATCCTGCCAGTGCGGTTGGTGCGGAACTCGATACCACAGTCGGCCCGCTTGCCATCGCGGGCGTGATGGCCGATACGTTCAGGTTTCCTTCCGCGTCGCCGATGATCTGGCGTGCCCTCGACCCCAGGGGACCGCTCACGCGGAATTTTAGCGGCACGTTCGCGGTCGCGAGGCTCGCGAAAGGAGTGTCGTTCGCCAATGCGGCCGCCATGGTCGAGCAGCGTGCTGCTGACGTCGGCGCGGCGGCTGGACGCGGCAATCCATATTCGGCGACCCTCTCACCGATGGCGGCTGGCCTCGTTGGTTCGTTTCAGAGCCGGGCATTCTTCGTCCTGATGGGCGCGGCTTTCTGTCTGCTCGCCATCGCATGTGCCAACGTCACCAGCCTCGAACTCGCGGGCGCAATCTCGCGTAGCCGGACTTCAGCGGTGCAGCTTGCGCTGGGCGCCTCGCGCCTCTCACTGGCGCGCGTTGCCGTTCTTGAAAGCGCCCTGATCTTTGGCGCAGCAGGCGCAGGGGGATGGGCGCTGGCGAATGGAGGAATGAGCGCGCTCGTCTCGATGCTGCCAGCTTCAATGACACAGCGGACGGCCAACCCGATCGATCTCGATGCGCGGGCGATGATATTCCTGGTGGTTACCGGTGCGGGCGCCTGGCTCCTCACGGCCATGCCTATGGCACGGCGAGGGTTCCGAGCCGATCTCCTTTCGCTGTTGAAGCTCGATGATCGTACGAGCGCGGCCACGGTGGGCGGGGCCAGAATCCGGCGTGTCCTCACGATCGGTCAGATTTCCCTGGCGATCATGCTTGCGATGAGCGCGATGCTGTGGGCGCGCAGTTACCAATCGCTTCTCGGCCTAGACAAAGGCTTTGCGAGTCGCAACGTTGCTTCGATCAGCTACACCATTCCGCCGGAGTTCTACGCCGAGCAGGCAGAGCACCGCGCCTTCGAGGGCGCCCTGCTGGCCAAACTGGCGAATGTGCGGGGCGTTATCGCGGTCGCTCCAGGCTCCCCGCCCACAGGCGCGCTCGAGGTGCATGGAGACGTGCGCATGTTCATCGACGACCGCCCCCTCGATACCGACGGGATAAATCTCGGGCTTCGGTATGTCGAGCCCTCATTCTTCTCGGTGCTCGGCATTCCACTCAAACAGGGGCGCATGCTCCGGCCTCGTGAGCCGCTCGACCACGCCATTGTCAGCGAATCGTTCGCCAAACGTTATTGGCCTGGTGTCAATCCAGTCGGGCGCGCATTTCGCCAGAGCAATCGTCATCCATGGGTCACTGTCGCGGGCGTAGCCGGCGATCTCACGCTGCGTCCTACTGGGCTGAAAGGCATGCCGCCAGAGCCGCTTCAGGTCTACTTTGCGCGGCAGGCCCCGGCGCCACCGCGGCCCGTGGCCAGAAACCCGCCGATCGTGTCGGCCGCCGGAGGTTCGTCGCGATTCCTCACGGTCATGGCCCGCTTCGCGACTCCCGACCTGATCGAGCAGGCTCGAGCGATCGCTCGGCGAATCGAGCCGCGCTTTGATGTCGAGGTTTCTCTCGTCGATGAGGATCACGCGAAGCAGTTCAGCGACGTCCGGCTCGTCGCGCGCGTCGTTGGCGGCTTCGGTATGCTGTCGCTGCTGGTGGCGGTACTCGGGCTTTACGGTGTGCTCACGCTGCTCGTCAGTGCCCGTCGGCGCGAGATCGGCATTCGGATGGCTCTCGGTGCTGATCGGAGCGACATCCGTCGCATGGTCATGTCATCGTCGGTCCGTCTCGCCATGGCTGGTGCGCTGCTCGGCGTTATCGGCGCTACGGCCGTCGCCCGCGCGGTCGAGGCGTCACTTTGGGGTGTGAGGCCCGCCGAACCTTCAGTTGTGATCGTTGTGGCCGCCGTCGCGATCGTAACCGCGCTGCTGGCAAGCTGGCGGCCGGCGATGACAGCGACGGCCGTTGACCCGAGTGTGTTGCTGCGCAGTCAGAATTAGGTTCACCGCGTCGTTGCGCGGAACCTGGCTTTCTAGGGGAGGGACACGCCGGGGCTAAAGCCCCGGCGTGGCGGTGTGCGAACTAACGGCGCCGTTAGTTAGACTTCGGCGACTTCCGTGGCTGCGGAGAGCCCGAGTTCGGCGCGGACGCGACGGTCGATGTCGGCGGTCATTTCCTTGTTTTCCTTCATGAACGCCTTGACGTTTTCGCGGCCCTGGCCCATGCGCTCGCCGTTGTAGGAGAACCACGTGCCGCTCTTCTCGACGATCTTCTTTTCGACCGCCTGATCGAGCAGGTCGCCTTCACGCGAGATGCCTTCGCCGTACATCACGTCGAACTCGGCTTCGCGGAAGGGCGGCGCCACCTTGTTCTTGACGATCTTCACGCGCGTGCGGCCGCCGACCACCTGGTCGCCGTCCTTGATGGCGCCGATGCGGCGGATGTCGATGCGCACCGACGAGTAGAACTTGAGCGCGCGGCCGCCGGTGGTGGTTTCGGGGTTGCCGAACATCACGCCGATCTTCTCGCGCAGCTGGTTGATGAACACCAGCGACGTCTTCGACTTGGACACGATGCCGGTGAGCTTGCGCAGCGCCTGCGACATGAGGCGCGCCTGCAGGCCCATCTGCGCTTCGCCCATCTCGCCCTCGATTTCAGCGCGGGGCACGAGCGCCGCCACCGAGTCGACCACGACGATGTCGACGCCGCCGGAGCGGACGAGCACTTCGACAATTTCGAGCGCCTGCTCGCCGTTGTCGGGCTGCGACACGAGCAGGTTGTCGAGGTCGACGCCCAGCTTCTTCGCATACTGCGCATCGAGGGCGTGCTCGGCGTCGACAAACGCCGCCATGCCGCCCTTGCGCTGCGCCTCGGCGATGGCGAGCAGCGCCAGCGTGGTCTTGCCCGACGACTCCGGCCCGAAGATTTCGGTGACGCGGCCGCGCGGGATGCCCCCGATGCCCAGCGCCCAGTCGATGCTCACCGACCCGGTCGAGATGGAGGGGATCGCGACGATGGCGTCTTTGCCGCCCAGCCGCATGATCGAGCCCTTGCCGAATTGCTTTTCAATCTGGCCGACGGCCAGCTCGATGGCTTTCGAGCGTTCCTTGTCGTTACGGTCGTCGTTTCTGTCGGTAGGCGGCATAGCGGTCCTCTTCAAGGTTCGTGAGTCTCGGGAAAAAGGCCCACGCCATGGTGGGCAGTCCTGTGCATTCTAGGAACGCGCAAGGCGAATGTCAAGCGCAAATGTAGCCCTAATGTGCTGCATTTACTGCAACTTAGGAGTGCCCTGGACTTTCGCCTTTCTGCAACGTTCCCCGGCGTCTGCTGGCAGTTTCTCCCATGGCTGTGACAGGACAGGTCAGGGCAGTAAGATGCGAGGAATGCCGACGCCCGCCGGGCACGCGCTTGGCGCGCTGCTGCTGACCGCCCCGATTCGCGCGCGGTACAAGCTGTTTGGCGCCGGCACGGCGCTGGCCGCCGCCGGCGCCGGCATGGCGCCCGATCTCGACCTGCTGATCGGACGCCACAGCGCCGAGACGCACAGCATCGGGGCCGCCGTGCTGTCGGCCGTCATCGTGTGGCTTGTGGCGCGGCGCCGCGTCGCGGCCGGCGCAGCGCTGACGCCGGGGCCGATCGCCGCCATCGTCGGCGCCGCCGTGCTTTCGCATACGATGCTCGACTGGCTCGGCACCGACTCGTCAGCGCCGATCGGCATCATGGCGCTCTGGCCGTTCTCGCGCGAGTATTTCGAGTCGAGCGCGCACGTCTTCATGGCCGTATCGCGACGCTACTGGCTCGACGAGTTCTGGACCTATAACGCGATGGTGTTGGCGCGCGAGCTGCTGTTACTGGGGCTGCCCGCGCTGGCGGTTGAAGGGTTCATTCGGAGGAAACACCCATGACATGGTTGCTCGCGCTCCTGATGTTTGCGTCGTCGCAGTCGGCCGAGAAGCTGCTCATTGCCTCGATCGAACCGGCGGCCGTCGATCAAGGCGTCGTCGCTGAACTCGTGTGGGAGGGCACCGAACTCGTCGTGCTCGTCGCCGTTCCGCGCGGCGGCGGCCACGAGCCGCGCTTCTACGCGCTGCCCGGGCCTGGCGTCGATCTTCGCCGCCTGCCCGCACCTCCGGCCGGCCGCGACGCGTACTGGAAACAGAAAGCCAGCCGCATCAGTCCCACCGGCCTCGGCAGAATCGAGAAGTCGTCCGACTCACAGATGCCGATGGCGGGCATCGGCGGGCTCGAGCAGCGGCTCGATAACGCCGCCGATTTCGGCGCGATGAACCAGACCTTCACCGTCCGCCTCGGCACCCGCATCCTGCACGAGCGCAAGCAGCGCGACATCTATGACGGGGAAGTGTGGGCGTGGTCGCCGATCGATCAGAACCAGATCGCCTACGTCGACGGCAAAGGCGATCTGTGGATTGCGCGCGCAGACGGCGCGAACCCCGCGCGGCTGGTGAAAGGGGACTTCCTGCTGCCCGCGTGGTCGCTCGACGGCCGCGCCATCGCCGTCGTCGAGCGCAACGCCTCGAAGAAGCGCTGGGATGTGTACGTGGTGACGGTGCCGCGCTGAAAGGGGACGGGTCTAGTTTCGCGGGCGAAATCAGGCCCGTCCTCTTTAGTACTTGTAGAAGCCCTGACCTGACTTGCGTCCGAGATGGCCGGCCGCAACCATGCGCTTGAGCAGCGGGCACGCCCGATACTTCGGATCGCCCAGGCCGTCGTGCAGCACGCCGAGAATCGCCACGCACACGTCGAGGCCGATGAAGTCGGCCAGCGTCAGCGGGCCCATCGGATGATTCATGCCGAGCTTCATCACGGTATCGATGGCGTCGGGCGTGCCGACACCCTCCATCACCGCAAACGCGGCTTCGTTAATC
Source organism: Vicinamibacterales bacterium (assembly GCA_036675475.1). Taxonomy (GTDB): domain Bacteria; phylum Acidobacteriota; class Vicinamibacteria; order Vicinamibacterales; family SCN-69-37; genus JALYRV01. Next base: position 157,505 of record JAKFEY010000059.1, read on the forward strand.
ATCGGCATCAGGATGCGGTTGGCGATGAAGCCGGGATAGTCGGCCGCTTCGACCGGCGTCTTCCCGAGCGTCTTCGACAGCTCGATGGCGATGTTCATGGATTCGTCGGACGTCGCCTGGCCGCGAATCAGCTCCACCAGCGTCATCAGCGGCACCGGGTTCATGAAGTGCATGCCGAGCACTTTGTCCGGCCGTTTCGTGGCCGCGCCCAGCGTGGTGATCGAGATGGACGATGTGTTCGACGAGAGGATCACGTCGGGCCGCGTCACGCGGTCGAGATCGCCGAACAGCCGCGTCTTGACGTCGGCGTTCTCGATGATGGCCTCGACGACGTAATCCACTTCCGCGAGGGCATCAATCGACGCCGCCGGCTGGATGCGCGCGACTGCCGCATCGCGCGCTTCGGCGGTCATCTTGCCCTTCTCGACGAACTTGCCAAGGCTCTTCTCGATGTTCGCGCGCGCCCGGTCGATGGCCGCCGGCGCCGCATCGTGCACGCGCACCTCGAACCCGGACTGCGCAAACACCTGCGCAATGCCGTTACCCATGGTGCCCGCCCCAATCACGCCGACAGTCTTGATCGCCATCAGAGAATCTCCACTGCCAGCGCCACGCCGTTGCCGCCGCCGAGGCACAGCGACGCGATGCCGCGCTTCAGGCCGCGCCGCTTGAGCGCGTAGATCAATGTCGTCAGCACGCGCGCGCCGCTCGCGCCAATCGGATGGCCGAGCGCGACGGCGCCGCCGTGCACGTTGACCTTCGCGGGGTCGATGCCCAGCTCGCGCATCACGGCGACGGCCTGCACGGCGAAGGCCTCGTTCAGCTCGAACAGATCGACGTCTTCGAGCGTCCAGCCCACCTTCTGCGCCACCTTGCGCACCGATTCCACCGGCGTCATCAGGACGAACTTCGGCGCGAGGCCGCTCGTGGCCTGGCCGACGATGCGGGCGAGGGGAGTGAGGCCGAGGGCGGCCGCCTTCTCTTCCGCCATGACGACAACCGCGGCCGCGCCGTCATTGACGCCCGGCGCGTTGCCGGCCGTCACCGTGCCGCCGTCCTTCTTGAACGCCGGCTTCAGCCGGCCGAGCGTTTCGACGGTTGTGTCTTCGCGGATCGCCTCGTCGCGATCGAAGATCACCGCCTCGCCCTTCTTCTGCGGAATCGTGAGCGGAAGGATCTCGTCCTTGAACCAGCCTTCGCGCGTCGCGGCCGCGGCGCGCGCGTGGCTGCCCGCCGCGAACTCGTCCTGCTCGCCGCGTCCGACCTTGTAGTGCTCGGCCACCACTTCGCCGGCGTTGCCCATGTGGCAGTTCTCGAACGCGCACCACAGGCCGTCCTGAATCATGGCGTCGACGATCTTGCCGTCGCCCATCCGCAGGCCCTCGCGCACGCGCGGCAGCAGATAGGGCGCGTTGCTCATGGACTCCATGCCGCCGGCCACCGCGATGTCGATGTCGCCGGTGGCGATGCCCTGCGACGCCAGCATCACGGCCTTCAGGCCCGAGCCGCACACCTTATTAATGGTGAGCGCGGCGACGTTGTCGCTGAGCCCGCCCTTGAGCGCCGCCTGGCGTGCCGGGTTCTGCCCGATGCCCGCCATCACGACGTTGCCCATGATGCACTCGTCGACCATGTTGGGATCGATGCCGGCGCGGCGCACGGCTTCGGCAATGACCTTCGCGCCGAGCTCCGGCGCGGTGAAATCCTTGAGCGCGCCGAGGAACTTGCCGCTGGGAAGGCGGACCGCACTTACGATGACGGACTTTCGCATCTAAATAACCTCGAGCCGCTTCACGGCCTCTTTGCCAAGCAGCGCGCGCAGCCGCTCGAGAACCATGGGGCGCGATCGCTGCAGCTCGCGCGTCCACTCGGGGCTCGACATGTGGACGACGACGCGGCCGCCGTCGCGCAGATCGAGCGTCGACGCGCGCGCCAGCGCGGGGCCCACCGCCGCGCGCCACGCGAACTGGAGCTTGCCGGGACTCATCGGCTGCTTCGCCAGCATTTCGGCCAGGGCCGAGGTCGCGAAATCTGAAGAACGCAGCACGCGACCATTGTATTTGGTGATCTCGTGATCTGGCGATCTCGTGATCTAAGATCACCAAATCACGAGATCACCAGATCACCAAATCCACCGTCACCAAATCCACCGCCTCGTCCTGGCCTCGGCCTCGCCACGCAGGGCCGAGCTGCTGGCGGCGGCCGGATTTCTATTCGACATCGATCCCGCCGATGTCGATGAGACGCCGCGCGACGGCGAGCCGCCTGCGGCGTATGCGGAACGGCTCGCGCGCGACAAGGCGGCGGTCGTCGCCGCCCGGCATCCGGCGCGCATCGTGCTGGCCGCCGACACGATCGTCGTGCGCGACGGCCGGATCTTCGGCAAGCCGGTCGATCGCGCCGACGCGGCGCGCATGCTCGAGGCCCTGGCCGCCGGGGATCATGACGTGCTGACAGCGGTGGCGATCGCGCGCAACGGCGGCATCGCCTCCCATGTGGAGACGACGCGGGTCACGTTCGCGCCGCTGACGCCGGACGAGGTGGCCTGGTACGTCGCCAGCGGGGAAGCCGACGACAAGGCCGGCGCCTACGCCATTCAGGGGCTCGCGGCCCGGTTCATTCCCCGGATCGAGGGGTCGTACAGCAATGTGGTCGGGCTGCCGGTTGCGGCGGTCCATCGGATGCTAAAATAGGGGCGATTTCGATGTCACAACGAGCCATCCGCACCGTCATTTCCGTGGCTGTCGTCCTTGTCGCGCTCGGCGGTCTGATGTCGCTGAGCCTCGGGGAGACCGCGGCGTACTACAAACACGTCGACGAGGTCATGGCCGCGCCCGACCAGTGGTACGAGAAGAACCTGCAGCTGCACGGCCACGTGGTGGACCAGAGCATCATGCGCCGGCCCAACACCCTGGAATATCGCTTCCAGGTGGAGGCCAACGGCAAGGTCGTCACCGCCAGCTACACCGGCATCGTGCCCGACACGTTCAAGAGCGGCTCGGAAGTGGTGCTCAAGGGCCGTCTGGCGCCGCACGGGTTCGAGGTGGAGCCGAACGGCGTGATGGCGAAGTGCCCGTCGAAGTACGAGCCGAAGGCCGCATCCACCGTCGGCGGCGGACGTTAGGCCGCCGTGCCTGCCTTTGGTGCGTTCGTTCTGCTGAGCGCGCTGGTCGTGTCGGCCTGCGCGTTTGCCTTTTCCATCGCCGGCGCCCGCCGCCGCATCCGTCCGCTGATTGACGCCGGCATTGCCGCGCAGCACCTCGTCACCGCGCTGATGGCCGTGGCGTCGGCCGTGATGATTCACGCCTTCGTCACCAGCAACTTCGCGATCAAATACGTCGACCGCTATTCCGACTCCGTCCAGCCGCTGTTCTACAAGCTGACGTCGTACTGGGGCGGACTCGACGGCTCGATCATGTTCTGGGTGACGCTGCTCGCGTCATTCGGCAGCGTCGCGATTCACGTCAACCGCGTGCGCTATCGCGAGCTGATCCCCTACGTGGTCGCGACGATCGCGGCCGTGCAGATCTTCTTCCTGATCGTCATGGCGGTGCACAACAACCCGTTCGCGACGTATCTGGGCGCGCCGCCGCCGGAAGGGCGCGGGCTCAACCCGCTGCTCCAGAACTTCTACATGGCGATTCACCCGCCGCTGCTGTACCTCGGCTTCGTCGGGATGACCATTCCGTTCGCGTTCGGCATCGCCGCGCTCGCGTCGGGCCATCTCGACGATGCGTGGCTGCGCGCCGTGCGCCGGTGGACGATGACCGCCTGGCTGTTCCTGACGGTCGGTCTCGCGCTCGGCGGCCTCTGGGCGTACGAAGAACTCGGGTGGGGCGGCTTCTGGGGCTGGGATCCGGTTGAGAACGCCGGGCTGCTGCCGTGGTTCACGGCCACCGCGTTTCTGCACTCCGTCATGGTGCAGGAGAAGCGCGGCATGCTGAAGATCTGGAACGTGTCGCTCGTCATCCTCACATTCCTGCTCACCATCTTCGGCACGTTCATGACGCGCACCGGCATCGTGCAGTCGGTGCACGCCTTCGGCGAAGACCGCGAGCTGGCGTGGATGTTCACGGCGTTCATGATCCTGATCGGCATCGTGTCGTTCGGCCTGGTCATCTATCGCATGCCGCTGCTGCGATCGCGCAACGAGCTCGACTCGTGGGCGTCGCGCGAGGCGGCGTTCATGGCCAACAACTGGATCCTGCTGTTCTCGGCCTTCTTCGTGCTGTTCGCGACGATGTTCCCGACGTTGAGCGAGGCGGTGACGGGCGAGCGCGTGACGGTGGGGCCGCCCTTCTTCGACCAGTGGATGCTGCCGATCGGCCTCATGCTGCTGACGCTCACCGGCATCGGGCCGTTGATGGGATGGCGCAAGTCATCGCTCGCCAACATGCGCGAGCAGTTCCTGTGGCCGGTGCTGGCGGCGGCGGTCACGCTGGGCGTGCTGATGCCGCTCGGCGTCCACTTCTGGGCCAGCGGCCTGTGCTTCGCGCTGTGCGCCTTCACGTTCGGCGCCATCGCGCAGGAGTTCGTGCGCGGCGCGCGCGTGCGCCAGCGCGCGACCGGCACCGATTTGTTCACCGCGCTCGTCGGCCTGTTCGCGCGCTCGCGGCGCCGCTATGCCGGCTACATCGTCCACGTCGGCATCGTGATCCTGTTCCTCGGTTTCGCCGGCGGCGGCTTCAAGCAGACGGCGCAGAAGGAATTCCGGCCCGGCGACACATTGACGGTGGGCAACTTCACGCTGGAATACGACGCGCTGCGCGTGGCCGACGATGCGCAGAAGCAGATGATTACGGCGGAAGTGCGCGCGTGGAAAGACGGCGAGTCGCTGGGGACGCTGGAGCCGGCGCGCTGGTTCTTCCGCGGCCGTGAAGACGAGCCCACCACCGAGGTGGCCATCCGCCGGGGCTTCGCCGAAGACCTCTACATCGTGCTCGCCGGCTATCAGGCCTCGGAGCAGAGCGCGATTCTCGACATCACGGTCAACCCGCTCATCAACTGGATCTGGGCGGGCATTGGAATTATGTTCATCGGCACCCTCATCGCCCTGATGCCCGAGCGCGCGCTCGCGTTCGCCGTCGCCAAGGTTCCCGAAGGCGCGGTGACGACCATGCTCGTCATCGGCCTGTTGTTTGCGCCGGCCACGATCCCGCGGCTTGGTGTCAGCCATGTGCATGCGCAGCACATCGAGCTGCCGCGCGACAAGGCGCCGGTGCTCGACACGCCGCTGGCGCGCGAGCTCGGGCAGGAAATCATCTGCATGTGCGGCACGTGCGGCCGCAAGCGCGTGGGCGAATGTTTCTGCGGCAAGGCCGCGGAGATGCGCGAGGAGATCTCGAAGCTCGTGGCGGAAGGCAAGAGCCGCGAGGAGGTCTACGCGTATTTCATGACGAAGTACGGCTCGCAGGAGCCGCTCGCCAAGCCGCTCGATCGCGGCTTCAATCGCCTGGCGTGGCTGTTTCCCTATCTGGTCGGCGCGGGCGCCGCGCTCGTCGTCGGCGGCACCGCGTGGCGCTGGAGCCGGCGGCGGGAATCCATTGACGATTCGGGGATTGGGGATCGGGAGATTGATCCGGCGCTGAAGAGCCGTCTCGACGATGAACTCGACGAGCTTGAGTAGCGTGTCCTCCGAAACCCTGGCGCAGCCGGGCCGCGCCTCCATGCGGCCCTGGCAGTTCTATCTCACCGTGTCGTTTCTCGCGGCCGCGGCCGCCGTGTGGCTGACGCCCCCGGCATCGCCCGTGGCGCTGCTGTTCATCAGTCTTGCCATTGGCGCGGCAGGCGCGTGCGCCGCGGCGCTGCACGCGGTGCTGGCCGCGCTGTCGGGGCGCAGCCGGATCGAGCGTGAGGTCATCGAAAGCCAGCGCGCCGCGCTCGAGCGTGAAAAGCTGCTGGCGCTGCGCGCCATCAAGGATCTGCAGTTCGACGTCGCCATGGGCAAGGTGAGCGCCGCCGACGCGGCGCCCATGGAAGCGCGCCTGCGCGAGCGCGCGACCGGGATTCTGCGCGCGCTCGACGCGCGCGAAGATGTGCGGGCGAAGGTCGAGGCGGATCTCGCGCGGCGGCAGGCTCCAGGCTCCAGACTCCAGACTCCAGGCCGGGAACCTGGGGCCGGGAGCCTGGAGCCTCCTGCGTGCGCGGCATGCGCGACGCTCAACGATCGCGATGCAAGATTCTGCAAGAACTGCGGGGCAAAGCTATGACGCCGGCCCGGGCTCTGCCGATGCTGTTGATGCTCATGGTCGCGCCGGTCGCGCACGCGCAGGTGCAGATGCCCGACCCGTCGCAAATGTCGGGCGTGCCGCTGCCGAGTCCGGAGCTGGCGCCGGGCACCATCACCGTGCGTGTCGTGCGCGGGTCGGTGTCCAACAACATCCCCAACCAGAAGGTCGAGCTCGTCGCCGGTGGCTCGTCGCGCGACGCGACCACCGACGCATCGGGCCGTGCTGAATTTTCCGGACTGCAGCCGGGCACCGAGGTGCGCGCCGCCACCGTGCTCGACGGCACGCGCATCGAGTCGCAGGTGATCACCATGCCTGCGCAGGGCGGCATCCGCGTGATGCTCGTCGGCGCCGACCCCTCGGCCGCCGCGCGCGACGCCGAGGATGCGCGGCTCCGCACCGCGCCTGCCGAACCCGGCATCGTCGTCCTCGGCGGCGAGTCGCGCTTCATCGTCGAGCGCGGCGATGAGTCGCTCAATGTGTTCTACGTGCTCGAGATCGTGAACACCGCGCGCACGCCGGTGGCGACCGCGCGGCCGCTGATTTTCGATCTGCCGTCGGGCGCCACTGGCGTCACGCTGCTCGAAGGCTCCACGCAGCAGGCCACGGTGAGCGGATCGCGCGTGACGGTGACGGGGCCGTTCGCGCCCGGCAAGACGCCGCTGCAGATTGCGTACGAGCTGCCGTATCGCGGCGCGCGCGTGACCATCGAGCAGCAGCTGCCCGCGGCATTGCCGCAGCTGGCCGCGGCCGGCGAAACCACGGGCGGGGTGACCATGACGTCGCCGCTGTTTACGGCCTCGCGCGACATGGATGCCGACGGCCGCATGTTCAAGGTCGGCAACGGTCCGGCCATCGCCGCCGGCGGCACGCTGGCCATCACCTTCGACAACCTGCCGCACCACTCGCGCTGGCCGCGCTTCACCGCGCTCGGCATCGCGACCGCGATCATGGCGATCGGGTTGTTTGCCGGCTTCGCGCGGCGCGACACGCCAGTCGACGCCAGCCGTGAGGCGCTCGTGCAGGCGCGCGACGCGCGCTTCGAAGATCTGGACCGGCTCGACGCGCAGCGGGCAGACGGCCGGTTGAGTGACGCGGCATATGCGGCCGAGCGCAGCCGTGTGGTCGCCGCGCTCGAGGACATTTACGCCGCACTCGATGCCCACTCGTGACGCGCGTGTCGAGGCCAGAAGCGTGTCGCGGCGGTTCGGCCGCACGCGCGCGCTGCACGACGTCAGCCTGACCTGCGGGCCGGGTGAGGCGCTCGCCCTGGTCGGCCCGAACGGCGCCGGCAAATCCACGCTGCTGACACTGCTGTCCACGCTGGGCCGTCCCACGTCCGGAGCGATTCTGTTCGACGGCCGCTCGGCGGCAGCCTGGGGGCCCGCGCTGCGCGCGCGCTTCGGCGTCCTGGGCCATGACGTGTCGCTCTATCCGGAACTCTCGGCGCGCGAGAATCTGACCTTCTTCGGCCGGCTGTTCGGCGCGCCTGACCTCGGGTCGCGCGTGCAGCACGCGCTCGCGTCGGCCGGCCTCGAAAAGCGTGCTGACGCACCCGTTGCCACGTTTTCGCGCGGCATGCGGCAGCGGCTCGCGATCGAGCGCGCGCTGTTGCACGGGCCGGACATCCTGCTCTTCGACGAGCCGTTCACCGGCCTCGACGAGTCGGCGTCGGAATCGCTGATCGCGCGGCTCGCCGGCGCCCGCGACGCCGGCGCCTGCATTCTGTTTTCGTCACATGACTTCGAGCATGCCGAGCGCATCGCCACGCGTGTCGCCCGCCTGGATGCCGGCCGCCTCTCGTGGCTCTCCGGCAGCGGCCCGCTTCGCGATCGCTATCGCCAGGCGGAACACAGGGACAGTCCCCAGCTATGAAGATCCTGGCTGCGGCCTGGCTGATCGCGCGCAAGGACTTCACCATCGAGGCGCGCAGCCGCGAAATCATCGCGACGGCGGCCTTCTTTGCCGTCGCGTGCGTGCTGGTGTTTGCGTTCAGCCTCGTGCGCGAGGGTCGCGCGCCCGAGGGCGTGGCCGCCGGCGTGCTCTGGATTGGCATCGCATTCTCCGGCACGCTGAGCCTCGCGCGGCTCTTCGAGCGCGAGCGCGCGCACGACACGCTCCGCACGCTGCTGCTCGCGCCCGTCGAGCGGCCCGCGGTGTATCTCGGCAAGCTGCTGGCCGTGGTGATGCTGATGGCCGCGGTCGGCGCGGTGCTGCTGCCGTTCACGGGCTTTCTGTTCGACCAGGGCGTCATCGGCGCCGCGCCCGGCCTGGCGCTCGTCATGGTGCTCGGCATCCTCGGCTACGCGGCCGTCGGCACGCTGTTCGCCGCCATGCTCGGGCGGTCGCGCAGCCGCGATGTGCTGCTGCCGGTGCTGCTGTATCCGATGACCGTGCCCGTGCTGATCGCGGGCGTGCGGGCGACCGCGGCGCTGCTGGACGCCGCCGGGCCCGACTGGGCCACCGCCCGCCTGTGGATTGGCGTGCTCGCGGCGTTCGACGCCGTCTTCGTCACGCTCGCGTTATGGACCTTTGAAGCAGTAATGGAAGAATAGAGTGATGAACCTCGTCCTGCTCGCCGCCGCCGCGATGTTTGCCGCCGCGCCGTGGCTGATCATGCGCGCGCCCCAGGAAGCGACGATGGGGCTGATTCAGAAGATTTTCTATTTCCATGTGCCCGCCGCGTTCACGATGTTCGTGTCGGCGTTCGTGAGCGGCATTGCCGGCGCGATGTACCTGTTCCGCCGCAGCGCGCGCGCCGAGCGCGTGTGCGCCGCCGCCGGCGAGCTGGTGGTGATTTTCGGCGCCATCGTGCTGCTGACCGGTCCCATCTGGGCGCGCAAAGCCTGGGGCGTGTGGTGGCAGTGGGACGCGCGGCTCACCATCACCCTCGTGATGTGGCTGATCTTCGTGGCGTTCCTGCTGCTGCGGAAGTACGGCGGCCCGGGATCGGAAACGCTGTCGGCGGCGGTCGCGCTGTTCGGCATGGCGAACGTGCCGTTCGTGTACTGGTCGGTCAACATCTGGCGCACGGTCCATCCCACCACCAACGTCGTACCCAGCCTCGGGCCCGGCATGCGCGAGGCGTTCTGGTGGTGCGTGAGCGCGTATCTTCTTTTCTATGTCGCGCTGCTGGCGGCGCGCATGAAGCTCGAGGAGCAGCGCGCGGCGCTCGACGAGCTGCATTTCGAAGTGGGGGCAGAGTAATGCGGGTGATGCGAATCGCGGCAGCGTGGCTGCTGGCCGTCCTGACGCCGGCGGTGCTGCTGGCGCAGCAGACGTCTGATTTCGTGCCGGTGGATCCGTCGATGGAAGCGGCCGAGAAGCTGCCGGCGGCGCCGATGGTGATGACGGCGTACGCGCTGGTCTGGTTGATTCTGATTGGCTACGTCTGGTCGCTGCGCCGCCGCCAGGCGCGCATCGAGCTCGAGATGGCCGCGCTGCGCGCGCGCGTCAACGAGCCCGACGGCCGGCAGGCCCGGCGCGACTGATGACCTCCGCGCACTTCATCTTCATTCCGGCCGTCCTGCTCGTCGGGATCATCATCGGCTGGATCCTCGGCACGCGCGCGGCCGCCGACGCTCAGGCGGCTGCCGAGAGGAAGAGAGCCAGAAAGGTAAATGGTAAATCGTAGATAGCATCGTCGATCGGGCTATCGCCAGCTGCTTCGGAGCAGCCTCTGGCCATAGACCATGGCCAATGCTATCGACGATTTACCATTTACCTTGCCCTGTCCCTATCGTCCAACCAAAAGCCGTTCCGCGAGACTGTTGTGAAGCCCCGCCGCCAGGATGCGGCGCTGGGCTTCGGCGATGTCGTACGGCACGCGGCGCAGGTGGACCAGGCCCGTGCCGGTGTCGAGCATCGCGTAGGCGGCGCGGGGATCGCCGTCGCGCGGCTGGCCGACCGAGCCGGGATTGAGCAGCGTGCGCGCGGCGGGATCGAGGGCGATGGTCTCATCGTCGAGCGGCGCAATCACGGCGCGCTGGCTGGCTCGGATCTCGCGGAAGGCAATCTGCACGTGCGTGTGCCCGAACAGCACGAGCGCGGCGTCCGACGTCTCGAGCGCCGCCCCCGCATCGTCAATATTAAAGATGTAGTAGTCCTCGTCGAAGGGCGCGCCGTGGCAGATGGCGACGGGGAAGCCGGCGCCGTCGATAGCCAGCGGGCCGCGGGGCAGCTCGCGCAGGTAGGCGGTGTGGCCGGCCTCGAGCGTGCCGGCGGTCCATTCGGCGGCCTGACGCGCGACGACGTTGAAATCGGCGGCGCTGTCGATGCCGGCAACCACCTTGTCGTGATTGCCGCGGATGACGGTGGCGTTGTCGAGTGCGCGGACGCGGTCGATGACAGCGGCGGGATCCGCGCCGTACCCGACGAGATCGCCGAGCACCAGCACCCGGTCCCACCCCTCGGCCCCGGCGGCCTCGAGGACGGCGTCGGTCGCGGGCAGGTTCGCGTGCAGGTCGCTGATCAGAAGGATGCGCATGCTTCTACAGGCGGCCGAGTGTCCTCAACGCGTCAAGCACGCGGTCGGCGATGTCGTCGGCGGGCGCATCGCCGCAGGCGACACGCACGTCGGCGAGCGCGTACGTGGCCGCCCTGGCCGCATAGAGCTGCGCGAACTGATCGCGGTCGGCGGCGAGCGGCCGCCGGCCGTCCGACGGGACGCGCGCAATCAGGTGCTCGAGCGGGACGTCGAGCCATACCGACACGCCATCCATCTTGATGGCGGCGCGGTTCTCGGGATCGGCGAAGGTACCGCCGCCGGTGGCGATGACGGCATGCCGCAGCGGCAGCACGAGCCGCAGCATCTCGCGCTCGGCGGCCCGGAAGTACGCCTCACCCTGGCGCGCGAAGATGTCGGCGACGGTCTGGCGCTCGCGCGCCTCGATCAGCAAGTCAATGTCCTCCGACTGCCAGTCCAGGCGCGCCGCCAGGTGGCCGGCCACCGTGGTCTTGCCGGCGGCCATGAAGCCCACGAGATAGATCTTGTCGGTGGTCACGAGGTGCGCGCGGCCAGCAGATCGAGGAAACCGGGGTAGGAGACGTCGACCACCGACGCGCCCTCGATGCGCGCGCCGGTCGTGCCAAGCGCCGCGATGGCAAAGGCCATGGCGAGGCGGTGATCGTGATGCGCGTCGACGGCGGCAGGCCGCATCGGCGCCGGACCGATTTCGAAGCCGTCTTCGAGCTCTTCGGCGAGTGCGCCGAACGCGCGCAGCCCCGACACAATCTGCGCGATGCGGTCGCTTTCCTTGACGCGCAGTTCCGACGCGCCGGTCACGCGCATGCCGCCGCGCCTCGCGGCCATGGCGGCCATCACGGGCAGCTCGTCGATCAGCGACGGCACTTCCGCGGGCGTGACCTCGAAAAACGCCGGGTCGCCGAACGCCACGCGAATGGTGCCGATCGGCTCGTGCGCATGCTCGGCGCGCGCGTCAATGCTGATGTCCACGCCTGCACGGCGCAGCGCCTCGACAAACCCTGTGCGCCCCGCATTCAGCGCCACGCCGTCGATCTCCACGGACGATCCCGGCACGCTCGCGGCCACGGCGGCCCATGTGGCGGCAGATGAGGGATCCCCCGGCACCGTGAGGTCGCGCGCTTCGAGCGGCTGCAGGCCCTCGAGTGACGCAAAGCCGGGACGCGCGCTCACCTCGGCGCCAAACGCGCGCAGCGCGCGCTCGGTGTGATCGCGCGTCGGCGCAGGCTCGCTAACCGATGTCGTGCCGGCCGTTTGCAAGCCGGCGAGCAGGACGGCGCTCTTGACCTGCGCGCTGGCGACCGGACTCGCGTACGCCAGCGCGGTGAGGCCGCCGCCGTCGATGGTGACCGGCGCATGTCCGCCAGTGGTCATGACGCGCGCGCCCATCGCGCGCAGCGGCGCGGCCACGCGCTCCATGGGGCGCCGCGACAGCGACGCGTCGCCGATCATCGTGGCGCGAAAGGGATGGGCCGCCAGCACGCCGGCAAGCAGGCGCATGGTCGTGCCCGAGTTGCCCGCGTCGAGCTCCGAGGCGGGCGCTTGAAGCCCCGCGAGGCCGCGCCCCTCGATCGCGACCGTGTCGCCCGGCTCGAACGTCAGCGGCGTGCGGCCGCTCGCGAACGTTATTCGCGCGCCGAGCGTCTCTAGACATATCAACGTCGATCGCACATCCTGTCCGGGCGAGATGCCCTGGATGCGGCTCGTGCCGCGGGCCAGCGCGCCAAGCAGGGCGTACCGATGCGAGATGGATTTATCGCCGGGAACGGTGAAGCGGCCGATCAAAGGGCGCACGAGGTATTATTATTCCCCTCCGCATGAGTTTCGACAGCCACGTGGTCCGGCTTCGGATGCACAGCTCGTTCGACATGCTTGACGTCGTGCAGCTCCTCAGCGATCGCCTGTCGGCGATCGCGGGATTTGACGAGGACGCCACGCATTGGGTGAGCGTCGCCGTCCGGGAATCGGTCATCAACGCCATCAAGCACGGCAACCGCGAGGAAGCCGGGAAGTTCGTGACCGTCGAATTCAGTTTCACGCCCCGCGAGGCGCCCACCGAGCTCATCGTCAGCGTGCGCGATCAGGGCGCGGGCTTCGAGCCCGAAGAGATTGCCGACCCGCTCGCGCCCGAAAACATGCTCAAGTCCAGCGGCCGCGGCATCTTCTTCATGCGCAGCTTCATGGACGATGTGACGCTGGCGCGTCATCCGGAAGGCGGCATGGAAGTGCGCATGGTCAAGAAGCTTGCCTGATCCGCTGCTGCTGTCCACCGCCATCGAGGCGGTGCTCGAGGCGGGCCGCATCCAGCTCTCCTATTTCCGCACCGGCCTCCGCATCGACAAGAAAGGCACCATCGACATCGTCACCGAGGCCGACGTCGCGGTGGAGAAGATGTTTCGCGCCCTCATTGCCGAGCGGTTTCCCGATCATGCCGTCGTGGCCGAAGAGATGGGGCAGGGCGGCGCCAAAGGCGCCACGCACGAGTGGGTGTTCGACCCGATCGACGGCACCACCAACTATGCGCACGGCATCCCGTTCTTCTGCGCGTCGCTGGCGCTCGAGGTGAACGGCGTGGCGGAGGTCGCGGCCATCTACGAGCCGTCGCGCAAGGAGCTGTACACGGCCGAGCGCGGCGTGGGCGCGTGGCTCAACGGCGAGCCGCTGAAGGTGTCGTCCACGGAAACGCTGATCGACGCCGTCGTGTGCACGGGCTTCCCGTATTCGATTCTCGAGGAGCGGGCCGAGCCGGTTGCGCTCTTCGGCCGCTTCCTGGGCGTGTCGCGCGCGGTGCGCCGGTTTGGCTCCGCGGCGCTCGACCTGGCGTATGTCGCGGCCGGACGGCTCGACGGCTTCTACGAGACGAGCCTGAATCGCTGGGACATTGCCGCCGGCGCCCTGCTGGTCGAAGAGGCGGGCGGCCGGGTCTCGGCGTATGCGGGCGGTCCCTTCCAGTCGCGCACCGGCGAAATCCTGGCTTCGAACGGCCGGCTGCACGGCGCCATGCAGGCAGTTATTCAGGACGTTCGCTGACACCCACGCAGGACAGGAAGCCGCGGCTGCGCGCCGAATCCGGCGTGAATCCGGCGCTTTTCGAGCCCATCCGCTGGCAAGGTTCCTGCTCAGAAGGGAGCGCAACGCCCCGCGTCGGGGCGGGAGCGAGTCCTCCTTCGCGCGCCGCTTCCGGCGCGCTTCGGAGGGCATGGGAGCCTCACATGGTGACGAAAACTTTGATGACGGGTCTGCTGGCGGCCGGCGTGGTGTTTTCCAGCGCGGCCCCGGCGCAGGCGCAGATCACGCAGTCGGTGAACCTGGGCGTCGGCTGGTTCATGGTGCGCGGGGAAGACTCGCGCGGCGACGATGATGTGCTTGTGCAGGACCTGCAGTCGCTGGCGTTCGAGATCAAGGACTTCAACGGTCCGCTGGTCAACGGCGAGTGGCTGATTGGCTTCGGGGATCGGATTGAGGTCGGCTTCGGCGCGGGCTTCTATCAGCGCACCGTGCCGAGCGTGTATGCCGAGTTCGTCGACTCGGATGGCAGCGAGATTGAGCAGGACCTCAAGCTCCGCATCGTGCCGCTCACGGCCACGGTGAAGTTCCTGCCGATCGGCCGCGCGGGCGACTTCCAGCCGTACGTCGGCGGCGGCGCCGCGCTGCTCAACTGGAAGTACTCGGAAATCGGCGAGTTCGTGGACTTCAGCGACGGGTCGATCTTCCGCGACAGCTACGTCGCGAGCGGCAACACGGTGGCGCCGATCCTGTTCGGCGGCGTGCGCGTGCCGGTCAGCGGCGACGTCTTCGCCTTCAACGGCGAGCTGCGCTGGCAGGGCGGGAAGGGCGACACGACGGATACCGGGCTGCTTGCCGACGAAATCGACCTCGGCGGCTTCAGCTTCATCGGGTCGTTTCAGATACGGTTCTGAGTCGCCGTCAATCTGTTGATCTGCTGACTTCTTGATTTGTTGATCTAGATTTGTTGGTTTGCCGATCTGTTGATTTCGTGCACCGGCGCCAAATCGACAAATCGGCAAATCAACAGATTCAAATCAACAAGTCAGCAGATCAGCAGATCAACAAATTACGGCTTGCGTCGATACAGCGCGACATTCCCCCCTGCCGCCACTCGCGTGAACTTCGCCGCGACCCCGGGCTGATCGCGCAACAGGTGCGCGAACACGTCGCCCCCCTCGGCCCGTTCCTCCACCAGCAGAAAGCGCGTGTGCGCGGCCGGATCGATCACCGCGGCCTTGTAGATCTCACCGTTGCCTTCGTGCAGGAAGTCGCCGATGCCGAAGCCTTCGCGCCCGAGGTCGTGCATGTAGTGGCCGAGTGAGCCCATGCTCATGAGGATCGGCGAGCCGTCCCACACGCGCTTCAGTTCGGCCGTCACCGCGCGGCGCGCGATCTGGTTCGGTTCCTCGCGCCGGGCCTCGACGATCATCGGCGCCGTGTGATCGAACGGCTTCAGATCCGGCACGATCAGCACGGCGGCGGCGAGCGCCATGACGATGCGCGCGGCGCCGGGGGCGAGGCCAATGGCGAAGCCGGTGAAGAGCGCGGACGAGGCCACCAGCGGTGTCATATAGCGGATGCGGAACGGATGGCCGGCGTGGAAGGCCACGAAGGGCAGCGCTGCCATGCCGGCGAGCGCCAGCACGACGAGCAGCGGCCGCTGGCCGCGCGCCGCGAGGCCGCGGACGGCCACGAAGATGAAGCCGAGCGCGCCGAACGCCGCGAACGCCGGCGACGACAGCTGCTCGAGGCCGTCGCGAATCTGCTCCAGCACCAGCGCCGCATCCCCGCGGGCGGGATTGTCCGGCACATAGAACCCGCCCGACACGAACCACTCGCCGACCGTTGCGCGGCTCAGGATCAGAAACCCGGCACCCGCGGCCGCCGGCCAGGCGGCGAGCGCCGCCCACCGCTCAACGTAGCGACGCAACGGCGCCGGTGCCGCTGGCGCTTGGTCCGGTATTCCTTCGAGCCGGCGGGGTGCGGGCGCGCCAAAGAGCGGTCGCGCCTGCGATCCTTTAACGCCGTCTCTCAGGAACACCGGACACCGCGCCAGCGACAAGGCCACTGCGATAGCCATGGCCGCGGCCGCCAACGCCCAGCCTTCGTACCGAGTCCAGCAGAGGAGGAACAGCGCGATGCCGGGCGAGGTGCTCGACATGGCGGGGTCGCGCAGCCAGGCTTCCAGCCGCTCGATCGACACGAACGCCAGCGCGATGAGCAGGGGCTCGGTCATCGGCGTGGCGTGCAGGTAAAGCAGGTTGACGTTGGTGACGAGCAGCGCGGCCGTGGCGGCGCCGGCGAGCCGCGAGCCGGTGGCGCGCTCGAGCAGCTGCGCGCACGCGAACGCGGACACGCCCATGCAGATGATCGAGAGCAGGATCGCCGACGCGCCGGTGCGGTACGACCAGTCCCACTGCACGGGAATGAGATTGAGCAGGTGGGGAAGCGGCAGCCACACCGCGCCTATCTGTTCCCATCCCGGCGTGAGGCTGTCGAACACGCGGCGCGCCACCACCAGATGCGCGCGCGCGTCATAGTGGCTCAGCGCAAGGCCGTGGCGCGCGTAGACGACTGCGGCCGCGAGCGCCACGCATGCCGCGGCAAGACCCGCGGCGGCGGGCCATCGCCGGTAGAATGTCATGCGATGTTCATTGTAGCGTTCGCCCCGTGCTGAGAAGGCTTGAAGCGTTCGCGCTCGGCCTCGGCGGCCCCGGTCTGTTCCTTCTCGCGTTCCTCGACTCGTCATTCCTCGCGCTGCCCGAAGTCGTCGACATCCTGATGGTGTGGATGGTGATCGAGCATCCCGAGCGCTGGCTCTGGTACGGCTCGATGGCCACGATCGGCTCCATGGCCGGCTGCTACGTGCTGTACGACCTCGCCCGCCGCGGCGGGGAGGCGTTTCTGCGCAAGCGCCTCAGCGAGCGGCACGTCACGCGCGGCATGCAGGTGTTCGCGCGCTACGGCACGCTCGCGCTGATCGTCCCGTCGATCACGCCGCCGCCGATGCCGTTCAAGCCGTTCGTGCTGATGGCCGGCGTCGCCGGCATGCCGCGCGCGCGCTTTCTCGGCGCCATCACGATCGGCCGCGGCCTCCGGTATATCGGCGAGGCCCTGCTTGCCGCCCTCTACGGCCAGGCCGTGCTCACCTACATCCACCAGAACGCCGGCCGCGTTACGCTCTACGCCGCCGGACTGGTCCTGGCCGCGGGCGCCGCATATTACGGGTACCGCGCGCTCTCGCGGAGGCGGTAGAATGTGCAGGCGTGGCTCTGCTGCCCGACCTGTCCATCGTCATCCCGATCCATAACGAGGCGCCGAATCTCCGGGACCTGTGCCGCGAGTTCACGGACGTGCTCACGAAGGCGGGACGCCCGTTCGAAATCATCCTGGTGGATGACGGCAGCACCGACGACTCGTTCGAGATCCTGAAAGAGCTGCAGGCCGCCGATCCGCGCCTGCGCGTGATTCAGTTCCGCCGCAACTTCGGCCAGACCGCCGCGTTTGCCGCCGGCTTCGCGCACGCGCGCGGCCGCTACATCGTCACCGCCGACGGCGACCTGCAGAACGACCCGGCCGACATTCCGTCGATGGTGGCGCAGCTCGAAAAGGGCAAGGACATCGTCTGCGGCTGGCGCAAGGATCGGAAGGACACCTTCATCAACCGGCGGCTGCCGTCGATGATCGCCAACCGGCTGATCTCGTGGGCCACCGGCGTGAAGCTGCACGATTATGGCTGCTCGCTGAAAGTGTTTCGCGCCGAGGTCGTGAAGCCGCTGCGGCTGTACGGCGAGATGCATCGCTTCCTGCCGGCCCTTGCCAGCGAGATGGGCGTGCAGGTGGCGGAGCAGGTCGTCAATCACCGCCCGCGCACGGCGGGCACCACGAAGTACGGCATCTCGCGCACCATTCGCGTGATTCTCGATCTGCTCACGGTCAAGTTCCTTCTGAGCTACTCGACGCGCCCGCTGCAGGTGTTCGGCCTGTACGGCGTGGGGCTTGGCATCGTGGGCACGTTCGTGTGCACGTTTGTGGCGTATGAGAAGTACTTCATGGAGTGGCGCGGCGACCGCACATGGCTGCTGTTGCTCGGCATCCTGCTCATCATGGCGGGCTTCCAGCTGCTCACCCTGGGTCTGCTCGCCGAGCTGCAGTCGCGCACGTACCACGAGTCGCAGAACAAGCCGACCTACGCGATCCGCCAGGTGCTGGAGCCGTCGGAAGGCGCGCTTCGCGAAGTGGCGCGCGAAGCCGCCCGGTAGGCCCCGTCCTTGCTTCACGGACTCTCCGTGAAGCTCGGCATCGTCATCCTTACCGCCGCCATCGGGTGTGCCGCCCTGCCGACCGGGGATATTCAACCGGGTAGAATTTCGGTAAACGGCACTCGCTTCGTTCAGGGCAGCAGCACGTTCGAGTGGCGGGGCGTGACGGCCTTCCGGCTCGTCGAGTTCGTGGCCTCAGGCAAAGAGGCCGAGGCGGCCGCGTATCTCGATTGGGCGAAGGCGAACGGCGTGACGGTGGTGCGCGTGCTCGCGATGGCGCAGCACCTGTTCCTGCTGTCGCCGGCCGACGGCCTGCGTGCGCTGCCGCAGCTGTTGACGATGGCGGGGGAACGGGGGATTCAGGTGGAGGTGGTGGCGCTGGCCGACACCGCGGAGCTCACCCTGGATCTCGACGCGCATGTCGCGGCCATCGGCAGAATCGCCGCGGCGCATCCGAGCGCGCTCGTCGAGATTGCCAACGAGCCGTTCCATCCCACCCAGCATGTCTCGCTTCACGATCGCGCCACGCTGGGGCGGCTCGCGTCACAAATTCCGGAGGAAGTCGTCGTCGCCTACGGATCCGACGCGCCCGAGGCGAGCGGCGGCGGCGACTACGTGACCGTGCACATGCCGCGCGGCGACAAGCCCTGGGATCATGTTGCCGGCCTCGCGCAGGGACGCGCGCTGGTGCGGCAGTACGGCAAGCCGGTGGTCAGCGACGAACCGATCGGGGCCGCGGCCGCCGCGCAGCCAGGCCGGCGCGACGACTCCGCCGAGCGCTTCCGCGCCGCCGCCCTGCTGACGCGCATGACCGGCATGCACGCCACGTTTCACTACGAAGGAGGCCTGCAGGCGAAGATCCCCACCGGCCCGGAGCTCGAGGCGTTCAAAGCCTGGAAAGAGGCCTGGACGCTGCTGCCGCCCGGCATCGAGCAGGCCGACTTCCGCATCGTCCGGGCGGGTGAAAGCTTCGAAAGCAGGCTCGGCGACCAGCGCTTCATCCTCACCATCGGCGGGGCCGCGCCTCCGCGCGACCTCACCCGCAGATCCGCCTGGCGCGAATCCGCCCTGTTCGTCAGCAAATAGCCGCGCAGCTGCTTGCGTAGGCGGGCCGCGCGAAAGGGCGCTCGGGTCAGTCTGTCGCTGCGCCGCGTAGCTCGGGCGATCTCAGCTCGCATGCACAACCACGGCGCCGCGACAGACCGACCACTCGCGCTCAGCGCGGCCGGATCGCAGGGCGGTGTCCGGTGTTCCTCAGCGCATCGGGGACAGGTCTTGAACTACAAGACCTGTCCCCGTCTGCGGAGAGACCGCTCTTTGGCTCGACTCTCCTCGGCGGCGCTGAGGAATACCGGACATCGCCCGAAGCATCAGCGACCCGAGCGCCCTGTCGCGCGGCTCACCGCGCGGTGGGGGCGGGGACGTGGTAGCGCCCTTTGATCGCCTCGTAGTAGACCTCGGCGAGCTTCTGGTTGCCGGCCTGGGTCAGGTGCAGGCCGTCCACCCGCGAGATCATGTCGTCGGTGATGTGCGGGTAGATGTCGACGAACGTCACCCCTTCCTCGAGCGCCATCCGCCGCAGGTCTTCGTTGTAGTTCGGCACGCGGTCGGCGGCCGTGCCTTTCGGGGGATCGCCGACGCCAGGCAGCTGGCGGGGCACCGAGCTGAGGAAAACGGTGACGCCGCGCGCCTGGGCGTCGCCAATCAGCTCCTCCATGGCGCTGACGATGACCTGCCGGTCGGTTTCGCCCACCAGGTCGTTCGTGCCGTGCATCAGGATGACCAGCTGCGGCGCATAGGTCCGCAGAGCGTCGAGGAACCGTGACCGGGCGGCGCTGGTGGCCACGGCCTCGCCGCCGAAGCCCGCGTTGTAGACGTCGATCGTCTGCGACGTGTAGGTCGCCTTCAGAATCGACCACAGCTTGAACGGGTAGGACAGGGCGATCCCGGGCGTGCCGGGGTCGTGCGAGCCCCAGAAGGCCGGCGTGCGCTCGCCCTCGGTCAGGCTGTCCCCGAACGCCATGATCCGCGTAATCGCCAGCGTGGGCGGCGGCGGGGGTGGAGGGGGAGGCGGCGGGGGAGGCGGCGGCGGAGGGGGCGGCGGCGTGCAGCACGGCGGCGGCTCCGCGCCGCATCCGGACAGGGCCGGACACCCGGCCAGGACCGCCAGCAGCAGGAAATAACCCGTTTTACGTTTCACAGCTCTGCACTAAAAGTTTTATGGGAGGGCGCCCAAAAGGGGTGAACCACAGCGGTATACATGGTATAAACCACCTCGTTCTCCCGCAAATCACCTGCACGGTGCCCAGCTTGGCAGGGTTATGAAGGTTACTGAATTCGAACCCGTTTTCGGAAACGGCGCCCCCGGTTCGGCCGCACTATCGCGACCGATGGTTGCCGATCTGTTCTACCGCGTCCGTTGCGCGCTCTTCCGCATGCACGACTTCCAGGTGAAGGTGGCGCCCGGCCGCGTGTGCCTGGCCTGTCATCATTGCGGCAAGCGATCGGAAGGCTGGGAGATGAGCCCGCCAATGGGCGTCGCCCCGCAGAGCGCGACGGTCGTGAAAGTCGAGCCTCGCGACCGAAGGCTCGATGCCGTACCCGTGCGCATGGCGCGCGTGCTGCATCACGCTCCCCGCGTGCAAGTGCAGGAAAAACGCGCCGTCGCAAACTAGCCGCTCCGGAGCGGTGTGCTGCCCCACACCGCCATCTCCGCATTCCGCCTGACATAATGTTGCCGTGCTGAACGTCGTCGTCTTCACCGGAGGACGCGGATCCGAAGTCCTCTCGAAGAGACTGCTGGCGCGCAAGGATGTCGCCCTCACGCTCGTCGTCAATGGCTATGACGATGGGGCGTCGACTGGAGAAGTCCGGCGCTTTCTCGGCGACAGCCTCGGCCCCTCGGATTTCAGAAAAAACGCCTCACGCGTGGCCGCGGCCACCGGCAGCTGCTCGCCTGCCCTGATCGCGCTTGTCGATCGGCGGCTGTCGGACGATGACGCCCAGGCGCGCGCGGCGTTCGACGCGGTCGCGGCCGATGGCGGAGCGAGCGAGGGACTGACCGAGGAGGAGGCCGCGGGCATCCGGTCGCGGCTGCAGGCCTTTCAGGCGGAGCTCGCGCGCGGCGGCACGTTTCAGTTCGCCGACTGCGCCATCGGCAACCTCGTGTTCGCGGGAGGCTTCCTGCTCGCGAAGCGGGCCTTCAACGCCGCCGTCGAGGATTACAGCGCGCTGCTCGGGCTTCCGGCGGGCGTCATCGAGAACGTGACGCTTGGGGAGAATGCGTTTCTTGTGGCCATCGATCGCAACGGCGCGGTGCTCGGCACCGAAGAGGCCATCGTCGACGCCCGGCGCGAGAATCGCATCGACGACATTTTCCTGATCGATCGTCCGCTGCCGGCGGGTGAGTGGACCGCTGACACCGCGCGCGCATTCTTTGAGCAACACGCCGCGGCGCTCACGTTGAACCCGCGCGTTGCCGCCAGGGTCGACGCCGCCGATTTGATCGTGTACGCACCAGGCACGCAGTATTCGAGTCTGTTCCCGTCGTATCTCACGCCCGGGCTCGGACGCCACATCGCGGGCAACCTCAAGGCGCTCAAGCTCCTGATCACCAACCTGCAGATGGACGCCGAGATTGCGGGATCCAGCGCGGTGGGCCTGGTCGATCGCGCGCTGTTCTATCTCACCGAAAAGGGGCGCGTGGCGCTGCCGACGCCGTTTCTCATCACGCATTACCTGCTGAACGATCCGAAGCAGGCCGAGCCGGAACGGCCGTACGTGCCGCTGGGGCAGGTCGACAGCTTCGAGGATCCGCGCCTGGTGCGCATCGGCTTCTATGAGGACGGCGTCAGCGGCCGGCACGATGCTGCGAAGGTGCTGACGCCGTTCGTCGAGTCGCTGCTGCAGCCGGCACGGCGCGTGCGCGTGGCGGTGTTTCTCTATGGCGCGAACTCGGCGAACAAGCTGACGCAGAGCATGCTGGAGATCGCGCGTGCGCAACCCGCGCATGCCGATCTCACGATTGTGGCGGCGCGCCCTGACGCGCTGCCCGACGAGGCGTTCGTGCGCAGCCTGCCGTTTGCCGTGGAGTTTGCGCTCACCGAGGAAGGGGCCGAGCGGCGCATCCGCGAGGGCATCGCCGCCGGCGCCTTCGACTACGTCGTGCTGTTCGAGTCGTCCGGCATGTATCGCGGCGACGATGCCGCGGCGCTGATTCGATATGTCGAAGGCGGACGGCTCGACGCGGTCTGGGGCAGCCGGCGCCTGTCGGTGCGCGACATCGACCGCTCCTATCAGCAGCGGCGCGCGGAAGGGCCGCTGTCGCGCGGCGTGTCGCGCGCGGGCAGCCACATGCTGAGCGTCGGCTATCTGATGCTCTACGGCCGCTACGTCGCCGACACGCTTTCGGGCGTGCGCGCCATTCGCGCCAGCGATGCTGCCGCCGTGCCGGTGCCGCTCACGCACAAACTCGTGAACCAGCATCTGCTCGGCAACCTGATGCGGCGGCGCGCGGATCTGCTCGAGGTGCCGGTGCAGTTCCTGCCGCTGTCGGCCGCGCGCGTGCGCCGCACGTCCATTGGCGAAGGCCTGCGCAGCATCGGGACGATGGTGAAGACGCGGTTCGGGAGGCGGGCGTGACGCGCCTGCTGATCATTCCGGCGGCCGGGCGCGGCTCGCGGCTGGGATCGTCCGATCCGAAAGTGCTGACGCGCGTGGCGGGGCGGCCGATGCTCGATCATCTCGAGCGGCTGTACCGGCGGCACGTCAGCCGCGTCGTGGTGGTGGCGCACCCGTCATTCGCGGCGGCCGTGCGGTCGCGCCTTGCGGCGTTCGGCTGGACGGCAACGGTGGTCGAGCAGGCCGAGCCCACGGGGATGCTCGACGCGATTCTGCTGGCCGCGCCGGCCGTGCTCGAGGCCGCGCCCGATCGGGTCTGGATCACGTGGTGCGATCAAATCGCCATCCGGCCCGAGACGGTCAGGCGCATGATGGATCTCGAGGCGCGCGACCCCGACGCCGACGTGATCATGCCGACGTCACGGTCGGCGCATCCCTACACGCACCTCGAGTTCGACGAGACCGGGCGGGTGACGCGGTTCCTCCAGCGTCGCGAGGGTGACGAGATGCCCGCCGACGGCCAGAGCGACGCCGGCTTCTTCAGCCTGTCGCGCCGCGCGTTTCTCGAGGATCTCCGCTGGTTTGCCGGCGAGACCGCCGAGGGCAGCGGCACCGCCGAACGCAACTTCGTCCCGTTCGTCGTCGGCCGCCGTGTGGTCACGTTTCCCGTCACGCCGGTCGAAGCCACCGGCGTCAACACGCCCGAGGAGCTCGCGCTCGTCGCACGCGAGCTGCGCCCGCGCATTTCGATCGTCATTCCCGCGTTCAACGAGGAGCGGTTCATCGGCACGCTGCTCGAGCGCATCAAGGCGGTTGACCTCGCGCCGCTCGGCTTCGATCGCGAAATCATCGTCGTCGACGACTGCTCGCGCGATCGGACGGCGGCGATCGTCGAGGGCGTCGACGGCGTGACGCTCGTGCGCATGCCGGTCAATGGCGGGAAGGGTCGCGCCGTGCGAGAGGGGATTGCGCGCGCGACCGGCGACCTGATTCTGATTCAGGACGCGGATCTCGAATACGACCCGCAGGACTATCGACAGATGCTGACGGCGCTGCGCGAGAGCGGCGCCGACATCGTCTACGGCAGCCGCTACATGCACGCAGGGAGGCACGCGCAGCAGTCGTTGACGGCGTATCTCGGCGGACGCAGCCTGAGCGCGATCGGGTGGGCGTTCACGGGACGCTATCTCACCGACACCGTGACGGCCTACAAGCTGTATCCGCGATCGCTGCTGCTCGACATGGAGCTGCAGACGACGGGCTTCGAGCTCGATCACGAGATGACCGCGAAATCACTCGCGCGGGGGATGAAGATTGTCGAGGTGCCGATCAGCTACCATCCGCGCAGCCGCGCGGAAGGCAAGAAGATCGGCATGAAGGACTGGTTTCGCGCGCTGCGAACGTTCCGCCGCTACGGCAGACGGCGCGCCGCCACGAACGTCTGACCCAGGCGATACGCCACATGCGCGCGGCCCGCGCCGGCCGCGTGCGCGAGACGCGACAGCATCCGCATCGGCGCGCCCAGCACATCGCCTGCACGGTGCAGCACGTAGGCCAGCTCCAGCTTCTGGGTGTGCGGCCGCGTGTGCAGCATCTCGAAGCCGTGCTTCTTCAGCATCTCCCGCATCGTCTTCTTCGAGAAGTAATAGAGGTGCACCGAGCTGAGAAACGGCCAGTAGCGGCCGAGCGCCTTCGCCGACGGGCTGCCGATGTCCGGGAAGGTGAGGATCAGATGGCCGCCGGGCTTCACGAGATCCTTCACGCGCTCGAGAATCACCGAGGGCTGCGGCAGGTGCTCCACGACGTCCCACAGCGTGACGACGTCGTAGTGGGCCTTCGGAAGATCGTGTTCGGTCAGCGGGCCGGGGCGAATGTCGATGCCGTAATGCTGTTTGCCCCAGGCGGCGAGCCAGCGATTCGGCTCGCAGCCGTCCACCTGCCAGCCCCGGGCACGGGCCGCCGCGAGAAACGAACCGCCGGCGGTGCCGATGTCGAACACGCGGCCGGGGCCGCCCGTCAGCGCCTCGATGCGCGCCACCGATTCGCCGAACGTGCGCTCGCGCGCCTCGGCCTGACTGACGAACGTGGGGTCCTCGCCGGCGCTGTACGAGTCGACGATCGCGCCGGCCTGCACGCGCGGACTGACGAAGACGAGACCGCAGTGCCGGCAGGCCACGAGGCGATCGACGAGCGGCACGTCACTCGACGCGCGAAAAATGCGGACGAGATCCTGCTGCGAGCGGCTGGTGTCGCGGGCCGGGCGGAGGACGTCGTGATTCATGCTGCCGCACAGATCGCACGGCACTTCTTCGAGAACGGGTGCGCTGGTGTTCATTTCGCTACTGCGAGCACAAGTGTGCTGCCCTGTCTGAACATCGGGGGAAACAAATCGGGGCGGCCTTCGAGCCGCGCCAGGGAGGCGGCGGTCGGCGCGCCGCGATCCTCCTCGTCGATCCAGAGATAGTCGATATCCATCGCGCGCGCGTCGGCATGCGCGGCTTCGGGAGGTAGTTCCGTAAAGATGCGATGCACACGCGCCGCGAGGTCGTGATGCCGCTGCTCGGGCAGCAGTGAAATCGGAATCGCGGCAGCCATGCGCCGGCCGGTGAACGTCGGGATGCCGCTCCAGTTCTGCCGCGCCCGGACGATGGGATCGAACTGCACGACCGCGCGCGGATCCGTGGCGCGGCGCACCCACTCGAAGCCCGCCTGCTGATCCGGCGAGAAGGGGATGGTCCAGAGGAAGCCCGGCCCCATATCGCGGTTTTCGAGATCGCGCGCGTTGAACCAGTCGATGGCGGTGGTCGGTACTCCCGCGAGGAAGATGACCGCGGCGAAGGTCATGGCCAGCACGCGGCCGGATCGGCGATACGCGACCACGAGGCCGCGCGCGACGAGCATGCCGGCCGAGACCAGAATGATGTTGCCGGCGCGGAAGCCGACCCATGACGACTCCGTGATGGTCACGAAGTGCATCAGCAGCAGCCCGAGCACAAGCGCGAACAGAGCCGGCACGACGGGCCGGAACGGGATGTGGCGCGACGGCAGCAGGCCGATGACGGCCGGAATCAGCACGCCGCCGAGCGAAATGAAGAGCGCGCTCCACGGCGCCTTGCGCGCGGCCGGGTGCAGACCGACCGTCACGGCCTCGGCGCCGGCGCTCATCCCCGCCGCGACGCACCACCAGAGGGCCAGGCCGACCGGGATGACCGCAAGCGTGGCGCCCGCGGCCGTGCGAATCGTCATGTGACGCGCCACGACATCCCACAGCACGGTGAGGCCGTACACGCCGCAGAAGATGGCGCCCAGCAGCGGATTGAAGGTCACCGACAGACCCAGCGCGAGGCCGATGAGCAGGGCGGCGCGCCGGGGCGTGCCCGTCCACCGGCTGGCCGCCAGCACGGCGATCAGGCCCAGCGCGCACGATATGGAATGCTGCGGCGTCCACCACATGGCGCGCGGCAGGTTGTCGATGCGCAGTCCCTGAAAGGGGTACTGCGGCCACGCCGACACGGCGTCGATGTTGAGCTCGCGCAGCACGCGCCACGGCTCGTCGCGCAGCAACAGATGCCAGCGCAGCGCGTACAGGCCTTCAAAGCTGGGCGCCAGAATCGCGATGCCGCTTGCGACGACCGCCGCCCAGCGGCGTCCTGTTGCGGCCCACGCCACCAGATAGACCATCGACACCAGCAGCAGCGCCGTCATCATTGCGACGATCTTGAGCGTCGCCTCGACGCGATCTGACGCGCCCGGCTCGCCGCGCGTGGCCAGTACCGCGGCCGGCAGGAAGTACGTCCAGTAGTAGTGGAGATCCTCGTCGGCGATGTACGGATTCTTCAGCTGCGGCTCGAAGCGCGCGACCTCGTGCGTCAGCGCCATGTGCCACACGAAATCCGCGGTGAAGTATGCGCGGAAATATTTCGTGCCGCCCTCGTCCACTTCGCCGGCGCGCGCGAACGGCGCGCCCACGAGCAGCGGCACGAGGTGCAGCACCAGAAGCAGCGCCGCCGAGTCGCGCGGCGTCCACTCCGGCAGCGTGATCAGCGGACCCTTGAAGTAGCCGGCCAGCACCTTGCCGAGCAGAAGCAGCATCAGCCAGGCAAACACGAACGCGAGCGGCGCCGGCTGTCCGGTGACCACGGGAATCCAGAACGCAAACGCCAGCAGCGCGTAGCCAAGCAGCGCGCCGGCCGCGAACCGCGCCGCGTGCTTCCTCCCGAACAGGGCCGCGCCGATGGCCACACCCGGCAGCACGCCCAGTAGATAAAGCAGCAGCGTGACGAGGCCGGCAACGCCGCCGTAGAGCCACGACAGCCCGGCCACCAGCAGCGTGAGCGTCAGCCGCAGCGGCAGCGTCACGTCGTCGCCCCCCGCACATCGCGTCCGAAGCCGGTGGCGTACAGCACGGCGCCGGGAACGTTGCCCACAATGCCGAGCGCCACGAAGAGCACCGACAGCGCAAAGGCCGCGGGCTCGGGAACGCCGACGTGCCCGAACGCCCACCAGAACGCGAACTGGCTCGAGCCGATGCCGTTGGGCAGCGGCGCCACGAGCATGATCAGGAGGATCACCGGAATGAAGGCGAAGTAGACCAGCAGCCCGGCCTCGATGCCGAGCGCGAGCCCCAGGAACCACGCCTGGATGATGCGAAGGATCTGCACGCCGACCGACGCGGCCAGCACGCCGGCCAGTTGCGCGCGATGTCCCCGGTACGCATTCAAGGCGGCGAAGAGTTTATAGCGCGCCGCGACGCGGGCGTTGAAGGCCAGCGTGAGCGCCACGGCACAGACGACGGCCACGACGACGAGGCCGGTGACGACGATCTTTTCGGAGAGCAGATCCGGCGCGAGGGCGAGGCCGGCACCCGCCATCAGAAACACGCTGACGACGCCCAGCAGCCGATCCATGAGCACCGACGCGAGGCTTTCGTGCGCGCTGACGCCTACGCGCGCGAGGCTCCACGTGCGCACCGCGTCGCCGCCGATGCTGGCCGGCAGGAACGTGCCGAGAAAGGTGCTGACGAAGAAGATGCGGATGACCGCGCTGAGCGGGGGCCGCGAGCCGTGGGCGATCGGCGCGAGCAGGGCGATCCAGCGCCAGGCCATCAGCGCGCGATCGGCGAAGACGAGGAGCACTGCAAGCAGCACCCAGCGCCAGTCGGCGCGGGCGAGCGTCGCGGCGACTTCACGCGGGTTGCTGTAATAGAGGAACAGCGCGAACAGCCCCGCCGCGATCAGAAGGCGGGCTGCGCGTGCGGCGGCTGTCACCTGACCGGGGCAGGTAACGTCGCAAGGTGCCGCGACGGGTCGTGCTTCACCTTGTAGGCGCGGCGCAGGAACTTCACGTACGGCACGACCTGCTTCATGGCGCCCACGTTCACCTGGCAGGGGCTCAGGCACGTCGTGCAGACGTTCTTCTTCAGCTCCTCACGATGCTCGAGGTTCGAGGCGTTGAAGTAGATGTCCTTGACGTTGGTCTCGAGCACGTTGCCGAGCTTCTTCGAGTTTTCGCAGTAGAACAGATCGCCGTTCGGATTGAGCAGCAGGCCCTGCCGCTGGAACGGGCAGGGCATCGTCCGCTGATACCCGTTGGCGATCATGTCGGCGTAGTGCAGGTACATGAACGACTGGCCGCTCAGCACCGATTCCTCCGCGACGCGGTCGAGGAAGAACTTCTTCATGAACGTCTCTTCGCGGCTCTTGAACCCGACGCTCTCTTCCAGATGCTTGTTGTGCAGCATCGCGTCGGTGAAGCGCAGCATGTTGAAGACGACGTCGATGTCCTTCTCGCGCGCCCACGCCAGGATCTTCTCGGCGTCCTCGAGGTTCTGCTTGAAGATGGTCGCCGCGATGCCGAACTGGAAGGTGTCGTGCGTCTTCGCGAGCGCCTGCATGGCGGCGATCGTCGTGCCGGCCTTGTCGAAGGCGTCCTTGACGTTGCGCACCTGCGCGTGCGTTTCGCCGATGCCGTCGAGCGACACGCGCGCGCTGAACAGCAGGCCCTTCGACGCCGTGAACTCAACGATGCGCGTGAGCATCGGGATGGCGCGCTTGTGCGTGATGCCCGTGGTGTTGATGCCGACCTTGCGCAGGCGGGGCAGGCGCTTGTAGAAGAGCTCCACCAGCTCGGGCAGGTCGTTGCGCGTCGTGGGCTCGCCGCCCGAGATGTTCAGGTTTTCGACGTTCGACCAGAAGGGGTCGTCGAAGATCCTGTCGACCTGCTCCAGCGTCAGGTCTTCCTTCCGGTTGCCCCACTTCCAGTTGTTGCACATCTCGCAGCGCGCGTCGCAGACCCACGTGCAGTTGTAAATCAGGACCGTGGGCTTGATGGTGGTGACGTGGGCGAGGGCACCGGTCACGAGGTCGCGCGGGACACCGGCGGCATTCTTCGCCAGGTACTTCATCCGGAACGTGGAAGTGGACATCGGAACCTGTTGATTATAACAGGGTTAGCAGGCGAGAATCACTGGTTGCCCCGCTGGGGCGGAGAGCTCCCTGAAAGGAAGAGGTCGCTGATGAGGTTGTTGTCGAGGGTGGGAATCGTGATGGTGGCGGCGGCGGCAGCCGCGTGCGGAGGGGCGGGCGGCACGCGCGAGGTGCCCACGCAGCCGGGGTCGGCGACGCTGAGCGCGCCCACGGCCACATCGCCGGTGGGCGATGCGCAGCTGGACACGCTGCGGCCGGTGCTGACCGTGCAGAACGCGGCGTCGAGCGAGAGCGGCGCCAAGACTTACGAGTTCCAGATCTCCACCGTCGACACGTTCGTGACGACTGTCGTGTCGCAGGCCGGCATCGCCGAAGGATCGGGAGGCACGACCACGTTCACGCCGTCGGCCGACCTGCAGGCGTCCACGCGCCTCTACTGGCGCGCGCGCGCGTATCAGGGCTCGGCGATCTCGGCATGGTCCGCGACGGCGCAGTTCCGCACGAAGGTTGGCGGCTTCAACCGCGCCGGCGAGCTGTTCGATCCGCTCAACAACGGCCAGACGATCGGCGAGCGCACAGGCAGCACGACGTTCATGGGCGAGCAGGGCCTTCGCGTCGACAACAACACGTCGTGGGTGAAGTACCAGCTCGCCGAAACCATCACCAGCGGCGAGATTTCCGTCGAAGTGTCGGGGCTCTATCCGAATCATCCCGGCGAGAAGTCGCGCATCTTCTCGATGGCCGACGGCACGTCGCGCCTGTTCGACAGCCGGTTCCTCTTCAACGTGCAGTACCGCGGACTGAACGGCAATCCGCCGAACGCCATCTCGTTCAAGCTGCTCAACGGCAGCGAGGCGTTCAAGTACGAGCCCGACTTCAACGAGCGCGCGGCCGGCATCCGGTCGCTCAATCCGGCGACGGTCTATCTGTGGACCGCGACCTGGGGCAGCACATTCCGTCTCACCATTCGTGAAGGCGGCGCCGGCGGGCCGGTGATTTACGACCACTCGATGGCGACGCCCGGCGGCACGTACAACCCGACGCCGCACACCGTCTACCTCGGTGCCACCGACGCCAACATCGAGTCGGGCTCGTGGCCCGGCGCGGTCTACCGCAACCTCTGGGTCGGGCGCGGTCCGCGTCCCGCGTCGCTCGGCGGCCGCTAGAGAGCGGTGTTCGAGTCTGCATAGCGGGCGCTTCGGTCGCCGATGGTCGAGGGCGGTGTGCAGTATTCCAGCGCGCCGTCGGGGCGAGTCGCGCCAAAGAGTGGTGCTCCGACGTTCTTTTTACGCCGTCGCGCTGGAACACTGCACGCCGCCCGCTCGACGACCCGGCGCCTGAGCGCGAGCGTGAGGGCGGCCGTCTGCCGCGGAGCGGAGGCACACGGTGCGGGGTTGGTGAGCGCGGCCGTTAAAGAGACGCAGGCGCGACCGCTCTTTGGCGCGCCCGCACCTCGGACGCGCTCAGCAACGCCGCACCGTGTGCCGAAGTCTCGCTCCCAGCGGCCGCCGCTACGACCTGTTCGTAACTACCGACTTGTGAAAACCGCCCCGTCCCTTAAACACCGCGGGCGGGACCGACGTCCCGCCCGCGGTGTCCATCCTCTTTCCGAGCCGCTCTTTACTGGCCGCGGTTGATGATCGACGGGAACGTCGGACGGG
The DNA here is from genome assembly GCA_036675475.1 of Vicinamibacterales bacterium. GTDB lineage: Bacteria > Acidobacteriota > Vicinamibacteria > Vicinamibacterales > SCN-69-37 > JALYRV01. Next base: position 188,192 of record JAKFEY010000059.1, read on the forward strand.
GATTGCCCGAGATCCACACGTTCTTGACGATCTGACCGGGGTGCGTCTGGTTGATGACGCCCGCGCGGGTGGGCGGCGCGCCCACGTAAACGCAGTGCGGCGTCGGCCGATACGCGTGACCCGACGTGCCGTGCGTCTGTGCGTCGATGATGGCGCCGGTCGGGCCACCGCTGCGGATTTCATAGCCCGCGATGCCCGCCTGCCACCAGATCTTGAAGAAGTTCCAGTCGCTGCGGTTCCACGACATCGACGTGCGGTGCGAGTCGGTGATGCGGTGCATCTCTTCGCGCGAATCGCCCGTAATGATGCGCCACGAGATGGTGCCGGGCGACGGATAAATGCTGCCGCGCACTTCCAGCGTGTTGCGGTAGTCGTTGTCCGTCACATCGTCATGGCAGCCTTCACCCATCGACATGACCTTCGATTTGTCGCCGGGGTTGCCCTCGTCGACGTTGGTGGCCATGAAGGAGAACTCGCCTTCCTGCAGCGTCTGCGGAAGGGCATAGGCGATGTAGGCGCTGCCGTCGTTCATCTTCGCGCCGTCCGCCGAGAAGGTCACCGGGCCGACGGCCTGGCCGACGGTCTTGCCGTCGTTGAGCAGGTCGAGGGCTTCGTTGCCGCGAATGAAGGATCCGGCGGGCGAGCGGAAGGACGCGGCGCCCGACCACGGACCGACCGCGCCGTTGTACTCGGCGCGCACGCGCCACGAGTGGGCCGCGTCGAACGCCAGCGTGGTGCTGACGACGATGCTGGTCACGCTGCCCGAGCCGGCCGCCTGGGTGCCCGAGGCGACGGTCGTGCCCGCGGCGTTGCGGATCTCATAGCGATAGGTGACGGGGAAGCTGGCGTACTTGCCCGCGACGTTTCCGACAGTCAACGTCAGAGGGAACGACGAGGTCGCGCCGCCGGTGGGCGCGGTCGTGGCCGGTGCGTCGATCTTGAGCGTTTCGCCATTCGGACCGGCGGCACCCGAGCCCGGGACCGCGGCATTGGGCGAAATCGGGTTCGCAGTGTTGCTGCAGGCGACGGTCGCGGCGAGCAAACACCCAGCGCCGAAAACGGCGTACTTGTGTCGGAACATCAAATTACTCCAAATAGTTGAGGTTGCTGGAAATGCGGGCTGGGAACCGCGCTCGGGAATTGTACCGGAAGGGAGTGGTGGGCGATACACTCCCCTCCGGTATAAAGCGCGGCTACTGGAGGCGGCTGATGATCGAGGGGAACGACGGCCGGTCGTTGGCCGAAATCCAGACGTTCTTCACGGTCATGTTGGGGTGGCTCTGGTTGCCCACGCCGCCGCGCGAGGGCGGTGCGCCCACGTAGAGGCAGTGCGGCGTCGGCTTGTACGGGTGTCCGTCGGTCGAAACCGTGTCCGCGTCGTGAATCGGCCCCGTGGGGCCACCTTCGCGGATCTCGTAGCCGCCAATCCCCGTGCTCCAGAACAACTTCACGAAGTACGTCTGCGCGCGCGTCCAGCCAGGAAGGTGCGCGTGCCGGTTGGTGTCGTGAATGCTGTGTTCCTCGCCGGCATCGCCCGTGATCATGCGATAGGCGACGATGCCCGGCACGGGATGGTCGCTGCCGCGAACTTCCACCGAGACGCGGTAGTCGTTGTCGGTGACGTCGACGTGGCAGCCTTCACCCATCGAGATGATCTTCGCCTTGTCGCCGGGATTGCCTTCGTCGATGCCCTGCGCGACGAACGAGAACTCGCCTGCCTGTAGCGTTTCCGGAAGCGGATAGGCGATGTAGGCGGCCCCCGAGTTGAGCCGCGCGCCGTCGGGCCCGAACGTCACGTCGCCCACCGCCTGTCCCACGGTCTTGCCGTCGGTCAGCAGGTCGAGCGCCTCTTGCGCGTGCAGGAACGAACCCGCAGGCGAGCGGAATGCCGACGCGGCCGACCAC
>JAKFEY010000092.1:0-63817 GCA_036675475.1 Vicinamibacterales bacterium
TCTCGTTCATGCGCAACACGATGCGGTCGTCAAGCATGCGGACGGCGCGCGCCGGCTGCGTGAGCACGATCTTTCCCTTCAGCGTGCCTTTCAGCTTTTCCGCGTCGGCGGCCGTCGCGGGCGGTGTGATGCGCACCACCTCGGCGGTCGTCGTGCCGGCGGTGCCGGGCGTCCACGCCTTCGGCATGCCGATGATCGGCATCACCTGCGGCGCGGTCATCTGCGCGCTGAACCGCACCAGCGACCAGCCCTGCCCGAACGGGAAGCGCTCCTTGCGCACGTTCTGCACGCCCCAGCTTTCGAGCTGCGTCACGGCCCAGTCGCCGGCCTCCTCGAACCCGGGCGATCCCGTCAGCCGCGGGCCATGCCGGTCGGTCAGCCAGAACATCGTCTCCATGATCTGCGACCGCTGGAGCCCCTCGGCCCGGATCTTCTGGAAGGACGCGGCATCGACCGGCTCGGGCGCCTGCGCGGCGGCGGTCGTGGCCAGGGCCAGGACGAGATAGAGAGAAGCTCGTGGCATCTCCGGATTCTACCTTCTCCGTTCGCCCTGAGACCTTGCGTTCCCTTGGCCCTCTGTCCTTTGCCCTGTACCCTGACTATGATCAGAAGCAATGCATCCCTGGCACGACACCTACCTCGATGACGCCTCCGTCGGCACCTCCTTCCCCGTCGTCATCGAAATTCCGAAGGGGAGCAAGAACAAGTACGAGCTGGAGAAGGACACCGGGCTGCTGCGTCTCGATCGCGTGCTGCACAGCGCCGTGTACTACCCGGCCGACTACGGCTTCATCCCGCGGACGTACTGCGACGATGGCGATCCGCTGGATGCGCTGGTGCTGAGCCAGGAGCCGGTGTATCCGCTGACGATCGTCGAGGCGCGCGCGATTGGCGTGATGCGCATGCGCGACGAGAAGGGCATCGACGACAAGATCGTCGCAGTGTCGGTGCGCGATCCCGCGTTTGTCGACTACCACGACAAAGCGGAATTGCCGGCGCACCTGCTGCGCGAAGTGCGCCGCTTCTTCGAAGACTACAAGGCGCTCGAGAACAAGCAGGTCGTGGTCGAGGACATGCTCGGCCCCGCCGAGGCGATCGTCATCATCCGGGACGCGCTGGAGCTGTACCGCCGCTTGCGACGCGGGGAGCTGCGGTAGCGATCGAGCCCGCGCAAGAACCGTTCCCTTTGCGGCAGAAACTTCACCAGGTCCGAACCGAGTTGTGGAAAACTCCCGATGAAATACCGAACGTTCGGCAGACTTGGCTGGCAGGTGTCCGAGGTCGGCTTCGGCACCTGGGGCATGGGCGGCTGGTCGGGATCGGATGATGCCGAGTCGCTTGCCTCGCTCGAGCGCGCGATCGGGCTGGGCTGCAACTTCTTCGATACGGCGCTTGCCTACGGGATGGGCAAGAGCGAGCAGCTCGTGGGCGAGATGCTCCGGCGTCACGGTGGCGAACAACTGTATGTCGCCACCAAAGTTCCGCCGAAGAATCTGAAATGGCCCGGCCGTGCCTCCACGCCGGCACGCGACGCCTTCCCCGCCGATCACATTCGCGCATGCACCGAAACCAGTCTGAAGAATCTCGGCGTCGATCGCATCGACCTGCAGCAGCTGCACGTCTGGAGCGACGCATGGGCTGAGGATGAGGGCTGGCGGCGCGAAGCAGAGCGGCTGAAGACAGACGGGTTGATTCGGGGCTTCGGGATCAGCGTGAATCGGTGGGAGCCGGCCAACGTGCGGCGCGCCATCGAAACCGGGCTGGTCGATGCCGTGCAGGTGGTCTACAACGTGTTCGATCAGCAGCCGGAGGACGAGCTCTTCCCCGCCTGCCGCGCACGCGGCGTGGCGGTGATCGCGCGCGTGCCGTTCGACGAGGGGTCGCTCACCGGCACGCTGACGCCGGCCAGCCACTGGCCCGAGGGTGACTGGCGCAATACGTATTTCACGCCCGACAACCTGCGCGCCACGCTCGAGCGCGTCCAGGCGCTGTCGAAGGACCTGCCGTCGGGCATGTCGCTGCCGGACACCGCGCTGCGGTTCATCCTCGAAAACGAGGACGTGGCCACCATCATCCCGGGCATGCGGAAGGCCCGGCACGTCGATGCCAATCTGGCGGTTTCCGGCGGCCGCCGCCTCACGCCGGACGAGCTGGCGCGGCTCCGAAATCATAGATGGGACAGGGGTTACGAGGTGGGATAGGCTCCAGACGCCAGACTCCAGGCTCCAGCCGGCCCACTGGAGTCTGGAGCCTGGGGTCTGGAGCCTGCTATACTGTCGTTTTCCCGTAGTCCCCGAGGAGCTCGTTGTGAAGGAAGCGATTCACCCCAAGTATTTCGAGGTCGAGGCCCGTTGCGCGTGCGGCGCCACCTGGAAGACCCACTCGACCAAGCAGGAGCTGCACCTCGAGATCTGCTCGAACTGCCATCCGTTCTTCACGGGCCGGCAGAAGCTGATCGACACCGAGGGCCGCGTTGACCGGTTCACGAAGCGCTTCGGCGCGATGTCGGTCGAGCAGCGCAAGAAGGAAGCGGCGACGCTGAAGGCCGACAAGGCCGCGGCCGCCAAAGGCAAGAAGAAGGTCAGTTAAGCAGCGGCGCGGGCCGCTCTCGCATCTTCCGTTCGAGACGACTCAAACGGCGGCGAATACTTTCGTCGCCGTTTTCGTCGTTTAAAGCGGCCGCGAATTTCTTCGCCAGCGCGAGGTCCTTCTCGCGATGCTCGTGATGCACGGCAAGCGCCTCGATGGCGAGCCGCTCGAGCGGCAACATTCTTCCCGGGTTGATTTTCTCGACAATCTTCCGCCAGATGGCCGCGGCCTCTTCGTAGCGCTTTTCCTTGCGCAGCGAGATGGCGAGGCGCGACAGGGCGTCGGCGCGCGTGGCGCGATCGCCGGCCTCGGCGGCGCGCTCATAGCAGAGGCGCGCGTCGGCGACGCGGCCGGTCTGCTCGTAGATGCGGCCGAGCGCGACTGACTCGCCCGCATCCGCGCAAGTCTGGTGGCCGCCGCGCACGACCCGCGCCGCGCGCGCGGTGAGCACGGCGAGCGACACGAGGTCGAGCCGGTTGTGCTCGAGCACGCTCTCGAGCGGCGCCGCATTACCCGTGCGCAGAAACTGGAAATAGCGCGCCGGAATCTCGAACCCCGGCACGTCGCCCACGCGGTTGAACTTGAGCAGCTGGCGCTCGAAGGCCATCAGGCTGCAGCCGCTCCTTTCGCCGAATTGCTGAAGCGCGCCGCCGGGACGCTCGCCGCGATGCTTCCACAGCCGGCGCGCCGGCGGCAGCATGTCGAAATGCGGCTTGCGCTCGAACGGCGACGGCAGGCGGTGAAACGCCCAGCGCACGTCCATCAGCGGCGCGTCGAACGTGCGGCCGTTGTAGCTGGCCACGAACGGTGCCGCGTCGATCTGCTCGCGCAGCGCTTCGAGCAGCGCGCGCTCGGCCGCCATGCTGGTGAGCACGAACTGGCGCACCTGCAGCGCGCCGCAGTCAAACCACGCGCAGCCAACCAGAAACGCCACCGTGCCGGCGCCGCCGTTCAGGCCGGTGGTCTCGAGGTCGAAGAAGAGCGGGCCGCGGGGTAAACGCGGGCCCTGAAGGGCCGCGCCACCGCTACCCTCGCGAAAGCGCGGATCGAGCGTGCGGAGCGGCTCGAAGTCGTCGAGCTCACACGCCCCGATCTGCTCCTCGCCGTGCCAGCGATCGGCTTCGTAGCGGCGATCGACGATGAGCACCGCGCCGTACTTGTTCTCGAGCGGACGGCCCCCCAGCGCCTCGGCCACGCGCGTGAGATCGGGCGGCGGCGGCAGCTCGCCGCGCTTCTCCGGCACGTCAGGCTCGACAATGAGCTCTTTTATGTCCGGCGGGGACCCCTGCACCCCGCCTGGCTCGCTCACTCGCGGGGCCCCTTCGCCCCGCTCCGTTCGCTGCGCACCCACCGGATTGCTGCGAACGATCGCGCGCAGCTTCGAGGAAAGATCTCTCACGCGAATTGCCTGGCGCAGGGGCGGTGTCCGGTGTTCCGAAGCGACGCCGTTAAAAAGACATCGGAGCGACCCGTACAGCTCCAGCGGGGCCCGACTCGCCTCGGCGGCGCTGAGGAATACCGGACCAAGCCCCGAGCAAGGATGCAATTCTTCACGCCGCGGCCTCGCTGGCGTCGAGGAGGATGCCGAGCAGCTTCGAAGCTACGGCCTTTGCGAGCGGGCCCTGGTTGCCTTCCGGCCCGACGCACGACGGGCAGCCGTTGGGGCACGGGCACTCGTCAACCATCTCGCGCGTCCGCTCGAGCAGCAGCCGATGCATCAGGAACAGCGGTTCGCTGAAGCCGATGCCGCCCGGATAGTTGTCGTAGATGAACACGCGAGGAGCGTCGCCCTCGTCGCTGTTGACCGACAAGCCGATGTCGCCGCGGTCGCACATCAGCAGCAGCATGGCGACACTGTGCATCGCGTAGGCGAGGCCCGCGACACCGTCGCGGCGGTCGTCGGTGGACCACGGCAGCGCCTCGTACGATCCGCGCGGAATGGTCAGCCAGTACGCGCTGGTGTGCATCTGCTGCTCGGGCAAGTCCAGCTCGCCCGAGCCGACGTTCTCGTTCGTGTAGAACTTGATCTTCTTGAAGCCGACGACGCGCGACACGACGTGCACGTCGCCCCACGCACGGAGGCCGGCATCACGTTCGGCGATTTCCGCCCCGGGACCGAAGCCGGCGTTCTCCGCCCATGCCGGCGTTTCCGCCGGCAGGCCGCGCACTTCGTTTTCGGTGCCGGCCGCCGCCGCGCTGATGTCGACCACCGCCGGGGGCAGCGCGTCCACCGCGTCCGATCCCACCGTCTCGAGAATCGTGACGCGCGTATAGGTGATCGCGTCGGTGTAATAGTCGCAGTCGGTCTCGCGCACGAACGCCTTGCGCCCGTCGAAGTCGAACCGCTCGACCTGATAGAGCTGCCCTTCCATCAGGTAGATGGCCTTCTCGTGCAGCATGCGCGGCGCGCTCGTGAAGTCGGTTTCGGCAATCACCTGCTCGCCGTGCGTGGTGTCGATGACCACGAAGTTGTCGGAGCTGATCGACCGCAGGCTGACGGCATCGGCCGGATACGACTCGTGCGTCCAGCTCCACTGGCCGTCGGCCTGATGCACGTAGCCTTCCTCCGCCAGGATCGTCAGCACGTCCTGCACGTTCAGCGTGCCGTAACTCTCATCGGCGCCGAACGGCAGCTCGAACGCCGCGCACTTCACGTGATCGAGCAGGATGTGCAGGTTGTCCGGATTGATCAGCGCGTGCTCGGGGCTTGCGCCGAAGAAGTACTCCGGGTGGCGGACGATGAACTGATCGAGCGGCGCACTGGAGGCCACCATCACCGCGGCCGATCGTCCCGATCGGCGCCCGGCGCGCCCGGCCCGCTGCCACGTCGAGGCAATCGTGCCCGGATAGCCGGCCATCACGCACACATCGAGCGCGCCGATGTCGATGCCGAGCTCGAGCGCGTTGGTCGACACCACGCCGCGCACCGTGCCCTCGCGCAGCCCGCGCTCGATCTCGCGCCGCCGCAGCGGCAGGTACCCGCCGCGATAGCCGCGAATGGTTTCAGGCGATCCGGGCGGACCCTCGAACGCTTCCTTCAGATAGGTCGTGAGAATCTCGGTGGACAGGCGGCTTTGCGCAAACACGATCGCCTGCAACCCGCGCTTGAGGAACTCGCCCGCCACACGCCGCGTCTCGGCCAGATACGACCGGCGGATGCCGAGCTGCGCGTTGACCACCGGCGGATTGACGAACAGGAAGAACTTCTCGCCCCGCGGCGCGCCGCTCTTCTTCACCAGCGCGAACGGCTTCCCCACCAGCTTTTCCGCGAGCTCGCGCGGATTCGCAATCGTGGCCGACGAGCAGATGAACACCGGATCGGATCCGTAATGCCGGCAGATGCGCTGCAGCCGCCGCGCGATGTTCGCCAGGTGGCTGCCGAACACGCCGCGATAGGCGTGCAGCTCGTCGATCACGACGAAGCGCAGGTTCTCGAACAGCTTCGCCCAGCGCGGATGGTGCGGCAGGATGCCGGAGTGCACCATGTCCGGATTGGTGAGCACGATGTTCGCCTTGCCGCGGATCGCGCGGCGCGCGTCGTTGGGCGTGTCGCCGTCATAGGTGAACACGCCAATCTCGGGACCTTTCTCGCCATCCGACGGCACCCCGACTGCTGTCGAAATGGCGTACAGCTCCGCGAGCTGATCCTGCGCGAGCGCTTTCGTGGGAAATAAATACAACGCCCGCGCGCCCGGGTTGTTGACGATTTCGCTGAGGACGGGCACGTTGTAGCAGAAGGTCTTACCCGACGCGGTCGGCGTGATGACGACCACATTTCTGCCACCCACCGCGTGCTCGATGGCTTCAGCCTGGTGGCTGTACGGCTGCGCGATGCCGCGCTGCGCATACGCCTGGATCACCCGCGCATCGACGGCCTCCGGCCAGTCGGCATACACCGCCTCGGCCGGCTCGAGCCGGTGCATGGCCGTGACCACCGGATCGTCAGGCGCCAGGCCGCCGGCGTACGGCCTCGGCGTGGCCACGAGTCGCTTCAGGGCGTCATCGAGGCCCGCGTCCTTGCGGATTTGGTGATCTGGTGACCTGGTGATTTGGTGATTTGGGTTCACGGTGTGCAGAAACGTGAACCCGGATCGTAACAGGCGGGGGCGGGGAGAACAATAGGCGAAACAGGCCAGAGGCCTCAGGCTCCAGACCCCAGGCTCCAGCCGCAAGCCGGCTCGGACAACGCCGAGCCGGCTGGTTTCTAAGGCGTTGCGGGCCCGGAGTCTGGAGTTTGGAGTCTGGAGCCTTTGTCGAACGCATACTTGGCCACCAGCCCCGACAACCCGATCAGGCCGACGACGTTTGGAAAAACCTGCAATGCGTTCATGAAATCGCCCCAGGCCCAGACGACATCGACGCGGGCCATGGCGCCGAACGGGATGAGGAGGCAGTAAATCCAGCGGTAGGGGACCGTGACGGATTTGCCAAAGATGTATTCCAGAAACTGCTCACCGTAGTACGCCCATCCGATGAGCGTGGTGTAGCCAAAGAGGAACGCGCAGAAGGCGACGATGTAGCCGCCGACGACCGGCATGGCGGAATCGAAGGCCGCGGCGACGGCGGCGGTGCTGGTGATGTAGCCGGCGCCGTCGGGCCCGGCCTCGATGGAGCGCATGGCGACGCCGGTGACGAGAATCGTCAGCGCGCTGATGGTAGCGGTGACGAAGCAGACGATGAACACTTCCATCACCGCCTGCAGTCCCTGCTGCGACGGGCGATCGCTTTTCGCGGTGCCGTAGGCGACGGCGGCCGTGCCATAGCCGGCCTCGCTCGCGTAGACGCCGCGGGCGATGCCGTAGCGGATGGCGATGAACATGCCAAAGCCGAGTGCCGAGTCCATCGCGAAGGCCTCGCGGAACACCAGCGCGAGCACGCCGGGCAGCTCATCGATGAACGAGATGATCACGATCAGGCCGCCGGCGAGATAGAGGCCGACCTTGAGGGGCGCGAGCCGCTCGGCGGCGCGGCCGATTGATTTCACGCCGCCGATGATCACGAGCCATGTGAGCACCGCGACGATCACGCCGGTGATCCAGGTCGGGATCAGGAACTGGCTCTGCCAGACGACCGCGATCGAATTCGGCTGCGTGAATGGCGTGGTCGTCAGCGCGGCGACGCCGGCGACGAGTGCGTAGGTCCAGGCGAGCCAGGGTTGCTTGAGGCCGTCGCGCAGGTAGTACATCGGGCCGCTGCGCGTGCGGTCGGCGAGCACTTCGCGGAACGTGAGGCCGAGGGTGGCCTCCGCGAATTTGAGTGTGGCGGCGAAGAAGCCGAAGACCCAGATCCAGAAGAGCGCGCCGGGGCCGCCCGAGATCACGGCCGTGGCGACGCCGGCGATGTTGCCGGTGCCGACCGAGGCGGCCAGCGCCATCATGAACGCCTGGAACGGCGTCAGCGCGCCGCCGGCGCCTTCGGACTGGCCGGCCACCATCGCGCGGAAGGCCTCGCGGATGCGGCGCACCTGCACCGCGCCGAGGCGAATCGTCAGGAAGATGGCCGTGCCCATCAGGGCGATGACCACCCAGGGCATGAAGAGCCACGTGGCGGTTGCTTCGATTGCGCCGGCGATGGTGTCCATCATTTAGATATTCGACCTGCTCTGGCAGCCGTCGACCGTAATCGACGCGCCGGAAATCCAGCTTGCGCGCGGAGAGGCGAGAAACGCCACGACGTCGCCCACTTCCTCGGCCTTGCCGAAGCGGCCGAACGGCAGCTCGCGATCGATCATGTCGCGGATGGCGGCCGGGTCGTCCTGCTGGCGTTTCGCCCAGGAGCCGCCGGGAAACAGAATGGAGCCGGGCGCGATGCTGTTGACGCGGATGTTGTCGCGCGCCAGCTGCTGCGCCATCGCCTTCGCGAGGCTGATTTCGGCCGCCTTCACGGCGTTGTAGGTCATGCGGCCGCCCGACTCGCGGCCCCAGATCGACGCAATCATCAGGATGACGCCGCCGCCGGCCGTGCGCATGTGCGGCACGGCGAGGCGCGACAGGCGGATGGCGGGAAACAGCGTGAGGTCGAGCGCCGCCTGCCATTCCTCGTCGGAGGTCGACACGATGTCGGTGCCGCCGGCCTTGCCGACGTTGTTGACGAGGATGTCGAGGCGGCCGAAGTGATCGAGCGCGCGGGCCATGACACGCTCGGCGCCTTCGGCGGTGGAGACGTCGGCGGCGACGGTCAGCACGCGATCGCCGGCCGTTGGGGGCTCGTCGCGGCCGGCCTCGTCGCGCATGATCTGCTCCGCGGCCGCGTTCAGGGCCGCTTCGCCCCGCGCGCAGAGCACCACGCGGCAGCCTTCGGCGGCCAGCGCGCGCGCGCTGGCGAGGCCGAGGCCTTTGCTGGAACCGGAGATAACTGCGACGGAATCCCTGAGCCCGAGGTCCACTGGGCCGTTAGTCTATCCGACCCCCCGTCAGATCGTTCAGGCGCCAGTCGAACGTGCCGAACTCCATCTTGAAGCGGTTCTCGCGCAGGTAGGCCTGTTCGCTCGGGAACAGCTCCCCGATCGTCATCGCCAGGATCGCGCGCTCAATCGCGCTCCTCGAGCGGAACTCCTCGCCGGCCTTGTCGCCGAAGCCGGCGGCGAAGTCGTTTTCGCGCCAGCTGTAAAGCGGCGAGACGGTGACGATGTTGGCGGCGCGGTCGATGCGGAAGTGACCTTGGCGCGTGACGAACTCGCGGGTGGCATCGGCCAGCTGCGTCTCGAGGCGCGAGGCGGTGTAGGCCTCGCTCTTGAGGCGGCCGCCGCCGAGGGCCCCGCGGCCGAGCGCGAAGATGACGCGCGGGTCCTTGTACTCGTCGATCAGCCAGCGTTCGAGCTCGTCGAGCGAGACGCTGCGGCCGGCCACGCGATGCTTGCGCTCGTACGCGCCGGGGATCTGCCGGATGCTCTTGTCGGGGAACGTCTTGACGCGCGCCTGGATCGGATAGTGGTCGACGACGGTCTTCAGCACGATGGCGTTGTAGGCGTTGATGAGGAGGGCCACCTGCTCGTCGCGCGACATCGCCTTGAAGGTGTCGGCCGGCATGTCCATCGACGCGACATACCGGTTGAGGCCGGCGCGCGAGCCCTGCACGGCGCGGTAGTAGACCAGGCCGTCGCGCACGTTGGTGTCGAGCAGCAGGTCGTAGGCGCGGTGGCGGGGATCGACGTCGGGCGGCGGCGGCAGCTGGGGAGCTGAAACCGAGGCAAACAGGATGAGGACGGTGAGCAGGCGAACAGTCATTGGCTGAGGCTATGCAAGAAGCGTTTCAGGATTTCGTTGAATTCCGCCGGTTTTTCGAGGCTGGCGAGGTGGCCGGCGCCCGGAATGCGCTCGAGCCGCGCGTGCGGCATGACATCGAGCATCGCCTGCTGCAGCGGCGGAGGCGTCAGCGTGTCCTCCTCGCCCGACACGATGAGGGCGGGACCGGGGAACGCGGCCAGCTGCGGCTCGGAGCCGGGACGCGCCAGCATGGCGCGCACAGCGGCCTCGATGGCCGGCGCGGGCGCCGCCTCGATGACGGCCCGCAGGCGCGCCTTGAGCTCGGGGCGGTCGCGCTCGGTCGTGGCGCCGAGAAGCGGCGGCATGTTGCGGGCGATGCCCGCGCTGCCCTCGCGCGCCAGCAAGTCGAGCATCTTCTGGCGGCTCGCGCGGCCCTGGGGCGGGTCGGCGTCCATGCGCGTGTTGGCCAGCACGAGCGCGCGCACGCGGCGCGGCGCGAGCCGCAGCATCGCGAAGGCCACGTAGCCGCCCATCGACACGCCCGCGATGACCGCGCGCTCGATGCGCCGCGCGTCGAGCATCGCCAGCACATCGCGCGCGTAGTCGTCGAGGCTCGCCACCGGCGCGTCGCCCGCGCCCTGCGTGCCGAAGCCGCGGAAGTCGGGCGCGACGAGCCGCCAGCCTGCCGGCGGCGCCGCCAGCTGCGGCGCCCAGTAATTGGCGTCGAGCGGAAACGGATGCAGCAGGACGACCGGGTCGCCTGCGCCTGCCTCGAGAACCCGCACTATTTGCCCTCCGCGAACGCCTCCGCGATCTTCAGCGCCAGATCGTACGTGCCGGCGTACGAGATGTTCGAGATCACCGACACCACGAGGCCGTGTTCGGGAAGCGTCAGGAGCGACGCCGCCATGCCGCCCATCATGTCGCCGTCGTGGCCCACGATGCGCGCCGCCTTGCCGGATACCGTAGCAGTTTCGACGTCCCAGCCCAGGCCATAGCCGGTTGTCTCGCCCGACCGCAGCTGCTGCGGCGTCTGCAGCAGCTCCACGGTGGACGGTTTCAGAAGTGTTCCCCCGTTGACCGCCATGCCGAAGCGCACCAGGTCCGACGGCGTGGACAGGAACACGCTCGCGCCGGCGTAGCAGGACAGGTCGATGGGACGATTCACGTCGGGGCCGTAGCGCGGCTCGGCGGCGAACCGCGGGAAATAGAACGTCGCGCGATCAGGGATCGACTCGGTGGCCGACTCCGCCCGCGTGCCGTCCATGCCGAGCGGCTCGAAGATCTGCCGCCGCATGAAGCGCAGGAATGGTTCTCCGGCCGCGGCTTCGACAGCCGCGCTGACGAGAATCCAGCCATAGCTCGAATAGCGAAACGCGGTGCCGGGCTCGAACAGCAGCGACTGGTCCGCGAAAATTCTGAGGCCCTCGAGCGTCTGCTCGCAGTGCTCGCCATACGGCCCCTCGTCGCCGGCATCGTTGCGCACGCCGGCCACATGTCCCATCACCTGCCGCAACGTGATCGGCCACGGCTTGTCCGGATACGCGGGCACGTAGGTCTGAATCCGCTCGTCGAGCTTCAGCCGCTCCTGTTCCAGCAGCAGGCCCACGGCCGCGGAGGTCAGCGCCACCGACGCTGTACCGATTCGGAATCGCGTGCGCGGCGACACCGGCACGCGGTTGTCGAGATCGGCCAGGCCGAAGCCTTCGGCCCACACAATCCTGCCGCCGATGCCCACGGCCACCGACAGCCCCGGCAGGTTCTGTGCGGCCACACCGGCGCGCGCCACCTGCCGCGCGCGCGCCACCGCCTCGCTCCACTCGGGCGGCGCCGGCGCATCCGCGACCGACGCCACATCAGCGGCGCTCGGATAGAGCGGCGGCGTGTTGGTGACATACACGTACATGCCCGCGGCCGCGGCCAGCAGCACGCCGCCGCCCACCACGATTACCGCAAGCCAGGTCTGGATTCGATGCGTCGACACGTCGTGAGCTCTCCAAAGTGACGCTGCTGGTGCGGCCGTCTGGCGATCGGCCATTCGCGGGCGGCCGGCGGCAGCCGGCGCAGCATTGCGCGGATAAGCCGTGTCCAGCGCGCAAGCGCTCGCGCGTCACGGGCGCGCCAGCGGAATCCGTACGCGTCGCGCACAGGCGGCGGAAGCGATCCGATCGTCATGAGCTGCATGGGCCGGAACAGCGGCCACACCATGCGCCAGCGCGGCGGATACAGCACGGCGCGCGCAAGCAAGCGGCTCGTGGCGCTCACGTCGATGGCGCCGGAAGCCACCATGCGCTCGATGTACGCGTCGAGGCTCGCCCGGTCGCGCGGCAGCCATCCCGCCGGCATCCCGAGCAGCGGCTCCATGATGGAGGCCTCCGCGCAGTACTGATCCCGCTCGCGGGGCGTCAGCGGGCCGACCAGCCGTTCGTACGTCAGCAGGATCGAATCAAGAAGCGCGGCGTGCACCCAGCGCAGCAGCTCGGGATCGTGCGCGGAGTACGCGTGGCGCATCCCTCCGCGGCCGTGGATGCGATCGTGAATGGTGTTGATGCCGGCGGCGGCCGCGACCATCTGCTCCGTGTCGCCGAACGTGAGCGACAGCATGGCGCGCACCGTCGCGCGCAGCCGGCTCGCCCGCGACAGCGCGCCCTGCCGGAACGAACTGTGATCGTGCACGCCCGCGGCCACCGCGGGATGCGCCAGCAGGAACACGATGGCCCGTCCCCAGCCGGCCACCACGATCATCTCGCGGTTGATCTTCCAGGTGATGCTGCCCGGGCCGGGACGCACGTGGCCCGATGCCTGAAGCCGCGCCCGTACGGCTGCGCGATGACGATCAACGGCGGCGGCTCCCGAAGTCATGTGCTCACAGCATGGCCGTTCGCCGCGCCGGAAGCTTCACGAATCGGTGAGCGCGGCGTGAGATTTTCGTGAACGGCCTCTATTTCTCGATTTTCAGCAGCTCGACATCGAACACGAGCATGCCGCGCGGCGCGCCTGGCGCGCCGCGAAACGCCAGCGACTCCGGAATCCACAGGCGGCGCTTCTCGCCCTCGACCATCAGCTGCAGGCCCTGGCGGAAGCCCGACACCGCGTCGGCAATCGGAATGGTCGCCGGCTCGCCGCGCGCGTAGGTGCTGTCGAACATCTCGCCGTTGGCCATCCAACCCGTGTAGTGCACCGTCACCTGATCATCGTGGTCGGGGCGCACCGTGCCGGTGCCGGGCGACAGCACCTTGAAGGCGAGGCCCGACGGCGTGCGCCCGGCATCGGCCGGCGGCGCCGCCACGTCGGCCGGGGCTGGCGGCGGCTCGAGCACGTCGATCAGCTCGATGTCGAACACGAGCATCCCCTGCGGCGAGCCTGGCGCGTTGTCATAGGCGAGCTCGCTGGGAATCCACAGGCGCCGCTTCTCGCCCGTCACCATCAGCTGCACGCCTTCGGTCCAGCCGGGAATCACCTGGTTGAGGCCAAACACAATCGGCTCGCCGCGCGCGACCGAGCTGTCGAACATCTCGCCGTTCGTGGTCCAACCCGTGTAATGCACGCGCACGCGCGATGTGGGCCCCGGATGCTGCGTGCCGGTGCCCGGCTTCAACACCTTGCTCGCCAGACCCGACGCCGTGCGCGACGCGTCGGCCGGCGGCGCGGCCACATCAGGCGGCGCGGGAATGGCGCCCGCCTCGGGCGCCGCATCGGGATTGCTGTTGCGTGTGCAGCCGTTCTCGCAGGCCGCGGCCGCAACCGCCAGGGTGACAAGCAGGACGAGTCTCGTGACGCGCATCCAGCGATCTTATCCCGCCGGTGGAGCGATCTATCTCGGGCGGTAGGTCAGCGGCTCGCCGAGATCGACGGCGACGGCCGATCCCTCCTCAGCGGCGCACACCGCGAGCGGGGCGCGATCCTCCCGCGCGGATCCTTCGAGCAGCTCCTGATAGGTGACGCGGCCGTCGGCGTCGATCAGCACGAGGATGTGGCGCCGGCCCGTGGCACGCAGGCTCGCCAGCAGCGCGAGCGCTTCGCGTCCGCCAGGCTGAGGCACGGCGGCCGCACGCACGGTGCGCACGTATTCGTAGTCCGTGAGGTCGACCGAGGCCGTCACACCCGCCCGCGCGTCCGTTGCCGTGATGCGCCCGTCGCGCGTGCATCCGATGGTGACTTCGCGGCCGTTCCACGCCATGGCGCTCGCGCTCACGCTCGTGGAGATGTCGCAGACCACCGCCGCCGGCTGCGGCGCGCAGCCGCCGGGCACGCCCGCTTCACGCGCCACGCTTCCCTCGCCCGCCATCACGCGCGGCTGATGCAGCCGCTCGTGCCGCAGCACCGGACGCGCGCCCAGCGTGGCGCCAATCACGGTGGCCACGCCCAGCACGAACGCCATGATGATGCGATACGGCAGCATCGGCACGGCAGGCGTCATCCCGCCTTTGCGCAGCCACAGGCCGATGACATGCCCGAGCGCGAAGCCGACGACGGCCGCGAACAGCACGAGCGGAAACATCAGCACGATGCCGACGCCCGCCGTGGAGCTCGGGCGCCCGATGAAGGCGTCGGCCGCGATGCCGGCGGCGCCCGCAGCCAGCGCCGTGACCCCGAACAGCAGGGCCACCGCCTGCGGCATCAGCCGATCGACCGTGCGTTCCGCCATACAGCCTTAAGGGTTGAAGCCTTCGACGATGACGAGCTCCGCGGTGGAGTTGGCCTGGCGGAGGGCCTTGGCGGGCGCGTACTCGGGCGAGTTCCACCACCGCGTGGCGGCTTCGACGTCCGGGAATTCCAGGATCACCAGCCGCGGCCGCGGCCACGTCCCTTCCATCTCGTGCAGCGCCGCCCCCCGCACCAGAAACTTTCCCCCGTACCGCTCAACAGTCGGCGGCACCATCGTCTTATACGCTTCGTAGCGGACCGGGTCGTGCACGTCCACATTCACCACGACATACGCGCTCATCGACTCTCCCTTTCAGCTTCGTTCGGTTCCGCTGGCGCCCTGCTCGTCGGCCCGCGTGTCGCCCGCGATGGCGGGGAGCGACGCGGGATCGATCCAGCCCTGCTCGGCGGCGTGCGCGGCCATCGCGCGCGTGTCGTCCGCGAGGATCAGCGTCGCGCCCTCCGCGCGCACCTCGTCGGCCAGCTTCTTCACGGCCGTCGACCGATCGGCGGTCGCCGCGACGTTGCGAATGTACACGGCGAGCACGCGTCCGGGAAAGGCCCGGATGATCTCGCGGTAGATCTCGGGATCCTTCTGCGTGGTGTCGCCGACCAGGATGAACGGCAGCGAGGGATAGGTTTGAAAGATCTCCTCAATCTCGCGCGTCTTAAAACTTTTCGTGGCGTGCTCGGGCACGACGTCCCAGTCGCGAAGCAGCACCGGGCCCAGCGGAATCTCCTGGCGCTCGAGGAACTGGACGATCACGTCGTACAGGTTCCAGGGGCTCTTCGACACATAGAAAATGGGATTCGGGCCGGTGAGGCGCGTGCCGGCCTGCAGCGCGCGATAGAACGCGCCGACGCCGTGAAACGGCATGCGCGTGTGCGCGTTTTCGAGCAGCACGAGACGCGCGGCGCGCAGGAAGCTGGCGACGTTGGACTGCAGGACGGTGTCGTCCATGTCGCTGATCACGCCGAAGGCCGCCCCCGGCGGCGGAATCAGACAGTGGGCGAACGTGGGTTGGCCGATCGGGTGATTGGGCTGCTCGAGCGCAAGCTGCACCGGCGCCCAGCCGCCCTCGGGCAGCGGCTCGCGCACGCCGATCCACTCTCGGAAGAACCCTTCGTCATCCGCCACAATCTCGCGCGCATCGTCCAGCGCCCCGGCCACGGATACGCGCACGCGCGCGTGCGGCATCGGGTCGCTTTCGAGGCGCGTGAGCGCGGCGGCGAGATTGCGCAGGCGGGAGCCACCGCCGGTTACGCCCGGCGAGAGCTCGTCGGCCTGCAGCACGCGGCCAAGCACAAGCACCTTCTCGCGGGTGCCGTAGCCGCGATAGCCCACCGGCGCGTACGCGTCGCGGTCGAACACGCGCTCGACGCGATTGATGCCGTGGCGCAGGCGGCGCTCGGCGGCCGCGGCAAACGCAAGAGCCTCCTTGCGCCAGTCAGGCATGGCGCCCTACTGCACGACCACGTAGCGCTCGAGGCGCGCCACTTCCTTCTGGTCGACGTACTTGCCGATCTCCCTGCGGAACTGCTCGATCGACTTGTAGGGCCGGTACTCCTTGAACTCGCGCAGCATGCGATTGCCCATGCCGGGAATGCTCAGGATGTCGGCGTCGCTCGCGGTGTTCAGGTTGATCGGCACGAAGACATATTCCTCGAGGCGGGCCAGCTCCTTCGCATCCACGTACTTCGCGATCTCCTTCTGGAAGACCGCGAGCGACCGGTAGGGCCGGTATTCCTCGAACTCGTGCAGCATGCGCGCGCCCATGCCGGGAATCAGCATGATTTCTTCCTTCGTGGCGCTGTTCAGATTGAGCTGCACGAAGAGGCGGCCGTACAGCTCCTTGCGCTGCGCCGGCGTCAGGCCCTGCGTGTCGAGGAAGGCGTCGAGCGCGATGGCGCTGCCAAAGGGACGCGCCGCGACGAGGGCCTTGGCGCGCGCGGCGTTCATGTGCGGCAGCGCGGCCAGCTGCGCCTCGGCAATCGTGTTGGCGTCCTGGACGTTCGTGCGCTTGCCGGCCTGCGCGTCGAGCGAAACGGCGGCGACGGCGAGCGAAACGGCGGCGACGGCGAGGGCGGCGATGGCCATGGCGGCGCGGATCAGACGTGACATCTCATTCTCCTCTTCGAATCCTGTAGCAGCAGATCAATCCGATCAGCCCGAGCATGATCATAGTCCCGGGCGCGAGCGGAGGCGGCGTCGGGCGCGTGATCGCGTCCGAGAACAGGGCAAAGCCCGACAGTCCGGGCGTGAGCTCGGCCGCGAACTCCGCGTTGCTCTGATAGTGAAACCAGGTGCCGAGCGCGCCGGCCGCCATGAACAGCGCCATCAGCGCGCGCATCGCGAGCACCGGGAGCCGCGCCGGCCTCAGGGCGGCGATCGGCGCAAGCACGAGGGCCGCGACGAGCAGGCCAATCGGAAGCTTCTGCCAGGCGTCCTCGGTGTGGCTCGTGAGCAGCAGCTCGCCCAGCGTGCCGGCCATGCCGAGCATCAGCACGACAAACAACAGCGCGCGCATCCGGTCCATCAGCTCTCGCCCTCCCGCGTCGCCGCGCCCGGCCGCGACCGCTTCTCCAGCAACAGCGTCACGCCCACGGCAATCGACAGCAGCAGGCCGGTCACCCACCAGCGGCTGATGAGCCACGCCGTGAGCCCCATCGACACCCACAGCGCCGCGATCGTCTGCAGGGCCTGACGGCGCGGAATGCGCCATCCCGATCGCGCGCCGCGGATGTACGGGCCGAACCACGGATGCGTGACGAACCAGCGGTGGAGCCGCGGGAAACTGCGCGCGAAGCAGTAGGCGGCAAGCAGCAGGAACGGCGTCGCGGGCAGGCCCGGCAGCAGGATGCCGAGCACGCCCAGCCCCACCAGCACGAGCCCCGCTGCCGCGAACGCAATGCGGAGCAGCACGGCGCGCCCTACGAGAGCGCCTTGATGACGTCCGACCGCGTGATGATGTAGATGTCGTCGGACTTGAAGTCGCGCACCAGCACGGCCTGCGTCTTCGAGGCCATCATCGACGCCAGCGCGTCGATGCCGATGGAGATATCCGCGAACGGGAACGCCGGGCCCATGATCGTTTCCACCGGCTCGGTGCGCACGTCCGGATTCTTCACAAGCTCGGAGTAGATGCGCTGCTCGCTGATGGCGCCGACGATGCGGCCGTCGGAGGTGACGGGCACCTGCGAAAAATCGTGCTCGGTCATCAGCTGCGCGGCGTGCGCGACGCTGTCCTTCACGTCGAGCGTCTTGAGCGGCACGCTGGCCTTGGTGGCCACCAGGTCGCGCGCGGTCAGCCCTTTCTTGTCGAGGAAGCCCTTCTCGCGCATCCACTCGTCGTTGAACATCTTGCCGAGATAGCGCGTGCCATGGTCGTGGAACACCACCACGACGACATCGCCCTTCTTGAAGCGGTCCTTCATCTGCAGCAGGCCGGCCATGGCGGCGCCCGCCGAGTTGCCGGCAAAGATGCCTTCCTCGCGCGTGATGCGCCGCGTCATGACGGCGGCGTCCTTGTCGGTGACTTTCTCGAAATAGTCGATCACGTCGAAGTCGACGTTCTGCGGCAGGAAGTCTTCGCCGATGCCCTCGGTGATGTACGGATAGATCTCGTTGCGATCGAGGATGCCGGTTTCCTTGTATTTCTTCAGCACCGAGCCGTAGGTGTCGATGCCCAGCACCTGAATCGCCGGATTCTTTTCCTTGAGGAACCGGCCGATGCCCGAGATGGTGCCGCCGGTGCCCACGCCCACCACCAGATGCGTGATCCGGCCGCCGGTCTGCTCCCAGATTTCCGGGGCGGTCTGCTCGTAGTGCGCCTGGCGATTCGACAGGTTGTCGTACTGGTTGGCCTTCCAGGCGTTGGGCGTTTCGCGCTCGAGGCGCGTCGACACCGAGTAATACGAGCGCGGATCCTCAGGCTCGACGTCGGTGGGACACACGATGACGTCGGCGCCGAACGCGCGCAGCGCGTCCACCTTGGTCTTCGACTGCTTGTCGGTGGTCGTGAAAATGCACTTGTAGCCCTTGACGACCGCGGCCATCGCCAGGCCCATGCCGGTGTTGCCCGACGTGCCTTCGATGATCGTGCCGCCCGGCTTGAGCAGGCCCGCCTTTTCAGCGTCTTCGATCATCTTCACCGCCATGCGGTCCTTGATCGAATTGCCGGGGTTGAACGTTTCGATCTTGACGAGCACGTCGGCGTCGATGACGCCTTTCGTCAGCTGGTTGATGCGCACCAGCGGCGTGCGGCCGATGGTGTCGAGGATGGTATTGGCGATGGGCGGTACGGGCACGCGCCCATTCTATCGCCGGGCGAGGCGAGAGAGGAGAACGGCCGCACGCTTCGCCTGAATCGCGATCCCGCCGAGGTCTGCCGTCTCGTCGACGGTGTGGCCGCCGTCGCCTTTCAGCCCCAGCGCGTCGATGAGCATCGGCGCATGCGCCGCGACGAACGAGATGTCGGCGGCGCCGGCGCGATCGGGATCGACCGCCACAATGGGATGCAAACCGAGATCGCGGCTGGCCTTGTCGAGCATGGCCAGCAGCTTCGCGTTGCCGTCGGTGGGCGCGAGCGGCGGATAGCCCTCATCGAACGTCAGCGACGATGACGTCTGCGGCAGCGACGCCTTCGCAATCCTCTCCATCGTCTGCCGCGCGGTTTCGAACTGCTCGGGCGTGAGCGCGCGCAGGTCGCCGGCGGCGACGGCATGCTCGGCGATGACGTTGTCCTTGCCGAACGCGGTGCCGCGCGCGGCCTGCGCGTCAAAGTCCACTGACGTGCCGCCGAGAATGACGCCGGGGTTGAACGTCAGGTGCGGCTGCCCCGCCATCTGCTTCTGGAACTCCTGCAGCACGCGCGACGCCTCGAAAATGGCGCCGTGGCCGATGTCGTCGCGGAAGATCTGCGACGAGTGCGCGGGCTTGCCTTTCACCGTCAGTTGCCAACGCGTGGTGCCGCGCCGCGCGGTGACGGCATGATCCGGATGCCCGTCGCCGTCCTCGAACCCGAGCGCCGCCACGGTGCCCTGCGCGGCATCGATCAGCGCCTTGCGCGCGACGCGCAGCGGACGGCCGGCCGATTCCTCATCGCCGGTCATCACCACGACGACGTGCAGCGAGTCGAGCAGGCCCGCCGCCTTCAACGCCTTCATGGCGGTGACGATGATGACGTTGCCGCCCTTCATGTCGATGATGCCCGGGCCGCGCGCCTTGTTGCCGTCGAGCCGCTCGAACTTCTGGAACGGGCTGTCGGGCTCGAAGACGGTGTCGAGATGGCCGATGAGCAGCACTTTCGGCGCCGGGCGCGACGGCTTGTATTCGGCGACGAGATGTCCGGCGCGGCCGACCTCGTCCTGGTTCACCCACGTGGTGGTGAAGCCAAGCGCGTCGAACTCAGCGCGAAACAGCGCGCCCACCTTGCGCACGCCTTCGAGATTCTGCGTGCCGCTGTTGATGTTGACCGCGCGCTCGAGCAGCTGAATCGCTTCGGCCTGATTGGCGTCGACGAACGACGCGATCACGCGCTCCTCTTTCGTCAGGCCTGATTGCGCAAACGTCACGGACGCGGCGGTTAGTACAACAGCGGCAAACAGCTTCATCTAGTCCTTGTCTCGCAGCGTGAAGGTCATTTCGACCTTCACCTTCATGGCGACGGCCTTGCCGTCTTTGGTGGCGGGCTTGAACGTCCAGGCCTTCAGCGCGTCGACGGCCTTCTCGTCGAGGCCGTAGTCCTTGTCGAGCGAGCGGATCACCTTGACCTCGGTGGGCTTGCCTTCCTTGTTCACGATCGTCTCGAGCTCGATCGATCCCTCGATCTTCTTCCGCATCGCTTCAGCCGTATAGGACGGCTTCTTGTCGAACTGGACGACGGGAGCCTTGACGCCCTCGTCGCCCGGCTTGTAGACCGGTTCCTGGGCGGCCGCGGCCGCGCCGAACGTGACCAACACCGCGAGTGCGAATGCCTTCATGAGCTTGCCTCCAACGTCTTCTGACGCCACGGGTCAGGCTAAAGCCTGCCCCTACGAACAGGATAGCGCCGTCGCCGGTTTTTCGGAGGCGCGGAGCAGCTCGGCCAGGTAGCCCTTCCAGACCGAGGCAACCGTGTGGGTGCCGTGGCCCGACGTGCGGTCGCTGGCCGGCACGGTGATGGCGCACGCGTTCTTCACGCGCGTCGTCTCGCGCTCGAAGATGCCGAGCTCCGGCGGGTTGATCAGATCGTCGGCGAAATTGACGGCCATCAGCGGCGCGGTGATCTTTTCAAGGCCCGGTGCGGGATCGTAGTCGTGCGAGGCCTCGATGGCATAGAGCACGTCGTTGGCGTCGCCGCGATAGTTGCGCGCGTAGTCGTCGAGCGCCTTGTCGGTTTCGGCGAGCGTCGGCGTGGCGCGATGACGGCGCACGGGATTGCTGCCCACGAGCCACAGCATCTGCGCTGCGGTGCGCAGGCTCTGCGGCTGCTCGGTGTAATTGCCACCCTTCCACTCCGGATCGTTGCGAATCGCGTCAATCACCACGCGGCGCCACGCGCGGTTGCGGCTCGAGATCTGGCCGGGCAGGCTTGCCAGCGGCATCAGCGCGTCGACGAAGTCCGGATAGCGCTGTCCCCAGATCCAGGAGTGCATGCCGCCCATCGACGTGCCCATCGCCAGCCGCAGGTGGTTGACGCCCAGATGCTCGGTCAGCAGCTTGTGCTGCGCGTCGATCATGTCGAGATAGCCGTAGCGCGGAAACTTCGCGCGCAGGCCGTCGCTCGGCTTGCTCGAAGCGCCGTGCCCGATGCCGTCGGGCATGACGATGAAGTATTTCTGCGCGTCGAGCAGCTGGCCGGGCAGAAACAGCTCGCCGGCGAACGCGCGCGACGAAAACTGCGACCCGGCGCCGGTCGTGCCGTGCCCGATCCACACGGCGTTGGTCGCGCGGCCCTGCGCGTCTTTGCGCAGCGTGCCGAGCGTGCGGTAGTGCAGCTTCAGCTCGGGCAGCACCTCGCCCGACTGGAACTTGAAGTTCTGGATGACGAAGTCGCCCTCGACGGGCCTCGGCAGCTGCGGCTGCCGGCGCGCCGAAGACGCGTCCACCGTCACGAGGCCCGCACCAGCAACCAGCAACCAGCAACCAACCACCTTCCCGACAGCTCTCATCGCTTCTCTCCACCCGGCGCCGCATGCACGTGGCCGTGGGCGTCGTCATGTTTGTGCGCGTCGTAATGCTGCTTCAGCAGGTCCTTGCCGTAGTCGTTGCCGTTCGGGGTGCGGACGACGCTGTGCACGTGGCGGCGGTTCGGGCCGCTGCCGCGCTGTCCGAGCGCCACCGGGCTCTGATGATCGAACTCGATGAGGATCACCGGGCTGTGAATGCGGTAATAGAACACCGCGTCGGGCCCGGTGCCACCGATCCATGAAAAATAGGTGCCGTCGAGGTGCTGTGAGACCTCCGACATCTTCGCCTTGGCGTGGCCGTCGCGCATGTTGCCGACGTAAAGACCGATGAGCGCCAGCAGCTTCGACCGCTGCGCTGGCGTGAGCGCGTCTGCGCGAACGCCCTGATACGGCAGCACGACGTTGTCGCGATAGGCCTGCGTCTGCGCGTTGTTGCCGGGCTTGGCGGCGCTGACGATCGCCGCCGCGCGCTGCTCTGCCGTCAGCGACGCCATCAGCGCGTCGCCCGCGGCCTGTTCCTCCTGCAGCACGTTCGCGCCCTTGTACGGCCCCTCGGCGGCCACGGTGGGCTCCGATCCGAGAAACGCCGGCGTCATCACCACCTGATCGCCCAGCACGAAGTAGTTGATCGCCAGGTGATGTCCGTCGATCTGCCACCCCCACGGCTCGGTGGCTGACGGCGTGCCCATCACCGTGATCCAGTACAGGAACTCGCCGTACTCCTCGAAGTTCTTCACGAGCTCCGCGAGATGGCCGTTGAGGCGCATGACGTTGCGCGACTGCTCGAGGCCGCGCGCGCTGAGACTGGCGCGCATCAGGCCGTACGCCGCCTCGCGCTGCGCCTCGTTCATCTCCGTGAACGACACGCCCTCCCGCGCCGCGCGGTGCACATTGTTCCACCGCCGCCACTCATCGTCAGCGGCCGCAAAGGATGCTTTCGCGCGCTGATCCGCCGACAGCGCCGCAAGGAAGCGATCGGCCGCGTCCTTCACCGGCTTCGTGCTGACACCGGTGGCGCGAATCGAAAACAGGCCGGGCGCGACGACGCCGTCGGCCGTGATGCCCGTGAAGGGCTCGAGCGTCTGCGGCGGACGTTGCGCCGGCAGAAGGATCGCCGCGAGCGAGAAAACCGGAATCAGCAGTTTCATGGTGTTTTGCTGGAAAACGTCACGACCACCCGCATCGTGATCGGCACATATGCGAACGCCCCGTTGATCGCGAGGGGTTTGTAGCGCCACTGCTCCACGGCCGCCAGCGCCGAACCGTGAAAGTCAGCCGGACCGCTGAAGACTGACAGACTCACCGGCACGCCTTCGACGTCGATGGTCGCCCGAATCTCCACTTTCACTGACTCGCCGGCCGGCGGAAACGGTACGCCGGCAGGCCACACGGGCAATACGTCCACGATTTTCTGTGGCGCACTGGCCTTCAGCGGCAGTGTGACGGTGGTCGCGGTGTCAGGACATGCCGCGCCGTCGTACGTCAGACGAACGGCCCCGCCCGGCGGCGGGATGTTGCCTGGAAACGCCGCGCCAACCGCGCCATCCGGAACCGCCGACCAGGGCAGCATCTGTCGCAGCGCTCGTGTGTCGATGAGACTTTTCGCGCTTAACGGCTGGTTCTGTTGCAGCCCTGTCATCTCGATGTTCATGGGTTTCCGCGTCTCGCCGTCACAGCTGAGCGCGTGCGCGATCACCAGGTGCTGACCTTCGTTGATCATGCCTGCCACCATCTCGGCGGAAACGGGCCTCCCTGTCGACGCCAGCGACCGGGCCGCGCCTGCAACGAAACGGAAGGCGTCGAGGATCACGCCGTGACGCGTCGACCCATCGGCGGCCAACGGAATCGCCGGCACCTCGCCCGCCGCGCTCGTCCTCATCGCGAGCGCGACGAGCTGCTGCCATTGCGCCTTTCGATCCACGGGCGGAGGCCCCGGCGCCGTGCTGCCCGGGCGGGGCGGCCACTCCACTTTCGGAGGATCGCCCAGCGCGAACGCGCTTCCGCACAGCAGTCCACGCGGCGCTTTCGGTGGCTCCCATCGATACCAGTCCAGATACAACTCGATCGGCTTCTCGAGGCCCGCGTACGTCACTTCATAGAGATCGAGAATGATCGTGTCGCGCGTGCGCGTGTCATCGGCCGGCAGCGACCCGCGCCGCTTGAAGGTGATCGGCTGTCCGGCGGGACCCACCAGCGCCTGCAGGTACCGGCGCTGCCGCGCCGCGCCGTACACGGGTGTGCCGCCAACTTTGATCGGCTTGCCCTTCGTGTATCCGTATTCCGCGTCGTCGGACACCTCGCACCTGGACGCGACGCTGCGGTCGCCGGTGATGACTGGCTCCTGCGCGAGCACCAGCGCGAGCGCCAGCGTTACCACAGGCCCACCCTGCCCTTCACGGAGTCGATCAGCTTCGCGGGATCGAAGCCGACGCCGCGCTTGAACACCGTCTCGACGTTGCGGACGTCGGCGATGTTCGCGGCCGGATTGCCGTTGATGACAATCAGATCCGCCTGCTTGCCGGCGGCGAGGGTGCCGATGCGCGCGTCGCGCCCGAGGTACTTCGCGCCGTTGCGCGTGCCGATGGTGATCGCCTCGAGCGGCGTGAAGCCGGCCTCGACGAGCAGTTCCAGCGCGCGCTGGTTCGAATAGCCGGGAATGACACCGCCCGAGCCGGTGGGATCCGTGCCGGCAATCAGCAGGCCGCCGGCCTTCGCAAACGCGCGCTCGAGCGCCATCGCCTTCGGAAACAGCTGCGCATACAAGGATTGCTGGTTGGCCGACACGCGCGCGTGCGTGCGCTCGAACTGTTCCTTGAGCGGCGCCACCAGCACGTCGAGCCCGGGCGGCAGCGGCCGGCCCGGCGTGAACGTCTCGAACACGGTCAGCGTCGACGTCAGCGCGACGTTCTTCGCAATCAGCTTGTCGACGAGCGCCTTGAACGCCGGCCCGTTCTCGTCAAGGGCGATCAGCGACTCCGGCGTGCGGCGGCCCTGCGGGCACGCATCCGGCTCCTTGCCGGCCACAAAGTCGGTGGCAGCGACAAAGCCGTGCTCGAGATTGTCGATGCCGAGATCAGCGGCCTCGCTGTACGTGACCGAGCACAGATGCCCCGTCACCTTGATACCGCGCCGGTGTGCCTCTTCGATGGCCGCGCCCAGCTCGCTGCGCGTGATGTTCATGTAGGCCTTGAACGAGGTCGCGCCCTCGTCGGCCCAGTACGCCACCTGCTTGCGCGCGTCGGCCGGCCCTTCCATCGATCGCATCTGGATGAAATTGTTCGGGCCATTCAGGTACGGCGCGGTCGCGTCGATGTCGGGCCCCGCCTTGCGGCCCGCGTCGATCACGCGCTTCATGTTCAGGTCCATGAAGCCATTCACATTCCCGCCCGTCCTCATCGTCGTCACGCCGCCCGCGAGATAGAGGCGCACGAAGCTTTCGCCGAGCTGCCCGTACACGCCGGGGCCCGTCGGGTAATACAGATGCTCGTGCATCATCACGAGGCCCGGCATCACGCTGCGGCCCGAGAGGTCGATCACCATCGCGCCGTCGGGCACGGCCGTCGAGGCGCTGCCGCCGATCGCCGCAATGACGCCATCGCGGAGGATCAACGTCTGGTCGTCGCGCGCGGGCGCGCCGGTGCCGTCGATCACCCTGGCGTGGGTGAGCGCGACGAGCGGCGCGTCGACTTTCACGTAGGGACGGATGGCGTTGTCGATGGCCTGGCGCTGCGCCGTCGCGGTGGCGGCGGCCGACAGCACCAGCAGCAGGATGCGGAAGACGGATCTCATGGCGGGCCTATCCTAACGCGGGCCCGCCTGTGATGGGCTGACTAACGCGGAGACTGGCCGGCCGCGGCCGGAGCGGCGGCCGGCGCCGGCGACATGCCGCTCGTGCCCACCGGCGCGGGGCTGGACCCGCTGTCGGGACCCGTGCGGCGCCAGAAGTACACCGCGGCGATCGCGATCAGGGCGAGGACGACCATCACGGTCGCGACCTTCTTCATCAGGTCGGAGAGGGCGGCGAACGGTGATTCATCGACGCGCATGCGTTCGGCCTCTTCGCGAACCTGCTTGATCTCGTCGATGGTGGGCTCGACCTCGGCGATGGGCGCCACGATGGCGATGACGCGATCCGGATCGATGCCCGCTTCGTTCGCGTAGTCGCGCGCCCAGGAACGGGCGTACACGCCGGCGGGCCAGTTCCTGACGTCGCCGCGCTCGAGCTCCTGCAGGTGCCTCAGCGGTATGCGCGTGTGCTCGGCGATGGATTCCAGCGGCACACCGTTCCGCTCCCGCTGCTCGCGCAGGCCAATCGAGGCCGAGGCTTTCTTCTTCTTGCGGCTCAGCTGGCCGCTGGATGACACAAGCGTCGGCCGGGGCCGGACAGGTTCAGGCGCAGACGGCTGCTTGACGGGTCTGTTCAGCGGCTCGAGCTTGATCGGGTAGGAAAAATTCTCCATCACCCGGGACAAGTCTCAAGATTCAGGCCATTCCGGCTCGCAGGGCTTCGGCTGAGTTTTCTCGGTCTGCAGAGCCGTCCGGGCAAAGCCGGACGCGTAACCGTACGGCGCCGGTGCTTTTTTCACGGTCGGCAGCACGTGCCGCCGCCGATCCGGATTCCGCCCTGGATGCCTCCGGCGGACGGCATCAGGCGCCGGTTCGGATCGACGCGCAGCAGCCGGAACGAAACGTCGAGGTCGCCGTTCGGCATCTTGTTCACGAGCAGGTTGGCCACGATGGGATCTTTGAGATCCGAGAGCTTCTCCAGGCGCGCCACGGACGTGTCGCCGGCGTTGCCGCGGCCTTCGAGCTTCCATCCGTCCTTCTTCAGCAGCTCCACGTAATGCTCGACGACGTCTTTGGTCGACAGGTCGGTCTGCAGGCGCAGGTGCTGATCGAAATGATCGCTGCTGCTCGAGCTGCCGGTGCCGGCCGATCGGCTGCCGGGCGGCGGCATCAGCCGCGGCAGCGTGAGGTCGGCAAAGAACGACGGGCCCATATACGCGGGCGCGGCGCGGCAGGTGCCCCGCCGCGGATCGCTGGTCAGGGTGATGCGCGCGTAGCGGCCGCCCTGCTCGCGCTCCGACAGATACACCGACGCGTAGCGCGAGCCCTGACAGAACATCAGCGGCGGCTGTGACGCGCTCGACATCAGCCCGAGCATCGACATGGGCCCGTTGTTGACCCAGCCTGCCGCTTCGAGCTTCCTCCGGTAGGCGCTCGTGTCGTCGCCGAGCGCCGGCGCCTCGGCCACCACCGTCACGCCGCGCTCCGACACGGTCGACACCGCGGCCGTGGCGCCGTCAGGCAGCAGCTCGTTCGGAAAGTCCGCGGGCGCGCCGATCCGGATGTCGAACTCGCCGCCCATCGAGCCCGGACCGCGAAGCAGCAGCGTCACCAGCTCCTTCGGAATCGTATCGGTGGACTGCTGCGCCAGCGCCGGCGCGGCCGACAGCAGCGCGGCGAGACAGATCGAAAGCACATGCCGCATGACGGCGCTCTCCCGCTACTGCGGCGATGGGGTAACGCTGGCCGTCCGCCGCATGACGAGCCAGATGCTGATGAGAATACAGAACCCGCCGGCAATGGCAAGCGGCGCGAGGCGCTCGCCCAGAAACGCCGCCCCGAGCAGCGCGGCCAGCAGCGGCTCGACCAGGGACATGGCCAGCACTTCCGACGCCGTCATCCGTTTCAACAGCCAGTAATTGAGCCAGAAGGCCACAACCGATCCGCCGATCGACAAGTACAGCAGCGCGACGAGCGCCTGGCGCGGCCACTCGAACGGACGCGGCACGCCTTCGATCAGCACCGCCGCCGCCAGCAGCGGCACCACCGCCGCCGACATCTGTCCCATCGTCAGCACCGTGGTGTCGATGTGCGTGCCGGACCGTTTGAGGAGCACGTACGCCAGCGCCACGGCGACTGCCGCACCGACGACGGCGACGCCGCTGAGGAGCGCGAGACGGCCGGCGCCGCCCGTCATCTGATCGCGCAGGATGAGCGCCACGCCTGCCAGGCCAACCATGACGCCGCCGAAGCGCGCGGCCGAAAACCGCTCGTCCTTCAACAGGAACTGGCCGAAGATCAGCCCGAACGCCGGTGTCGTGGCGTGGAGCACGGCGGTAATCCCTGATGGAAGGAAGCGCGCCGCCCAGAAGACCAGGCCGTAGTTGACGCCGAGCAGGAGGATGCCGGTCAGGGCAATCAGCCCCCACTCGCGCGCGCGGCGCGGCCACGCGTGCGGCCGCGACAACACGAACGGCGCGAGCACGGCGACGGCAATCACGAGCCTCAGCCCCGCGAGCGACAGCGGCGGCACGTTGGCGACACCAACGGTGATGAAGAGCCACACGCCGCTCCATACGAAGCAGGTGACCCACCACACGAGCAGAATGACGCGGCGCGAGGCGGGCAACCGGGCGAGAATATCACTCGCATGCCCGGCTTCATCGACGCCCTTCTGATCGCCGCCGCCCTCGCCGCGGGCGCGCTTGCCAGCGTCGTCGGCTTCGGCATCGGCAGCCTGCTCACGCCGGTGTTTGCGTTGACGATGGGGACGCGCGCGGCGGTGGCGGCGGTGTCGATTCCCCATCTTGGTGGAACGGCGCTGCGGTTCGCGCTGATGCGCGGCCATCTCGATCGACGCGCGTTCATCTCGTTCGGGCTGACGAGCGCGGCCGGCGGCCTCACCGGCGCACTGCTGCATGCGCGGCTTGGCAATCCGGCGCTGTCGGTCGTGTTCGGGCTGCTGCTGCTGTTTGTCGCCGCGTCCGAGATGTCCGGCCTGGCGCGGCGCATGCGCTTCCGCGGCGCGGTGGCGTGGATCGCGGGCGCGCTGTCGGGATTTCTCGGCGGTCTTGTCGGCAACCAAGGCGGCATCCGGTCGGCGGCGCTGCTCGGCTTCAACCTGCATCGCGACGCGTTCGTCGCCACGGCCACGGCCGTGGGCCTGGTCGTCGACGCCGCGCGCATGCCGGTGTATTTCGTGACCGAGCGCGCGGCCATCGCGGCCGCGTGGCCGTCCATCCTCATCGCCACGGCCGGCGTCGTGGCCGGCACGTTAGCCGGGCGCCGCGTCCTGTCGCGCATCCCCGAGGCGCGCTTCCATCAGGTCGTCGCGCTTGTACTCGCCGTGCTGGGCATCGCCATGCTGCTGACCGGAATAAATGGGGACGGGTCTTAATTTCACTTTGTGCGTACCGTGATGACGGGAGTTTTCGCCGGGGAGATGTTGCGAGTCCAGACAGGCACGCGACGTCCCCGGCCCGGGAAGATCACCTGCACGTCAACGCGCTCGCCGGACGGCAGGCCGGCATGCGCCGCGACGTCGCTCTGCGAGTTGTAGCCCGATCCTGAATCCACCAGCCGCGTGCCGAGAAGCCGCCGCGTCCCCGCGCGATACACCCGCACCTCAGCCCCGCTCCGCGTCGCCCGCCCTCGCGCGTCGAGCACGCGCACCTGCAGCGAGCGTCCGGGCACCGCGGACGCCTGATTGCGCAGCACGAGCGGAAGGCTCGCCGCCGTCGTGCCGGCGATCGCCAGGTCGAGATCGCCGTCGGCGTCGAAGTCGGCCCACGACGCGCCGTGGCTGGCCGGCAGCGCGCGCACGTTGTCGGGCGTGGCGTCGGCGAACACGTCACCGGTGTTGTGAAACAGATAGTCGCGATACGCGACGCCGCCGGTGATCGTGCCGTTCACATACAGATCGATGCGCCCGTCGTTGTCGGCATCGGCCGGCGCGCAGGTGTCGTACCGGCCGTCGGCCGCGAGACCCAGTTGCCGCGATGCGTCGCGCGCGTGCCCGCCGCGCGACAGCAGCAGCAGGCCGTTGGGGCCGTAATTGGCGCCGAACAGATCGAGCCAGCCGTCGTTGTTCGCATCGAACGCGCACGGACGCACCGTGCCGTTCGTGCGCTCACGCGGCGCGCGGCCGGCCCATTCGGCGCCGGCTTCCGCGGCGACATCCTCGAAGCGGCCCGCGGTGTTGCGAAACAGGCCGTTCGCATCGCCATCCTGATTGGCGACGTACAGATCGAGATCGCCGTCCTGGTCGTAGTCGAGCCACACCGCGCCGACGCTCTTCCGCGGATCGGCGACGCCCAGCCGCGCGGCCGCGTTCTCGAACCGCCCGCGCGTGTTGATCAGCAGCGCGTTCGGGCGGTCCCGAAACGCCACGAACAGATCGAGATCCCCGTCGGCATCCACATCAATCCACACGGGCTGCC
Organism: Vicinamibacterales bacterium; assembly: GCA_036675475.1. Lineage (GTDB taxonomy): Bacteria > Acidobacteriota > Vicinamibacteria > Vicinamibacterales > SCN-69-37 > JALYRV01. Next base: position 29,837 of record JAKFEY010000092.1, read on the forward strand.
GGACGGCGCCGTTGCCCGCAATCACGCCCGAGGCCGCCGTCACGTCGGTGAAGCGCCCGTTCGTGTTGCGGTACAGGCGCAGGACGATGTCGTTGGCGGCGGGGGCGTAGCCGACGAGCAGATCGGGATCGCCGTCGGCGTCGTAGTCGCCCCAGGCCGCGGCGCGCGTAGGGCGCGCATCGGCGACCCCGGCGTCGCCGGCGACATCGCGCAGCACGCCCGCGTCATTGCGGTAGAGCCGGTTCGGCGCGCCGTTGAAGCCAACGAAGAGATCCACGTCGCCGTCGATATCGAAGTCGGCCCACGCGTTGGTGAGCGTGCCGGCGGCAAACAGATCAGGCTGGGCCGGCTCGAAGCGAAACGGCTCGCGCGCCTGCGGCGGCAGCGCCGCAAGCACCGCTGCGGCCTGAAGCATGACGAGAAGGAGCACACGCATGGCGCGTAGTATGGCCGAGATGCCGGGTGGCAGATCGATTGCTTGATCACTCTGCCGTGACTACCGCAACGAAGCGCGCCACCGTGACGGCCCTTGCCGCCGGCGCCGCGGCCGCCGCGTTTCTCTTTTCCGGAACCCGCGCCGCCGGCCGGCGCGACAGTTACCGCGTGTTGTTCAGGCAGGGGCCCTTCGAGCTGCGCGAATATCCGCACAATGACCTGACGGTGGCCACCACAGGCCCGCGGCTCGTCACGCCGGGCGAGCCTCAGCCCACGCAGCGGCTCGTGGCCTACCGCTATTCGTCCTGGCCCGCGCCCGATCGCGAAGCCACCGCCATCCAGAATCTGCGCGACTGGGCCGGCGCCCACGGCTACCCGGTCGAGGGGCGGCCCGTCGTCGCGTACTACGACGCCGACTGGACGCCGCCCATCCTGCGCCGCAACGAGGTGCTCCTCAGGCTGCGCGGGTAGCCTCCCCCGGTAAACCTCAGGCCGTGATTCCTCGTCTGAACCAGACGAGCTCATGAAAAACCTGAAATACGCCTTCCGCACGCTGTTTCGCACGCCGTTCGTCACCAGCGTCGCCATCCTCTCGCTCGCGCTCGGCATCGGCGCCAACGCCGCCATCTTCTCGCTTTTCAACCAGATGCTGCTGAAGCCGCTGCCGGTCTACAAACCGGCCGAGCTCGTCAATCTTGCCGCGCCGGGGCCGATGCCGGGGTCGAACTCCTGCAACAACGCCGGCGACTGCGACGAGGTCTTCAGCTATCCGATGTTTCGCGACCTCGAAGCCAAGGCGCAGACGGTCTTCACCTCGGTCGCCGCGCACCGCTCCTTCGGCGCGAACCTCGCCTTCGACGGCCAGACGCTCAGCGGCGAAGGCATGCTCGTCTCGGGCAGCTACTTTCCCGTGCTCGGCGTGCAGCCCGCCGCCGGCCGCCTGCTCTCGCCCGATGACGACCGCGCCCTCGGCGAGTCCTCCGTCGTCGTCCTGAGCCACGCGTGGTGGCGCAGCCGGTTTGGCGCCGACGTCGGCGTGATCGGCAGGCGGCTCACGGTCAACGGCCTTCCGATGGAAATCGTGGGTGTCGCGCCGGAAGGATTCGAGGGCACCACGCTCGGCACGCGCCCGCAGGTGTTTGTGCCGATCACGATGCGCAGCGCGATGGAGCGCAACTTCCGCGCGGGCAACTTCGCCAACCGCCAGAATTACTGGATCTATCTGTTCGCCCGCCGGAAGCCCGGCGTCAGCGTGGAACAGGCCGCCGCCGGCGTCAATCAAATCTACTCGTCGATCATCCACACCATCGAAGCGCCGCTGCAGCGCGGCATGAGCGATCAGACGATGGCGCGGTTCAAGGCGAAGCAGGTGCTGCTGGCCGACGGCGCGTACGGCCAGAGCTCGGTGCGCACCGAGGCGAAGCCCTATCTCACGGCCTTGCTCGCCGTCACGGCACTCGTGCTGCTGATCGCCTGCGCCAACATCGCCAACCTGCTGCTCGTGCGTTCCGCGGGCCGCGCGTCGGAGATGGCGCTGCGCCTCTCGATCGGCGCCAACCGGCGTCAGCTCGTGGGGCAGCTGCTGACCGAGTCGATCGCTCTGGCCGCGCTCGGCGGACTGCTCGGCCTGCTCGTCGCGCGCTGGACGCTCGACGGCATCGCGGGCCTGCTGCCGGCCGACAACGCCGCCACGCTGACGTTCGTGATCGACTGGCCCGTGGTGGCCTTCTCGGCGGCGCTCGCCGTGGGCACGGGCGTGCTGTTCGGCCTCTTCCCCGCGCTGCACAGCACGCGGCCCGATCTGCTGCCGACTCTCAAGGGCAGTTCGGGCCAACCGGGCGGATCACCCGCCGCCGCGCGCTTCCGCGCGTCGCTGGCCACGGTGCAGATCTTCCTGTCGATGGCGCTGCTGGTGGGCGCGGGCCTGTTCACGCGCAGCCTCTACAACATCAGCAAAGTCGATCTCGGCCTGCGCGTTGAAAATCTCGTGACGTTCCGCGTCGCGCCCGTCCTCAATGGCTACAGCAACGAGCAGTCGGCGCAGTTCTTCGAGCGTCTGGAAGACGTGCTGGCCACCACGCCCGGCGTCACCGGGGTCACCGGCTCGCTCGTGCCCGCGCTGGCCGGCAGCAACTGGGGCACCGACGTGGCCGTGCAGGGCTGGCAGCGCGGCCCCGACATCGACTCGAACGCGCGCTTCAACGAAGTCGGCCCCGGCTATCTCAAGACCATGGGCATCCGCCTGCTGGCCGGCCGCGAGTTCGAGCGGGCCGATCAGGACGGCGCCCCGCGAGTGGCCATGGTCAACCAGGCCTTCGCGAAGAAGTTCAAGCTTGGCGACGATGTGGTCGGCAAGCGGATGGGTATCGACGGCGGCGACACGCTCGACACCGAGATCGTCGGCCTCGTGCAGGACGCCAAGTACAGCGAAGTGAGCACCACCGAACAGCCGGTGCTCTTCTACACGCCACACCGCCAGGATCCCACTGTGGGCCGCATGTCGTTCTACGTGCGCACGTCGCTCGATCCCGAAGCCTTCCTCGCCACCATTCCGCGCGTGGTCGCGACGCTCGACCCCAACCTGCCGGTCGACGATGTGCGGACGATGGCGCAGCAGGTGAAGGAGAACACGTTCGAGTTCCGCTTCATCAGCGTGCTGTCGGCGGCGTTCGCGACGCTGGCGACGATCCTCGCGGCGATCGGTCTCTACGGCGTGCTGGCGTACACGGTGTCGCAGCGCACGCGCGAGATCGGGCTGCGCATGGCGCTGGGCGCCGCGCCGGCGATGGTGCGGCGGCTCGTGATGGCGCAGGTGGCGTGGATGACGGTGATTGGCGGCGCGCTCGGCCTCGGCGCCGGCTACGCGCTGGGCCGCGCGGCGGAGTCGGCCGGCATGTTGTTTCAACTCGAGGGCACGCACGGATCGACCCTGGCGATCGCGGCGGTGCTGCTCACCGTCGTCTCGCTCGCGGCGGGGCTGCTGCCTGCGATCCGCGCGTCGCGAATCGATCCGATGCGTGCCCTGCGGGCCGATTAGGACTCGGCGGTCGTCGGATCGATCTTCGTCCGCACGCGGCTGATGCGGTTGGCCGGGAAGCCGCCCATTTCGGCGTGCTTGCGCACCGACGCCTCATCCGGCGCGATGTAGATGCAGAAGATCGTGTTGTCGGTCACGAAGCTCTCGAGCCACTGCACCGAGGGCCCGAGCTCGTTGAGCACGGCGCACGATTTCTGCGAGATGCCGTGAAGCTCGGCGCCCGACAGGTTTCCGACGCCAGGAATTTCCCTCTCGATTACATATTTCGGCATGACCTCTCCTCTGTGACTGCTGGGGCGCGCATCATAGCGCGTTTCGCGCCTTCGCGGCTTCCCGGGTCTTCGCGATCCATTTTTCGTGGTGCGCCGGCCGCAGGCCTTTGGCGTTCTGCGCCACGGCATGCGCAATGCGCGAGGCGCGCAGCTCCGGGCTCTTCACGCCGCTGATCCAGTAGAGGATGCCCTTGCGCGAGGAGGGCGCGAGGCTGTCAAAGAACGCCTTCGCTTTGGGATTGGCGGCAAGCGCCTGTGCGAAATCCGGCGGCATGATCATGGCCTCGACCGCGTCGAGCTTCGTCCATGAGCCGTTCTTCTTCGCCTCGGCGATCTTCGCCAGGCCGGCGGGCGCCATCAGCTTTCGCGCGATGAGATCCTCGACACGCCGCTTGTTGAGCGCCGACCAGTTGCTCTTCGGCTTGCGCGGCGTGAACAGCTGCATGTACGAGCGCGCATCGATGGGACGCAGCAGGCTGTCGATCCATCCGAAACACAGGGCTTCTTCCACCGAATCGGCATACGCCAGCTGGCGATCGGGCCCTTTGAGGAACACGAGCCACACGCCTGTGGACTTGGCGTGATGCGCGCGCAGCCATTTGCGCCAGGCAGCGCGGTTCGCCGGTTGAAAACGCGGGACCTGATCAGCCACGACGCTACTCGCGGACGGATACCACGCTGGTGACTTCTTCCACGGTGGTGTGGCCCTCGGTCAGCAGCATGGCCGCATAGCTCTTGAGATCGATCATGCCTTCGGCGACGGCGGCCTCGTGAATCGCCTCGGTGCTGGCGCGCGCGGCAATCAGCTTGCGGATGGCCGGCGTGACGCGCATCACCTCATAGATGCCGACGCGCCCCCTCACGCCTTTGCCGCCGCACGCCGTGCAGCCGCAGCCGCGGAAGAGCCGCGCCCCGGACGCCAGCCCCAGGAACGCGCGCGTCGCATCGTCAGCCTCGTAGGGCTCGCGGCAGTGCGGGCAGAGACGGCGCGCCAGCCGCTGCGCGATCACGCCGAGCGTCGACGAGCTGATCAGGAACGGCTCCACGCCCATCTCGCCGAGGCGCGAGAACGCCGCTGCGGCGCTGTTGGTGTGGAGCGTCGTGAACACGAGATGCCCGGTGAGCGCCGCTTCCACGGCGGTCTGCGCGGTTTCCTTGTCGCGCGTCTCACCGACCAGCATCACGTCGGGGTCCTGCCGCAGGAACGCGCGCAGCACGTTCGCGAACGTGAGGCCAATCGACTGGTTCACCTGAATCTGCGTGACGCCCGGCAGGTCATATTCGATCGGATCTTCCGCCGTCGAAATGTTCACGCCGGGCTCGTTGATCTCCGCCAGCGCCGAATACAGCGTCGTCGTCTTGCCGGACCCGGTCGGGCCGGTCACATAGACGATGCCATGCGGCTCGCGCACGAGCTCGCGCAGAATCGCCAGCGTCGGCGCGTGCGAGATCAGCTTGTCGAGGCCCAGCGTCGTGTTGCCCTTGTCGAGGATGCGCATGACGACCTTCTCGCCCCACTTGCCGGGCACGGTCGACACGCGGAAGTCGATCGGCTTGCCCTCCATCGACACGCCGAAGCGGCCGTCCTGCGGGAGCCGCTTCTCGGCGATGTCGAGGCGGCTGAGAATCTTGATGCGTGAAATGAGGCCGAGCTGCACCTTCTTGGGCAGCTTCTGCACGACCTGCAGCACGCCGTCGATGCGGAAGCGCACCGTGACGTCGGCCTCCATCGGCTCGATGTGAATGTCGCTCGCGCCCTGCTTGATGGCGAGCCCGAGCACGGAATTGGCGAGCCTGATGATCGGCGCGTCTTCCGACGCCGTCATCAAATCCTGTTTCGTTTCCGGCCCGGTGGCCGTCGTGTCTTCCGCCAGCTGCAGCTCGCGAATCAGATCGGACTGGAGCAGGTCGATCGATTCCTGCGCGCGGTCCACTTTCGGCCGCGCCTTCTCTTTGCCTTCTTCCTGCTTCGCGGTGGCCGCCGCATAGCTCGTCGACAGGAACCGCTTGAAGTCATCCTCCGCCACCGCCACCGGCTCGATCATCACGCCCTTGATCACCCGCCGCACGTCGTCGAGCGCGACGATGTTGTTCGGGTTGGTCATGGCGAGGGTGAGGCGGTTGTTGCTGAAGGAGATGGGCAGCACCTTGTGCTGCGACACGAGCGTCTGCGGCAGCAGCACGAGCACGCGGGGATCGATCTGCAGGCGCGCGAGGCTGACGAAGTCCACGCCGGCGCGCTCGTTGGCGCGCTCGAGCCGCTCGGCAATCGAGCGCGCCAGCGACAGCGCGATGGCCGGATGCTGCTGCAGCACCTGATCGAAGTCGGCGCGGCTCAGCACGGCGCAGGCGGTGGGCTCGAGCGCGACGACGGAAGCGTTGCGCGCCTTGCCGGCGAGCAGCGCCATCTCGCCGATCATCTGGCCGGGCCCGAGCTGCGCCAGCTCGAACTCGATGCCGGTGTCGGGATCCCTGCGGCGCACCGACACCGTGCCGGCCAGGATGAGACACGCGGCGTCGCCCACGCTGCCCTCGCGCATCAGCGTGGCCTGCGGCGGGAAATCACGGCGCGCCATCCGCCGCTCGATCTCGGCGCACGAGGCGGCATCGAGGCCGGAAAACAACGGGACGTCGCTGAGGGAAGCCACCATCGAGGGGAAGTCTACCAAGTGAGCGCCGTTTCCATGGCGCCGGCCGCAATCACGGCCGACAGGGCCTCGGCATGGGCGCGATCGAGATACGGCACCGCGAGGGCATGCGGCGCGCCGGCGGCGCCCGCGGTGTCGACGACGAGGCCGGCCATGGCGTGGCGCCGATCGAACGGCGACTCGGACACCGACACGGCCTGCACCTTCCTCAGCGGCGTAATCGTGACCTGCCGCATGAACCAGCCGCTGCGGAACGCGAAGATGTCGCGCGAGAGGCTGTGCCCGAAGTGCCGCGCCTGCAGCCGCGCGTGCATCACCGCAAGACCCAGCAGCCCCGCGGCAAGAGGCGCCGTCCAGGCGCCGGCAAACCAGAGCACGAGCGACGACACGATCAGCGCGGTGGCGGCGTGACGCACGAGCAGGCGCCGGAACGCGCCCGGATGCGCGGGCTGCCACGCGAGGCCGTCGAGATCGACCTGCGGCATGAGCACGCGCACGAGATCCGGCAGGGCGCGCCGCGCGATGATCGGCGCGAGATAGCGGCTGCCCGCCGCAGCCTGGCCGGGCCCGCCGCCGGCCGTGGCCGCGCGCACCGAGCTCACGCCAAACAGGCGGTGCAGCGGCCCTTCCCTGATGGTGATGGTCTGAATGCGCCCGAGCGGAATCGTCGCCTTCACGCGCGTGAGCAGTCCGAAGGTCAGGCGCAGCTCGCCGGCCGCCAGCGCCAGACGGAAGCGATAGAACATCTGCATCGTGTGCAGCATCGACAGCACGCGCAGCAGCAGCACCAGCAGCAGGAAGGCGGCGAACCAGAACACAACTTCGACGATGTCGAATGAGAGGCCGCGCTCGAACATCGACTCCATCGCGCGCGCGACGCGGCCGTCGGCCTGCGGGCCCGGCGTGCCCTCGACGAGCGCCTCATCGTCAATGCCGTACTGCGAGAGGATGCTGAAGATCGCCGCGAGCATCAGCAGGCCGCGGCCGCGGATGAACCCGCACAGCGCGAGGTCGCGCAGGCCGAGCTGTAACAACACGGTGGATTCGGGTTCGGCCGGCGCCGCCGCGGCGGCCTGCGGCCCGGCCTCGGCCGTCGCGGCGCGCCCGGCAAAGACGCGGCTGCGCATCTCGGCGAGCGCGGCATCGGGCAGCACGTTCAGCGTGGCCTCGGGCTCGCTGCCGCTGCCCGATTCGAGCGTGAGGTTGTACACGCCCAGCAGCCGGTGCAGGATGCCCTGCGACGCATCGATGTTCTGGATGCGGCTGTACGGCACGTGCCGTTCCTTCCGGAAGAACACGCCCGATCGCACGATCAGCTCCGCCGGCCCGTAGGTATAGGTGAACGAGAGATAGCGCGTGACCGCGGCGATGAGGCTGGGCACCACCAGCACGGCGCCCCACAGGCGCCACGCGTCCTCGCGCGACGCGTAGCCGAACATCAGCAGCACGGCCGGAATGCCGAACGCCTTGATGGCGTCGACCAGCTCGAACAGGATCGTGGCGGGATGGAGCCGGCGCGCCTCGCCCGCTGCCCCGGCGCTTCCGGTCTCAGGCGGAACGTCAGACGGCATCGGTGCCGTCCTTCGGCAGCAGCGTGTCGCGGATGCGAATGGCGTCGCCGTGTTCGAGACCCGGCAGCGACACCTGCGCGTGCTGCGTGCCGGCGGTATAGACGACCAGGCGCCCCAGGCCGAAGCGGCGCTCGATCGGCCCCTGCGCCACATCGGTGTGCTGCACGCGCGATCGCGGCACGGTCGTAACGCGCCGGAAGAACACACCGGCGCGGATCTCGAGGCCGTTGTCGTCGATGCGGTAAGCGTAGTGGCGGTAACTGAGCGACGGCCAGGCCGTCGCCAGCCAGATGAGCGGCGGCGCCGCCAGCGCGCCTGCGAGGCCGACGACCCACACGACGAGGCGCAGGCCCGCCTCGCCCGGGAAGCGCACCATCGCGAACACCAGCGCCCACGCCGCCATCACGATGGCGAACATCACCCAGCCCGTCATGCGCTGCACGGTGACGTAGCGCGGATCGAGCCGCCGGAACGTGTCGCCTACGGCTTCCGCATCACCCATGTGGTCATGGCCCTCTGCCCCTGCACGACGGTGGTCTTGATCGGATCGAGCAGCGCGCCGCCCAGTTGGCGCGTGCGCGCCATCAGCATCGCCTCGTCGACGACGAAGCGCTCGGATCCGTCGGGCACGCGCGCGCGCCGGCCGTCGACGAACACGACCGACGCCTCAATGCCAATCGTGGACGCGAGACGCGCGATGAACACGCCGCCGGGCGCGAGCACGCGCCACAACTCGGCGAGCATGCGATCGAAATGCGCCTCATCGCGCGCGAAATGCAGCACCGCGCTGCAGATCACCGCATCCATCGTCCCATCGTCCCACGGCAGCGCGTCGATTTGCCCTTCCACGAAGTTCGAGGCCGGCAGCGCCGGCGCGAGGCGCGCGGCGAGCGCGCGGACGTCCTCGATGGCGGCGGGCGTGCGGTCGATGCCGAAGCATTCGCGCCCCTGCCGCAGCAGCCACACCAGATTGCGGCCCTCGCCGCACCCGGCGTCGAGAATGCGGCGCGCCGAATCGAAGCGGCCCTTGAGCAGCTGATCGAACACGTAGATGTCGATCTCGCCGAACGTCTCAGCGAGCTCGCGGCTCAGGAGGCCTGGCGGCATGGATGGACAGTCTCTATTAAAAAAACAGGCCGGGACAGCGGTCCCGGCCTATAGAGTCGCAGCGCTGGCGTCGCCAGGCTGTGCGGCTTACTTGAGGTGCTTGCCCACCAGCTTGGTCATGTCGAACATGCTGACCTGCTTCTTGCCACCGAAGATCGGGCCGAGCTTGTCGTCGGCATTGATCATGCGGCGGTTCTTCGCATCCTGGAGGCCCTTGCGCTTGATGTAGGCCCAGAGCTTCTTGGTGACTTCCGTGCGCGGGATCGGGGTCGAACCCACGACCTCGGCCAGGGTCGCGCTCGGCTGCACGGGACGCATGAACGCCGCGTTTGCCTTGCGGGCGCCGCCGGCCTTTTTCTTGGTCGTCTTGCTCGCCTTCTTCGCTGCCTTTTTCGCCATCTCGTCTCCTTGGAGGGTGAATGTCTCGAGGCGCTCGCCTTGCGCGCCGCGACACAGCATCGCACGAAATTGCTCGCCTGTACATGCTTTCCAGAGGGAAAAACCGTGTTTTAAGCTGTTTTTCCCTCTGAAAGCGCCCTCGGGGACGCTCTCGACCGCCTTCGCGGCCTAATGATCGCCGTACTTCTGCGCCAGCTTCGTCACCGTCGTGATGTTCCTGAAGGTCGCCGGACTCCGGGTGATGCGCTCGAGGGCCGCCGCCGAGAACTTCGAATCACTGAAGCCCGCGGGCGTAAACCAGTAGACTTCACGACCCTTGAACATCACGCGCTCGCCGCCCGCCGTAAGCGCGGCCGCTTTCTTCTGATCGGCGGGCGGTGGCAGCGCCTTCATGAATCCGACATAGGCGTTGCGCGCGTCGCCCCGCTTCGCTTCGGCGATCGCCACGATGTCCGACAGCTCTCCGGCGCTGCGAATGAACGCGGCCACCTCGTAGCCGAGCGCCTTGTGCAGCGCCGACTCGATCTTCTTCTCGAGCGACTCAGCCGCCGCGCGCGAATCGAAAATCACGTTGCCGCTGGCGATGAACGTCTCGACATGGCTCAGGCCGCAGCCCTCGCAGTGCCTGCGCAGCGCGTCCATCTTGACGATGTGGCCGCCGACGTTGATGGCGCGCAGAAAAGCGATATGCCGGGCCATGGAGGCGTTCACAATAGCACCATGGACGACCGACACGCCCTTCGCCGCGAGCGCTGGCGCCTGCTCGCGCAAGTCATGAAATACGCCGAGGTGCCGCTGTTCGTGCTCAGCGGCATCTGGCTCGTGCTGCTGGTGATGGATCTGACGCGCGGCCTCAGTCCGCTGCTGGATCGCGCGAGCCAGGCCATCTGGGGAATCTTCGTCCTGCAGTTCCTGATCGAGCTCCTGATCGCGCCGCGCCGCTCGGTCTTCCTGCGCCGGCAATGGCTCACGATCCTGGCGCTTGCCCTGCCACCGCTGCGGCTGCTGCGCGTGGCCCGCGTCGCGCGCGTCATTCAAGGCGCCCGCGCCGCGCGCGGCCTGCGCCTGCTGCGCGTCATCACTACCGCCAACCGCGGCATTCGCGCCCTGGCCGCGTCCATGGGCCGCCGCGGCGCCGGGTATGTGGCGGCCGTCACGCTGGTCGTGTTGTTCGCGGGCGCCGCCGGCATGCTGGCCTTCGAGCGCGACTCCCCTGGCAGCCCGCTGCAGAACTACGGCACCGCCGTCTGGTGGACCGCGATGGTGCTGACGACGATGGGCACGGACTACTGGCCGCTCACCGCGGAGGGACGGCTGCTGTCGTTCGGGCTGTCGCTCTATGCCTTCGCCGCATTCGGCTATCTCACCGCGGCGCTGGCCAGCTTCTTCGTGGATCGCGACGAGCGCCCCGGGGGCGATCGCCGCTCGATTGCCGAGCGGCTCGACCGCATCGAGGCGCTGCTACTTGATCACAAGTAGGCGGTAGTTCGCGGGATGGAGGAACTGAATCCCCTCCTCCATCAGGATCGCATCGTCTTCGATCGGAATCCGCAGCTTCTTGCCGCCCCACTCCGCGATGGGCGTGTACGCGAAGTACTCGAACGAGAAGATGTGGTGCGGATAGAGCTCGAACGTGGCCTGCAGCGGCTGCCACGACGTGAGTGACGGGCCGATGTCGTGGCCGGTGTTGCCCACCGGATGAAAGCCGTAGACGACATCCGTGCGCGCGTCGGCGTTCGGCTTGTTGAAGGCGATGACGCCGTAGCCGGCGGCCGCGAGCGCGGCATCCATGTTCTTCATGGTGACGTCGGCGCGGACGCCGGGCGTGATCGCGCGCTTGAGGACGTCGCGCACCGCCAGCGCCTTGTCGAACGCCGCCTGGATGCTGGCGGGCGGCGTCGTTTCACCGGGCTTCAGCACGTAGGCGACGCGCTTGATGTCGGTGCCGAAGTTCATCAGCTGCACGCCCCAGTCGATCATCACCACGTCGCCGGGCTGGATGATGCGCGCGGTCGAGACCGCGGCGATGCCTTCGGGACCTGTCACATAAATCGAGGGCATGTCGAACTCGGACCCGAGACCGCGCTCGAGCAGGCGGTCCTGCAGCCACCACGCCGCGTCTTCCAGCGTCGTCTTCCCCGGCGTGATGACCTCGTTCGACAAGGCGCGCTCGGCAAGCTGCACCGCGATGCCCGCGGCTTCGCCGAAGGCGACGATTTCCGAGGCGACGCGGCGCGATCGGAACTCGCTCACCAGCCGTTCGGCGCTTACGAAGCGCGACGCAAACGTCTCGCCGAGCGTCGTCGCGAGGTGCTGATACATGCTGTGCGAGAGTCCGTCGGCCGGGCCGATCTCGTCGGAGGTGTTGATGCCGATGCGCGTCGGATTGCGTTCCTTGACGAACGCGGCGAGCGTCGAGGCCGGCGCGAAGATGTCGTAGGCGCCTGATTCCTCGATGAGATAGCCGCTCGGTCCGAGTGCGGCGCGCTCGATCCGCCCGCCCGGTGATGCCGGCGTGCGATCGGTAAAGACGTAGTAGCCAATGCCCGACACGTAACCGCGCCCGAGGTCTTCCCACAGCGGCTCGCGGTGGTTCTCCTTCACCGCGACGATCCACATGTCGATGCCGTGCGCGCGCATCGCGCGCGGCAGCACCTGATCGAATTTGTCGAGGCGGATTTGCCGCTGCACCTCCCAGCGGCGGCGGGCTTCCTGCGCGCCGGCCGGGGGCGCAAGCAGGGGCAGCAGGATCAGGCAGAGCGCGGCGGCAGGGAGTCTGGTGTGCACGCCGACACTATAGCTGCGTCAGCGCCGCGTCAGAACTTCAGAATCCACGCGGCGATGTCACCGACGACCTGCTCGTCGACGTGCCGCGGCACGTTGTATTCGAGTGGATTGCCAGGGCCCGTGCCGGGCATGAATAGATGGTTGAGCGGCGGATACGACTTGAACGTGACGTTCGCGCGCCCCTCGAGCGCCGCCTGCCAGCGCGCGAACTCCTTCATGGTGACCTGATAGTCGCGCTCGCCCTGCAGAATCAGCATCGGGCGCGTCACGGCTTTGGCGGCGTCGGGCGGATCGTACCCGCGCAGGTCGAGCCAGTACGTCACCGGCACGCCGGCCACGGATCGCGTGGTGGCGGCGTCGGCGTCGGTGAGCGCGCGCACGGCGTCGAAATCGCGCGTGACGCTGTCGATGCGCCCCTGTTCCTCGGGCGTGATCGTGCCGTCGAGGCCTGCCATGTACTGCGTTTGTTCGACGATGGCCTGCTCGAGCGGCCGCGCGGCGCCGGCCAGCACGATGAAGCCGCGAGCCTCCGGTACGGCGGCGGCGATGCGCGGCACGAGCATGCCGCCAAGGCTGTGCCCGGCCACGAAGATCCGGTCAGGCGCGATCGAGGGCGTCGAGGCCAGCAGCCGCACCGCCAGCGCCGCATCCTCAATCACCTCGTCCTGCACGGTTGGCCGCTCGATGGAGGCCATCTTCGGCCCGTGCACGCGCGATCGCTTGTCGTAGCGCAGCACCGCGATGCCGCGCGACGCGAGCCCGTGCGCGAGATCGCGGAAGGGCCGGTTCGGCCCCACCGTTTCATCGCGATCGTTGGGTCCCGATCCGTGCACGAGCACCACCGCGGGGAACGGGCCGGCGCCATTCGGCATCGACAGCGTGCCCGGCAGCGCCCACTCGCCCGATCCGACGGTGACATCGCGCTCGGTGAAGGCGGACGCATCGGCATAGGCCGGCGGCGGCGAGGGCGGCGGCACCGGCCGCATGAACAGGCCCGACACCTTGCCGGCGACGATGCCGACCGTGAAATCGATTTGCATGGCCGCGAACGTGGCGCGAATGACGACGGCGTGGCCGTTACCCGCGGGCGTCGCCGTACCGGCACTGCGCGACGTGAAGGGCCCGGCCTGTGCGCCGATGGCGGCCCAGAGCTGCCGCAGCTTCGCTTCCGGCATCGCCTGCAGCATGTTCGCGTTGCTCATCGCAACGGCCGCGGCGAAGTCCTGCTTCACGAGCAGATCGAAAAACGCCTCGGCGCTCGCGGCCGGCGGCGGGGGTGCCGCCGTCTGCGCCGCAATGACGAGCCATGCCGCAAGTACCGCGGTTCTCATACCTCGACGATGGTTTCGAAGCTGCTCACGGTCATGCGCTTCATGTCGAACGGAGACGGATCCGAGCCCAGTTTCGCCAGCCGCGGATCTTTCTCGATGGCCGCGTTGATGCGCTTGCGCGCGGCGGTCGAGGGATAGCCGACGATGGCGGCGACGAGCACTTCGCCTTTGCGAAGCTTGATGCCGCCGGTGAACGGCTTGGTGCCGGCCATGGCGGGCTGCGCGCCAGTGAACTCACGGTAATCGGTGACGCCGTGCTCGCGGAAGATGCGGCCTACCGCGCGCGACAGGCGGCGGTAGGTCTCGAGGTGCTTCGCGGGAACGGGAAGAGCGTAGAGGTCGACGACTTTGGCCATCCCGAAATAGTAGCGCCTAATACGGCGTGCGGATGAACGTGCCGTCGCGCAGCTCCTGCATGGCGCGGCGCAGCTCGTCCTGCGTGTTCATGACAATGGGGCCATGCCAGGCGACCGGCTCCTCGAGCGGCTTGCCTGAGACGAGGAGGAAGCGCACGCCTTCAGGCCCCGCCTGCACCACGACCTCGTCGCCGCGATCGAACAGGATCAGCGACCGGTTCCCGCTGATGTCGAGGACAGGCTTCTCGTCGATTTCGCCGGTGGTGTCGGTGAGCACGCCGCGCGGGGCGGAGGCGTCGCGAAACGAGCCCGCGCCGGCAAACACATAGGCGAAGGCGTGGCGCGTGGTTTCCACCGGCAGGACCTTGCGCTTTCCGGGCGGCACCGAAATATCGAGATAGATCGGATCGGCCGCGATGCCGTCCACCGGCCCGCGCTTGCCCCAGAAGCCGCCGACAATCACGCGCACCGCCGTGCCATCGTCATCCACGACGACGGGGATGTCGGCGGCGTGCACGTCCTGATAGCGCGGCGCCGTCATCTTGAGCGACGAGGGCAGATTGGCCCAGAGCTGGAAGCCGTGCATGCGCCCGGCATCGTCGCCCTTCGGCATTTCCTGGTGGATGATGCCGCTGCCGGCGGTCATCCACTGCACGTCGCCCGCGCCGAGGGTGCCCGCGTTGCCGAGGCTGTCGCCATGCGCGACGGTGCCGGCGAGCACGTATGTGATCGTCTCGATGCCGCGGTGCGGATGCCAGGGAAAGCCGGCGAGATAGTCGCGCGGCCGGTCGCCGCGGAAATCATCGAACAGCAGGAACGGATCGAACTCGGACGTTTCGCCGAACCCGAAGCCCCGATGCAGGCGAACGCCCGCCCCTTCGACGGCAGGCTCGGCAGTACTGATGCGCTTGACAGCTCTGATCGACATGATAGGTGTTATGACGCCTATCAGCCATTGTAAGGTCCCGCCCCACAAAAAGAAAAGCCGGCACGCCGTTGTGCGCGCCGGCTGAGCCCCCTGGCCTCCGGCCTCTTGCCTCTGGCCTCTGGCCTACGGTGTGATGTCCGGCCGGTACTCCCCGATGAAGTTCATGATCATCGACGCCTCGGCCATGTCCTTCGGCCGGAAGCGGATAGAGTGCGCGTCGGTGCGCTCGAACATCGGCAGGTACGCGAGCACTTCGGCCGGCATGTAGTGCTTGAAGCTGACGTCGACCGTCAGCGGGCCCGCCACCTTGTAAGGCTTGAAGTCGGCGCGGCGTCCGAGCGCGGCGCGGACGCGCTGGGCGATCAGCGTGGCTGACGCGGCCGGGGTAATCGTGAGCGCAGAGTGAAAGCCGAGCGAGCGCTTGGTCTCGGCGGCTTCGACGTTGCCGATGACCTTCCGCACTTCCGCGATCGCCGCATCGTCGCCCGACATCATCACGACCGGCACGTTGAAGTGGCCGGCGATGGCGGCATTCCACGAGCCTTCGGTCATGTTGACGCCGTTGACCGCCACGCGCGTGAGCGTGGCGCTCGAGAAGGTATGCGCGCGCACGCCGGTCGCGTTGTTCGTGCCGGCGTGATACCCGATGAAGATGGCGGCATCGACGCTGTCGTCGATGCCGGCGACCATGCCGAGCCGGCGCGGCCACGAGCGAATGATCCTGATGTCCGTGCCGAACTTGTCGATCAACAGGTTCTGGCCGTTGCCATGCGAGTCGGCCACGACGATTTCGGTGGCGCCGGCGGCCCGCGCCGCGTCCACCGCCGCCATCGCCTCGGCCGTCATGAACTCGCGGAAGCGGCCGTACTCGAAGCCGGTGGGCCCGAGCTGCTCGCTGGTGACGACACCGGCGACGCCTTCCATGTCGACCGAGATGTGGACCTTGAGTTTCGCCGGCTGCTGCGCCGCCGCCGGCGTCGCGCCGCCGAGCGCGAGCGCCGACAGACCGGCCGCGAGAACACACGCTGAGAGGATGACTGCACGCATTACTGTCCGCCTCCGCCCTTGGGGATTCGCTTCTCGGGCGCGGGCCGCGTGGGCGGCTTCGGCGCCTTCGCCACGCGGTCCTGCACTTCCTTGATCGCGCGCTGCAGCTGCGGGTCGGTGCCCTTCGCGAGCGCGGCCGGATCCTCCGGCACGTGAATGTCGGGCTCCACGCCGTGGCCTTCGGCGAACCACGTGCCTTCCGGGCTGTACATCCGGAACGTCGGCACCGTGACGGCGCCGCCGTCGACCAGCGGCGGCGCGCCGCTGATGCCGATCAGGCCGCCCCAGGTGCGCGTGCCGATCAGCGGGCCGAGGCCCGCCTGCTTGAAATAGTTCGGGAACGCATCGCCGCCCGATCCGCTCCATCCGTTGATGAGCATCACCATCTCGCCCTTGTGCGCCACGGGCGGCCACTGCCACGCCTGGCCGTCGCGCACCGCCCAGTAGGCGAGCATCGGACGGTTGAGCAGCTCGATGAAGCGGTCGGGAATCTGCCCGCCGCTGTTCCAGCGCTCATCAATGATCAGACCGTCCTTGCGCCACTGCGCCATGAACTGGCGCACGAGCTCGTTCTGCGCGTCCACGCCGGTGCTCTGCACGTAGATGTAGCCGATCTTTCCGCCCGTCGCCTTGTCGACGATCTGGCGCCGCTGCTCGATCCAGTCGCGGAAGCGGAGCTCCACTTCGCTCGTCAGCGTGCGCACCACCACGTTGCGCGAACCTTCCAGCGACGGCTTCGCGTTGACCGTCAGCATCACGGTCTTGTTGCCGAGGCCCTGGAACGCCGCCCACGGATCGTGCTTGGCGTCGATCGGCACGCCGTTGACGGCGAGGATGTAGTCGCCCTCGTTCACGTTCACGCCGGGCTCGTCGAGCGGCGAGCGCACGCTCACGTCCCACGGGCCGCCGCGCACGATGCGCTTGACGCGGTAGCGATCGGCGTTCATCTCCCAGTCGACGCCGAGCATGCCCACGTTGCGCGCCGGCGCGGCCTGATGGTCGCCGCCCTGGTTGTAGGTGTGCGACGCGTTCAGCTCGCCGATGAACTCGCCGAGGATGAAATCCAGATCCCACCGCGTCACCACATCGTCGAGCAGCTTGCCGTAGCGGGCGCGCATGGCGGCCCAGTCGACGCCGTGCATGGCCTCGTCATAGAAGAAGTCGCGCTGAAAGCGGTACGCGTCGTTGAACATCTGCCGCCATTCGGCGCGCGGATTGACGGGCGCCTCCATGTCGGCCGTGACGATGGGCTTTTCGAACTTGAGGGCGGGCTTGATGTCGAGAATCGCGAACTTGTCCTGCTGCACCACGAGCATCTTCTTGCCGTCGGCTGTGACCTCGAAGCCGCCGACGTTCTCGAGCACGGCTTTCTCTTCGCGCTCGGCGAGATCGAAGTAGAACACGGCGGCCTGTCCGCCCGGCGCCGCCCCCGCGCGCGGCAGCCGCCGATACAGCAGCTTGCCCTTGATGGCCTGCACGTTCGCGTAGTTCCCCGCGGCCGGCGGCAGGACGACGGCGCGCCCTTCGAAGCCATCGAAATCAATCGTCAGCGCGGGCGCCGGTTTCTGAGCGCCTTCCTCCTTCGCCTTCTCCCCTTCGGGTTTTGCACCTGGCGTGCCCTTTTCCCTCTCACCTGTGACCTTCCCCTCTTCCGCGTCGTTCCTTGCGGCAAGCGGTGACGCCACGTCTTTTCTGAGCGGCACCGCGATCAAACGGGTGGGGTTCGGATACGTCCAGCTGTTGTCGAAGCTGCCGTAGACGGGAATGAAGTCGCGGTCGGACGCGTAGAAGAGGTACTTGCCTTCCGGATCGAACACCGGCTGGTGATCGTTGAAGTAGCCGGTCGTCGCGCGCGTGAGTTTCGCGTCTTTCGTGTCGTACACGAAGATCGACTGGTTGGCGTCACCCGTGGGGCGCGCGTAGGTCAGGAAGCGCGAATCGGGCGACCAGCGCAGATCGAAGCCTTCCAGCTGTCCGTGTCCCATCCATTCAGGACTGACGTCGATCTGCCGGGTTGCGCCGTCGGCAATCGTCGTCACACGCAGCCGCATGCCCTGATCCATGTAGGCCACGGTCTTCGAATCGGGCGACCACGACACGGGATAGCGGAAGCCGGCGCCGAGCTTCGTGATGGTGTGATCGTCGCCGGTGCCGTCGGCGTTTCGAAGCGTCAGCTCGTACTCGCCCGTCTTGTCGCTCCAGAAGGCGAGCGTCTTGCCGTCGGGCGACCAGCGCGGATAGCGCTCGGCCACGCCGGACGATCGCGTGATGTTCACCACCGGGCCGTGCTCGGCCGGCGCGGTGAACACGTCGCCGCGCGCCTCGAACGTCGCGCGCTTGCCCGTGGGTGACACGCCGGCGTTCTGAATCAGCTCCGCCACTTTCTCCGTACGCGTGCGCAGCGTCGTCTCGTCGGTGACGACGCGAACCGGCACTTCCTTGTGTCGGCCGCTCGCCACATCGAGCAGATACATCCGGCCGCCCGCCTGAAAGACGATGCTGTCGGGGCCCATCGACGGAAACGTCACGTCGAAGTCGGTGAACTGCGTGATCTGGCGCGACTGCTTCGTCTTCGCGTCGTACGCCCAGATGTTGTGCCGCTCGTTGGCGCCGCGATCCGAGATGAAATAGATCGTGTCGCCGTGCCACATCGGCTGCGCGTCCTGCGCGGCGTTGTTCGTGATGTTCTCGGACGTGAGCTTCTCGAGATCGAAGATGAACAGGTCAGGCGACCAGCCGCCGCGATAGCGCTTCCACGTGCGGAAGTCGGTCGACATCGGCATGTAGGCGAAGCGATGGCCGTCCTGCGCGTAGGCGCCGAACTCGCCGTACGGAATCGGCAGCTTGTCCGCCATGCCGCCGGCCAGCGGCACGGTATAGAACTGGTTGTAGCGCTGGCGCCCGCTCTCGCGGCCCGACACGAACAGCACGCGCGTGCCGTCAGGCGTCCAGCCGACGACGCGATCGCCCATCGGATGATGCGTGAGCCGCGTGGGCTCGCCGCCGACCGCGGGAATCACATAGACGTCCTGGTTGCCGTCGTAATTCGCGCTGTACGCGACCTTCGTGCCGTCAGGCGAGAAGCGCGGAAACGCCTCTTCGCCGGCCGACGAGGTCAGGCGCACGGCGGTGCCGCCGTCTTTGGCGACGAGCCAGACATCGCCGGCATACACGAACGCGATTTGCGTTTTCGAGACCGACGGATGGCGCAGCATGCGCGCGTCGATCTGCGCGGAAGCGGGAGTGGCCAGGAGCGCGGCTGCCGCCGCGAATGAAAGGACACGCAAGCCTTTGAGCATGCGCCATTCTAGCCGCTGGCGGACGTGGCGCGGGGCTTCGACAACTGCGTGTCCGATGGCGGACGGTCGTGCTCTACCTTCGCGTGTGCGCGGCTCGGCCGTGGACGGCACGCGTTTAGCACGACTCGCCCCGGGGAGAGTCGCGCAAGACGCGCGCCGCTCTCCGCCTGGGAGGACAGCATGGCAAAGAAGAGCGGCAGGATCGGCACGCGCGGCAACAAGACCGGCACGCTGCCGAAGAAGACGTCGCGAGGCACCACGCGGCGCTCGGGCGAGCGGTAGGCCCGGACTTCAGCCCCGGCCCTACCGCGTGAACACCTTCCCCGGCAGCGCCCACGTGATCCTGCCGGCGTCGACGACGGCGACGCCGTTGACGAAGACGTAGTCGACGCCTTCGGAGTACTGATGCGGCTCGAAGAAGGTCGCTTTGTCGCGGATCGTGGCGAGGTCGAAGATGACGAGGTCGGCCGCCATGCCTTCGCGGATCAGGCCGCGATCCTTCAGGCCCATGATCGTCGCCGGCAGCGACGTGGATGAACGGATGGCGTGCTCGACCGAGATGGTACCGCGCTCGATGGCGTAGTGGCGGATCTTGCGCGGGAAACTGCCGTAGAAGCGCGCGTGCGTCGACGGCGGGCCGTCGGGCAGCGCGATGCCGGCGTCGGTGGAGGTCGCCACCCACGGCTGCTTCGCGAAAGCTTCCATGTCGCTCTCGTGCATCGAGAAGCCGCGCATGCGCGCCCCGCCGGCGCGATTCGGAAGGCCCTCGAGTTGAATCTGAATCGCGGCCTCAATCGGGTCGACGCGCCACAGCTTCGCGATGTCCTCGAGCGACTTTCCGTAGAGGGACTTGTCGGTGTAGTCGTAGATGATGACGTTGGCGGCGCCGCCGCGGCGCGCAATCTCGTGCGCGATGTCGGAGCGCACGGTCGCCGCCTTCCCGGGATCCGCCAGCGTCCTGCGCAGCGCCTCGGCGCGCGGATTCGTGCCCGGCGCCGGCGTTGCGCCTCGCTCGCCCTCGACGCGAATCGCCCAGTCGGGAATCAGCACCGTCGATCCGTCGGTGCCGCTCGTGGGGTACGGGTACTGATCGGCCCACACATCGACGCCGCGTGCGCGCGCGCGCTCAATCAGGCTGATCGCGGCCGCGCTCGATCCCCAGTAGTTCGCGCCCTTCGCCTTGATGTGCGACGCCACCACCCGCGCGCCGGATTTCTCGCCAATCTCAATTGTCTCGCGCACCGCGTCGAGCAGCGACGGCGGGCCCAAGCCGTCCTGGCTCGGCACGTACCAGAGCGGATCGGATCCTTCGCTGCGTTCGTGCGAGATGTAGACGCCGTCGAACGCCGGCAGCTCCTTCGCGAGCTCCACGAGCTCCGACGTCACGCTCCAGCGGCCAGGCTCGTACTCGAGGCCGGCCGACAGGCCCACCGCGCCCTCCTGCAGGCCCTGCCGCACGAGCGCGCGCATCTTCGCCACTTCGTCCGGCGTCGCGGGCCGCCGTGTGTCGCGCCCCATCACCTGCGACCGCACCGCCCCATGCCCCACCATCAGCATGGTGTTCGGGCCAATCCGGTTCTTCTCGATCAGGTCGCGCTGCGTCTTGATCGGCCACGGCGATCGCCCGTCATGATTGACCACCACCGTGGTGATGCCCTGCGTCACCAGATTCGGCGCCGCCCGAATCTGCGGGTTCTCGTCGCGGAATCCCCCGCGCGGCCTCGCCCCATCGTCGGCATGCGAGTGAATATCGATGAAGCCGGGCGCGACGAACTTGCCGGTGGCATCGATGACGCGCGCGGCGGTCGCGCCGGGAAGACGCCCGACCGCGATGATCCTGCCGTCGCGCACGCCGATGTCCGCCGGAAACGCGGGATTGCCGGTGCCGTCGAACACCCGCGCGCCCTTGACAAGGATGTCGAACGATTGCGCAGGCTGCGGCGACTGCGCCGCGAGTGTCGCGGCACAGACGGCTGCGAGCGCCGCGCCGAAAACGAACCGGAGTTTCATGGGAGCCTCCCCGCGGTCACTTTGCGGGCGGAGCGGCCTTCACGCGGTACGTGCCGTCTTCGAGCCGTTCGCGATAGGCGGTGTGGCAGGTCGAGCACATGCGGTTGACTTCCGAAGCAGCGGCCTTGGCCTGATCCCAGTTGCCTGCGCCGGCGGCGCGCTCGAGCGCGGTGAGCTGCGCGCGCGCGGTGCGCGTCCACTCGATCGCGTCGGCCGTCGCACGTTTCTTCCAGAACGCTTCGGCGTCGGCAAACGCCGCCTTGAGGTCGCGCGTGTGGCCGGCGGCCGCGGCCGCATTCGACGCGGTGACCGCCGTGCGCAGTTCGTTGAACGCCGGCCCGACGCGCTTCATCACCTTGTCGAACGCCTCTTCCTCGGGCGTCAGCGGCGGCGGCGGCCGCTTCGCGAGATCGGTCATGGCCGCGTTGATCACCGACGTCGCAAGGATTGCGGGCCGGCCCTGATACTTCGCCAGCGCATCGGCGCCGGCATCGAGCGTGTAGCCCTTCACGCGCCGCGCGATCTCGGCCGTATCGAAGCGCACCGCCTCACCCACCACGGTGACGTACGCCCTGGCGTCGACCGGGGCCATCAGCGTCGGCGCGATCACCAGCACGTCATGGTCAGCGACGAACATCGATGCAGAGAGTGACTGCGCGACGGCGGATGACATGGAGACGACCTGGCCGTAGAACGCGTCAGGCCTGGCGGCGAAGGTGTTGGCGGCGATCGGCACCGGCCGCGCAGGCGCGGCCGCCTGCGTGCCGGCCAGCACGAGGACCAGCGCGACGAGCTTCATCATTTACTGCCCGATCGCCTTCTTGATCGCGGCCACGGCATTGTCGGCGCGAAACTCGATGATCTTCCGGCCCATCTCGATCGTCTTCTCCTTCGGCACGATGCTGACGCCGTTGATCGTGGCCTTGTTGGCCGCCACGCGCTGGTCGAAGCGCACGAGCACCGGGCTCACCGCCATGAGCGCGGCGGTGATGCCGTACTCGTCGTGGATGCCGTCGGAGTTGAGCTTCTCGGCGATGCCGTTGGCGGCGACGAAGTCCTGCACGCCGCCGGGCGTGCCCCAGTTGTAGAACTCGGGCACGTGATGAATGGCGGGCGTGCCGCCCCACTTCGCCGACAACTCCTGCGCCACGGCGCGCAGCCCCGCCACATCGCCGCCGCTGTCGCCCATCAGGATGATGTGCGTGAAGCCCTGGCTCTTCAGACTCGTCGCCACATCGCGGAGCACACCCTGAAACGTCTCGCGCGTCAGATAAAGGCTGCCCCAGTTGATGTAGGGATTGTCGGGATTGCCCGCTTCGATCGGGATGATGGGCGCGACGACGGCGTTGCCCAGCTTGCGCGCGATCGACTCACCCACCGCGCGCAGCACGTGCTGATGTTTCGAACCCGGCAGGTACGGACCGTTCTGCTCCGTGCTGCCCGCAAACACCAGCGCCGTCGTCTTTCCGCCCTTGATGGCGTCGCGCGCCTCGAGATACGTCATCTCCTCGAGCCACACGGTGTCGTGCGCGGCGATCGGGCGCGGCTTTGCGGCTTCGGCCTCGTAGCGCGCTTTCGCCTGCGCCGCGCGCGCCTCCGGCGTCATCTGCGGGCGCTCCTGCGCGCCCAGCACCACAGGCAGAACGAGCATGGCGATCGCAAGTGTCATTTGCAGGCCCGGCAGTTGTTGTTGTTCTTCGCGCCCATGCCTTCGAGCAGCTTGATCGTGTCGGGGAACGGCTGCGTGCGCTGCTCGGGGCTGTTCGCCATATCGACCGTCGTCTGTCCCGCGCGGTTGACCGCCATGACGTCGGCGCCGCGCTTGACGAGATACAGAATCATGTCGTTGTCGCCGCGCGCGGCGGCATGATGCAGCGCCGTGAAGCCGTCGGCGTCGCGCGCGTTGACGTCCACGCCGAGCTCTTCGAGGAAATACCGCGCGGCGGGCAGCCAGCCGTCGGGCACGTGCCGGTGCTGCTGCGCCACGCGCGACGTGCCGTAGCCGACGCCGCTGGCGGCGTGGAACGGCGGCACGTGCGGCCCGCCCGGCGGCGTGCGCGGCAGGCCTGACGGATCGCTCGCCCTCGCCGCGCTGCCGTACGACATCGTGGGAATGTGCGGATCGGCGCCGTGCTTCACGAGCAGCCGCATGGCGTCGACATCGAGCGCGTACGCGGCGCGCCAGAACGGCGTGGCGCCTGAGAAGTCCACGCCCATGCGCCCGGTGTTGTACGCCGCATACCAGATGTGCGATCGCGTGCGGATGTTCGGATCGGCGCCGGCCTTCAGCAGCGCCTCGAGCACCTGCAGGTGCGACGCGCGCTGCTGCTGCTGCGCCGTCGGCTGCGGATACCACGTGCGCAGCGCCCACTCGTTGTTGATCGTCGCAAACAGCGGCCCCACCCCATCGTCATTCGCCAGATTCGGATTGGCGCCGCGCTCGAGAAACGTGAGGGCGAGATCGTACTGGCCGTTGGTGAGCGCGAGCACCATCGGCGTCGAGCCGTCGGCGGCCGCGAGATTCAGATCGAGGCCGGCGTCGAGCAGCAGCATGGCGGCGTTCACGTGGCCATCGCGCGCGGCGTAGTGCAGCGCGGTGAAGCCGCCCTGCCGCCCGATCTGCTCGATGTCGGAGGGCGCGCGCACGCCGCCGCCCCCGCCGCCGCGGCGTCCAGGCTCGCCGCCCTGTCCGCCGCGCCCGGCCTGCGGACCTCCGCCGCCGCCCGAGGGCGGCGCGCCGTCGATGCTGCTGTCGCCCGCGGCCGCGCGCCCGGTGGCCGCGGTGATGATGCGATCGCGCGCCTGCCGCGCGCGGCTGTCTTCGACCGAGCGGGCCCGGTAGTCGATCACGTTGGTGGCGAGGCCCGCATCGGCGCCGCGCGCAAGCAGCGTTTTCGCGGCCTCGAGCCGGTTCTGCGCCACCGCGAAGATCAGGGGCGTGCGGCCATGCGTCTCGTCGCGCGCATTCACGCCGGCGCCGCGATCGAGCAGCGCCGTGATGGCGGCCGGGTTGCCGGCCTGCGCGGCCAGATGCAGCGGCTGCACGCCGGTTTCGGTGAGCGCCGCAGGCGCGCTGCCCGCGTCGAGCAGCCGCGCGACGACAGCCGCGTGTCCGCGCGAGCTCGCCAGGTGCAGCGGCGTGTAGCGGCCGACCCGCGTCAGCGGCTCGGTGGCCGCACCCGCGACGAGCAGCACGTTGACGATGTCGGCGCTGCCGTTGAGCGCGCTCCAGTGCAGCGCCGTCATGCCGTCGCCCTGCGGCGCGTTGACGTCGGCGCCGTCGCGCAGCAGCGCGCGCACGCGATCCAGGTCGCCGCGCTGGGCCGCGTCGGCGACGCTGGCCGGCACGGCCTGCATGTTGCCGGCGGTGAGGACGAGCGCGAGATAAAGGACGGCCGTCCGCATGATGGCTCCTTACGCCGTGAACGAGAACTCGCCGGTGCTGTCGCCGAACGTCTGCTGATCCTCGAGCCCGAGCCGGTGCAGCAGCGTCAGCATGACGTTGGCCATCGGCGTGCCGTCGGCGGCCTTCACGTGCACGCCGCCCTCGAGCACGCCGCCGCCGTGCCCGAGCAGGATCAGCGGGCAGTTGCGGTGGTTGTGCAGGTTGCCGTTGGCCATCGGCGATCCGTACATCACGAGCGTCTTGTCGAGCAGCGTGCCGTCGCCTTCGGTGGCGGCCTGCAGCTTCTCGAGGAAGTACGGCAGCAGCGACGCGTGATGCTTGTTGATGGCCGCGAACTGGCGGATGCGCTCTTCGGCCACACCGTGATGCGACGCGTTGTGGAAGCCGACGTCCACGCCGCTGCCCGGATAGATGCGGCCCGAGCCGTCGCGGCCGAACTTGAACGAGAAGACGCGCGTGGTGTCGGACTGGAACGCGAGCACCTGCAGGTCGAACATCAGCTTGACGTGCTCTTCGAACGAGTCGGGCACGCCCGCGGGCGCGCCCGGCAGGTCGCGCGGCTCGCCGCTCGTGTTGCGCGCCTCGATGCGCGCGATGCGCTGCTCGATCTCGCGCAGGTTCGTCGTGTACTGATCGAGCCGCAGCCGGTCCGACGCGCCGAGCGTGCGTCTGAGCTCCGCCATCTGCGCGGTGAGCATGTCGAGAATGCTGCGATCGGTGGCGCGCCGCTTCGCGCGCTGCTCGGGCGTGCCGCCGGCGCCAAACAGCTGCTCGAACACGATGCGCGGGTCGCGCACCATCGGCAGCGGCTCGCTCGGACCGGCCCAGCTGATCGTGTCGGTGTAGACGCACGCGTAGCCGTACGCGCAGCCGCCCGACTGATCGACCGGCTCGATGCTCAGCTGCATCGACGGAATCGGCGTATCCGTGCCGTACTTCTTCACGTAGAGCTGATCGAACGACGTACCCACCTTGACGTCCGATCCTTCGGTGAGCTTCGGGCGGCAGTGCGTGAACATCACCGCGCTCGATCGGAAGTGATCGCCGCCGACTTCCGCCGGCTCGAACGCCTCGGCCATCCGCGCGTCGGTGTTGCTGACGATGGTGAGGTGGTTGCGGAAGGGTTCGAGCGGACTGAGCGCGCTGGGCGTGAGATCGAAGGCGCGGCCGGTGGCGGCGGGATTCCACAGGTTCTGCGTCATCCCGTACTCGCTGCAGCCGGCGGCGCCGTGCACCTGCTCGATGCAGACGAGACGCCGCCGCGCGGCGGCCTGGCCCGCGGCCGTCTGCGCGAAGAGCGTGCGCGCGGGCACCATCGAGTCGAGCAGCGGCAGCGCCACGGTGGCGCCCAGGCCCTTCAGGGCCGTGCGGCGCGACAGGTGCTTCTTCGTCAGATACATCAGTTCGTTCCTTCCGCGATGGCCGTGCGGAACGCCGGACTCCGCACGACGCCGAGAATGAGGCGCGACACCCGGTAGTTGTCGGCCTTCGCGTCGCGCACGATCTGCCGGATCGTGGGCATGTCGTAATGCTCCACGCGGCGGCCGAGCGCGTACGACATGAGCATCTTGGTGAGGTGCGTCATGATGACGTCCGACCGCGACACGAGCGCCGCGCGCAAATCGGCCGCGCTCCTGATCGGCGTGCCGTCGTACAGCTCACTCGTGACGTCCACGGGCACGCCGCGATCCTTGATGCGCCACGATCCGGTGACGTCGAAATTGTCGAGCGCGAGCCCGATCGGATCGATCACGTTGTGGCACGAGCTGCACGACGGATTCGCGCGGTGCAGCGCGAGCTGCTCCGCCACGGACCGGAACTTCCCGTTGCTGGCGTCGGCCGTCTCCTCGAAATCCGGAATGTCGGGCGGCGGCGGCGGAGGCGGATGACCGAGCAGCACCTCGAGCACCCACTTGCCGCGCAGCACCGGCGACGTGCGGTTGCCGTGCGAGGTGAGCGTGAGGATGCTGCCGTGCCCGAGCAGGCCGCGGCGCGTCTCGTCGGGATACGTGACCTTGCGGAACCGCGTGCCGCTCACGCCCGGCATGCCGTAATGCCTCGCGAGCCGCTCGTTCGCAAACGTGTAGTCCGCGGTCAGCAGCTCAAGCGCGGACCGATCCGCGCGCACGAGATGATCGAAGAAGAGCTCCGTTTCGCGCGACATCGACGCGGCGAGCGTTTCGTCGAAGTACGGGAACGACAGCGCGTCGGGCTCGACCTTGTCCAGATCCTGCAGGCGCAGCCACTGCGCCGCGAAGCGCGTGGCGAGCGCCTCGGACCGCGCGTCGCCGAGCATGCGCCGCACCTGGCGCTCGAACCCGGCCGGCTTCGACAGCTCCTTGCGGCCGGCGGCGTCGATCAGTTCCCGATCCGGAATCGTGCCCCACAGGAAGAATGACAGGCGCGACGCGAGATCGATGTCGCTGATGGGATACGCCGCGCCGGCTTTGGCCGCCGCCGGCATTTCCTCGGCGCGGAACAGGAAGTGCGCGCTCGAGAGCATCGCCTGCAGCGCCGTGCGGATGCCCGCCTCGAAGCCGCCGTCCGCCGCGCCCGCGCGATAGAACCGCAGCAGCCCGTCCACATCCTCCTTCACCAGCGGCCGCCGATAGGCGAGCGTGCCGAGCTCGGTGAGGATGCGCTGCGCGCAGGGCACGTCTTCGGCCGGCGCCGTCGGACGGCAGGTGAAGATCGCCCTGCGGGCCGGATTGTCCGACACGCCCGTCACCTCGAAGGGGCCGACGATGGCGAGGTTGCGGAGGTGCGGGAGGGTGGTGACGCCGTACGCCACGCCGATCTGCGTGTCGGCGAGCGTATGTTCGATGGGCTTGATGAAGTCGTCTTCGGTGCCTTCGAACTCGCGGATGAACGCGGCCGCCACGCGCCGCGGCCCCGCCCTGATCTGAATCGGCGGCGTCGTCACCATCAGGCCCGCGGGATCGGACTCGGTGATCCAGCGATCGACCTCGACGAGCGCCACGCGCACGCCGTCGATGGAGACGTCGATCTTGATGTCGCCGATCGTGCGGCCGAACAGCGCGCCCGTGGGCTCGCCGTGCAGCAGCAGCTGGAACTTGTATTTGCCGTCGGCCGGGAAGTTGTGCGTGACGGCGGTGCCGCCGCGCGTGCCGAACGGCGCGCCTTCGACATGATCCTTCTGCGACTGCGTGCGCGGCACGTCGTACTGGGCCGACGCCGCGTCAACGGAGGTGTCGCCGACGGCGATGCGGCTGACGTGCGCGGCCGCGCGCATGTAGCCCTGGAGCACGGTGGCCGACGGCGTCTGCACGTCGGCGATGTTGTCGAAGCTGGCGCTGATGGTGTCGGCCGGCAGATACGCGTTGACGTCGACTTCGAGGCCGAAGAGCGCGCGGATGGCGGCGGCGTATTCCGCGCGGTTGAGGCGCTGCAGCATGCGGCGCCCTGGGTTCGGACGCACGGCGGCGGCGTCGAGCCGCGCTTCGAGCGCGTCGGCCAGCGCCAGCCGAATCGCCTCGTCGGGCTGCGGCGCGCGCTTGGGCGGCATCAGCCCCACGCGCAGCTTGCCGATGACTTTTTCCGCGAGCTCGGGATGCTTGTCGGCGAGCGCGACGTCGAAGCTGGCCAGCGTCAGCCCGCCGATCTTGCGGCGGTCGTTATGGCAGACGAGGCAGTACTTGTCGATGGCCGCGTCGAGTTCTGCGATCGGGATGTCCGCGCGAGAGGATGCGGCGTGGCCGCGGGGCGCGGGAGCTGAAGGCGCGGCGCCGGTCGCGGCAGCCGAAGCTGTCGCCAGTGCGCCGGCCTCCCCCACGCGCAGGGCGAGCACCGTGCAGTACAGACCTATGACAAGCAGGGTCGGCAGAAGCCGTCGCATCCCAGGCGGTCTCAGCGCCCACAAGTTACACCGGGCGGACGGTGGGAACAAGAGGAACGTGGTCCCGGGCGTTCCGGCCGTCAGTCGAGCTTCGGGGCGGGCTGGCGCCGGCCGAGCCCAGCCATGTGCCAGAACACGAATGCCGCGAGGGCTCCGACGGTTTCTGCAACATCGCCAGGCTTCTTCCGTGGATAAGTTGTGGAAACTCACGCCGGCGTGAGTTGAATTTTTGCGCTACCCGACGCGGTTGTCGCCGTCGAGGTCTTCGCCGAAGCGCTTTTCGAGCGCCCGCAGCAGCGTGACCAGAGCCTCGTTCGTGCGCCGCAGCTCGCCTTCGAGCTGCGCCACGCGCTGCTCGAGGCTTTCCGCGTGCGCCTTGCGGTCGGCAATCTGTCCGTGCTGGATGATGTCCCAGATCAGTCCCATGCCGCGGATGCTAGCACCGGTCCGCTGCCCGCGCGGCGGCTATAATCAGCCACCCAATGTCCCCGAGAGGTTCCATGTCGAAATTTGCCTGCCGCCTTCTTTGCCTGCTCGTCGTCGCGCTTGCCGTGCCTCATGTCCCGTTCGCGCAGACCAAAGCGCAGAACGACAAGGCCGCGGCCGATGCGGTGAAGAAGAAGGCGCTGCCGCTCATCACCGAGCGGGCGCTGTCGTTCACCACGTCGGAAGCGACGTGGATGTCGCTCGACCTGTCGCCCGACGGGCAGACGATCGTGTTCGAGCTGCTCGGCGATCTCTACACGCTGCCGATCGCCGGCGGCGAGGCCACGCGCATCACCGATGGGCAGGCGTACGACATGCAGCCGGCGTTCTCGCCCGACGGCAAGCGCATCGTCTTCATCAGCGATCGCAACGGCTCCGAGAATGTGTGGATCGCGAACGCCGACGGCACGAAGCCGCGCGCGGTCACGACCACCGAGCGCGACAACTACATGTCGCCCGCGTGGGCGCCCGGCGGCGAATACATCATTGCCGCGAAGGGCTCGCAGCTCTGGATGTATCACGAGAACGGCGGCTCGGGCGTGCAGATGACGGGCGCGGGAGGTGGCACGGCGCCGGGCAGCGGCCCGGGAGGCAGTGGCGCCGGCGCCCCGGCGATTCTCGGCCCGGCCTTCGGCCCCGATCCGAACACGCTCTGGGTGAACGTGCGCGGCAGCGTGCGCGCCGGCCTCGCCACGCGGCTCGTTGAACCTGCCGGCGACGAGTCGCAGGCGCACTTCGATCCCCACACGGTCGATCGCAGCTCGGCCCGCGTGATCGGGCCGTACCAGATCGCGCAGCTCGATCGCGAGAAGGGCGAGCTGCTCGTCCGCACGCACGAGCACGAGGGCGCGTTCCGTCCCGTGCCGAGCCCCGACGGCAGGTGGGTCGTCTACTCGACGCGCTACGACGCGCGCCAGGCCCTGAAGCTGCTCGATCTCACCACCGGCGAAGATCGCTGGCTCACGATGGACGTGCAGCGCGACGACAGCCAGGGCGGCGGCGCGCGCGATCGCGACGTGTACCCGAAATCGGCGTTCACGCCCGACTCGACGTCGCTGATCACCAGCTACAACGGCAAGCTGTGGCGCGTCGCGGTGCCGGGCGGAGACGCCGTCGAGATTCCCTTCACCGCGAAAGTGGACCAGCAGCTCGGGCCGCTCGTGAAGTTCGAATATCCGATCGACGATGAGAAGCTGACGGTATCGCAGATTCGCGGCGCGCGCCCGTCACCCGACGGCAAGCGCGTCGTGTTCACCGCGCTGGATCGTCTCTACATCGCCGACCTCCCCGCCGGCACAGGCACCAAGAAAGAGAAAAAGGACGACGCGCCGAAGCCGGATGCGGCGAAAGCGGGCGATGACGCGGCCGAAAAGCCCGCAGCGGCGCCGGAGCAGGAAACACCGGCGGCTCCGGTGCCGACCATCAGCAACGCGCGGCGTCTGACGACCGGCACCGACGTCGAGCATGGGCCGACGTGGTCGCCCGACGGCCAGTTCATCGCGTACGTCACGTGGAATGACGATGACGGCGGGCGGATCTATCGCGTGCGCGCCGATGGCAGCGGCCAGCCCGAGCGGCTGACGCCGGTGGCCGCGTTCTACGACAAGCTGACGTATTCGCGCGACGGCTCGCGCCTGATCGGCGTGCGCGGCTCGAAGATGCACCGCCTGCGCACGCTCGAAGACTTCGGCAACCACAGCGGCTCCGCCGAGCTCGAATATGTGTGGCTGCCCTCCACGGGCGGCACGGTCACGCGCATCGCGTGGGTTGCCGGCGGCTCCACCGAGCAGGGACGCGAGGCGCCGCACGTCGGCCCCGATCCGGATCGCATCTACGTGTGGGCCGACGCCGAAGGGCTCGTGTCGATGCGCTACGACGGCACCGACATCACGCCGATCGTGAAAGTCACGGCGCCGCCGATGCCCGGCAGCCAGGGCGGCGCGCCGCGGCCCGACGAGGTCGTGCTCTCGCCCGACGGCAGGCGCGCGCTCGTGCGCGCGAGCCGCAACGTCTACATGATCACGGTGCCGCCGGTCGGCGGCGTCGCGCCGACCGTCTCAGTGTCGGCCTCGTCGTCCGTGCCCACGTGGCGCGTGACGAAGATCGGCGGCGACTTCATCGGCTGGACGCCCGACAGCAAGGCCGCGTACTTCTCGATCGGCCGCAGCTTCTTCCTGCACGACATCGCCACGCAGGCCGAGGTCGATGCCGCCAACCGCGCGAAGGCGGAAACCGAAGCCGAGCGCGCCGCCGCGGCGCCCGCCGAGGAGAAGAAGCCGGCCGACGCGCCGGCGGCGGGTGCGGCAGCTCCGAGCGCAGCCCAGGCTCAGGAAAAGAAACCCGCGCCTCCGAAGATCCCGACGCTCGAATATGAGCCGCACCGCGTCGACGTCGAAATCATCGTCGACAAGGACAAGCCGCAGGGCACGATTGCGCTCCGCAACGCGCGCCTCATCACGATGAAGGGCGACGAGGTCATCCCCCGCGGCGACATCGTCATCACCAACAACCGCATCACGGCCGTGGGGCCGAGCGGCAAGGTGAAGATTCCGGCGGGTGCCACCGTGCGCGACATGCGCGGCAAGACCATCATGCCCGGCTTCGTCGACATTCACGCGCACACGTGGGTGTCGTGGGGCGTGCATCGCAGCCAGGTGTCGCAGTTCCTCGCGCAGCTGGCGTTTGGCGTGACCACACAGCGCGACCCGCAGACCTCGTCAGAAGACGCGCTGACCTATCAGGATCTGATGGAGACCGGCCAGCTGATCGGGCCGCGCCTCTACTCCACCGGCCCGGGCATCTTTGCCGCCGACAACATCCGCAGCCTTGCCGACGCGCGCGACGTGCTCAAGCGGTACTCGGAGCACTACAACACCAAGACCATCAAGCAGTACATGGTGGGCGATCGCAAGGTGCGCCAGTGGGTGATCATGGCCGCGAAGGAGCTCGGCCTCACGCCCACGACCGAGGGCGGCTCGAACTTCACGATGAACCTGACGCTGATGCAGGACGGCTACGCCGGCCTCGAGCACACGCTGCCGATCAGCCCGTTCTTCGGCGACGTCGTGAAGCTTGGCGCCACCAGTGGCATCACCTACACACCCACGCTCATCGTCAGCTACGGCGGCCCGACCGGCCGCCAGCATTTCCTGACGTCGACGGATGTGGATGCGGAGGAGCGGCTGCGCCGCTTCACGCCGCACGACGAGCTGGACAAGTGGAAGAGCACGAGCTGGAACCGCGAAGACCAGTACGTGTTTCCGCTGCACGCGAAGCAGCTGACCAAGTGGGTGGAAGGCGGCGGCAAGATCGGGCTGGGATCGCACGGTGAAGTGCAGGGCATCGGCGCCCAGTGGGAGCTGTGGATGATGGCGTCGGGCGGCATGAAGCCGCACGCGGCGCTGAAGGCGGCGACGATCGACAGCGCCGACGCGATCGGCTTCGCGAAGGATCTCGGCTCGCTCGAAGCCGGCAAGCTCGCCGACCTGATCGTGCTCGACGCAAACCCGCTCGACGACATCCGGAACACCGCGACGATCGCGGAGGTCATGAAGAACGGCCGGCTCTACGACGCCGCCACGCTCAACGAAACGTATCCGCGCAAGCAGCCGCTGCCGGCGCAGTGGTGGTGGAAGCTCGAGCCGCCGGCGGACAAATCCGGCAAGACCGGCACGCGCTAGCTTGCGGCGCGCGCCCGAATCTTACAGCGCGCGCAGGGTCACGACCGGATCGACACGTGAGGCGCGGCGCGCGGGAATGAGGGCGGCGACGAGCCCGGCGATGACGAGTACCGCCGCCACGATCGCATGGACTTCCAGGTCGCCAGGGGCGACCTGGAAGAAGATCGATCCGAAACTGCGGGACATCAGCCATCCGGCGGGCAGCCCGATCGCGAGACCGAGCAGCAGATAGCGCCCGCTTTCGGCGAGAACCGATCGCCGAATGTCTGGAACGGTCGCGCCCAGCGCGATCCGCACACCGATTTCGCGCGTGCGCTGCGCGACTGCCGATGCCATGGCTGCGTAGACGCCCGCGCACCCGATCGATATCGCAAGAACCGCGAACAACGACATCAGCAAGCCGTTGAAACGCCGTGTCGCCGTCAGCAGGCTGAAGGCCTCGCTGACGACATGCACTTCCGGCCACTGGCCGGGCCTCACCATTGTTAGAAGCGTCTCGTGCACTTCACGCGCCACGGGACCGGCCGGCACGGAGGTCCTGATGAAGAATCCCACCCACCCGCGGCCTGCAGTCTCGAGCGGAAAGTAGGCCGAGGATTCCCGCGTGCGTTCGGGCCCAAACGCCAGCAGATGCGGGACGACGCCGGTGATGGTGAACACGCGCTCGGAATCCCGCTCGCGGAGCAAACGTCCGAGTGGCGGCTCATCGCCGAACAACTTCCGCGCGGTCAACTCGTCGATCACGATTGGCACGAGCGACGTGTCTGGCGCGCGTTGGGCCGGCCATGCGGCCCCCTGAAGGAAGGTCGTGCGGGCGACCTCGAAGTAGTCAGCGGTCACCGCGTACGTAAACACCTTCATCTCCGCCGCCCCGGTGCCGGCTTCGGGCCGATACAGCGTGATGTCGTGGTAGACGCCGCCGAACGCAGGCCCGACGAGCGGCGGCGTCGACAGTCCAACCGCCGCAATGCTCTGCACCCCCTGGATGGCGCGAAGCCGGTCTTGAAACTCGGCGACCCTGGGCCCGTTGCCTGTCAGCGTTGAAACGCCAATCAGATTCGACCGATCGAGACCGAGGTCGGCGGTGAGCACGCGAACAAAACTGCCGATGAAGAGCGTCGCGACGACGAGGAGCGCCGCGACGCTGGCGACCTGGGCCGTGAGGAACACGCTGCGCCATCCCCGCCGGCGCGCGGTCGACGTGGCGCCGCCGTCTTTCAACAGCGTCAGTACCGAGACGCGCGCCGCCTGCCAGCCTGGAACGATGCCGCAGACCAGCCCCGTGAGGATTGCGGCGATGATGCCGGCCGTCATCACGCGCGCGTC
>JAKFEY010000072.1:0-15667 GCA_036675475.1 Vicinamibacterales bacterium
GGCCGGTTGAACTGAATACCGCTCACGACGATCTTCTCGAGTTCGTCGCGCTCGCAATCCTCGCGGCGCATCCGCATCCCCTCGTTCTCCGCGCAATCGAATCCCATCCTTTCGACAGGCCCGTGCGCGTCATCGCCGCGGGGAAAGCCGCGGCGTCCATGCTCCACGCGTTCCAATCGCGCGTGCCGATCGTTCGGTCGGTGCTCGCCGCGGGAAGCCACCCGCTTCCGGACGGCGAGAGTGTTCGCGCCGGGCAGGAGGCGCTGGCGCTGGCGCGCGAGGCGCGGGAGGAGGACGGCGAGCTCGTGGTGCTGCTGTCGGGCGGCGCGTCCGCCATGCTGGCGGCGCCGGCGGAGGGTGTGAGTCTCGAACTCAAACGCGACGTGACCAGCCGGCTGCTGCGCGCCGGCGCGCCGATTCACGATCTCAACGCCGTGCGCAAGCATCTGTCGGCGGTCAAGGGCGGCCGCCTGGCCATGCACACGCGCTGCACGACGTTCGCGATCAGCGACGTGAGCGACGATGACGTGGCGGCGATTGGATCGGGGCCGGGCGCCGGCGATCCGTCGACGATGGCGGATGCGCTGCGCGTGCTCGAGCGCACGGGCATCAGCCGGGAGCTGCCGGAAGCCGTCGCGGCGATTACGCGCGCGGGCGAGACACCGAAGCCTGGCGATCCTGCGCTGGCGCATGCGCGCGTCGTGGTCATTGGCAGCCGCCGCACCGCGATGGACGCCGTGGCCACCGAAGCGATTGCGCGCGGCCACGCCACGATTGTGCTCGACGAGCCGATCACGGGCGACGCCGCGACGGCGGGCGCTGACTTCGCGCGGCGCGCGATGGCGGCTGCCGCGCGCATCGGCGGCAGCGCGGTGGTGATCGCGAGCGGCGAAACGACGGTGCGCGTGCGCGGCCGCGGCACGGGCGGCCGCAATCAGGAGTTCGCGCTCGGCGCCGCGATGGAGATCGGGGTAGCGCAGGCCGGGGTAGCGCAGGCCTTTAGGCCTGCGTCACCTGCGTCCATCGCCCTCGCCGCTGCTGGCACCGACGGCATCGACGGCAACTCGCCCGCCGCAGGCGCGATCGTCGACGAGACGACCCTGACGCGCGCGCGAGAGGCGGGGCTCGATGCGCGCGCCGCGCTTGCGGCCAACGATACGACCCCCTTTTTCGAGCGGCTCGGCGACGCGATCGTCACAGGGCCAACAGGCACCAATGTCGGGGATGTGTTCATTGCGAGGGTGGGGTAGTATCCGGCTATGACACGCTCCCGCCTCGTGCTCGCCGGCGTCGGTGTTCTAGTGCTCAGCTTCGTCGTGGGATGGCTGCTCGGCCGGTCGGGCCGCGCGGAGCTCGAGAACACGGCGGCCGAAAACCACATGCTGCTGCAGATTCAGACCGGCGCCGCGAGGGTGCTCGAGGCGCGCGTGTCGCTCTACAACAACAACTTCGGTGACGCGTCGCGGCATCTCGAGCGCGCGAAGCCGATGTTCGAGGGCGCGCGCGATCGCCTGAACGCGACCAACCGGCAGGCCGATGCCGCCGTGCTCGATCGCGTCGCCGCGATCATCGCCGATGCCCAGCGCATGGCGGGCGCGCTGGACACCGGCGCGAACACGAAGGCGGGCGAGGCGCTCGCCGCGCTGCGCGAGATCAATCTGCCGGAGCCCGAAGCGATCCAGGCTCCGGCGGGGCAGTAGGCGCGCTCAGCGCAGGAGCGTCGCGGTCGCTTCAACCGTGATCTTGCGATCGCTCAGCGGGTCGGCGGCCTGCGTGATCACGAGCGGCTTGCCGTTCTGCAGGATGACCGTGACGCTTTGATTCAGCGGACTCCGCGTGACGGCGCTGCCGGCCGGCAGGGGCTCTGAGGCGCCGGGCGTGTACTCGAGCGTGATCATCGCGCGAATGCGGTCCTGCTCCAGGAACTGAACGTTCGCGTCGACATTCAACTGCACCTCGCCGACTGGACGCACCCCGACGAGCGGCTTGCCGTCCGGTGTCTGCATGCCGCCCTGGATGTACTCCTGCGTCAGCGTGCCTGTCGACCGCACGCGGCCGCCGTAACCGTCGGCCGCGATGAGCGAAATGGTTTTCTTCACCGGCGCCCCGCCAACGGTCTGGTCGTTGATCGTGATGTCGAGCCTGACATTTTGTGGCAGGTACCTCTGGCGGCTCGCAGACGTTCCCGGCGCCGTCGTTGGCTGTTCGACGGGCCGCTGTGATCTCGTCGTGGGTTGCTGACCCCGGCCTTCGGGCGGTGGCGTTGCGACCGGTGACACCTGTTCTCCGGTCGGCTCCCACGCCCCGTCCTGACACCGATCGATCGAGCCGTCGAGTGCTTTGAGGAGCGCGCCCGTCGAATACGCGGCGCCCTTGGAGTCGCGGCAGACGCGCGCGCGCCCGGTCGACAGCCCCGCGTCTTGTGCCTGCTGCGCGATGATCGGCCCGGTGCCGAATGCAAGCGCGATAAACAGTCCGACACTCATTCTCTTCATGGCTGCTCCTTGAGTTTCTGGGATCCGCCGGCGGTGCCGGCAAGATCCGGAACGGTCAGCGGCGCCGGCGCGTCGAGGGCCGGGATCGTGCGCGTCGCGGGATCGATTGGTTTCATGGCGATGTCTTCCGGCCCTTCGAGCGCCGCGATCATGTAGATGGCCGGTGGCGCAGGCTCCGGCAGCGCCAGCGTGACGACAGGCGGACGCGATGCGCGGTCGGAGCCCGGTTGCGGCTGTCGGACTGCGGCCTGCCAGCTCGGCGCAGGCGGATGGCTGGCAAACGCGCCGGTCGCGAGGCGCGGGGCCGCGGGCGCATCGGGAAGCGTGGTGCGGGAAGCCTGGAGCGCCGCGATTCCGACCGCGAGCGCGAGGGCGGCGGGGAGGAGGAGCAGGGCCCTGTTCGCAGGGCTGAAGCCCTGCGCCACCGGCGTGCCTTGCGCGACCCCTTCCATCACGCGCGCGGTGAAGCCGGGCTGCGGGCGGCCTTCGATGGTGGCCATCACGCGCGCGGTGAACGCGGGGCCTAAACGCCCGCGCCACAGCGCTGCAGGGCCGCGCCACCCGCCCGTCATCGCGGCGGCCACGCGATCGATGTTCATGACCGCGCGCCTTCCAGCCGATCGAGCTTGCCTTTGACGATGCGGCGCGCTTCGGACACGCGCCACTTCACCGTGCCGAGCGGCGTGCCCAGCATCTCGGCGATCTCTTCGTAGCGATAGTCGCCGCTGGCGGCGAGCAGCAGCGGGTCGCGCAGTTTCGCGGGCAGCGCCGCAATGACTTTGCGCGCGGCGGCCGCGGCGCTGCGGCTCATGACCGCGGCCTCGGGCGAGGGCCCCAAATCCGGCGACTCCTCAATCGTCCACAGCGCGCCCTCGTCGGCGGGGCGGCGAACGGAGATGACGCGCAGCCACGCCCTGATCCCGCGGCGCCGGTCCAGCGCCTTCCGCCAGACAATCGACAGCAGCCACGGCCGGAACCGTTCATCGTCGCGCAGCGCGCCGAGGTTGGCCCAGGCCGAGATGAAGGCGTCCTGCGCCGCGTCTTCGGCATCCTGGGGCCGGCCGAGGGCGGCCATCGCCACCCGCCACGCGCCCTGCTGGTGCAGGTCCACCAGCTGCGCAAAGGCGTCGCGATCCCCTTCGCGGGCCAGGCGCGCCAGCCGCGCGGTCTCGAGGTCAGGCGCCGCGTCCGTCATGGCCGCCTCCGGCGTGAGACACCCCGCCGGAACGGTGGCGGCCAGCGCGATTTCACCCACGGTCACACCCCATAGACGGTTTATTGTCCTTGCGGTTGGAAAAAGGGACGGGTCTAATTATTCGCAGGATCGTGAGCGAATAATTAGACCCGTCCCTTTTTCCATATGCTGTCGAACGAACAGATTCTGAAGCTGATCCGCGAGAAAGTCGACCACCCGGCGACCGTCCAGGAACTGCTTCAGAAACTCAAAATCCCCAAGACCGAGCGGCCCGCCTTCAAGCGCCGCCTCACCGCGCTCGTCGATTCGGGCGACCTGGTCGAGACCAGCCGCGGCAAGCGCTTCGGCGTGCCCGACAAGATGAACCTGGTCGTCGGCCGCGTGTCGACGTCGCCCCGCGGCTTCGCCTTCGTCACCCCGGATCGCGTGCACGACAACCTTACCGGCGACATCTACATCGCCGGCGCCAATCTCAACGAGGCCGTCCACGGCGACCGCGTGCTCGCCCGCGTCGACAACGTGCGCGACGGACGCGCCGAAGGCCGCATCATCCGCATCGTCGAGCGCGGCAGCGAGCAGATCGTCGGCCGTTATGACGAGGACGATGCCGGGCTCGGGTTCGTCGCGCCGTTCGATCGCCGGCTGCTGATGGACATTCAGATTCCGCGCGGCGAAGAGAAGGGCGCCGCCGCCGGCCAGATGGTCACGGTCGCCATCACGCGCTGGCCCACCGATCGGCGCGGCGCGCAGGGGCGCGTGATCGAGGTGCTCGGCAACATCGAGGATCCCGGCGTCGACACGCAGATCATCATCCGCAAGTACGGCATCCGCGACGCGCACGATCCGGCCGCCATCGAAGAGGCCCGCCGCCTCGGCGGCACGGTGCAGCAGAAGGACATCGCCGAGCGCACCGATTTCCGCCGCGTGCCTACCGTCACCATCGACGGCGAGGACGCCCGCGATTTCGACGATGCGATCACCATCGAGCGGCTGGCCAACGGCAACTACTGGCTCGGCGTGCACATCGCCGACGTCGCGCATTACGTGCGCGAAGGCTCGGCGCTCGACGAGGACGCGTACGAGCGCGCCACCTCCGTGTATTTCCCCGAGCGCGCGGTGCACATGTTCCCGTCGGAGCTGTCCACCGGGCTCTGCAGCCTGAATCCGAACGTCGACCGCCTCACGCAGACCGTGCAGATGGAAGTGAACCGCCGCGGGCACGTCGTCAACTACGAGTTTCACGACGGCGTGATTCACAGCGACGCGCGCATGACCTATACGAAGGTCAACGCCATCCTGAATCACAAGGACACGCCCGAGGGGCAGAAGCTGCGCGAGGAATATCGCGAGCTCGTGCCGATGTTCGAGTTGATGCAGGAGCTGTTCGAGATCCTCAATGGCGCGCGGCGCCGGCGCGGATCGGTCGACTTCGATCTGCGCGAGTCGAAGCTGATGCTCGACGACGAGGGGATGGTCGAGGCGATCATTGCGACCGAGCGGAACGTCGCGCATCGCCTGATCGAGGAATTCATGCTGCTCGCCAACGAGACGGTGGCGGGGCACCTCGACTCGAACAACGTGCCTTCGCTCTATCGCATCCACGAAGAGCCGGATCCGGTAAAGGTCGAGGCGTTCGAGGAATTCATCTCGTCGTTTGGCTACTCGCTGACGGCGCCGACCAACAATCTGCATCCGAAGCACTTTCAGAAGCTCGTCGACAAGATGAAGGGCAAGCCGGAGGAGCGGCCCATCGCGTTTCTGATGCTGCGCACGATGCAGAAGGCGCGATACGACCCGGCCAATCTCGGTCACTTCGGTCTGGCGGCCGACACGTACACGCACTTCACGTCGCCGATTCGCCGCTATCCCGACCTGGTCGTGCACCGATCGCTGCGCGAAGCGCGCCGGCCCATGAGCGAGGCGCGGCGCGACGAGCTCAATGACGACCTGCCCGAGATCGCGCGCCACACGTCGGAGCGCGAGCGCCGCGCGGCTGACGCCGAGCGCGAGCTGGTGCAGTGGAAGAAGGTCCGCTTCATGGCGGACAAGGTGGGCGACGAGTTCGACGGCTACGTCACCGGGGTCAGCGCCTTCGGCCTCTACATCGAGCTGATCGAGCACTTCGTCGAAGGCCTCGTGCACGTGTCGACGATGGCGGATGACTATTACCGGTTCATCGAGCGGCAGCACATCCTGCGCGGGGAGAACTCGGGCCGCGTGTTCCGGCTCGGCGATCGCGTGAAGGTGCAGGTGATTCGCGTCGACATGGAGCGGCGCCAGCTCGATCTGGGCATTGCCGACATCCTGGCGTCGATTCGCGAGACCGAGAAGAACCGCGGCCCGCGGCGCAGCAAGGCGCACCCGAGGGACGAAGCGCGCGCGCACGGGTTGCCGGGACGCGAGCATGGCCCATCCGGCCGTGGCGCGAAAGGCCCGAACGGCGCGAAGGGCGCCAAGGGCAAGAAGGGCCGTCCCGGCAAGCGCGAGCGCGCGTTCAAGAAAGCGGTCGGGAAGGGGCGGCGCTAGCCGCAGCCCGTGCGCTCGCTCGTTGTCGGCACCGCCGGCCATATCGATCATGGCAAGAGCGCGCTCGTGCGCGCGCTCACCGGCGTCGATCCCGATCGCCTGAAGGAAGAGAAGGCGCGCGGCATCACCATCGATCTCGGCTTCGCGCACTATCAGCAGGACGATCTCA
Source organism: Vicinamibacterales bacterium (assembly GCA_036675475.1). Classification (GTDB taxonomy): domain Bacteria; phylum Acidobacteriota; class Vicinamibacteria; order Vicinamibacterales; family SCN-69-37; genus JALYRV01. The sequence continues at coordinate 6,386 of JAKFEY010000072.1, forward strand.
ACGTCGCGTTCGTCGACGTGCCGGGGCACGAGCGGTTCGTGCGCAACATGCTCGCGGGCGCGGGCGGCGTCGACGCGGTGCTGCTGGTGGTGGCGGCCGATGAAAGCGTGATGCCGCAGACGCGCGAGCACTTCGCCATCTGCCGGCTGCTCGGCCTCTCGCGCGGCGTCGTCGCGCTCACCAAATCCGATCTGGCCGATGCCGACATGCGCGCCGTCGCCGAAAGCGACGTGCGCGAGCTGGTCGCCGGCAGCTTCCTCGACGGCGCCGAGATCGTGCCGGTGTCGAGCCGCACGGGCGAGGGACTTGAGGCGCTGCGCGCAGCCATAGCGCGCCTGGCCGTGGCGGGGCCCGCGCGCATCGCGACCGGCCCGGCACGCCTGCCGATCGACCGCGCCTTCACGGTGAAAGGCTTCGGCACGGTGGTCACCGGCACGCTCGTGTCGGGCACGCTCGAGAGCGGCGCCGAGTACGCGCTGCTGCCGTCCGGGCGCGCCGTGCGCGTGCGCGGCCTGCAGTCGCACGGCGAGACGCACGCGCAGGTGCCGGCCGGCAACCGGCTCGCCGTAAATCTCGGCGGCGTCGAGCTCGGCGACATCCGGCGCGGCGACACGATTGCCGTGCCTGGCGCCTTCACCGTCACGCACCGCTTCGACGCGATCATCGAGAACGACTCGCCGCGCCCCATCCGCAACGGCGCGCGCGTGCGCGTGTATCAGGGCACCAGCGAGTCGCTGGGCCGCCTCACACTCGGCCCCGAATATTCTGAGACTTCCACCGCCAACCGGGGATATGCAACCGGGAAGAATATCCCCGTCGCCGCGCTCGAGCCGGGCGCGCGCGCCTTCGCGCGCGTACGCCTCGAAGCGCCCGCCGTGCTCACGCGCGGCGACCGCTTCGTCATGCGCAGCTACTCGCCGCTCGCCACCATCGGCGGCGGCATCGTCATCGACCCCGAGCCGCGCAGCGCGCCCGTGCGCAGCCCGAAGGCCGCGGCGCGCTTCGAGAAGCTGGCGCCCGGCGGCGCCGCCGCGAATGCCGCCGCCGTGATCGCGATGGTGGAGGAGGCGGGCGTGCGCGGCCTGATCATCGAGGAGCTGACGTCGCGCGCGGGTCTGTCGCACGACGCGGTGCAGGCGATGGCGATGGAGGCGGGGAAGGCGATCGTGCGGCTGGGCGAGCGGCTCGTGGGCGCCGGCGTCGCCGCGCAGCTCGAGGCGCGCGTGCTCGATGTGCTCAAGCGCCAGCACGAGGCCGCGCCGCTGTCCGAGGGACTGCCGCGCGAAGAGCTGCGCGAGCGCGCGCTGCCCGGCGTGCCGCACGACATCGCGGCGGCGGTGCTGCAGCGGCTCGAGCAGGCCGGACGGATCGCGGGCCGCGAACGGCTGGCGCTCGCGGGCCACGCGATGTCGATGTCGCCCGAGGAAGCGCGCGTGAGCGCGGCCATGCTCGCGCACGCGAAGGCCGCCGGGTATCAGGCGCCCGACGCGGCCGCGCTGGCCGCCTTAATTGGCGCGCCGGCCGACCTCGTCCAGCGCATGGCTGCGCTGCTGGTGCGCCAGAAGCAGCTCGTGCGTCTCGAGACGATGCTGTATCACCCCGAGACGCTGGCGGCGCTCAAGGCTGACGTGAAGACGCTGGATTCGCTGGATGTCGGGGTCTTCAAGACGCGCTACGGCGTCACAAGGAAGTTCGCAATCCCGCTGCTCGAATACCTCGATCGCGAGCGGGTCACCAGGCGGGCGGGAGAGAAGCGCGTGGTCGTGCGCTAGCGCTTGTCCTCATCCTTCATCGCGTCCTTGAAGTTGCGGATGCCCTTGCCGATGCCGCCGCCAATCTGCGGCAGCCGGGTGGCCCCGAAAATCAGGATGATGATGAACAGGATGATGAGCAGTTCCCAGATGCCAATTGGACCCATGGCACGATTCTATCATTCACCTCAGGTATGACTCGTGCCGCCGCCATGGCCGGGCTGCTGGCGCTGGCCGTCCCGCAGTTCACGTCCAGCGTCAATCAGGTCGAAATCTACGCCAGTGTGACCGATTCGGCCGGCCGCCCGGTTGGCGGCCTCAGGGTCGAGGACTTCGAGGTGCGCGAGGACGGTGTCCTCCAGCGCATCACGGTGTTCTCGGAAGGGGACTTTCCGCTGTCGGCCGCGGTGGCCGTGGACTCCAGCTTCAGCATGACCGGCGAGCGCCTCGCGGTGGCCAAGTCAGCCGCGCGCATCTTCATCGGCGCCCTTCGTCCGGAGGACCAGTCGATGCTGATGTCGATCGGCGGAGAGGTCGAGGTGATCGCGCCGCTCTCGGCGGACCGCGACGCGCAGTTCCGCGCGCTCAACGACCTGCGCTCGTGGGGCACGACGAGCCTGCACGATGCGATTATCAAGGCCATCGACGCGCTGCAGCCGGCGAGGGGACGACGGGCGCTCGTGATTCTGTCGGATGGCGACGACCGCTACAGCGAAGCGAGCGCCGCCGACGTGCTGGCGCGCGCGCGGCAGGCGGACGTGATGATTTATCCGGTCGCGCTCGGCCGCACGCTGCCGGCGCTGTTCACGCAGCTGGCGACGCTCACCGGCGGCCGCGCCTTCCATCAGCGCAGCACGCGCGCGCTGCCGCAGACGCTGCGCACGATCGCCGACGAGCTGCGCCGGCAGTATCTGATTGGCTACGCGCCCGCCGCGGCGGCTGGCGCCGGCGCCGGCGCGAACGTGCCGGACGGCGCGCCGAAATGGCGCGACATCGACGTGCGCGTCATGAGGCCGCGCGTGACAGTGCGCGCCCGCGACGGGTACTATGCCCGGTGATGACTCACGACCTGGTGCTGGCCCTGTTCGATTCGCCCGCCGCCGCCGCGCGCGCCGCTGCCGCGCTGCACGCGCTGGGCGTGGCGCGCGACGACTTATCGGTGATTGCGCGCAGCCATGACGAGCAAGTCGAGGCGGCCCGCACGCTCGACGCCACGCCCGGCGTGGAGATGGAAGACTCGATGCCGGCCGCGCGGCTGGGTGAGCTCGGCGCGCACATCCTCGCCGCGATGGCGATCGTGATGCCCGGCGTCGGCCCCGTGGTGGCAGGCGGCCCGCTCGCCGCCGAGATGGGGGAGGCCGCAGGCCATGCGGCGGGCAGCCTCGCGGATCACCTGCATGGCGCGGGCTTATCGCGGCCCGAGGCCGAGGTGCTGGAAGCCGCGGTGCAGGCGGGCAACTGGCTGTTGGGCGTGCACGTGCGCGCCGGTGACCCGGCAGCCGTCGAGCGCGCGCTCGACACGGCGGGGGCAAAGACGGTGTATCGGGGCCGATGGGCTTGAAGCCGCGGGCCAATCGGTGCCCCGCGGCGTCTTATTTGCGACAATAGATCCATTCCCTATGCAGCCAGCCACGAACACCGGCGCCCCGAAGCCGCCTCCGCGCGGCGACCTCGATCCGGCTGCCGGCTGGCTGACTGACCGCCCGTTCCTCGCCCAGCCCACGAAAAAGCGGGTGGGCGGCGCGTTCGGCGTCTCGCTCATCCTTCACCTCGTGCTGTTTCTGGCGCTGGTCGCGATCTTCGCCGTCCCCGGCGTAAGCGACATGATTCAGCAGCAGGCGCCCAACGTCGTGTACGTGTTCGTGCCCGGACCGGGCGGCGGCGGTGGCGGCGGCGGCAACAGCACGCCCGAACCGCCCCGCAAAGCCGAAATCGAAACGCCCAAGCCGGTGGTTGCCGCGCCCACGCCGGTGCCCAAGCCGGTGGTCGAGGCGCCGCCGCAGATCACCATGCCGCCGATCTCCACGCAGGCGCAAATCCCCATGACCGGCACGATCACGCTGTCGGCACCGTCTGCGGCGCAAGGCGCGGGCACGGGCGGCGGAGCCGGCACCGGCCGCGGCACGGGCAGCGGCGAAGGCACGGGCTCGGGCGTCGGTCCCGGCAGCGGCGGCGGCACCGGCGGCGGCCTCTACAGGCCCGGCAGCCAGGTCACCAACCCGGTCGTGCTGTACGAGAAGAAGCCGGCGTACACCGCCGAAGCGATGCGCGCCAAGATTCAGGGCGCCGTCGAAATCGAGGGCGTCGTCATGCCCGACGGCTCGCTCGCCAATCCGCGCATCGTCCGCTCGCTCGACAAGACGCACGGGCTCGATCAGAAGGCGCTCGAGGCGGTGAAGCAGTGGCGCTTCAAGCCGGGCGTGCTCAAAGCCACCGGCCAGCCCGTACCCATCATCGTCACGATCGAGCTGACCTTCACGCTCCGCTAGGTTGAACGCGCACGCTCCCGCCGTCCGCGGCTCCTATATTCCTTATTACGTTCTTTTCTACTCGCTGCTGATCGGCGCGTGTGCGTCGTACAGCGCAACGCAGCGCATCACGCTGTCGCTGCTGCTCAGTGTCAGCGCGAGCTGGATGTTCGTGCCGGTGCTGCACGTCATCACGGCGGCCGGCCTCGTGGCCCTCTCGCGCGCGCAGGGGCCGCGCTCGCGCGCCATCGCGCGGCTGCTGACGCAACACGCGCCGTGGTCGCTGTGGCTGCTCGCGGCGTCGGCAATGACCGGGACTTTCGGGTGGCCGGTGTATCACTGGATGGTGGCGGCGGCGCTGATTCCCATCGCGCTCACGCTGCGCATCGTGCACCGCTTCGTGAGGGACGAGCTCGGCGTGCGCGGGCGCCGCGCGATCGTGCTGACGCTCGCGCATCAAGGGGTCACGTGGCTCGTGGCGGCTATCTATCTCGACAGAGCCGTGAGTCTGGTGCCGCGCATCATCGGATGGCTGTCGTGACGCGCGCGAGGATGCTGGCGCTGTCTCTCGTGATCGCCGGCGCCGCCGCGGGATCGGCGCTCGATACGAGACGGGCGCCGGATCCGGTGCGTGCCGGCGGCTACTTCGTGCTGGCTGCCGACTTCCACGTGCACGCCTTTCCCGGCGACGGCGCGCTCCCGCACTGGCAACTCGCGCGCGAAGCGTCGCGCCGCGGCCTGCACGCCATCGTGGTGTCGAACCACAACCAGACGCTCGCCGCTCAAATTCTTCCCGGTTGGATTTCCCCGGTTGGGTCGCTGCCGCTCGTGATTCCCTCGCAGGAAGTCACGACGCCCGGCTTTCATCTCGTGGCCGCCGGCATCACCAGCACGATCGACTGGCGCAAGCCGGAGCTCGAGATCGCGCGCGACATTCACGCGCAGGGCGGCGTGGTGATTGCGGCGCATCCGGTGGGACGGTTCTGGCAGGGCAGCGACGCCATGATCGCCGCGCTCGATGGCGCAGAGGTGGCGCACCCGTTGACCGAGTCGTACGCGCCAGGCCGCGAGGAGCTCTCGGCTTTCTACGCGCGCGCCCGTGCGCTCAATTCGGACGTCGCGCCGATCGGGTCATCCGACTTCCACATGGTCGCGCCGCTCGGCGCCTGCAGGACGTATGTGTTCGCGGAGTCGGTGAGTGTGGACGGCGTGCTCGACGCGATCCGCGCCGGCCGCACGGTCGCGCAGGATCAGGCCGGCGTGCTTTACGGCGCGCCTGAACTGACGGCGCTGATCGGTCAACAGCAGACGGCGACTCCAAGCGCGCCCGTTGGTCGTTTTGCGAGGCTCGCTGCGTTCTTCGTGTTGATCGGCCTGTTCGCCTGCATCGTCGTGCGTTGATCTTTCGAGCCGCTTGACAAACCACCGAACAAACCGTTTACATATGTAAACGTGAAGCGGCCACACAACGTCACCGATCAGCAGCTCGCCATCCTGGGCGTGCTCTGGGACCGGGGCGAGACCACGGCGAATGAAATTCACGCCGCGCTTGCCCGCTCCGCCGGATTTGCGAGAGGCACGGTCGGCACGATGCTGCACCGTCTCGAGCGGCAGGGCATCGTCAGTCATCGTGCCGAAGGGCGGGAGTTCCTGTACCGCGCGCGCGTCGCGCGTCAGGACGTGATGGAGGCGCGTCTGGATGGTCTCGTCGGCGCGTTGTTCGGCGGCGACCTGACGGCCATGGTGAGTTTCGCCGTCTCGAAGTCCGACACGCGCAAGGAAGACATCGACAGACTCCGGAAGATGCTCGCCGAACGGCAGGACAGGAAGGGACGGAAGTGACGCCAACGCCGGTCGCGGAGGCGCTGCTCGTCGTGCTTGCCGCGCTCGTGGGCGCGTGGATGTTGTCGTACGTTGTCCACAGCACGCTCGCGATTGGCGTGGCGGCGCTGCTGATTCGCATCCGTCCCCTCGCCCCAATCGATCAGGCGCGCGTGTGGCGCTTCGCGATCGTCGTCCCATTTCTGACCGCGACGCTTCATGTCACCGGCTTGTTCGGCAGCCCCGGGCTGTCATGGGAAGTGGCGCGGGTTCTGCCGCAGGTGCTCGTCGACTGGCGGCTCGGCCTGGTCAGCGTGTCGCTGCTTACGCTCGCCGCCGCGGCCCTGACGACCGGCTGGATAGCCGGCGGTGTAGTACTGCGCCGCGTGCTTGGCCGGCGCCGTCCCGCTCCAGCGCCGCTGCAGGACGAGCTCGCGTCGCTCGCGGTCGTCATCGGCTGCCGCATGCCGCGTCTCACCGTGTCCGGCACATCGACGGTGCCTGCCGCGGTGGGGCTCTCCGAAGTCTGCGTGCCGCGGGAGTCGTTCGAGGCGATGTCTCCCGAGGAGCGCCGCACGCTTCTCGCGCACGAAGTGGGGCATCTGGTCGCGCGCGACCCGCTGTGGTTCGCCGTCATCGGCAACCTCGCGCGGCTGACGATGTTTCAACCGCTCAACCGGTGTGCCATCGCGCGGCTCCGCGTGGCCAGCGAGGAAGCGGCAGACGACTTCTCGGTGCACGCGACGGGCGATCCGTTCGCGCTGGCGCGGGCGCTGGTGGGCCTCGCGTCGACGTTGTGGGTGCTGCCGGGCGGCGCCGCGGCGAGCGGGTCGCCGATCGTGGCACGCGTCGGCCGGCTGCTCGACGGGACGCCACGGCCCACGGCCGCGTGGGGCCGCGCCGTACGGCAGGTCGCCGCGCTCGCAGGACTGGCTGTGATGCTCGTCGCGGCGCCGGGATTTCGCGTGTCGGTCGACGATGTGGCGAATCGCCTGCCGTGGCTTGCGCCGGGGAAGGAGGAGCCGAACGCCCGGATGCTCGAAGTGCGCCGTTCCACGCGCGAATGGCGCGACGCCATCCGCCGCGCGCTGCGGTGAGTTTTTTTGCCCTGCTCTTTTACTGTTGTAAATGGAGGCCCGATGATCGCTCGCGGTTGTGTCGTGTTGTGGCTTGCCGGCTTGATGCCGGTGATGCCTGGCCGGGGACTCGCTGCCCAGACGCCACAGGCCGTGATGGCCTACGCCGAACCGTCGCACGCCGGCTTCTCGGAGGCGAAGCTGGCCGAAATACGGGCATTTGCGGACCAGAGCCGTGCCGCGGCAGTCGTCGCGCTCTTTCGCGGGCACCTCGTCGCGGCATGGGGAAGCGTCGAGCGGCCGCTGATGGCGCACTCGGTGCGTAAGAGTCTTGCGGGCGCGCTGTACGGGATCGCGATCGGAGAAGGGAAGCTGGCGGTCTCGGACACCCTCGCGGCACTCGGGATCGACGATGAGCCCGCGCTCACCGGCGCCGAGAAACGCGCGACGTTTGCCGACCTCGTCGCGTCGCGCTCCGGTGTGTATCACGGCGCGGCGTATGCCGACTCCTCGCAGGCGACTGAGCGGCCGGCGCGCGGGAGTCACGAGCCGGGCACGTTCTGGTTTTACAACAACTGGGATTTCAACACCGCCGAAGCCATCTACGAACGCCGGACGGGTGAAGACATCTATGCCGCATTCGACCGCCGCATCGCGCGCCCGGTCGGCATGCAGGATTTCGATCCGGCGGGCCAGCTGGAAGTGCTCGAGCCGGGACAGTCTCTCCACCCGGCGCATACGTTCCGGATCTCGGCGCGCGATCTCGCGCGCTTCGGGCAGCTGTATCTCCAGGAGGGCCGGTGGGGCGATCGGCAGATCGTGCCGGCGTCGTGGGTTCGCGAGAGCTTCCGCAAGCACTCGGTCGCCGGCGAGCACATGGGATACGGCTATCTGTGGTGGATTTACGAGCCCGGATCGCTTGGCGCAGCCTATCCGCGGCTCGACGGCATGACGACCTACCTCGCGCGCGGCACCGGCGGGCAGGCGCTGTTCGTGATTCCCGCCGCGGAAATGGTGGTCGTCGTGCGTGGAGACACCGACAATGGCCGGTCGGTGCGCGGCCCGGCGATCTGGCAGATGGTCGAGCGGCTCGTCGCCGCGAGAGAATCCGCGCCAGTGGCCCAACCCACGCTCGTGCCGATGACCGCGCTGCCTCTCGCGTCGAACCTGCCGGCGCCTGCCGCGCCGCGGCTCGTGTCGCTGTCGGCCGCCGAGCGGGCCCGCCTGGCCGGCGAGTACGAAATATCGCCCGGCGCCATCGCCCGCGTGTTCGAGTTCGACAGCCGGTTGTTCATGTCGATTCCCGGACAAGGCGAGGCCGAGCTGTTCGCGCTCGATCCCTTCAGGTTCACCATCAAGGTGCTGGCCGGCGTGGAGGTGTCGTTCAAGGCCGGCTCCGCGGATCAGATAACCGGTGTCGACGTGAAGATCGGACCTCAGACGATTACGGCCCGGCGGCGCTGATGCGTATCAGTGCCGGATCGCCTTCAGCACTTCCCGCGTCAGGTCCCACTGGCTGAAGCCCTGGCGTCCGTAGTCGAGGCCGCGGCGGACGATGACCAGATCGTGTGAGGGGACGACGACGGTGAACTGGCCGCGGTTGCCGTTGGTGGAGTAGGCGTCCTTCGGCACGTCAGTGCGGTCATCCGGCACGAGCCACCAGTGGCCGCCGTACTGGTTGCCGCGCTCGGCGGTGGCGGGCGCGGGCGTGCGCACGAAGGCGATCCACTTCTCCGAGATGATGCGCTCGCCGTTCCACATCCCTTTCTGCGCGTAGAGCATGCCGTGGCGCGCGAGGTCGCGCGCGTTGGTGTAGACCTGGCTGCTGAGGATGAAGTCGCCGAAGCGATCGGTGCTGAGCAGCGTGTTGCGCATGCCGATGCGATCGAGCAGCGCCTGCCGCGGGAAGCGGAGATACGCGGCGGGATCGCCGATCGCCTGCTTCATGGCGTAGACGGCGAGCAGCGTGTCGTAGTTTTCGTAGTCCCAGCTCGTGCCCGGCGCGCGAATCAGGCCGCGGTTGCGCGCGCCTTCCGCGGAGCTTGCCCCGGCCCAGTACGCCATCCCGGAGCCGGTCGCGTATTCGAGGCCCCCGTTGTCGACCGTCTCGAGTCCGCTCGACATGTTGAGCACGTGCCGCAGCGTGATCGCGGAGCGCGGATCGGA
>JAKFEY010000024.1:0-62153 GCA_036675475.1 Vicinamibacterales bacterium
GCGAGAAACGATGCGACGCGCGCTTCAGGCGGCATGCGCCAGCTCCTGTGCCGCCGCGCGCCGCGAGCGGCGCAGCCATCCCTCGACGCCAAGCAGCACCAGCGCCGCGAGCCAGAACCAGCGTCCGGCCCATGACGCCGGCGCGTCGGCCGGCGGCACCGGAGTGGCCGTGCGTTCCATCGCGCGAAGCTCGGCGCCGTCGATGACCAGCGGCTCGAGCTCGCCCGGGGCCGGACCTGTCGCCAGTGCCGGCACCGCTTCGCGTATCGCGTCAGCGGTTGCAGCCGCGTCGCCCGGTGCGAGAAAGATGATCGCGCGGCCGTCAGCTTCGGCGATGGTCTCGGCACGCCCCGGCGTGATCGCGGCCAGCACATCGAACATCCAGGGTGCGGCCGGTGCCCGCGATCGATCGATCCATGCCTGCCGGCGCGGCGAGTCGGGCATCACGAATGTAGCCGGCCGCAGTGCCCCTACCCGGGGCCCCGCCGTCGCGATGCCCGCGTCCACGATGGCCGCGGCCGTCGCGGCGTCGAACGTCCCATCGAGCTGGATCGCATCATCGCTCGCGGGCCGGGGCACCCACGCCGCCGTGGTGCGCCCCCCATCGAACGTCAGGCGCGTCACACCGAAGGGCAGCGCGCCGAGGTCGCGGCGTGGCAGCTGGTGCAGCACGATCCCCGTGCTCGCCGGCAGCGCCTCGAGAACGGCCGCATCGAACGCACCTCGCTGAAAGTCAGAGATGAAGGTGGCCGTCGACGCGCCCGCTTGTGCCGCCGCCCACGTGCCCGCCTCGCGTGCGCCCTCAACCAGCCGCGCCCGCTCGATGACTCTTGTCTGGGTGCCGTCATCCGCCAGCGCACGCGCCGCCTGCCGCGCCGCGTCGGCGTCGACACTCGGACTGGCGTCGATGATGACGAGGCGCTGCGCGCCGGCGCTGCGCGTCGTGGCGATGAATGGCTGCGCGAGCGCCGTCACAGCCAGCGCGATGATGGCCACGCGCACGGCCAGCAGCAGCCAGTCCGACAGCCGCCGGCGGCGCAGATCGAGCAGCGGGGTGGCCCGAAGGAAGCGAAGCGTTGGAAACGGGACGGGCGCCGAGGCCTGCCGCGCGAGCAGGTGAATGAGAATCGGGACGGCGACGGCCGCGAGTCCGATCCAGGCGAGGGGGTTGAGGAAGATCATCCCATCCTCCGCAGCAGGTGGTGCCGCAGCAGTTCGTCGGGCGGTGTCGAGGTCTGCGCGAGCAGATAGTCGATGGCCTGCGCGCCGGCAAGCGCGCGCATGCGCTCCAGGAACGCCGCCACCGCCGCGCGATAGTCGCGCCGCGCGGTTTCCGTGTCGACGTCGATCTGCTCGCCCGTCTCGAGGTCCGCGAACCGCGCCGCGCCCCGCGCCGGCAGCTCGATCTCCTCCGGCGCCAGCGTCTGCAGCATCGTCACATCATGCCCGCGCCGCACGGCGTGGGCCATCTCGCGCCTCGCCGCCTCCTCATCGTCATAAAAATCAGAGATGACGATCAGCGCGCCGCGCTTGCGAAGCAAGTCCGCGCCGCGGCGGGTGAGGGCTGCCACGCTCGCCTGGCCTGATGGCGCGAGCTTCGACAGCTTCGCCAGCAGCGCGCGCAGATGCGCGCGGCCGCGCCGCGCCGGCATCAGCAGTTCGCCGCCGGCCGAGGTCACGAGACCGACGGCATCGCCCTGTGTTGAAATCAGCCAGGCCATCGCCGCGGCCAGCGCGACGCCGTACCGGAATTTCGAGACGGCGCCAAAGTCCATCGACGCGCTCGCGTCGAGCACGATGATGGCGTCGAGGCTCGTAGTCTCGCGAAACTGTTTGGTGTAGAGACGATCGGTGCGGGCGAGCAGCTTCCAGTCCAGATGCCGGATGTCGTCGCCCGGCCGGTACGCGCGGTACTGATGGAATTCCGCGTTGAACCCGTGCAGCGGACTGCGATGCATCCCCGTGCGCGCGCTCTCGACGATCCGCCGCGCGAGGAATTCGAGATCGTCAATGGCTGCGATGACCGACGGCTCGATGGCCATTGTCAGCCTCGCAGCAGTTCCGTTACGACTTGGTCCGGCGTCACACCATCGGCTTCGGCCTGGAACGTCAGCAGCACGCGATGCCGCAGCACCGGCGCGGCCACGGCGCGCACGTCTTCGAGCGACGGCACCGTGCGGCCGTCGATGAGCGCGGTGGCTTTCGCGCACAGCAGCAGCGCCTGTCCGGCGCGGGGCCCGGCGCCCCATTTCACCGACGAGCGCACGAACGGCGACGCCGCGGCGTCGGCCGGGCGCGTGCCGCGCGCGAGCCGAAGCGCATAGTCGATCACGTTGTCGGCGGCCGGCAGATCGCGCACCAGCGCGCGTGCGGCCTCGAGCTCCGGTCCGGTGGCCACCGGCGTGACATGCGGCTCATCGCCCGTCGTCGTGGCCGCGAGGATGCGGCGCTCGTCCTCGGCCGATGGATAGTCGATGAGCACGTTCATCATGAAGCGATCGAGCTGCGCCTCGGGCAGCGGGTGCGTGCCTTCCTGCTCGATCGGGTTCTCGGTGGCGAGCACGAACAGCGGCCGCTCGAGCGCGTGGCGCACCCCGCCAATCGTCACCTGATATTCCTGCATGGCTTCGAGCAGCGCCGACTGGGTCTTCGGAGGCGTGCGGTTGATCTCGTCGGCGAGGATGATGTTCGCGAAGATTGGGCCGGGGATGAAGCGGATTTCACGCCGGCCGGTCCGCTGATCTTCTTCGATTACCTCGGTGCCCAGAATGTCCGAGGGCATGAGGTCGGGCGTGAACTGGATGCGGCTGAATTTCAGATCGACCGCGCGCGCCACCGTCTTGATCAGCAGCGTCTTGGCCAGGCCCGGCACGCCGCGCAGCAGGCAGTGGCCGCCGGCCAGCAGGCACGTGAGCACCTCGCGCAGCACCTGGCGCTGCCCGAGGATGACCTGCTCGACTTCGGTGTGAAGCCGCCCGGCCATGCGGGCGGCCTGTTCGAATGCGGGCTGGCTCAAACCGACGGCCGTGAGCCTTCGCCCATCAGCCGCGCGGTTTCGCCGTTGAGGAGCGCCCACAGGCCGTAGATGCCGACGGCCGTGCCGAAGGGGAAGTGGAAGATGAGGAGCGCCGCGATCACGATGCCGGCGATCCGCGCCCATTCACGATGCCGCGTCAGCCCGATGCCGACCACGATTGGCGGAATCGAGAGGATCAGCAGAAACACGACGAGGGCGCCGCCGGCGAGGCCGACAATCGGCATGGCCGACAGCGCATCCGGATCGTTCGACATCCCCATCGCCATCTCGGCGATGCCGATGCCGAGGAGGAAGAACAGGGCGGCCAGCAGGTTCAGCGCGCCCATGATGATGTAGAGAATCGCGACAACCTTGACGTGCGTGTGCATGGTTTGCTCGTCTCAACTCGCCGGCGGGGACACCTGCACCCGGCCTGGCTACTCCTCGTCTTTGTCGTCGGGCGCGTCCGGGATCGGGTCGTCCTCGCCCTTGGCGAACGGGTTGGCGAGGTCATCCTCGTCCGGCTTGCGCCAGTCCTCGTCGGGATCGTAGAGCGCGTCGACGCGCCCGCTGAAGCGTTCCTTGATCGGGCCCTTCGGGCCGCGCTCGCCGTATTCCTGCTTGCGGGCGCCCGGGCCGGTGGCCTTCTTCTTGGGCGGGCCGAACCGCGCTTCACGCGGGATGTCGGGGCCGCCGGGCCGTCCGGTGCCGAAGCCGCCCGCGGGCCGCGGGGGGCCGCCATAGCCGCCGGGGCCGCCGCCGGGCCGTCCGCCGCCGAAGCCTCCGGGGCGCGGACCGCCGAAGCCGCCGCCACCGCCGCCTGGTCGGAAGCCGCCAGGGCCGCGCTCTTCGCGGGGCCGGGCCTCGCTCACGGCAAGCGAGCGGCCCATGAACGGCTGCTGGTTGAAGCGGCGCACGGCCTCTTCGGCCAGCTCCCGCTCGTTGTACTCGACGAACGCGAAGCCCCGCGGACGTCCGGTTTCCCGATCCACCGGGATGACGACCTGCGAAGGATCGCCGACGGCCCCGAAATGCGCCCGAAGATCCGCTTCGGTCGCGCCGTACGGCATGTTACCGACGAACAAACGCACTGCCACTGACGTGTCCTCCTAAACCGAGGGGCTTCGCCCCTCGGACTCCCTTGCACGCTCACTCGCGGGGACCCCTGCGCCCCGCTCCGTCGCGTGACTCGTTCGCTCCGCTCCCTCTACCGCTTCGTGCCGTTCCGCTCGCATGGGGGGCGCTGCAAGGCCGCGGCCAGTACTTGAGCTACTGGGGATAGCGGATTCGACAAACGGAAATCGATCGTCGCCACTGCTGGAAAATGTGAATGAAATAGGAAGGATTCGAGCTCGGCCCGATGGTAGCAGAGGCCGGACACGGGCGCAACCGGCCGAGGTTGCCGGGGCCCGGCGGCTCGACTACTATTAATGGTTACCGCTTCAGAGAATCAGCCGAGCAGTGCAGTCACTCATCGTTCGCGGCGCCCGCACGCATAACCTCAAGAACGTCGACCTGACGTTGCCCGCCAGGACGCTTGTCGTCTTTACGGGCGTCAGCGGGTCGGGCAAGTCCTCGCTTGCCTTCGACACGATCTACGCCGAGGGCCAGCGCCGCTACGTCGAGTCGCTGTCGGCCTACGCGCGGCAGTTCCTCGAGCGGATGGAAAAGCCGGACGTCGACAAGATCGACGGCATCGCGCCGGCCATCGCCATCCGGCAGAAGAACAGCATCCGCAACCCGCGCTCCACGGTGGGCACCACCACCGAGATTCACGACTATCTGCGCCTGCTCTGGGCCCGCGTCGGCCGCACCATCTGCCGCCAGTGCGGCCAGCCCGTCATCCGCGAAACCCCCGACGTCGTCGCCGCGCGCGTCGGCGAGATCGCCGAAGGCAAGCGGATTTTGATCGGGTTTGATTATCCCGTCATGGACGGAGTCGCCTCTACTGGCGGGGACAGGTCTCGAAGAGACCTGTCCCCGATCAGCGGTGACCGAGAGGCAGCCGCCGATTCGGATTCCGATTCCGACGCTGACGACGAGTCGCGCGATGATGCCGCGCCGGAGCTTCCTGGCCTGGCGGAAGATCCCATCACGACGGTGCTTGCGACGCTGCGCAAGCGCGGCTTCGGTCGCCTGCTGCTGGACGGCCGTACCGTCGACATCGAGGACGCGGCGGCCAATCCCGACGCGCTGCGCGGCATGACGTCGCTGCCGGTCATCGTCGACCGCCTGGTGATCCCGCGCGCCGGCGACGCCGGCGCGGGCGATGACTCCCGCTCGCGCATCACCGACTCCATCGAGACGTCGTACCACGAAGGCGACGGCGCGGCCTTCGTCATCGAAGTGGATGCCGAAGGAAAGCCGGGCGCCATCCACCGGTTCAGCGAGCGCTTCGAGTGCCGCAACTGCGGCATTCCGTACGAGGTGCCGCAGCCGCGGCTGTTCTCGTTCAACAATCCGTTCGGCGCGTGCCCGACGTGCCATGGCTTCGGCAACATCATCGAGCTCGATCTCGATTTGGTGGTGCCTGACCAGACGAAGTCGATCAACCAGAACGCCATCGAGCCCTGGAGCAAGCCGCACTACCGCGCGCACCTGGTGCTGCTGAAGCGCGCCGCGAAAGCCGGCACCGTCAGGCTCGACGTGCCGTGGAAAGACCTGACCGACGAGGAGCGCCGCTGGGTCGTCGAGGGCGATCAGGATCCGGCCGCGGGCTCGGGGTATCAGGGCATCAAAGGCTTCTTCCGCTGGCTCGAGAAGAAGAAGTACAAGGTGCACGTCCGCGTGTTCCTCAGCCGCTATCGCGGCTACCTGACGTGCTCGGACTGCGGCGGCACACGCCTGCGGCGGGAAGCACGCGACGTGCAGGTCGGCGAACAGACCATCGACGTGGTCTGCGCCCTTACGGTGCAGCAGGCGCGCGGCTTCTTCTCGTCGCTGTCGCTGACCGAGAAGGAAGCGGTCGTGGCCGGCAAGATCCTGCACGAGATTCAGCGCCGCCTGACGTTTCTGACCGACGTCGGCCTCGAATACCTGACGCTCGACCGCCTGTCGTCGACGCTCTCGGGCGGCGAGTCGCAGCGCATCAATCTCGCCACGTCGCTCGGCTCCGCGCTGGTCGGCACGCTGTACGTGCTCGACGAGCCGTCCATCGGCCTGCACCCGCGCGACAACGAGCGCCTGATCGCCATCCTCCGCCAGCTCCGCGATCAGGGCAACACCGTCCTCGTCGTCGAGCACGACGCCGACATGATCCGCGTCGCCGATCACATCGTCGATCTCGGACTGGGCGCGGGCGAGCAGGGCGGCCGCATCGTGTTTTCAGGCACGTTCGAGGAGCTGCTGAAGGAGCAGCGGTCGCTCACCGCGAAGTACATGCGCGACGAGCTGGCGATTCCCATCCCGTCGCCGCGCCGCCGGCCGACCATCCAGCGCCTGAAGGTGCTTGGCGCCACCGAGCACAACCTGAGGAACGTCGACGTTGAAATTCCGCTCGGCCTGCTGACGTGCGTCACCGGCGTCAGCGGATCCGGCAAGTCCACCCTGGTCCACGACGTCGTGTATGCCGCGCTCAAGCGCCTGAAGGGCGACTGGGATCGGCGCGTGGGCACGCACAAGAAGATTGAAGGCGCCGAGATGGTCAGCGATGTCGTGCTCGTCGACCAGCAGCCGATCGGCCGCACGCCGCGCTCGAATCCCGTCACGTACCTCAAGGCGTTCGATCCGATCCGCGAGCTGTTCGCGCAGACAAAGGACGCGCGCGCGAAAGGCCTGACCGCCAGCCACTTCTCGTTCAACGTGCCCGGCGGACGCTGCGACGCGTGCGAAGGCGAGGGCGTCGTCCGCGTCGAGATGCAGTTTCTCGCCGACGTATTCGTGCCCTGCGACGAGTGCGACGGCAAGCGCTTCAAGCCGACGGTGCTCGACGTCAAGTACAAGAACAAGAACGTCGACCAGGTGCTCGACATGACGGTGCGCGAGGCGTTGAGTTTCTTCGCGCAGTCGCCCAAGGTGATGCGCCGCCTGCAGGTGCTCGACGAAATCGGCCTCGGCTATCTCCGCCTCGGCCAGCCGGCCACCACGCTGTCGGGCGGCGAAGCCCAGCGCATCAAGATTGCGTCGCACCTGTCGTCGCAGACCGGCGACCGCGTGCTCTATATTCTCGATGAGCCCACCACCGGCCTGCACTTCGACGACATCGTCAAACTGCTGGCGGCGTTCAAGAAGCTGCTGGCGGCGGGGCACAGCCTGCTGGTGATCGAGCACAACCTCGACGTCATCAAGGTGGCCGACTGGATTATCGACCTCGGCCCTGAAGGCGGAGACGCCGGCGGCCGCATCGTCGCAGCCGGCACGCCCGAAGCGGTGTCGCAGGTCGCGGCGTCACATACGGGACGCTACCTGCGCGATGTCCTCGCGGCGGCCGAAGCGCGAGCGTGATAGGAAGGCCATAGGCCATGGGCCCCAGGCCATAGGGCTCACGCGTCGCGCACAACGGCGCGCCGCGTAAAGCTCTCGGGCTTCAGGCCTCTGGTCTCTGGCCTCTGGCCTCTGGCCTGACAAGACTTTATGAAGAAGCAACTCTGTTTCGCACTTGCACTGTCGCTGGTGACCATCCCGGCGCTGGCCCAGCAGACCCAATTCCAGGACGTCGTCCGCATGCTTCGGCATCCCGACGCGCGCGAGCGGCTGAAGTCCGTGGAGATGCTGCGCGAAGCCGGTTACATGGAAGCGGCCGAGCCGGTCGCGGCGTTGATCGTCGATCCGGACGATGACATCCAGCTGGCGGCCATCGAGACGGAACTGTCGCTGTTTCTGCTCGACGATGGGACGCGCAGGCGGCTGGGCGGGCTGATGACCTCGCGGCCGAAGAGTCCGGGGCTTGCCGCGTTCGAGGGCGGCCCGTCGATAGTGAAGCCTGTGCCCGTGCCGGCCGCAGTGATCGACAACCTGTTGATCGCGCTCGACGATGCGAATGAGCGGGTGCGGTTCGAGGCAGTGCATGCGCTGGGCGCGCTGGCGAAGGCGCCGTTGACCACGCCGCAGGCGCGCCGGCTGATCGCCGCGCTCGATCACTACGATGCCGTCGTGCGTGCCGCGTCGGCGCGCGTGACTGCGCGGCTGAAGGTGAAAGAGGCCGAAGACGCGCTGATCGTGGCCATCGGCGACTCGAATCAGGCCGTGCGCCAGTTTGCGATGTACGCGCTGGGCGAGATCGGATCGCAGAAGGCCATCGCGGCGCTGAAGCATCAGATCGACAACTATCGCAGCAACACGCAGGCGACGTGGGCGCTGCTCGCGCTCGCGAAGATTGGCGATCCGTCGACGGCGGATGTGTTCCGGCAGTATCTCGCCGCGAAGGACGCGGGGTTCCGCGCGGCGTCGGCCGAAGGCCTGGCGCGTACCGGCGCCGTCGACTTCGTGCCGCAGCTCGAGCAGCGGCTGCAGGGCGAGAAGAGCGGCGCGGTGCAGCTCGCGTACTTCTTCGCGCTGCAGAAGCTCGGACGCAACTATCTCGAGCACATCGTGTCGGCGCTGGCCGACGATGATTCGGCGCCGCAGGCGATGGAGTACCTGATCGAGCTGGGTGGCGGTGGGGCGGCCCTTCAGGGCCCGCCGATCGAGAAGCAACTCGTGCCGTATCTCGCGTCGCCCGAAGACAACGTCCGCGGGCGCGTCGCGCAGGTGCTGGGACTTGTCGGCACCGCCGATGTGATCGCCGCGCTCGAAACGGCGAGGCTCGATCGCAACGAAGCGGTGGCACGCGCCATGGCCGCCGCGATCGATCGCATCAAGTCGCGAGAACAGGCTCCAGTCTCCAGGCTCCACACCCCAGCCGAACCCAGGGGCTGACGTTTGCCGGAGTCTGGAGTCGGGAGTCTGGAGTCTGTCCTCGGTCGGGACTTTTATGAGCGCCCGACCCTCGACGTCGCGCGTGACTTGATCGGCAAGGTGCTCGTCCATGAGACGGGCGCCGGCCGCGCGTCCGGCATCATCGTCGAGACCGAGGCCTACATCGGGGAAGACGATCCCGCCTGCCACGCCGCGCCCGGTCCAACCGAGCGCAACAGGCCGCTCTACGGCCCGCCCGGCATCGCCTACGTGTATCTGAATTACGGCATCCACTATCTGGTGAATGCCGTGACCGAATCAGAGGGATGGCCCGCGGCGGTGCTGATTCGCGCGCTCGAGCCGCGGGAAGGCATCGGGCTGATGCGCCGCCGCCGCGCGCGCGGCTCGACGAAGAAAGCCGCGGACTTCACGGAGGCCGAGTTGTGCCGCGGGCCAGGCAACCTCACGAAGGCGTTGGGCATCGACCTGCGACAGAACCTCAAGGATCTCACGGGCTCGTCGCTGCGCATCGAAGAGGACAACCGCAGCCGGAAACGCTTCGATGTCGAGTGGACGCCGCGGATCGGCATACGCGTGGCCGCCGATCGCCCGTGGCGGTGCAGCGTCATCGCGCATGCGGCGGTGTCGGGGAAGCGATCGCAGGCCTGACGGCGCACGCAGGCCTGAAGGCCTGCGCTACCGCCTCGGCTGTGTCGCGGTGACGGGGATCTCGAACGTCAGATCTTCGGTGCCGCGGCGGGCGAGGCGCTTGACGCCGAGCCGCAGTGTCGTGCCCGCCTGCGCGTCGGAGATGACGCGCGTGAGCTCGCCCTGATCGGCGATGGCTTGGCCGTTCACGCTGGTCACCACATCGCCCGGACGCAAGCCCGCCTGATAGGCCGACGAGCGCCGATCGATTTCCCACACGAAGGCGCCGCGCAGCCGCGCGTCGCCCAGGTCGGCCGCCACCTGCTCGGTCAGATTCTCGAAGACTACGAGCCCGATGCTGCCGCGGCGCACGACGCCGTAGCGGACGAGATCGTCCATCACGCGCCGGGCGAGGTTGCTCGGCACGGCAAAGCCGATGCCCTGATAGCCGCCCGTCTCGCTGAAAATGGCCGTGTTGATGCCGATCAGCTCGCCGCGGGTGTTCACCAGCGCGCCGCCCGAGTTGCCGCGGTTGATGGCGGCATCGGTTTGAATGAAGTCCTCGTAGTTCGCGAGGCCCAGGTTCGCGCGGCCCACCGCCGACACAATGCCCATTGTCACCGTCTGCGACAGCTGGAAGGGATTGCCGATGGCCATCACCCATTCGGCGATGCGCAGCTTCGACGAATCGCCCCACGTCATGGGCGTCAGGCCGTTGCCTTCGATCTTCACCACCGCCAGATCCGTCGCATCGTCGATGCCGACCACGCGCGCGTCGCGCTCGCGCTTGTCGCTGAGCACGACCTTCACCTCGATCGGCATCGTGCGCCCGCCGCCGCGCAGGACGTGCGCGTTGGTGAGCACGTAGCCGTCGGCGCTCACGAGCACGCCGGAACCCAGGCTCGAGGCCTGCCGCTGCGTGTAGCCGAAGGCGTTGCCAAACATGTCGCGATACAGCGGCTGCTCCACGATGTTCGTGGAGGAGATGTTGGCGACGCTCCGCAGCGCGCGCTCCGCCGCCACGGTGAGATCCGCGGTGCCGGCGGCCGCCGCGGCGGCGCCAGCAGGCGCCACGGTCGTCTGCGGCGGCGCGGCATGTCCGGTTTCCGTGCGGCTGAACGTGCCGCTGACAACGACGCCGGCAAGGACGCCGGCGGCAAGAAGACTGGAGGCGAGAATCGCTTTCTGCATCAGGTCACATCAATCCGGCGCGCCGCGGGTTTCGCCAGTTTGGGCACGGTGATGGTTAAGACGCCGTCCTTGAACTCCGCGTTGATGGCGCTGGTCTCGATGTCGTCGGCAAACTTGAACGACCGCGAAAACGGCCCCTGGCCGCACTCGAGCTGCTGATAGCGCTGCGGGCTGACTGCGCTTTCCTTGCGCCGGCCCTTGAGGGTGAGGGTGTTGCGTTCGAGCTCGATCGTGAAGTCTTCCCGCGCCATGCCCGGCAGCTCAGCCGCGATCACGTAGGTGCCGGCCGTCTCGTACAGGTCCACCGACGGCATCCATCCCGGCGACGCGTGTCCGAACAGGCTGTCGAGCCGCTCCTGCATGATCAGCAGGTCTCTCATGGGGTCCCAGGCCATAACTGATACTAGCAAGGTCACAGGTCAAAGGGGACAGGGCAAAGGGGACGCAAGGGTAAAGCGGCGAAGGTCGCAGGGGACAGGTCCTTTCCCTTTCGCCCTTGCCCCTCCCGTCCCCTTTCACCTCTGCCCTTTGACCTTTCACCTTATATAATTACTGGTTCCATGAGCTCTGTACAGGCCACACGGATGAAGAAGGGGATGCTGATCAAGATGGGGAACGACCTGTTCCGCGTCCTGGATTTGCAGCATTTCACGCCAGGCAACAAGCGCGGGTTCGTGCAGTCCAAGCTGCGCAACATCCGGACCCACGCGCTGGCCGACCACAAGTTCCGCGCGGAAGACGATGTGGAGCGCGCCCGGCTCGATGAGCGCGAGATGCAGTTCCTCTATCGCGACGGCGAGCAGTTCTACTTCATGGACACTGCCAACTACGAGCAGATCCACATCAACGAGGAAGCGCTCGGCGACTCGGCCAACTATCTGATTCCGGAAATGACCATCAAGGTCGAGTTCTACGACGTGGAGCCGGTCGGCATCGAGCTGCCGGTCACGATCGATCTGAAGGTCGCCGACACGGTGCCCGGCATCAAGGGCGCCACCGCAAGCGCGCAGATCAAGCCGGCAACGCTCGAAACCGGGCTCGTCGTCAACGTGCCGTCGTTCATCAACACGGGCGACGTGATCCGCGTCAACACGGAAACCGGCGAGTATCTCGGCCGCGCGTAATGGAAGTTTCGCAGCGCAATCGCGGCGGCTGGATTGAGGTCATTGCCGGCTCGATGTTCTCCGGCAAGAGCGAAGAGCTGATCCGGCGCCTGCGCCGCGCGCAGATCGCGCGCCAGAACGTCCAGATCTTCAAGCCGTCGGTCGACAACCGCTTCAGCGAAGAGCACATCGTGTCGCACAGCGAGATGCGCATTCCGTCGAGCGCCGTGGCCTCGTCGCGGCTGCTGCTCGAGTCGGTGAAGCCCGAGACGCAGGTGGTGGGCATCGACGAGGCGCAGTTCTTCGATCAGGAGCTGCCGGCCGTCGTGAACACGCTCGCCGATCAGGGCAAGCGCGTCATCGTCGCCGGCCTGGATCAGGACTACCTCGGCCGGCCGTTCGAGCCGATGCCGGCGCTGCTCTCGATCGCCGAATACATCACCAAGACGCTCGCCATCTGCATGGTCTGCGGCGGCCCCGCGAACCACACGCAGCGCCTCGTCGCCAGCCGCGAGCGCGTGCTGGTCGGCGCCACCGGCGCCTACGAAGCCCGCTGCCGCGAGTGCTTCGATCCGACGATCGGCCAGTAACCGTGCGGCGGTGTCTAACCCTACACCGCGATGCTGTACGACGTCCTTTCCCTCGTCCTGCTCGTGCTTGGTGTGGGCTTTCTCGCGGCGAATGTGCGCGTGGGGGCCGAGCTCGTGCGGTACTTCCGGTTGCGCTCGTCCGCACTGCTGACCTGGCCCGGCCAGCGCCCGCCGTTCTACGGCCTCGTGCTCACGCTCGGCGTGGTGCTCGGCGTTCTCGTGTTCGTGAAGGTCGCGATTCAGGATCGTCCAGCGCGCGACGTCTTCGGCGAGGGCATGATGTTCGTCTACTACGGCTACGCCGTGCCGATGCGCCGGCGGATTGGCCGCGGGTTCTATCGCGACGGCATCTGGTCGGAGTCGGGCTTCGTGCCCTACTGGAAGATTGACGGCCTGCGGTGGAAGGAAGGGGACCAGATCACGCTCGTGCTCATCGATCGCGTGCGCCGGATGGCGCGCCTGCTCGTGGTGCCGCAGCCGCTCTATGGCGCCGCGCGGCGGCTGCTGCGCGACCGGCTCGCGTCGCACGAGATCCACTTCGCAGGCAAGGCGCTCGATCTCGGCGAGCACGACGAGCGCGACGATGCGTAGGGATTAGAAGAGCCAGCCGAGCAGACCCATGCCGCTGGCCGTGGGATCGGCGAGCCAGTCGGGCGGCGTCAGCCAGACGAACGCCAGAATCGCGGCGACCATCATGTCGTACTGCCAGGTCGCGCGATCGTGCGTCCAGTAGATCGCGTTCCAGATCATGCGCGCGGGAATGGTCAGCGGGTTCAGTGCCTGCGAACGCGGCGCGTCAGCCTGTTTGCCTTCGAGCTCGCGCCACGTCAGATAGATGCGGTCGGCCACCGTGAGCACCGACAGCACGCACATCACCCACAGCACCGCCGCCATCCGGTTCGTGAAGGCGCCGATCATGAAGAGGACGATGCGCTCGGGACGCTCCATGAAGCCGACCTTGCACTTGGGGATGATCGACTCGGCGCGCGCGCGCGCGTAGCTGGTCATGATCGAGAACGTCAGCGCGATGGCCGCCACCATCACATAGTCGGTGCGGTCGAGCGACGAGTAGAGATAGATGAGGCCGATGAACAGCGCGAGGTCCGAAAAACGATCGATGACCGAGTCCCAGAAGCCGCCGAACTTGCTGATGGTGCCGCTTTCCTGCGCCACCTTGCCGTCGATGAAGTCGAAGATGTTGGCGACGACCATGATCACGCCGGCGCGGATGAACCGGCCGCGCGCGAGCTCGACGGCCGCGTACACGTTGATCAGGACCCCGACGAAGGTCAGCAGGTTGGGATGGATGCGCAGCGCAACACAGGTGTTGATGATGAGGCGCAGCGGGAACATGCAGACTGCGCCAATTGCGCCTGTAAATGTCATGCTTAAGCTGTCCGCATAGTAGTCGATGGCCATCAGCGACCTCAAGACCCAGATCAACCGGCTGCCCGAGCAGCCCGGGGTGTATCTGTTCCTGGGGCGGGGCGGCGAAACCCTCTACGTGGGCAAGGCCCGGGCGCTGCGCGACCGCGCCCGCAGCTACCTGAGCGCCTACGGCACCAGCCCCCGGCACGACGCCCTGCTCGACGAGGCCGACACCCTCGACTTCATCGTCACCGACTCGGTGGTGGAGGCGCTGGCGCTCGAAAACAACCTGATCAAGCAGCGGTCGCCGCGCTACAACATCCTGCTGCGCGACGACAAAACCTACCCGTATCTGCGGCTGACGGTCAGCGAGCGGGCGCCGCGGGTGCTGGTGGCGCGGCGGGTGGAGCGCGACGGCGACATGTATGCGGGCCCGTTCATGCCGGCGGCCCTGGCGCGGCGGGCCATGGGGCTGTCGCACCGGGTGTTCGGCCTGCGGTCGTGCAACGAAATCATCGACGGCAAGCGCGGACGGCCGTGCCTCGAGTACGACATCAAGCGGTGCCTGGCGCCGTGCGTGGCCGAGATCTGCAGCCTCGAGGAATATCGCGAGGCGGTCGAGCGCACGCGGCTGTTCCTCGAGGGACGCAACGACGAGTTGCTCGCGCGCATGCGCGCCGAGATGGCGGAGGCGGCCGGCGCCGAGCAGTACGAGAAGGCCGCGCATCTGCGCGATGCGCTGCGCACGGTCGAAACGCTGCAGGCGCGGCAGCAGAAGATGGCGACGCCGGGGCAGAGCGATCGCGACGCCTTCGGCATCAAGATCGGCGCGTCGGGCGCGGTCGTCCAGATCTTCCAGATGCGCAACGGCCGCGTCATCGAGAAAGTGGAACTGGTCTACGAGGGCACGGCGGCCGACGCGGAAGCCGCCGAGATCACGACGGCGGCCATCCAGCAGTTCTACGAGGAGCGCGAGGCGCCGCCCGAGATTCACGTCAGCGACCCGCTGCCCGCGGCCGATGCCGAGGCGCTCGAAGGCTGGATGAGCGTCAACTCCGGCCGCCGCGTCCGCATCGTCGTCCCCCGGCGCGGCGACAAGCGCGGGCTGCTGGAGCTCGCGTCGCGCAACGCGGCGGTGGCGTATCAGGCGCGGTTCAATCAGCCCGCGATGGGCAGCTACGACGCGCTCGAAACGCTGCGGCAGGCGTTCAACCTGCCGTCGCTGCCGCGGCGCATCGAGTGCTTCGACATTTCGACGATTCAGGGCAGCGACACCGTGGCCTCAATGGTCGTGTGTGAGGACGGACGGATGCGCCGTTCGGAATATCGCAAGTTCCGGATCCGCGAAGCGGAGCATGACGACTTCACGTCGATGCGCGAAGTCGTGTTCCGGCGTTATCGCAAGGTGCTCGAGGCGGGTGGCCCGTTTCCCGATCTGATTCTCATCGACGGCGGCAAGGGGCAGCTCAACGCCGCGTACGACGCGCTGCAGCAGCTCGGGCTCGCGAATCTGGTGGCGGCCGGCATCGCGAAGAAGGAGGAGCTGTTGTACGTCCGCGATCGCGAGGATCCGATCGCGCTGCCGCGCACCAGCCCCGCGCTGCTGCTGATTCAGCGGATTCGCGACGAGGCGCACCGGTTTGCGGTGACATTCCACCGCACGCGCCGGGCGAAGCGCGATCTCACCAGCGAGCTCGAGGGTATTCCGGGCATCGGGCCTGGCCGGCGTCGCGCCCTGCTGCGCACGTTCGGCAGCCTCACCGGCGTGCGCCGGGCCACCCGGGAGGAGCTGACGAAAGTGGTGGGCACGCGCGCCGCCGACGCCATTCTCGGCTTTTTCGCCAACGCCTGAACTAGAATAGACAACCCGTTTGGAAGACCTTCCCCTTCAGCTCACGCTGTTCGCCGTTCTGCTGCTGTCGCTCTCGATCCACGAGGCGGCACACGCGTGGGCGGCCGACAAACTCGGCGACCCGACGGCGCGGCTGCTCGGCCGGCTCACCATCAATCCGGTGGCGCACATCGACCCCATCGGCACGCTGCTGCTGCCGGGCATCGCGATTCTGACGGGGCTGCCCATCATCGGCTGGGCGAAGCCGGTGCCGGTGAGCTTTCATCACCTGCGGCATCCGCGGCGCGATTTCATGTACATCGCGGCGGCGGGGCCGCTCAGCAACCTGCTGCAGGCCCTGCTGATTGCCGGCGCGGCGCGCTTGATGTTCCCGGGCGGCCTGGAACAGGGCTTTGCCGGCATTCTGATTCTGCAGGCCGTGTTCCTGAACATCCTGCTGGCGCTGTTCAACCTGATTCCCGTGCCGCCGCTCGATGGCGGCAACGTCCTTGGCGGCCTGCTTCCCGAACAGGTCGCAACGGCATACGATCGGGTGATCCGGCCCTGGGGATTCCTGATCCTCTACGCCATTCTGCTGTCCGGGCTGTTTGCCCGGTTTATCGTGCCCCCGGCGATCGAATTGACATGGATGCTGCTGCCGTGACCCCGCGTGTCGTTTCCGGAATGCGCCCCACAGGGAAGCTGCACCTCGGCCACCTGGTCGGGGCGCTGCAGAACTGGACGGAGCTGCAGAAGAAGTACGACTGTTTCTATTTCGTGGCCGACTGGCACGCGCTGACGAGCGACTACGCGTCAACCGAACAAATCACCGCGTATGCGCTCGACAACGCCGCCGACTGGCTGGCCTCGGGTGTCGATCCCGAGACGAGCACCATCTTCGTGCAGTCGCTCGTGCCCGAGCACGCCGAGCTCTATCTGCTGCTGCAGATGATCACGCCCATCTCGTGGCTCGAGCGCGTGCCCACCTACAAGGAGCAGATGGAGCAGCTGACCGACAAGGACTTGTCGAATCTCGGCTTCCTCGGCTATCCGCTGCTGCAGACGGCCGACGTCGCGATCTACGACGGCGCGTTCGTGCCGGTCGGCGAAGATCAGGTGCCGCACCTCGAGCTGTCGCGCGAGGTCGTGCGCCGCTTCAACAACTTCTACGGCGGCGGCCTCGTCGAGGCGCAGCCCTTGCTCACGCCGACGCCGCGCCTGCCCGGGCTCGACAACCGCAAGATGAGCAAGAGCTACGGCAACACCATCGATTTGTCAGACGATGCGGAGACGGTGAAGCAGAAGGTGCGGCAGATGTACACGGACCCGAAGCGCGTGCGGGCCGACATTCCCGGCACCGTCGAAGGCAATCCGGTGTTCATCTATCACGACGCGTTCAACCCGAACCGCGAGGAGGTCGAGGATCTGAAGGCGCGCTACCGCGCCGGCGCGGTGGGCGACGTCGAGGTGAAGACGAAGCTGTCGACCGCGCTCAACGCGATGCTCGATCCGCTGCGCGAGCGGCGCGCGGCCGTGGCGCAGAAGCCCGAGCGCGTGCGCGAGATTCTCGTCGAAGGATCGCGCAAGGCCCGCGCCGTGGCGCAGGAAACGATGGAGCGCGTCCGCGCCGCCGTGAAGTTGAAGTACTAGTCATGGCCGAAGAATTTGAGTCCATCCTCGAAAACTATCCGGTTCGCGTCGCGAACTTCGAGGGCCCGCTCGATCTGCTGCTGCATCTGATCAAGAAGAACGAGCTCAACATCTACGACATTCCGGTGGCGCTCATCACGAAGCAGTACCTGGAATATGTCGAGATGATGCAGGAGATGAATCTCGACATCGCGGGCGAGTTCCTGGTGATGGCCGCGACGCTGATTCACGTGAAGTCGCGGATGCTGCTGCCGCGGCCCGATCCGAAACAGGAAGATCCGGAAGAGGATCCGCGCGAGGCGCTCGTGCGCCGGCTGCTCGAGCACCAGAAGTTCAAGGCGGCGGCGGAGCTGCTGCACGAGCGCGAGACGCTGCGCAGCGCGCAGTGGACGCGGCCCGACGAGGCCGTCGCCGACATGGCGGGCGAGCCGGAAGAGCCCGAAATCGAGGTCGATCTCTTCAGCCTGATGTCGGCGTTCCGGCAGGTGCTCGAGCGCGCGAAGCAGCGGCCGCAGGTGCGGCTGCCCGCGGAGCAGATTCCGATCGAGACGCGTATCGAGCAGCTGCTGGCGCGTCTGTCGGAAACGGAAGCGTGCGGGTTCGAAGACCTGTTCGCCGACGTGCAGACCAAGGCGGGCATGATCGTGACGTTCCTGGCGCTGCTGGAAATGATCCGGCTCAAGCTCGTCCGCGTGTTCCAGGGCGGCGCGTTCGGCGAAATCCGCGTCTACAAACGCGAGAAACCCGCCGGCGCCCCCGACTTTACAATCTCCTAGAGGTCCGAGAGTGGCGAAGAAACGCGTGAAGGAACCCGAACCGGTCGAACCCGTCGAACCGATGGAACCATCGGAACAGCTCATGGCCACGATCGAAGCCCTGATCTTCGCGTCGCCGGAGCCGATGTCGCTCAAGACGCTCACGAAGCTGCTCGACGCCGAGCCGAAGGAAGACGTCAAGGCGGCGCTCGAGGCCGTGCGGGTTCGCTACGATCGTCCCGGCGGGCTGCAGCTGGTGGAAGTGGCGGGCGGGTTTCAGATCGTCACGCGGCCCGAGCTGCACGAGTGGGTGCGGCGCCTGTTCCATGAACGCACGACGTCGAAGCTGTCGGTGGCCGCGCTCGAAACGCTGGCGGTGATTGCGTACCGGCAGCCGGTGACCGCGCCCGAGATTGCCGAGATTCGCGGCGTGAACACGTCGGGCGTCCTGGCCACGCTGATCGACCGCAAGCTCGTGAAGATCGTGGGCCGCAAGCAGGTCGTCGGCCGGCCGTTCATGTACGGCACCACGCGCGAGTTCCTCGAGCGCTTCGGCCTCAACGACCTTACCGACCTGCCCAAGGTCGAAGACATGTCCGAGTTGCTCGGGTTCGAGCTGCCCGGCATGGACGGCGGCATGCCCGAAACCGCGGCGCTGCCGTTCGACGAGCACGCACTCGACACCACGCAGCATGCAGAAGAGGCAACCGGTGACGCGAATGACGAAGAGGCGGCCGGAGACGAAGCGGCCGGAGACGAAGCGGCCGGAGATGAAGCGGCCGGAGACGAGCCGGCGGACGACGCCGTCCCAGGCAGCGAGGGCGACGACGCGGGCGACGCCGGCGAAAAGGAACGCGTCCACTAGCGACGGCGTCCGGCTGCAGAAGCTGATCTCCGAGGCGGGCATCGCGTCGCGCCGCGCCGCCGAGCAGCTGATCCTCGACGGCCGCGTGATGGTCAACGGCACGGCCGTGCGCGAGCTCGGCACGCGCGCCAATCCGGTGACCGACGACATTCGCGTCGACGGCCGCCGCCTGCCGAAGCCGGAGCGCCGCCACATCCTGCTCTACAAGCCGCGCGGCTACGTGAGCACGCGCATCGACCCCGAGCAGCGTCCCACCGTCATCGATCTGCTCGAGCGCGCGAAGATTCGCGGGTACTTCTATCCCGTGGGCCGTCTCGATTACGACTCGGACGGGCTCATCATCCTCACCAACGACGGCAGCTTTGCCGAGCGGCTGATGCATCCGCGCTACGAGCTCGAGCGCGCGTACGAGGCGCGCGTGCGCGGCGTGCCGGATCGCAAGTCGCTCGACAAGCTGCGCAACGGCATCCCGCTCGACGGCGAGCGCACGCAGCCCGCGCGCGTCGAGCTGCTGCATGTGTCGGACGGCAAGGCCACGCCGCAGGCCATCCTCGAAGTCGTGTTGAAGGAAGGGCGCAACCGGCAGGTGCGCCGCATGTTCGAAGCCGTCGGCCATCCCGTGCTGCGCCTCACGCGCGTGCGCATCGGCGCGGTAGGCATCGGCCAGATGAAGCCCGGCGATCTCCGCGAGCTCTCGCCCCGCGAAATTACTTCACTGATGAAGTCGAAGAACCGCTAGTCCCGCACCTCCATCATCTGCTTCCAGAACGCGACCAGCCTCCACGCGTCGGCGATCGGCGCGTTGGTGTTCAGGTCCGCGTGCGACACCAGCGGCGTGAGCAGCGTCCTGACCTGCGTGTTGCCGCTCTGCCGCAGGTAGCCGGCCGTCAGCGGCGTCTCGGCGGAGGGGATGACGTTGTCGTCCCTGCCGTGCAGCAGGAACACCGGTGCCGACGCCGCCGGCGAGCGCTCGGGTGACAACGACGCGTGGCCGGCGAGCTTTTCGACGTGCGGCAGCACCGCCGGGCCGAGGCTGGCGACGTTGCGCTCATTGACCCATGTGAGCAGCGTGCGCGCGGGCTCGGGCAGGCTCTCCGCCTGGCGGCGTGCGTCGGCAAACAGCGTGGCGGCGCGCGGCTTGTCCGTCACGTCGTGCAGCGAGCCTTCGAGAAAGGTGAGGATGCCCCGGCGCAGCGGCTCGACCTGCGCCGCGGGCACCATCGCCGGCGCCACTTCGAGCAGCACGATCGCGACGCCGTAGTCGTGCGGCTGCTTGCGCGTGCCGTCGGGCAGCACGCCGGTGCACAGGAAGCGGAGCACGCGCGCCAGATCCCCGTAGCCGCCGAACGACACGACCATCGACAGCCGGTCGCGCAGCGCGGGCCGTCCCGCGGCCACCAGCGCGAGGCCGCCGGCGAAGCTCACGCCGCCGAGTCCAATCTGCCCGCCGCGCC
Organism: Vicinamibacterales bacterium; assembly: GCA_036675475.1. Lineage (GTDB taxonomy): Bacteria > Acidobacteriota > Vicinamibacteria > Vicinamibacterales > SCN-69-37 > JALYRV01. The sequence continues at coordinate 20,307 of JAKFEY010000024.1, forward strand.
CAATCCCGCTTTCGCGCGACGCCCACAGCGTCGCATCCTCAATCTGATCCGTCGTCCTCATCGTCACCCGGAACTCGCGCAGGTCGGGGAGCGGGACGCTGACGACGGTGACGCCGGCGGAGGAGAAGCGTCGGGAGAAGCCGGAGAGGCGCGGCTCGTCGACGCCGCCGCGATGGATGCCGGGAAAGATGATGAAGCTCGGCGCGGTCTCGGCGCCGCCGGCGGGCGTGTAGATGCGCGCCGCGAGGTCGCCGTGGCGGGTGGGAATCTTCACATCGCGCCAGGTGACGGTTGCCGTGTCGCCCGGCAGCAGCTGCCGCGACCAGTGCTTCACGCCGCCGAGGTCCATGATGAACGCGGCGCTTTCCGCGTAGGGCTTCAGGGCCAGCGCCCCTGCTGCCACGACCACGGCCACGAGGCCCGGAATCATCCACCGTCGCACGGTCGCATCATACCGGGCGTTGGCGGGGCAGACGATAATGTCTGGATGATCATCGCCATCGACGGCCCGTCGGGCGCGGGCAAGGGCACGGTTGCGCGCACGCTGGCCGCGCGTCTCGGATACACCCACATCGACACCGGCGCCATGTATCGCGCCGTCGCCTGGATGGCCGGGCACAACGGGGTCGACCTGCACGACGAGGACGCGGTGGCCTCCATTGCCGATGCGGCCGAGTTCGAGCTGGGGCGGGAGATTCGCGTCGATGGGCACGACATCACGACGGCCATTCGGACGCCGCAGATGGACACGGCCGCCGGCATCGTGGCGCGCCATCCGAAGGTGCGGCACTCGCTCGTGCGGCGGCAGCGCGCCTATGCGACGCGCGGCGGGCTTGTCATGGAAGGACGCGACATCGGCACGGTGGTGTTTCCCGACGCCGACGTGAAGATCTTCCTCGACGCCTCGGAGGAAGAACGCGCGCGGCGCCGCGCGCACGACCCCTCGCACGCGAGCTCCCGCGCCGGCGAAGTGGACCAGGTCAAGTCCGCGCTCGCCGAGCGCGACCGGCAGGACAGCACGCGCAAGACGTCCCCGCTCGCCATGGCTTCCGATGCCGTCCGCATCGACACCACGAGCATGAGCATCGACGAGGTCGTCGAGACCATCCTGGCGATGGTAAACAAGCGGACATAATAGGGCAGTCGACCATATGACAACATAGTCATTGGGAGTACAACACTGAAATTTATGTTTGACAGTGTTGCTTGAGCTAGCTACTATCCACACCGGCGCTGCGCGTCTCGCGCAGCGGCACACCCCAGCAACTCAACCGCATCCGAGCTGTGGAGGCTCCCGTACATGTTCAAACACGCCCGCTGGGCGCTGGCCGTCCTTTGTGTGGCCGGCACCGTTAACCCGGCACTCGCGCAGAGCAAGGTCACGCCCAATCCGAATTCCCAGAAATACCGCAACACGGGCACCAAGCCCGCGACCGGCCGCGCCGGCTCGGCCACGCTCGACGCGCGCGCGCTGATCGCCAAGGACGGCAACGTCCTGGTCGAAGCGTCCACCGCCACGGTGGCCAGCGGCGCCGGCCCCGGCAGCATCGCAAAGGTGCAGGTCAAGATTGCGGCGCTCACGAAGAACTTCAACAACCTGGCGGGCGGGGGCTACTGGTCAGGCGCGTTCGCCGCGCCGGCGCCGGGGACGGCGGTGCAGGTGCAGACCAACGTGCGCGGCATCGATCCGAAACGCACCGATGTCGTGACCGTGTCGACGCCCGCCGCGCGGCGGCCCGACCTTGCGGTCACGTCGGTCGCGGGACCGGCGCAGGCGGCGCCGCAGTCGAGCGTCATGTTCATCGCCGAGGTGCAGGAGAAGAACGGCGACCTGGGCGCGACGGCCAACTGCGTGCTTTCGATCAACGGCACCGAGATCGACTCGGCCCCGGGGATCTGGATCGACGCCGGCGACGCGGTGAACTGCCAGTTCTCGCACACCTTCACCGAGCCGGGCACCTACACGGTGCACGTCGCGGCCACGGGCGTGGAGCCGGGCGACTGGGACACGGCGAACAACGACAACGAAACCACCATCGTCATCGTCGAGCCGAACAAGACGCTCAATAACGGCAGCCTGCAGGTGGAAGAACGCCACCAGCAGTGGAACCGGAGCTGGTCGCGCGACAACTCGTACTATTACTACTACTACGGCTATTACGAGTGGGGCAACGACACGCACACCTACAATCGCAATACCGTCAACTTCAACGCGTGGCACCAGGGCGGCGCGCCCGTGATGCAGCAGCTCGACACGAAGTTGTACCGGAATGGCGCGTTGCAGTCGGCCGCTACGCTGTCGCCGAACTACGTCAGCAACCACGACAGCGCCGACTATTTCAACAACTGCGCCGAGTACTACAACCAGTACTGGAACGGCAGCGCCTGGGTGTACTCCGGCGAGCGCGCGTGGATGTGCTCCTCGGGCCTGAAGGCTGATCCGGCGTCGGGCAGCACCAACGTCTGGTACCAGAAAATGTCGGGCACGGTCACGTACTACGCCACGTCGAACTACTGCTACTACTACGGGTATTGCGGCTACGGCTACTGGAGCTGGAACGGGGAAACGTACGGCAACGGCAGCACCCTGGGTTGGGCGGCGGGCGACCAGATCCGCCTGACGGTGGACTACAAGGACGCCGACGGCACCAGCCACACGGCCGACAAGTCGGTGACGCTCACCAATCAGTCGTCGCAGGTGAACTACAGCTCCAGCTATAGCTACTGGGATTACTACTGGGGCTATTACTACTCGTCCGAGCATTCGTACGGCACGCTGTACACCGGCTCGACCTGGTGGAACAACGAATAGCCAATAAAAAAGCCCGCCGCACGAACGTGCGGCGGGCTCTTTCGTCTTCGGTCTTTCGTCTTCAGTCTTCTTCGTTCCGCCGATCCACGTAGTCGTCCGACGAGGCCGGATCGAGCTCCCAGCGATGGCGATCGCGGTCGATGATCTTCTCGGCGCCCTTCAGCTCCTCGTTGTCGTCGTACTGCACGCCCAGCGCCTTGCCGATGTCGTCGACGCGGTCCTGATCCGGCGTCGGGTTGTCGCCGCCGGGCGCCTCGTCGCCCACGGAGTAGGCATCTTCCCAGTTCGCATCGACATCGCCGCCTGTGAGTTCGGGCCCGGTCGAGGTGTGGTTGGTCCGCGCCTCGTTCATTTCGGTGCGGCCCGTGCGCGCGGCTGTGGCGCCGCGCTCGTAGCCGAGCGTCGACGGCGCCGACGGCATCAGCTCCTCGTCGCTTTCGGCGAGGCGCCGCCGCTCGCGGTCGAGGTTGGGCAGGCGCTTGGCAGCCGCGGCCGCCTCGTCGCGGCGCGGCGACGGCGCCGCCTGGCGCGCCGGAGCCCTCTTCGGCGCGGCCTTCTTCGCCGCCGGCTTCGACGTTGTCCTCTTCCGGGCGGCGGCCTTCTTCAGTGGCGCCTTCCGCGCAGGCGCCTTCCGGGCGGCCGCCTTCCGGGCCGGGGCCTTTTTCCGCGCCGGGGCTTTCTTCCGGGCCGGGGCCTTCCGCGCCGGAGCCTTTCTCCGAGCCGGTGCCTTCTTCGCGGCCTTCCGTGCCTTCCGGGCGGCCTTCTTTCCAGTCTTTTTCGCCGGCCGGACCGGCCGTCTGGCCGGTTTCGGGCGTCTGGCCGATTTCTTCGCCGTTTTCTTGCTCTTTCGCCCGCCGCGGGCCGATCGCGTCTTTGCCATGGTGAACGCTCCTCGAAAAATCGGTCGGGCTCGGTTTGACCGTTTTCCCGTAACTAACGTATAATTCGGGGCTTATCGCAATTCAAGCGATACGAATCTAACGGCCACCGTCGCCGTAAACCGACGGTCCGCCCGAGGCCCGGCATGCCCGTGATGCCGCGCCGAAGGCGGGTGAGAGGACCCGAATCGAATGCCGCAAGTAGAAGAAATCAAGCGAATGCAGACCCTTCATGGAGGTGGGTCGGAAGACGAGCAGAGTAGTACCGACGAGTACGCCCGCCTTCTGGACCTTTACGATAACAGCTTCCGAAATATCACGGAAGGTGAGGTCGTCAAGGGCACGGTGATGAAAGTCACCCCCTCCGAAGTCATCGTCGACGTCGGCTTCAAGTCCGAAGGCATCATCCTCATCGAAGAGTTCCTCGACGAGAACGGCAACATCACGGTGCAGGCCGGCGACATCGTCGACGTGCTGCTCGAGCGCACCGAGGACCGTGAAGGCTACGTCGTGCTCTCGCGCGAAAAAGCCGAGAAGATGAAGATCTGGGACGACGTCGAAAAGGCGTTCCTGGACAAGAAAGTCGTCATCGGACGCGTCATCGAGCGCATCAAGGGCGGCCTCGCGGTGGACATCGGCGTCCGCGCATTCCTCCCCGGCTCGCAGATCGACGTGCGTCCGGTTCGCAACCTCGACGCGCTCCGCGGCCAGGAGCTGCGCATGCGCGTCATCAAGGTCAACAAGAAGCGCGGCAACATCGTCCTCTCGCGCAAGGTGCTCCTCGAAGAGGAGAACGCCGAGAAGAAGAAGCACACGCTCGATACGCTGGCCGAGGGCAAGGAGCTCAAGGGGACGATCAAGAACATCACCGACTACGGGGCCTTCGTGGACCTGGGCGGCATCGACGGCCTGCTGCATGTCACCGACATGTCGTGGGGCCGCGTGGCGCACCCGTCGGAGCTGTTCAAGGTCAACGACCCCATCGACGTCGTCGTGCTGAAGTACGACCCGGCCAACGAGCGCGTGTCGCTCGGCCACAAGCAGCTGGTGCCGGATCCGTGGTCGAACGTCATGGAGCGCTACCCGGTGGGCGCGCGCGTGAGCGGCAAGGTCGTCAGCCTGACCGACTACGGCGCCTTCATCGAGCTCGAGCCTGGCGTCGAAGGCCTGATCCACGTGTCGGAGATGTCGTGGAGCAAGCGCGTCAAGCATCCGTCGAAAATCCTCAACGTCGGCGACGCCGTCGAGGCGATGGTGCTGGGCGTCGATCCGGGCGCGCGGCGCATCTCGCTGGGCCTCAAGCAGGTCGAGCAGAACCCGTGGCACGAGCTCAATGACAAGTACCCGGTCGGGACCACGATCAAGGGCAAGGTGCGCAACCTTACCGAGTTCGGCGCGTTCGTCGAAGTCGAGGACGGCATCGACGGCCTGATCCACATCTCGGACATGTCGTGGAGCAAGCGGATCAAGCATCCGTCGGAAGTGCTGAAGAAGGGCGACGTGGTCGACGCGATGGTGCTCAACATCGACGCGGAAAACCAGCGCCTGTCGCTCGGCCTCAAGCAGCTCCAGACCGACATCTGGGACGAGTTCTTCTCGCAGCACAACGTCGGCGATCAGGTCGAAGGCAAGGTCGTGCGCATGACCAACTTCGGCGCGTTCGTCGAGCTGGCGGAGGGCATCGAAGGCCTCATCCACGTGTCCGAGTTCGACGACTCGGCGGCGGCGGGCAAGGACGAGAAGCTCGATCTGCAGGTCGACCAGACCTATCAGATGAAGATCATCAAGCTGATTCCGTCGGAACGGAAGATCGGCCTGAGCATCCGCGCGCTGAAGAGCGACGAGTTCCGCGCCGACTGGGAAGCCTACAGCGAAAGCACGGGCCGCCCGGAAGTCACGCTCGGCGACCACTTCAAGCGGCAGCAGGAAGACTAAGCGGTTACCGGTAGCCCGTAACCGGTTGTCAGTCTGTGGCGCGCGGCACAAAGGCCGCGCGCCGAAGTCTCAAGCCGGCGGCGCGTGGTCGCCGCCGGCTCGCACCGGTAACTGGTTACCGGCAACCGGCAACCCAGGAGCGATGATGTCCGGCGCCATGACCAAAGCGGAGCTCGTCGAGGAAGTCTCGAAGGTTTCCGATCTCACCAAGAAACACTCCGAGGTCATCGTCGACACGGTGTTCAAGGCGATCATCGACGCGCTGCACCGCGGCGAGAAGATCGAGCTGCGCGGCTTCGGCAGCTTCCGGCTGCGCAAGCGCGAGCCGCGCAAGGGGCGCAACCCCAAGACGGGCGACAAGGTGGACGTGCCGCCGAAGCGCGTGCCGTATTTCAAGCCCGGCAAGGAACTCAAGGAACTCATCAATCACGCGGCAGACGAGTCGCCGATCGAGCCGGAGACGGTTTGATTGCAGAGGCTCTATTCGCCGTGGCGGCTCACCTACGTGACGGCCGCTTCCGGTGACTCCGCGGGCGCCTGCATCTTCTGCGAGGCGCTCGGCCACCGCGACCCGCTCGTCATCCATCGCGGCGCGCACACGTTCGTCATCCTCAATCTCTATCCCTACAACAACGGCCATCTGATGGTGGTGCCCAACCGGCACATCGGACGGCTCGCTGACGCGACGGCCGGGGAGCTGTCGGAGCTGATGGCGCTGACGCGCGTCGCCGAGATGGCGCTCACCGAAGCGTACGCGCCGCACGGCCTGAACATGGGGCTGAACCTGGGCAAGCCGGCGGGCGCCGGCGTGCTCGATCACGTGCACATGCACGTGGTGCCGCGCTGGAACGGCGACACGAACTTCATGTCGGTGGTGGGCGAAACGCGCGTGCTGCCCGAAGAACTGCCGGTGACGGCCGCCCGCCTGCGCCCGATCTTCGAACGCCTCAGCAATTCTTAACTCACCACCTCTTAACTCTTAATTTCCTCGCGCACTCTGGCCCGTTCGCGGTCTATTTGTTCGGCCGTCGCGCCGAGCCGCACCATCATGGCCTCGGTCATGGCGAGCGCGACCTCGGCTTCTCCTGAAAACACGGCGTCGGCGCCGGCCCCGCGCAGGCTCGGCACGTGCCGGATGTACATGGCGCGCGCCATGACGTGGATGCCGGCGTTGAGCTCGCGCGCCTCGCGGATGGTGTCTTCGCTGTGCTCCATGCCCGCCGACGTCAGCACGATGGTGTCGGCGCCGGCGACGCCGGCCTCCTCGAGAATCGTCTGATTGGTGGCGTCGCCGTAGATGGCGCGGAAGCCGTCTTCGCGCGCCTGCCGCGCGTTGCCGAGACTCAGTTCGACCACGGTGGGCATCACGCCGTTCTCCTTGAGCAGCCGTGCCAGCGTGCGGCCGCTCGGGCCGTAGCCGATGACGACGGCGCGGTGCGCGGCGCGATCATCGGGTGGGCCCTGCCGCTCGTCGTGCTCGCGTGAGTCCGGGCCGTTGAAGGCGCGCCACAGCGCAGGCCGTGCGGCCATCCAGCGAATCACCGGCTTGCCGGCACGATAGAGCAGCGGGTTGATCACAATCGAGCCGATGGCGACCGCCACGATCACGTTGCCGGCCTCATCGGGCAGCACCCCCAGCTCCTGGCCGGCGCGCGCGAGGATGAACGAAAACTCGCCGATCTGCGACAGCGCCGCCGCCACCGGCACCGTCACCGCGAGACCGTACCCCATCGTGCGCGTCACGACGGCCGCGATCATGGGTTTGCCGATGACGACGATGGCGAAGGCCATGGCGGCGAGCGCCGGCTCCTCCCAGAGCGCGCGCGGATCGAACAGCATGCCGATCGACACGAAGAACAGCACCGCGAACGCGTCGCGCAGCGGCAGCGCCTCGGCCGCCGCGCGCGAGCTGTAATCCGAGCGGCCGACGATCATGCCGGCGAGGAACGCGCCGAGCGCCATCGAGACGCCGAAGCCGAGCGTCGAGCCCACCGCGATGCCGAGCGCGATGGCGAGCACGGAGAGCGTGAACAGCTCGCGCGACTTGGTGTGCGCGACGCGCGTGAGCAGCCACGGGATCACGCGCGCGCCCACCGTGAACAGCAGCACCCCGAGGATGCCTACCTTGGCGACGGTCAGCAGCAGCGCCCAGCCGACGCTGGGACGTGCCGCTTCCGTGGCCGCGGCGGCCACGCCCACTTCGGGCGAAATCGAGGCGCCGCCAAACAGCGCCGGCAGCAGCACGAGCACGACGACGGTGAAGATGTCCTCGACGATGAGCCAGCCGACCGCAATGTGGCCGGTGCGCGTATGCAGCGCGTTGTCGTCGGCCAGGACGCGGATCAGGACGACGGTGCTGGCGACCGACAGGCAGAGCCCGAAGACGAGGCCGGCGGTCCACGACCAGCCGAGGGCGTTGGCGGCCACGGCGCCGAGCAGCGTGGCAAACGCGCTTTGCAGGACGGCGCCAGGAATGGCCACACGCCGCACGGCGAGCAGATCTTTCAGGTCGAAGTGCAGGCCCACGCCGAACATCAGCAGGATGACGCCCACTTCCGCCAGCTGCTCGGCCATGCGCGGGTCGGCGTCGAAGCCCGGCGTCTGCGGCCCAATCAGCACGCCGGCGAGCAGATAGCCGACGATGGGCGACAGATGGAGCCGGTGCGTGATGTAGCCGAGAATCAGCGCGGCGCCGAACCCCCCGGCCAGCAGGAGGATGAGATCGAGGTTGTGCACTGCTCCGATCTTACTTGCCATAAGATCGGAAACGTGGATTTGAACCTGAGCGACGAGCAGCGCGCGTTTCTCGACCGCGTGTCGGTGTTTGCGCGCGAGGCGGTGGCGCCGCGCGCCTCGGAGATTGACGAGTCGGATGTCTTCCCGCGCGACCTGGTGCAGCAGGCGGCCGGTCTCGGACTCTCGGCCGTGGCGCTGCCGGCCGAGTGGGGCGGCGCGGGCCGCGACATGGTGACGTACGCGCACGCGCTCGAAACCGTGGGTGGCGCCAGCGCGACGCTGGCGGTGATTCTCAGCGTCAACAACTCGCTCGTCACGTCCGTGCTGGCCCGGTGGGGCAGCGCCGCGCAGAAGGAGCGCTGGCTGCGCGCGCTGGCCGGCGGCGCCAGCATCGGGGGCTTCGCGCTGTCGGAAGAAGACGCGGGCTCGGACGCCGGCAATCAGCAGACCGTGGCCACGCTCGACGACCGCGGCTACGTGCTCAACGGCCGCAAGGTGTGGGTGGCCAATGCCGAAGCCGCCGACCTCTTCATCGTCTTTGCCGCCACCCAGCCGGGCGCGCGCGGGCGCGGCATCAGCGCGTTCATCGTGCCGGCCGACTCGCCCGGACTGTCGCTCGAAAAGATGGGGGAGTCGCTCGGCGTACGCGGCCTGGGTTGCCGCGATGTGGTGCTGAAAGACGTCCGCGTCGAGGCCGACGGCCTGCTCGGCGAGGCGGGACACGGCTTCCGCATCGCCATGACCGCGCTCGAAGGCGGACGCGTAGGCATTGCGGCACAGGCGCTGGGTGTGGGGCGCGCCGCGCTCGCCGAGGCGCTCGCGTACGCGAAGTCGCGCGAGGCGTTCGGCCAGCCGATTGCGAACTATCAGGCCATCCAGTTCATGCTCGCCGACACGGCCACCGAGCTCGATGCCGCGCGCATGCTGACGCTCAAGGCCGCCGATGCCTGCGACCGGCAGTCGTCCGCGGCCGTCGAAGCCGCAATGGCCAAGCTGATGGCGTCGGAAGCCGCGCACCGCGCCGCCGATCGCGCGCTGCAGGTCTTCGCGTCAGCCGGCTACCGCCGCGGCACCACCGTGGAGCGCCTGTTCCGCGACGTGCGCGCCACCGAGATCTACCAGGGCACGTCGGAAGTGCAGCGGATGATCATCGCGGAGGAAGTGCTGCGGTGACGCAGGCCTCTGGCCTCATCCAATGATGTTTTTGGCAATCGTCTGCAGCTGCAGGTTCGACGTGCCTTCGTAGATCTGGCCGATCTTCGCGTCGCGATAGAGCTTCTCGACCGGATATTCCTTCACGAAGCCGTTGCCGCCGAACAGGTTCACCGCGAGCGAGGCGGTGCGCTCGGCGCACTCCGATGACACGAGCTTGCAGATGGCTGCTTCGGTGAGGAACGGCTTGCCGGCGTCGCGCAGGCGCGCGGCGTTATAGACGGTCAGCGTCGCGCATTCGATGTCGGCCGCGGCGCGCGCCAGCTGGTGTTGCACCGCCTGGAACTCCGCAATCGCCTTGCCGAACTGCTTGCGCTCCTTCGTGTACTTGATGGTGTGCTCGAGCGCGCCCTTGGCCAGGCCAATCATCTGCGCGCCGATGCCGATGCGCCCTTCGTTGAGCGTCTCGATGGCCGTCTTGTACCCCTTGCCGACCTCGCCAAGCACGTTGGCCTTCGCGACGCGGCAGTCGTCGAAAATCAGCTCGCACGTGCTGCTCGCACGGATGCCGAGCTTGTCTTCCTTCTTGCCGACGGTGAAGCCCTTCGTGCCGCGCTCGACCACGAACGCCGTGATGCCGCGATAGCCGGCATCCGGGTTGACGTTGGCGAAGACCAGGAAGATGTCAGCCTCGTTGCCGTTGGTGATCCAGAGCTTGCGGCCGCTGATCGACCACTCGCCGTCCTTCTCGACCGCGCGCGCGGCCAGCGCGAACGCGTCGCTGCCCGATCCGGCTTCCGACAGGGCGTAGGCGCCCACGGTGTCGGCGGCGAGGCGCGGGAGGTAGCGCTGCTTGATCTCGTCGTTGCCCCAGCGCAGGAAGGCGTTGATCACCAGCGTGTTCTGCACGTCCACGAGCACGCCGATCGACGGGTCGACGCGCGACAGCTCCTCGACCGCCAGCACCGAATGGAAGAACGTGCCACCGGCGCCGCCGTACGACTCGGGCACCTCGATGCCCATGACGCCCAGATCGAACAGCCGGGTGACGAGGTCTTTCGGGATCTTCGCGTGCTCATCCATTTCGCGCACGAGCGGGCGCACCTGCGCCTCGGCAAACTCGCGGATGCTGTCGCGCAGGATGCGCTCGTCTTCACTCAGATCGGTCAGGGCAGGGTTCGCAAGCACGTTCAAACTCATCCGAAAATTCTATTGCATGTGAGCTCGAGCTAGCCGCCCCACTCGCGGGGAAGTGTTCGCGCGTACCGCCGGCGGCAGCACCTGCGTCGCCCTCCACTCGCCAGGCCGGAAAAACGACGCTCCGGGCTATCGATGCCTGCAAGGCGTGGGACCCCCAGCCCCACGCTTGGCACTGCCCTGCGCGCCGTTTTACGTGTTCCCCGGCTCGCGGAGGGCGCTGTCCGGTGTTCCTCACCGACGCCGTCAAAAGGACGCGGACAGCTCCAGCGGGGCTCGACTCGCCTCGGCGGCGATGAGGAACACCGGACGCCGCCCGAAGCGTCAGCACACGGGCCAGAGGGCTTCCCGTGGCGTCTAAGGCTCCAAGGTATTATCGAATGATGAAGCGACTGCTTGCGGCAGGGCTCTCGGCGGCGCTCGCGGCGCTGGGCGCCGCGGCCCCGGTCGCCCAGGCTCCGCCCCCGGCTGCGCAGCAGCAACAGCCTCCGCAACAGCAGCAGCCCACGATCCGATCGGGCGTCAACTTCATCCGCGTCGACGTGCTCGTCACCGACCGGAAAACGGGCAAGCCGGTCACCGACCTCAAGCCCGAGGATTTCGAGGTCGTCGAAGACGACACGCCGCAAACCGTCGAAACCTTCCGCCTGATCGACATGGACGTGCCGGTCGTTGGCGAAATGGCCGATGCCGCCCCCATCCGCTCGCTCGATCAGCAGGAGCGCGAAATGGCGCGCGACGATGTGCGCGTGATCGCGATCATGCTCGACGACTATCACGTGCGCCGCGGCAACGACATGGCGATTCGCGAAAAGCTCGCGAGCTTCGTCATGCAGCTCAACTCGCGCGATCTCGTGGCCGTCCTCTATCCGCTCACGCCGGCCACCGACCTCGTTTTCACGCGCAATCATGAATCGGTGGCCAACGCGCTGATGAAATTCGAGGGGCGCAAGTGGGATTACACCCCGCGCAACATGTACGAGGAGCGCTATGCCTCGTACCCCGCCCAGGCCGTGGAATACATCCGCGCGCAGGTGTCGCTGTCGGCGCTGCGCGCGCTGTCGATTCATCTGGGCACGCTGCGCGAGGGCCGCAAGACGGTGCTGTTCGTGAGCGAAGGGCTCACGTACAACGTGTCGCCGACCATCACCAACCCGAACGATCCGCGCGCGCCCGTCTTCCGGCCGCCGGACCAGGGCATGGGCGGCATGGGCCAGTCGTCGCAGGACTTCTTCAAGGAGGTCGACATGCTGACCGACCTGAAGTACGTCTTCGACGCCGCCAACCGCGCGAACACGAGCATCTACACGATCGATCCGCGCGGCCTCGCGCCGTTCGAGTACGACATCAACCAGGGCGTCAGCATGGAGCGCGATCGCGAGCACCTGCGCCAGACCGCCGACTCGCTGAAGATCGTCGCCGAGGAAACCGGCGGCCGCGCCATCGTCGGCCGCAACGACTTCCTCGGCGGCCTGCGTCAGATGCTGCAGGACTCGAGCAGCTACTACCTGCTCGGCTACAACTCGACGCTCGCGCGCACCGACGGCAAGTTCCACGCGATCAAGGTGCGCGTGAAACGGCCGGGCGTGGACGTGCGCGCGCGCAAGGGGTACTGGGCGCTGTCGGCCGAAGACGCGAAGCGCGCCGAAGCCGGGCCTGACGCGGCGAAGGCGGGGCCGCCGCCCGAAATCAATGAGGCGCTGTCGGCGCTGGCCGCGCCCGCGCGCGGGCGCCCCGCACTGATGTGGATTGGCACGGGCCGCGGCGCCGACGGCAAGACGCAGGTGTCGCTCGTGTGGGAAGCGTCGCCGGAGGGCGCGCGCTCGGGGCAGGGTCAGGCCGCGCGCGTCAGCGTGACGGCCGGCAGCGCCGGCGGCGAGCTGTTCTATCGCGGCAAGGGCGAACCGGATCCCGACGCGGCCGGACGTCCACGCGGGGGCACCGTCACCTTCGCCGCGCCGCCCGGCCCGCTCGATCTCCGCATCGTCGTCGAAGGCGCGGGCGGCGAGGTGCTCGACACGATCGTGAGGCCGCTTACCGTGCCGGACTACAACGCCGCGGGCGTGAGCATCGGCACGCCGCGCCTGTTCCGCGCCCGCACGGCGCGCGACATTGCCACCCTCAAAGCAGACGCGACCGTGAGGCCCGTGGCGGCGCGCGAGTTCTCGAGAACCGAGCGGCTGCTCGTGCGCTTCACGGCCTGGGGGCCGGGCGGCGCGGCGCCGCTGGTGAAAGCCCGGCTGCTCAACATGCGCGGCGAGTTCGTGGCCGATCTGCCAGCGGCCGCGCCCGGGCCCGACGGCTCGTTCGAGCTCGAGGTGCCGCTCTCTCCGTACGCTCCCAACGACTATCTGATCGAGCTCAGCGCGGGCGACGGCGCCGACGCCGTGCGCGTGCTCAGCGCGCTCCGGATTTCGTAGCCAGGAATTCTGCCGGCGTCTCGACCTTCAATCCGTAGCGCAGCGCGGTCAGGAAATGACGGCGGTTGTCGGTGACGATGACGGCCGCGCCGGCGGCGCGCGCGATTTCCGCGATGTGCGCGTCGTGGATGCGCCCGCCGCCGATCGCTTCCTTGGCGGCGTGTTCGATGAGCGGCCGGCGGTCCGCCTCCGGAAGGTCCGCGACGGCGAGCCGCGCAAAGATCTCTTCCTGCAGCAGGCGCGCCGCGTCGGCCGGCGTGAGGCGGAACTCCGCGGGCAGGCGTGTCGCGACGGAGTAGAACTCGAGGCAACAGTGCCACGCTGTGCCGGCATCGCGCACGTGCTGATCCGCCACGGCGGCCATCACCCGCTGCGCGTGCGCACTTTGCGGGCCGAAATCGATCAGGCCGCCGACCAGCACGCTCGTGTCGAGGAAGACCTTCACGGCCAGCGGTTCCGTTCTTCCTCGATCAGCGCCGCGACGTCCACGTGGGGCGGCGTGTCGTCGCCGCTCGCGGCCGGCTTGGCGACGAGCCGCCGGCCCACGCGCACCAGGCGCGGTCCGGGCGCCGCGCGTTCGAGGCGCACGCCGGTTTCATCGACAGTCACTGTGAGTGTGGCGCCGGCGGTCAGGCCGGCCCGCTCCCGGATCGCGGCCGGAATCACCACGCGACCTGCCTTGTCGATGGTAGTCTTCATGCCTTGATTCTACCATCGCAACGGCTTCTCTTTCTTTAGTCTTCCGTCTTCAGTCTTTAGTCTTTATCATCCCCGGACAATGACAGAACCCGTGTATCTGCTGCTTGGGGCGTTAGCTGTGTTCGCCCTCGTTTACATCGCCGGCTGGGCCATTCTGGCCAGGCGGGCCGCCACCGAGCCGACGCCGCCCGAGGCGCAGCCGGGCGGCACCAGCGTGCTGCATGTGCTGACGGGGTTCGTCACGAACTTCTTCGACGCGCTCGGCATCGGCTCGTTCGCGACGACGACCGCCATCTTCCGGTTCTTCAAGTCGGTGCCCGACCGCGTGCTGCCCGGCACGCTCAACGTCGGCCACACCCTGCCGACCGTGGCGCAGGCCTTCATCTTCGTGGCGCTCATCACCGTCGACATGAAGACGCTGGTGCTGATGATTGCGGCCGCCGTGGCGGGCGCGTGGATCGGCGCCGGCATCGTGGCGAGCTGGTCGCGGCGGCGCGTGCAGTGGGGCATGGGCATCGCGCTGCTCGTGGCCGCGATGCTCTTCACCGCCACCAACATGGGCTGGATGCCGGGCGGCACCGAGGGCACGTTCGCGCTGACCGGCGTAAAGCTCTACATCGGCCTTGCCGGCAATTTCTTCCTCGGCGCGCTGATGTCGCTTGGCATCGGCCTCTATGCGCCCTGCATGATCATGGTGGCGCTGCTCGGCATGAACCCGACGGCCGCGTTTCCGATCATGATGGGATCGTGCGCGTTCCTCATGCCGGTGGCCAGCCTGCGCTTCATCAAGGAGAAGAGCTACGCCTTCAAGGCGGCGCTCGGACTCGCGATCGGCGGCATCTTCGGCTCGCTCATCGCCGGCCTCGTCGTGAAGTCGCTCGAGCTGGCGACGGTCCGCCTGGTGGTCACCTTCGTCGTCCTCTACGCCGCCGCGACGCTGCTGCACGCGGCGATGAAGGGGCAGCCGGAACCCGCTAAAGCGGCCGTGTGACCCCCGCCCCCGTACGCGACGCGGATCGCATCGTCTCGATGGACGTGCTGAGGGGCTTCGTGCTCCTCGGCATCCTCGTGATGAACATTCAGTCGTTCGCGATGCCGATCGCGGCCTACATGAATCCGACGGCGTACGGGGACCTCACGGGTGCGAACCTGTGGGTGTGGATCGTCAGTCATCTGTTCTTCGATCAGAAGTTCATGACGATCTTCTCGATGCTGTTCGGCGCGGGCATCCTGCTGATGACCGCGCGCGCCGGCGACGACGCCTGGCACATCCATCGGCGCCGCATGGGATGGCTGGTCCTCTTCGGGCTGCTGCACGCGCACCTGTTCTGGTACGGCGACATCCTCTATTCCTACGCCATGGCGGGCCTTGCGGCCTATCTGTTCCGCGACAAGGCGCCGCGTTCGCTGATCGCCATCGGTGCCGTCATGATCTTCGTCGGGTTCCTGCTGCCGGTGGCGATGGCGCTGGCGATGCCGCAGGAGGTGATCGCCGACATCCGCGACAACGACTGGCAGCCGACCGCCGACGTCATCGCCGCGGAACTGGCGGCGTATCGCGGCGGCTTCCTCGATCAGGCCGCGCACCGCTCGCCGGAAGCCTTGCTGTTCCAGACGATGTACTTCTTCCTCTTCACGATCTGGAAAGTGCTCGGGCTCATGCTGATTGGCATGGCGCTCTTGAAGCTGGATGTCTTTACCGCGCGGCGCGCGCCCGCCACCTACCTGCGGCTGGCCGCGGCCGGCTTCGGCATCGGCCTGCCGGTCGTGGCCTTCGGCCTGTGGCAGAACTTCAGGCACGGCTGGTCGGTGGAGTACTCGATGTTCTTCGGCACGCAGTACAACTACTGGGGCAGCGCGTTCGTGTCGCTGGGATACGTCGGCGTCTTCATGGCGCTGGTCAGCGCCGGCGTGCTGCGGGGCCTGCTGTCACGCCTGGCCGCCGTCGGCCGGACGGCCTTCAGCAACTACATCTTCCAGACGCTGGCCGCGACGACGATTTTCTACGGCCACGGGCTGGGCTTGTTTGGATCGGTGGAGCGGACGGGGCAGATCGCGATCGTGGTCGCGATCTGGATCGTGCAGCTGGTCGTCTCGCCGCTCTGGCTGCGGCGCTTTCAGTTCGGGCCGTTGGAGTGGGTCTGGAGGAGTCTGACCTACGGTGAGAAGCAGCCTTTTGCCAAAGCCGCAAGCCTGAAGCCGAAAGCCCAAAGTGGCTGAGCTTCGCAGCTTCACTTTGGGCTTCAGGCTTACGGCTTCAGGCTTTAAGCGTTACGCGTACATCCCGCGCATCTTCGTGACCGTCGCGACCTTGCTGATGGCGACGATGTAGGCGGCGGTGCGCATGTCGGTCTTGTACTTGTCGGCCATGGCAAACACGGCCTCGAAGGCGTCGACCATCTTCTTCTCGAGCCGCGCGTTGACTTCCTCTTCGGTCCAGAAGTAGCCGTGGCGGTCCTGCACCCACTCGAAGTACGACGTCGTAACGCCGCCGGCATTCGCGAGGATGTCGGGGATCACGAACACGCCGCGCGCGTGCAGCGCCTGATGCGCTTCGGGCGTGGTGGGGCCGTTGGCGCCCTCGGCGATGATCTTCGCCTTGATCTCGCCGGCGTTGGCGGCGGTGATCTGGTTCTCGAGGGCCGCGGGCACGAGGATGTCGACGTCGAGGCCGAAAATCTTCGAGCCGTCGAGCGCCTCGGCGCCGGGGAAGCCGGCCACCGTCTTGTGCTGCTGCGTGTAGGCGATGAGCTTCTTGATGTCGAGGCCCTTCGCGTTGTACACGCCGCCCTTCCAGTCGGCGATCGCCACGATTTTCGCGCCGATGTCGGCGAGCAGGTCGGCCGACACGGAGCCGACGTTGCCGAAGCCCTGCACCGCCACGGTGGCGCCCTTGATGTTGAGGCCGAGATGCCGCGCGGCCTCGCGCGTGGTGATCATCACGCCGCGTCCGGTGGCTTCACGCCGTCCGAGCGATCCGCCGAGCTCCACCGGCTTGCCGGTGACCACGCCGGTGATCGTCGTGCCCATGTGCATGCTGTACGTGTCCATGAACCACGCCATGATCTGCTCGTTCGTGTTCACGTCCGGCGCCGGGATGTCCTTGTCGGGGCCGATCGAGTCGATGATCTCGGCCGCGTAGCGGCGCGTGAGCCGCTCGATTTCGCCGCGCGACATGCGCGTGGGGTCGCAGATGATGCCGCCCTTGCCGCCGCCGAACGGCACGCCCGCGACGGCGCACTTCCACGTCATCCAGGCCGCGAGGGCCGTGACCTCGTCGAGCGTGACGCCGGGGTGATAGCGGATGCCGCCCTTGGCGGGGCCGAGCGTGATGTTGTACTGCACGCGATAGCCGGTGAAGACCTCGATCTCGCCGTTGTCCATCTGGACGGGGCATGACACGCAGATCTGCCGCTTCGGATGCGTGAGGACTTTCCAGATGCCGGGATCGAGACCGAGGAGGCGCGCCGCTCCATCGAATTCCTGGAGCATGGCGTTGAAGATGCTGCCGGTTGACATGGTTGGTTCCTATGAAGACGTGGCGGACTCCCTCCGCCGATATGCAAACGTCCCAGATTATCGCTAGCTTCGAGCCCTGGTCA
The DNA here is from genome assembly GCA_036675475.1 of Vicinamibacterales bacterium. Taxonomy (GTDB): domain Bacteria; phylum Acidobacteriota; class Vicinamibacteria; order Vicinamibacterales; family SCN-69-37; genus JALYRV01. The sequence continues at coordinate 37,738 of JAKFEY010000024.1, forward strand.
ACAGGTCGCGCGTGGCCTGCTGGGCCGGAGTAGCGAGCACGGTTCGTGCCTCGCCAGATTCGATGATGCGGCCGCCGGACAGGATCGCCACGGTATCGGCGTGCGCGGCGACGAACTCCTGATCGTGCGAGGTCAGAAGGAGCGTTCGGCCGCTGGCCGCGAGCGCCCGCAGCGTGCGGCCGAGGTCGGCCCGGCGCGCCGGATCGAGCGAGGCGGTGGGCTCGTCGAGCAGCAGGACGGCGGGATTCATGGCCAGCGCGCGCGCGATGGCCACGCGCTGCGCCTCGCCGCCCGACAGCTCTCGCGGCCAAGCGTGGGCGCGGTGCACGACGCCGAGCTCCGCGAGCAGCGCCTCGGCGCGCGTGGTCGCGGCAGCGGCGTCGACATGGTCGACGTGACGCGGAGCCAGCCGCACGTTGTCGATGGCCGACAGATGCTCGAACAGGCAGTGCGACTGGAACACGAGGCCCGCGCGGCCGTCCACGCGGATGGTGCCCTCGAACGTGTCGAGCCCGGCGATGGATCTGAGGATCGTCGACTTGCCCGAGCCGGACAGGCCCATCAGGGCCGCCACCTGTCCGCGCGGCACGTCGAGATCGACGCCGTCGACGATGACGCGCGCGCCGCGGCGCACGGTGAGCGCGCGGATCTCGAGCGGATGGGTCATGCCGATGCCGCCTTCCAGCGCAGCTCGAGCCGACGCGCCAGGTGCGACAGCGGCAGCGACATCGCGAGATAGAACGCGGCGCAGAGCAGCCCCGGCACGACCCACGATCCGGTGTTGGTCGCGAAGATCTGTGTCTGCTTGGTGAGCTCCATCACGGTGAGCACCGACACGAGCGACGAGTCCTTGAGCAGCGCCACGAAGTCATTGGTCATCGGCGCCAGCGCGAAGCGAAACGCCTGCGGGCCGCGAACGAGCCGCAGGACCTGCCACTCGCGAAGGCCCAGCACGCGCGCCGCCTCGAGCTGGCCGCGCGGCACGGCCTCGAGCGCGCCGCGATAGATCTCGCTCTCGTACGCCGCGTAATTCAGGGCGAGGCCGATGAGTGCCGCCAGGAACGCCGGAAGCAGCACGACGGACGCGAGGCCGTAATAGATGACGAACAGCTGCAGCAGCAGCGGTGTGCCGCGTACCACTTCGACGTACGTGAGCAGAGCCCCGCGCAGTACGGCTGGCCCGTACACGCGGCCGATGGCGATCGCCACGCCCAGCAGCACGGCCAGCGCCATCGCCGCGCACGAGAGCACGAGCGTGATCAGAGCGGCGCGCAGCAGGGCGGGGACGTAGCGCGCGAAATTCAACCCGGTTGAATATCCCCGGTTGACCGACCGGGGATATTCAACCGGGTTGGCAGTCACCCGCGCGTACAGCGCCGGCTGATCCTCGTTCCAGGCGTTCCACTTGCGGAAGATGCGCTCGAGGCGGCCGTCGCGCATCGCCGCGATGAGGACAGCGTCCACCTTCTCGAGGAATTCGTGGTTTCCAGGCGCCGTGATGCCGACGTAATGGCCTCGCGCCAGCACGGCGGGCTGCGTCACGAGCCCGGGCGTGCGCCGCATGGCGCGCTCCGCCAGCACGTGATCGAGCACCACGCCGTCCACGCGCCCGGCCGCCAGATCCGTATACGGATGCACGTCATCGTCATACGACACCGCGGTGATGCCGTGCGTGGCTTCCGCCGCAAGCAACAGCTCGTACGCGATGGTGCCGCCGAGCGTGGCGACGCGGAGGCCGCGAAGATCGTCGAGCGCGCGAAAGCGCCCGGCGTCGGCGGCACGGACCGTGAGCACTTCTTTGAATTCGTAATAGGGCACGGTCACGCCGAGCATGGCGCGCCGCGCCGGCGTGTCCTCGACGCCGCTCAGGCCGATGTCGAAGTCGCGGCGGTGGGCCGACTGGTCGAGCGAGGTGAACATGATCTGCACGAACTCAGGCGTCATCCCGAGCTCGCGCGCAATCATTTCGGCGATCTCGACATCGAAGCCCTTCAGCTTCTGCGGATCGTTCGGGTCGGCTTCGACGAACGGGCTGCCGCCCTCGGCATCGCCGCCCCAGCGGAGGATCTCCTGGGAAGGGGAAAGGGCGAAGGTCACAGGGAAAAGGGGCGGAAAGGAGAAAGGAACGAAAAGAAAGGTGAGAAGGATCACGGCCCACGCACGGCGGTTCCTTTGTCCCTTTCCCTTCGTCCCTTTCACCTTCCGTCCCCTTTTCCCTTTGCCCTTTGACCTGAGCCCTTTGCGCCGGCAGTATACGCGCCGGAGCTGGAGCCCCGGCCTACCTCTATAATTGGGGCGATGACCCCGAAACCTGTTGAGAGCGCGTCGGCCGTCGCCGATCGGCCGAAAGAGCGCGCCCGGACGTTCACCACCATCTCGGGACGTCCCATCAACCAGCTCTATACCCGCGAGGACATCGCGGCGCTCGAATACGACCGCGATCTCGCGGATCCTGGCCAGTTCCCCTACACGCGCGGCATCCACCCGACCGGCTACCGCGGCAAGTTGTGGACGATGCGGCAGTTTGCGGGGTTCGGGACGCCGGAGGAGACCAACGAGCGGTACAAGACGCTGCTGGCGGCCGGCGGCACCGGGTTGAGCGTGGCGTTCGATCTGCCCACGCTGATGGGCCGCGATCCCGATCATCCGCTGTCGCTCGGCGAAGTAGGCAAGTGCGGCGTCAACATCACGTCGCTGGCCGACATGGAGCGGCTGTTCGAAGGCATCACGCTCGGCGACATCACGACGTCGATGACGATCAACTCGCCGGCGCCGATGATTTTCGCGATGTATCTGGTCGTCGCCGAGAAACAGGGCGCCGACTGGTCGAAGCTGTCGGGCACGATTCAGAACGACATCCTCAAAGAGTTCATCGCGCAGAAGGAATACATCTTCCCGCCGCGCCCGTCGATGCGGCTCATCACCGACATCTTCGCGTTCTGCTCGAAGGAAGTGCCGAAGTGGAACACGATTTCGGTGAGCGGATACCACATCCGCGAAGCGGGATCGACCTCGCTGCAGGAGCTGGCCTTCACGCTGCGTGACGGCATCGAGTACGTGCAGTACGGCATCGACGCGGGCCTCGACGTCGACGACTTCGTGCCGCGCATCTCGTTCTTCTTCAACTCGCACAGCGACTTCTTCGAGGAGATCGCAAAGTTCCGCGCGGCGCGGAAGATCTGGGCGACGGTCATGAAGGAGCGCTTCGGCGCGAAGAGCGAGCGCTCGTGGAAGCTGCGCTTCCACACGCAGACCGCCGGCGTGTCGCTCACCGCCCAGCAGCCGTACAACAACGTCGTCCGCACCGCGCTGCAGGCGATGGCGGCCGTGCTCGGCGGCACCAACTCGCTGCACACCAACTCGCTCGACGAGGCGCTCGCGCTGCCGACGGCGGAAGCCGCCACGCTGGCGCTGCGCACGCAGCAGATCATTGCCGCCGAGACCGGCGTGACGAACATGGTGGACCCGCTCGGCGGCTCGTACTTCGTCGAGCGGCTCACGCTCGACATGGAGAAGGGCGCGTACGAGTACTTCGACGCCATCGACCGCCTGGGCGGCATGGTCGAAGCGATCGAGCACGGCTTCCCCATGCGCGAGATTGGTGAAGCCTCCTACCGGTTCCAGCAGGAGTTCGAGGCGGGCCGGAAGCAGATCGTCGGCGTCAACGCCTACGTCGAAACCGACGAGGCGCCGATCCCGATTCTCTACATCGACGACTCCGCGGCCGAAACGCAGCTGGCGCGCCTCGAGGATCTGAAGAAGACGCGCGACAACGATCGCGTCGCGCGATCGCTCGACGCGCTGCGGGCCGCCGCGCGCGGCAAGGACAACACGATGTATCCGCTGCTCGAATGCGTCCGCGCGTATGCCACGATTGGCGAGATGTGCGACGCGCTCCGCGAGACGTGGGGCGAATGGGAAGAGGAGCCGCTCATCTGATCTGGTGATCTGGTGATCTGGTGAGTTGGTGATCTGGTGAATTGCTGATGCGAAAAATTCGGGTGGTGATAGCGAAGCCGGGGCTCGACGGGCACGATCGGGGGGCCAAGGTGATTGCGCGCGCGCTGCGCGACGCGGGCATGGAGGTCATCTATACGGGCCTGCGCCAGACGCCCGAGCAGATCGCCGCCGCGGCGCTTCAGGAAGACGCCGACGTCATCGGCCTGTCCATTCTGAGCGGCGCGCACATGCACGTGTGCCCGCGGCTGATGGAGCTGCTCCGCGAAAAAGGGCTCGACGATGTGCTGGTACTGGTGGGTGGCATCATTCCCGATGTCGACATCCCGAAGCTGCGTGAAATGGGCGTGAAAGGCATTTTTTTGCCCGGCAGCCCCATGCAGGCCATCATCGACTACATAAACGGGAACGTGCGGCCGATAGCAGAACAGGTCTGAACCATGCCGCACTCGCTGCTCCTCGCCGACGACAGTGTCACGATCCGGCGCGTGATCGAACTCACGTTTGCCGACGAAAGCGTGCGCGTCACGTCGGTGAGCACCGGGCGCGAAGCCATCGCGGCCATCGAGGCGCAGCCGCCGGACATCATCCTGGCCGATGCGGGCATGCCCGACGTGTCGGGCTATGACCTTGCCGCCCTGGTGAAGGGGCGCGCCGACCTTCGGCACATTCCCGTCATTCTGCTGGCCGGCGCGTTCGAGCCGCTCGACGAGGCGCGCGCGCGCAAGTCGGGCAGCGACGGCGTGCTGGTGAAGCCGTTCGAGCCGCAGATGGTGGTCGCGCGCGTGCGCGAGCTGCTGTCGAAGCCGGCGGCCGCCCCGGTGCTGCCGCCGCCGGTCATGCCCTCGCCGCTGGAAGCCTCGCCGTCAGCCGACTCGGCGCCGATGCCGATCGATCCGCTGTTCGACGCGTCGCTCGATCGGCTCGATGCCGCGTTTTCCAATACGGGCTCCCAGATGCCGTCGCTCGACGCGACCACCGCCACCGACTTCGCCAACGATCTGCGCGAGTTGCGGTCGACGAAAGTGGACTCGGGCGGCTTCGAGCGCCAGGATTTCGGCGACTGGGACCTGCCGGTGCGCGGCACGCCCGACGCCGCGCGGAGCTTCGACGCCATCTCGCCGCGCGAGCCGGACGCCGACGTGTTTGCCGCGCCCCCGCCGGAGCCGGTGACGCCGCCGCTGCCGCCGCCCATCACGCTGGCGCCCAAACCGCAGCCACCCGCGCCGCCGCTGGCCGCGCCGCAGCCGGCGGCCGCCATGCCGTCACCGGCCGCGATGTCCTCGCCGCACGCCGTACCGGCATCACCGCCCGCGCTGGCCGACGCCTTCAGCAATCTGCTGGCGGCCGAAGAAGGCCGGCCGCACGCGCCGCTGCGCGGCGCGATTGCCGACGCCGTGCCGGCCAACGCCGCCCTCACCGACGCCGACGTCGACGCCATCGCCGACCGCGTGATCGCGCGCCTGGGCTCCGGAGTACGGGGCGCGGTCATCGACCTGGCCGAGCGGCTGGTCAAGGCGGAGATCGACCGGTTGAAGGCCATGCGCTGATCGCAGGGCCTGAAGGCCTGCGCGACCGGCCTGCGCGACCCCTTGCGACCTGATACGATCGCCTGATGCCCGATCCGTCCTTTTCGCCGCGGCGCGACGTCGCGGTGCCGGACAAGCCCGCGCTCGAAGGTCTCGAACAGAAGTGGGCCGCCGCCTGGGAGGCGGACGGCGTCTACCGGTTCGATCGCACCCGCGACCGCGCCGGCGTCTATTCCATCGACACCCCGCCGCCCACCGTCAGCGGATCGCTCCACGTCGGCCACGTGTTCTCGTACACGCACACCGACACGGTGGCGCGCTACCAGCGCATGCGAGGCCGCGAGGTGTTCTATCCCATGGGATGGGACGACAACGGGCTGCCCACCGAGCGGCGCGTGCAGAACTATTACGGCGTGCGCTGCGATCCGTCGCTGCCGTACGACGCCACCTTCACGCCGCCCGACAAACCCGGGAAGCAGCCGATTGCGGTGTCGCGCCCGAACTTCATCGAGCTGTGCGCGCGTCTCACGCTCGAAGACGAGAAGGTCTTCGAGGATCTGTGGCGACGGCTCGGCCTGTCGGTCGACTGGCACCTGACCTACGCCACGATTGGCACGGCGGCGCAGAAGGTGTCGCAGGCGGCATTCCTCCGCATGCTCGCGCGCGGCGACGCCTATCAGAACGAAGCGCCCACGCTGTGGGACGTCGACTTCCGCACGGCCGTCGCGCAGGCGGAGCTCGAGGACCGCGAGCGGCCGGGCGCCTATCACCGCATCCGCTTCGAGTCGGCGACGGCCGCCGGCGCGTTCATCGAAATCGACACCACGCGCCCCGAGCTGATCCCCGCGTGCGTCGCGCTGGTCGCGCATCCCGATGACGAGCGCTACCGGCACCTGATCGGCACCGAGGTGCTGACGCCGCTGTTCGGCGTGCGCGTGCCGGTGAAGGCGCACACGCTCGCCGATCCCGAGAAGGGCACCGGCGTCGCGATGATCTGCACGTTCGGCGATCTCACCGACGTGACCTGGTGGCGCGAGCTGCAGCTCGACGCGCGCGCCATCATTCTTCCGAACGGCACGTTCCGCGCGATCACGTGGGGACCGGGCGGCACCGAGGGCTTCGACACCGCATCGGCCGGCCGCGCGCAGGCCGCCTACGATCAGCTCGCCGGCCTCTCCTCCGAAAAAGCCCGCGCCCGCATCGTCGACCTCCTGCGCGAGTCGGGCGATCTGCTCGGCGAGCCGCGGCCGGTGATGCACGCCGTGAAGTTCTTCGAGAAGGGCGATCGCCCGCTCGAAATCCTGACGTCGCGCCAGTGGTTCGTGCGTACCATGGACAAGCGCGACGCGCTGGTCGCGCTCGGCCACCAGCTCCAATGGCATCCGCCGTACATGCGCGCGCGCTACGAGAACTGGGTCAACGGCCTCAACGGCGACTGGTGCATCAGCCGCCAGCGCTTCTTCGGCGTGGCGTTCCCGGTCTGGTATCCGATTCATCAGGACGGCTCGATCGACTACGCGCATCCGCTCGTGCCCGATGAGTCGCGGCTGCCGGTCGATCCCTCGACGGATGTGCCCGACGGCTACCGGCCCGAGCAGCGCGGCGTGCCTGGCGGGTTCGCCGGCGATCCCGACGTCATGGACACGTGGGCGACCTCCTCGCTGAGCCCGCAGATCACCGGCGGCTGGCTCGACGATCCCGATTTGTTCGCGCGCGTGTTTCCGATGGACGTGCGGCCGCAGGCGCACGACATCATCCGGACGTGGCTGTTCTCCACGGTGCTGCGATCGCATCTCGAGCACGGCACGCTGCCGTGGGCCAATGCCGCGATCTCGGGATGGGTGCTCGATCCCGATCGCAAGAAGATGTCGAAGTCGAAAGGCAACGTCGTGACGCCGATGGGCCTGCTCGAGGAGCACGGCTCCGACGGCGTGCGCTACTGGGCGGCAAGCGGGCGGCCCGGCGTCGACACCGCCTTCGACGCCGGCCAGATGAAGGTGGGACGCCGCCTCGCGATCAAGCTGCTCAACGCCGCGAAGTTCGCGCTCGCGCGGCCGCGCACTGAAGGCGGCGTGACCGGCGCCGTCGCGGTCACGGCCGGCGCGGTGACGGCGCCGATCGATCGCGCGCTGATCGAGCGGCTGGCCGAGGTCGTCGAGGGCGCCACGCGCGACTTCGAGGCGTACGACTATGCGCGCGTGCTCGAGCGCACCGAAAGCTTCTTCTGGTTCTTCTGCGACAACTATCTCGAGCTGGTGAAGAGCCGCCGGTACGGCGATCACGGCGAGGGGCCGGCGGCGTCGGCCAATGCGGCGATGCTGGCGTCGCTCTCGACCCTGCTGCGGCTGTTCGCGCCCTTCCTGCCGTTTGTCACCGAGGAAGTGTGGTCGTGGTGGCAGACGGGCAGCATCCACCGCGCCGCATGGCCCGACGCCGCACACCTGCGGTCGCTGACGGGCACCGCCGGCACGGCGGGCGACGCCGCGGCGCTGGATCTGGCCGTGCAGGTGCTCGGCGAGATCCGCCGCAAGAAATCGGAAGAGAAGAAGCCGCTCAAAACCCCGGCCGCCCGCGTGCTCATCGTCGCGCCCGCGGCGTCACTGGCGCACCTGCCGGGCATCGAAATCGATCTCAAGGCCGCCGGACTCATCGATCGACTGGACACCGTGGAAGGGGACTTCCGCGTCGACGTCGAACTCGGTGAGATCGCGCAGGGGACCCCTTCATGAAGACCGTGCCGTTCGAGCCGCTCGATCCGGCGCACTATCGCGAGACGGTGCGCCGCGCGCTGGCCGAGGATCTGGGCTGGGGCGATCTGACCACCGACAGCGTCATCGACGAGAAGATGCGCGCGCGCGGTGTCCTCATCGCGAAGTCGCGCCTGGTGGTCGCCGGCCTCGACATTGCCGTCGAAGCGTTCATGCAGCTCGATCCGGGCGCGAAGGTCACGCGGCGCCTGTCGGACGGCGAGATCGCCGAGCCGGGCGCGGTGATCGCGGAGATCGCCGGCTATGCCGCGCCGCTGCTGACGGCCGAGCGCACCGCGCTGAACTTCCTGCAGCAGCTGTCGGGCATGGCCACGCTCACGCGCCGCTTCGTCGACGCGGCGGCCGGCCGGGTCACCGTGCTCGACACGCGCAAGACGCCGCCCACGCTGCGCGCGCTCGCGAAGTACGCCGTCCGCTGCGGCGGCGCCACCAACCATCGCTCGGGGCTGGACGATGGGCTGATGATCAAGGACAACCATATCCGCCTCGTGTCGAGCATTCGGGAGGCGGTGCTGGCGCTGCGCGAAGCCGGACACGACATGCCGATCGAAGTGGAAGCGCAGTCGCTGGCGCAGGTGGACGAGGCGCTCGGCGCCGGCGTCGACGTGCTCATGATCGACAACATGACGACCGAAGACATGCGCGAGGCGATTCGCCGCGCGCGCGGCCGCGCCAAAGTCGAAATCTCGGGCGGCGTGACGCTCGATCGCGTGGCCGCTCTGGCGGCGCTCGGCGCCGAATACGTATCGGTGGGCGCGCTGACGCACTCGGCGCCTGCCGCCGACATCAGCTTCGAGCTCGAGCGCGCGTGAGCACAGTGACCGGCGCGCGCCTCATCCGGCACTTCCCCAGCATCGATTCCACCAACGAACACGCCCTGACGCTCGCGGCCGCCGGCGCCGCGGACGGCACGGTGGTCGTGGCCGACGAGCAGACGGCCGGGCGCGGCCGCCGCGGGCGCGGCTGGTATTCGCCCGAGGGCGGCCTGTACCTGTCGTACGTCGTGCGTGATGTGACGTCGCTGCCGCGGCCGTCGCTGCTCACGCTGGCGGCGGGCGTCGCGGCCGCGCGCGCGATCGAGGCGGCCACCGGGCTTGCGCCGCAGCTGAAGTGGCCGAACGACGTCATGACGCCGCGGGAGCCCTCGGCAGCAGGCAGCGGCGCGCGCAAGCTGGCCGGCATCCTCACCGAAGGCAGCAGCGTCGGCAGCCGCCTCGAATTCGCCGTCATCGGTATCGGCATCAACGTGTCGCTGGCGTCGGTGCCGCCGGCGCTCGCGGCGATTGCCGCGTCGCTGGAAGAGGAGCTCGGGCGCGCGGTCGAGCGCGACGCGCTGCAGGCGGCGCTCATCGTGGAGCTCGATGGCGTGGTGCGCCGGCTGCGGCAGGGAGAGCACGCGCGCCTGCTCGAGGAGTGGACCGCGCGCGCGCCGATGTCGCGCGGCGCGGAGGTGTCGTGGCGCGCCGACGGCGGGGACCGGCGCGGCGTGACCGCGGGCGTGAGCGAGGACGGCGCGCTGCTCGTGCGCGTCGGGCCGTCAGTAGAGGCGCTCGTGGCGGGAGAAGTAATCTGGACGTGATGGTGACCCCGGGGCCCGAGCCGCTGAGCGCGAGCGCGTACTGCCGCGAGGTGGAGTCGTACCTCTGCCGGCGCAACGGCGGCCACCTCGTGCGCATCGTCGGGCCGGCGTTCGAGATCGTGCGCGGCTGGGCGGAGTCAGGCGTGCCGATCACGCTCGTGCGGCGGGCCATTGACGTGTGCTCGGAACGCCGCGAGTCGCGGCGCGAGACGTCGCGGCCGCTGCGCATCGAGTTCTGCGAAGCCGAAGTGCGCGATCAGTATCAGCGCTGGCAGCGCGCCGTCGGTCCCTACGTCAACGGCGGCGCGGTTGGCGAGACGGCCGACGCGCCGCCGCCGCCCGCCCTTGCCGGACATCTGACGCGGGCGGGCGAGAAGCTGGCGCGCGCGGCCGCGCGCCTCGATCGCAGCGACGCGTTTCGCGCGCGGCTCGACGCCATCATCGGCGAGGTGGCCGCCGTGCAGGCCGAGTCGAAGGGCGCGCGGGGCGAGCGCCGCGACGCGTACGTCGCGCAGCTGAAAGCGATCGACGCGCGGCTCCTCGAAGCCGCGCGCGACGAAGCGGGGCAATCCGGCCTTGCGGAGGACGTGCGGGCGGCTGCGGCCGCCGAGCTCGCGCCCTGGCGCGAGCGCATGCCATCGGACGCGTGGACCGCGGCCATCGCCGCGGCGTCGGATCGCCTGCTGCGCGATCGGCTCGATCTTCCAGACCTGGTGTTATGACGCAGTCCGATACCCTCGAGCTCGCCGTCGAGCGCCCCGCCCAGGGCGGCCGCATGATTGCGCGCGACACGGCGCAACCGGCGGCGCAGGGCGCCGGGGCCATCGTGCTGGTGGCGGGCGCGATTCCGGGCGAGCGCGTCCGCGCGCGCGTCACCGAGCGGCGCCACGGCGTGGCCTTCGCCGACACCATCGACGTGCTCGAGGCCAGCCCCGATCGCCGCGAGCCGCCGTCCGATCCGCTCTGCGGCGGCAACCTGCTGGCGCACATCACGTATCCGCGGCAGCTGGAACTGAAGCGCGAGATTCTCGCCGACGCCTTCCGGCGGCAGGCGCGCCTGTCGCTGGAATCCTTGCCGCCGATCACAGGCTCGCCCGAAACCGGATACCGCATGCGCGCGCGCCTGCACCTGGCGCACGGCCGGCTCGGCTTCTATCGCGAGCGATCGAAAGACGTGTGCGACGCGGCCGGCACCGGCCAGTTGTCGGCCGGCGCTGCAGCGCTGCTCGAAACGGCGGGCGCGGCGCTCACGCCGTACGCGGAGTCGATAGAGGAGGTCGTGCTCGCCGAGAACGTGGCCGCCACCGAGCGCATCCTGCACGTCGCGCGCAAGGCCGGCGCGCCGGACGTGTTGCCGCCTGATCTGGTCGCGTCGATCGCGGGCGTCAGCGGCGCGGAGGTCATCGACGAGCAGTTGCCGGGCGGCGCGCGCCTGCAGCGGCATGCCGCGTCATTCTTTCAGGCGAACCGGTTCCTCCTCGCGCAGCTGGTGACGACGGTCTGCGACGCCGCCGGCGCCGGCAATATGGCCGATCTCTTCGCGGGCGTCGGCCTGTTCGCTGTCGAGGCCGCGTCGCGCGGCGCCGAAGTGATTGCCGTCGAAAGCGACCCGCGCTCGAGCGCCGACCTGGTCGCGAACCTCGGGCCGTTCGGACTGTCGGCGCGTGCGGTCAAGGAGCCGGTGGAGGCGTGGCTGGGCGGGCGCCGGTCAGTGCCCGAAACCGTGATCGTCGATCCGCCGCGCGCAGGTTTATCGAATGAGGCGCGCCGGCGGCTGCTCGAGGTACGGCCTGAGAAAGTGGTCTATGTGTCGTGCGATCCGGTGACGCTCGCGCGCGACGTGAAGGAGTTTCTGGGCGGGGGCTACCGGCTGATCCGGCTCGAGGCGCTCGATCTGTTTCCGAACACCCCGCACGTCGAGTCTATCGCCGTGCTTTCATCACCATCTCGTGGCGATTGGCCCGCGTGATCAGATCCTCGAGCACCTGATCCACGTCGGGGCCGATGTCCTCGCGGCGCACCTGGCTGGCGCCCACCGACACCGACACCGGAATGTGCACGCCGGCGTCGGTCTTCAGCGTCGACGCGGCGAGCGCGTCGGTAAGATGCCGGCCCACCTCCAGCGCGCTTTCCTCGTCGGCGCCTGACAGCCACACCAGGAACTCGTCGCCGCCTTTGCGGCACAGGTGATCGGTGGGGCGCACGTTCGCGCGCAGCACCCGCGCGATTTCCTTCAGCGCCATGTCGCCCGCCAGATGCCCGTACGTGTCGTTGATGGACTTGAACTTGTCGGCGTCGATGAACAGCAGCGACGACACCGGCGGGTGATCTTCGCGGTCGCGCGACGCCGCCATCTCGGCCTTCACCGCGCGGCGGAAGCCGTGAAAGTTGTCGAGGCCGGTCAGGTCGTCCTCGGCCCAGCGCCGCACCAGGCGCGCCACCAGCGATTCCTCGGCATAGACGACCAGGCGTTCGATCTGATCGACCGACTTGTGGAAGACGTTGATCGCGCCGGCCTGCAGCGCCTTCGTCTCGACCAGCAGCGACGCTTCGCCGGTGAAGGCGTACGCCACCACGCGGTGCGAGGCGTTGTCCTGGATGTAGCGGAGCAGGTCGAGCCCGCTCTTGCTGCCGCGCAGGTGGATGTCGACAAACGCGACGATCTGGCCGGGGGTGTCGTGAATGACGCCCACCGCCGCGTCGAAGCTGTTGGCCGAGACGAACTGATGGCCATGCACTTCCTGGAAGTACATGCGCGCCATCTCCCGGATCTCTTCCTCATCGTCGACCATGAGGATTACCGGCTTGTCCTTCGTCATGTCCCCTTTCAACGACCGCGTTGCGCGCCGGCCGATCGCACGAACGCGTCGAACAACCCACCGAACCGGCCGGACCGGTGAAAGTTCTCGGGGTGCCACTGCACGCCGACGCAGAACGGCCCGTCCTCTTTTTCAATCGCCTCGGGGAGGCCGTCGGGCGCCACCGCGGTGACGTCAAGACCCGGCGCCACTTTCGCGATCGCCTGGTGGTGGCGGCTGTTGACGAGCGTTTCGCCGTGCTCGTTGAGCTCCGCCGCGAGCGCTTCAGCAACTTTCGAGCCGGGTTTGACGCGCACCGGGTGCGTCTCGGCGTCCTTCGGCTCCCGCACGTCGTGGGGCACCATGTGGCCGACCTCGGACGGGATGTCCTGGACGAGGCTGCCCCCCGCCGCGACGTTGAGAATCTGGATGCCGCGGCAGATCGCAAAGACCGGCAGGCTGGTGGCCAGCGCGCGCCTGGCGAGCCCGAGCTCGAGCTCGTCGCGCCCGGGTTCGGCATCCTGCGTGGCCGGATGCCGGTCCTCGTCATAGAAGGCCGGGTCGATGTCCTGGCCGCCCGTCAGCAGCACCCCGTGGACGCCCCTGAGTACCTCGTCCGCGTCGGCCGGAGGCATGGCGCCGTCGATGGTGCGGACCTCCGCGCCCGCCTTCGTCAGGGCGTCCACGTAGTCGGGCCGGGGATAAGGAACGAGGATGACGGGTTTCATGAAATGCCCTGGCGCAGCGGCCGGTTACATTCTCGAGGGCACTGCGGACCCCATGAGATCCAGCGCGGCCGTGAGCTGCTTCCGGACGTACGCAACGCCGGCGGCGCGCCACAGCCGCGCGTCCTCGCGCTCCTCTTTAAGGATGGGCTGGCGATGGTAGAACGCATTGAACGACTGCGCCAGCGTAAATGCGAACTTCGCGAGCGTCGACAGCTCGAGCGATCGCACGGCTGAGTCGGCCATCTCATCCAGCCGTGACGCCTGCAGGATCAGATCCCACAACTCGTCTGCCTCATCACCGGTGGAAATCGCGTCAGCCGGCGAGTTGGGCAGCGCGCCGGCGATCGACGCGGCGGCCACGCCGTGCCTTTCCTCGAGCTTCTGCAGGATGTTGCCGGCCCTGACGGCGGCGTACTGCAGGTACGGGCCGCTTTCGCCTTCGAAGCTCAGCGCTTCCTCGATGTCGAACGCGATGACCTTGCCGCGCGAGTACTTGACCATGAAATAACGCACGGCCGCCGTCGCGATCTCGATGCCGATGCGGCGGCAGTCCTCGGGCGTCAGCGCCTCGTTGCGGCGCGCGACTTCCAGATGCGCCTTCTCGGCCAGCCGATCGAGCAGGTCGTCGGCCTTTACGCCAAGGCCTTTGCGTCCCGACACCTCGACGAACGGCCGCCCTTCACCTTCCGCGGCGTCGTATCCGAGCTCGCGCGCGGTGGCGTGCGAGAGCGCCACCATCTCGTACGCGAAGTGGGTGGAGTGCTCCGCCTCCTTCGCAAACCCCATGGCCGCCAGCGCCTGCTTCACCAGCTTCTGGAGATATGCCTGGCGCGTGTCGATCACGTTGTAGACCGCGGACGCTTTGCCGAACGCGGGTGGTTGCAGGGTTGGAGGGTTGGACGGTTCGGTGCTCGTCGACCACAGCGTCGTGCCGTCGGCGCGCGTCGTGAACGGGCGATAGTTGAAGTCGCGCCCGAGCAGCCCGAACTTCCAGAACTGATAGGCGATGTCCTTGCCGACATACGTGACCGTGCCGTCGGATCGCACGATGACTTTTTCCTTCGCGGCCTCGCCCGCGTCGGCGTCGGTGTCCGTGGACTCACCGGTCCCGGCGCTCTCGTCTTCGATCGCCATCACCCAGCAGCCGGCGAGCTTGCCGTCAGGCTGCATGTACACCGACCCGCGCTCCTTGAGCTGCGCGAACGCCGTGGCCCAGAACTGCAGCCGCAGGATGTCGCCTTCCCAGCTGAGAAGGTCATATCCAATATTGAGCCGCGCCATCGTCTGCAGATGGCAGCGGACGATGCGATCGGCGATGAAGGCGCCGAGCGCCGCGGTGTCGTTGCCGCCCGCTTCAATCGCGTGCAGCGTTTCGCTTCTCAGCTTCAGCCGCTCCTTGTCGGTGCCGTACCAGTCCGTGACGCGGGCGTACAGGTCCCAGCAGTAATAGTCGAAGCGCGTTTCCTCCGCGATCTTCTTCACGCCCTCGAGCGTCTGTCCCTCGAGCTCGCGGAAGCCGACGATGACGTCGGCGACCTGGACGCCGGTGTCGTCGATGTAGTTCTGCACTTCGACGGCGCGGCCGCGGAAGCGCAGCACGCGCACGAGCGTGTCGCCGAGGGCAGAGTTGCGCAGGTGGCCGATGTGCGCGGCCTTGTTGGGATTGATGGCCGTGTGCTCGACGATGACCTTGCCGTCGTTCGCGGGCCGCGCTCCCTCCTTCGCGCTTCGCGCTTCGGAGGGCAAGCCGCGCAGTGCCGCACTCACGAACGACGGGCGATCGATATAGAAGTTCAGGTAGCCGTTCGGCGCGGCCTCGATGCGCGCGATGCCGTCGATGGCGCCCACGGCGCCGGCCAGTTCCTGCGCGATCGCGCGCGGCGCCTTGCGCAGGCGGCGCGCCAGCTCGAAGGCGACGGGCACGGCGAGATCACCAAGCGCGCGGCGCGGGGGCATCTCGATCGCGAACATCGGGACGTCGGCCGGGTCGAGGCCGAACTGTGCCGAGATGACCTCGGCGAGACGGGTGCGGATTCGGTCGTGAACAGGGAGGATCATCGAAGCGGTCAATTGTACCAGCGTGATACGATCGTCCGCTTGCAGGGACAGGCGTGAGCCTGTGCCTACGGGAGATCTTCCGGCGTGTTAATGTTCCGGAAGAGGGTCGCGGGGTCGCCGGCCGCGGCGACATCCGGCGCGGGCAGCAGCGACAGGCGCACCGCGCGCACGGCGCGCTGCAGCGACAGATCGCCGGACGCCAGCGCGCGCTGCAGGCCCGGCACGGCCGACTGGGCGTAGATCGCGGCGAGCGGTTCGACGCCGCGCGCCGATTCGGACGCTGTGACGTCGGCCGGCACCGACGCGTGGCGGCGGGCGAGCGCCTCGACGAGCGCCCCCGTGACGTTGGGCATGTCGCCGCCGAGCACGAAGACAGGATGGGCCGGCGCCGCGGCCAGCGCCGTCAGCACGGCGCCGAGCGGCCCGGCGTCGGGATACTGATCGACGAGGGCGCGCGCGCCGTCGACGGAGGCAAACTCCGGCAGCCGCGCGGCGCTCGTCACGATGAGGATCTCCGTGACCAGCGGCGAGAGCATCGAGAGCTGGCGTTCGAGGATCGTGCGGCCCTCGACTACCAGCCGGCTCTTGTCCCGACCGAGCAAGCGGCGGGCCTGACCGCCCGTGAGGATGGCCGCCGCGATGTCTAGTGTCATGAAGGAAGCCCGAATCGGTCGTGTCATCGTTGCGAGTCTGCACCAGGCGATTGCCGACGTGCTGCCGCAGCGGCTCGAATTCTACGAGAACTGGCTCAATTCCAACGGCCTGCGCGAGGGCACCATCGGGCTCGCCCCGCTGCTCGCGGTCATCAGTTTTCTCCGCACCGAAGGCCGGGCCTATCCGCAGGTGATGGCCCGCGCCGGCGAGTACGCGGCCGACTGGTCGCTGGCGTCGATGTCGCCGCTCCGCCGGCGTCTCATCCTCATGCTGCCGCTGTGGTTTCGCGCCCGCGCCGCCCTGGGCGTGTCGCGCGGCCTGATTCGCGAATCGTACTCGGGCTCGAAGGCGCTCACGCGCGTGAAGAAGAGCACGGCCACGGTCGACCTCCGCGGGTCGCTCTTCTGCACGGTGCGCGAAACGGCTCCCGCGCCACTCTGCGGCTATTACGCCGCGCTGAACGAGCGGGTGCTGAAGCTGTTCCAGGTGCCCGCCCAGGCGTCCGCGACAAAGTGCCGCGCAACGGGCGCGCCCGGCTGCGAGATTTCCGTGGCCCTGTACGGAAGTGAAACCGCACAGCCGCAGCGGCTGTCTTAACACTCGATGCGTGCTCTTCTCGCGCTTGCCCTGATTCTTCCATCCATTGCGCCGCTGGTTGCGGCGCCCGCGCCCACCCCGGCTGTTGTCCAGGTCAGCCGCGTGCTGGTGATGCCCTTCGACGTGACGCCGAGGGCCGAACAGGGCACCACGTACTGGATGGGCGAGGCGGCGGCGCTGCTGGTCACCGACGCGCTGCAGGCGCGCGGTTATCCGGTGTTCACGCGCGCGGAGCGCGCCGCGGCGTTCGAGGAGCTCGAGCTGCCCGTGAACACGGCGCTCACGCGCGCCACCATTCTGAAGGTCGCGCAGCTGGTGGGCGCCTCCGACGTCATCGTCGGCACGCTCACGATCGACGGCGCGGACGCCGCCGTGCGCGCGCGCAGCATTCGCGTGGAAGCCGGCCGCGCGCAGCCCGACATCGCCGAGCGCGCGCCGCTGCGCGATCTGCTGCCGCTGTCGGAGCGGCTGGCCGATCGGCTGGCCGAGCAGTCGCTGCGGGCGCCGCGCGGCACGCCGGTGGCGCCGCCGGCGGCGCCGCCGCTGCCCGCGTTCGAGGCCTATGTGAAGGGGCTGGTTGCCGCCACGCCCGCGACGCGTGAAAAGTTTCTGCGCGAAGCCCTGACGCTGGCGCCTGACTACGCGCGCAGCCATCTCGCGCTGTGGGAGCTGCTCGACGATCAGGATCGGCACGAAGAAGCGCTCGCGGAAGCCCGGAAGGTGGCTGCCGGCACGCCGCTGGCGCGGCGCGCGGCGTTTGCCGCGGCCGTCTCGCTCGTGGCGCTCGAGCGCTATGACGAGGCGTTCGCCGCGCTCGAGGCGATGCAGCAGGCCGCGCCGTCGCCGGTGATCCTCAACGCGCAGGGCGTGATTCAACTGCGCCGCGCGGTGACGCCCGGCATGGGCCGCCCGATCTATTACTTCAACAAGGCGGCCGAAGCGGGCCCGGACGATCCGGACTTCCTGTTCAATCTTGGCTATGCCTACGCGCTCGACCGCGACAACAACGGCGCGCTCTACTGGCTGCGCGAAGCGGTGCGCCGCGCGCCGGCCGACGGCGAGGCGCATCTGGTGATGGCCGCGGTACTCGAGGCCAGCGGCCGCACGGCGGAAGCCCAGCGCGAGCGCGATCTCGCGCGCCTGCTCGGCACCACCGCCGACGCGCCGGGCGTGCCGAAGGATCTCGAGCGGCTTCGCACGGATCTCGTGACCGGCAGTCTCGGATCGGCCGAGACGCTCATCACCAATCCGGCGCAGCGCGAGCAGCAGGAGCTGTCGGCGTTTCACCTGGATCGCGGCAAGCGCCTCTTCGACGACCAGCAGGATCGCGAAGCGGCCCTCGAGCTTCGCCGCGCGATCTATCTCTCGCCGTATCTGCCCGAAGCGCATCTCATGCTCGGGCGCATCCTGCAGCGGGCGGGCCGCGTGCCCGAGGCGATCGACGCGTTCCGCATTTCCATCTGGAGCCAGGAAACGGCCGCCGCGCGCCTGGCGCTGGCCGAGGCGCTGGTCGAGCACGGGCAGCGCGAAGAGGCCCGCATCGAAATCGCGCGCGTCATCGAGCTCGAGCCCGACAGCGCGCTCGGCGCCGCCGCGAAAGCCCTGCTCGATCGCATAAAATGAGCGCACCGGTGTCTGAAGAAGGCTTTCACGAAATACAACTGAGCGGGAAGCAGCTCGTGTTCCTGTTCATGGCCACGACCGTGGTGTCGGTCGTGATCTTTCTGCTCGGCGTCGCCATCGGCCGCCGCGTGCCGGCCGAAACCATCATCGCCGACGCGACGGGCACGACCCTCGAAAGCCTGCAGGCCGAAGTGCCGCAGAACCAGCCCGCGCCCGGCGCGCCGTCGGCCGAGCCGCCGACGCCGGTTCAGGAAGAACCGGATCAGTTCAGTTATCACCAGCGGCTGCAGGAGACCGAGCCGCCGTCCGAAAACGTGGCGCCGCCGGCCGCGCCTCCGGCGGCCCCGCCCGCGAAGGATCCTGAACCGGCCGTGCCCGCCACCTCGGGCTGGTTCGCGCAGATCGGCGCCTACAGCACGCGCGCGGCTGCCGATGATGTGGTCGCGCGGCTCAAGCGCAACAACTTTCCGGCCATCGTGCTGCCGCCCACGCCGGGCGCGCCGACATCGACGTTCCGCGTGCGCGTGGGCCCGTACCAAGAGCGCCGCGAGGCGGAAGCCGCCGCGGGCCGTCTGAGAGAGCTCCAATTCCAGGCATTCGTTACGCGCTAGCGGCGGCCTCGGGCCTGCTGCTGGCCCTCAGCTTTCCAAAGTTCGGGCATCCGGCGCTCGGCTGGATCGCGCTCGCGCCGGCGATGCTCGCGCTTGCGCACGCCAGCCAGGCGACGGTCGTCCGCCGGAACCGCCACGCCATCGCCCTCGGGCTCACCACCGGCACCGTCTATTTCGCCGGCACGTTGTACTGGCTGGTGGGCACGATGCGCACCTTCGGCGGCCTCGCAACGCCGATCGCCGTCCTCGTGTGCGGCCTGCTCGTCGTGGTTCTCGCGCTCTACGTGGCGGCGTTCGCGTGGACGCTGAGCCTGGCCTTCCGGCGCTTCGGGCCGCGCGCGCTGTGGCTCGCGCCGTTCCTCTGGGTGGCCTCCGAATACCTGCGCTCGTGGATTGGCGGCGGCTTCCCGTGGGTGCTGCTCGGATACAGCCAGACCACCGTGCTGCCCATCGCGCAGATCGCCAGCATCGGCGGCGTGTTCCTGCTCTCGTTCGTCGTGGCGCTGGTGAGCGCCGCGGCGACGTGGACGATGCTGAGCGCGCGGCGATCGCGGTGGCTCGTCTCGGGCGGCGTGATTGCGGCGGTGCTCGCGATGAGCGTGTGGGGGGCTGTGCGCATCCGCGACGGCCGCCTGACGCGCGAGGGCGACACGCTGCGCGTCGGGCTGGTGCAGGGCAACATCGCGCAGGAAGACAAGTGGAACCCGGCGCTCGCGATGGCCATCCTCAACCGCTATCTCGACCTGAGCCGGCGCGCGCTGTCCGCCGGCGCCGACGTCGTCATCTGGCCGGAGTCGTCGACGCCGTTCTTTCTCGAGGAGAACCCCGCGCTGGCCGCGGAGATTCGATCACTGGCGCGGCAGTCGAGCACGCCGTTCGTGGTGGGCAGCGATCAGATCGAGCGCGCGCAGCAGAACCGCTTTTACAACTCGGCGTTCCTGGTCGGGCCCGATGGCGAGACGCGCGCGGTGTATCGCAAGATGCATCTCGTGCCGTTCGGCGAGTACGTGCCGCTGCGGCAGCTGCTGCCGTTTGTCGGGCCGCTCGTCGAAGCCGTCTCTGATTTTTCGCCGGGCCTCGAACCCGTGCTGCTGCCGGTTGGCGATCGCCGCCTCAGCGTGGCCATCTGCTACGAGGTCGTGTATCCGTGGCTGGTCCGCAGCTTCGTGCTTGGCGGCAGCGATCTGCTCGTGACGATCACCAACGACGCCTGGTATGGCACGACGTCGGCCGCCTACCAGCACTGGGAGCAGGCGTCGCTGCGCGCGGTGGAGCAGGGGCGCTACCTGGTGCGCGCCGCGAACACCGGCATCAGCGGCATCGTGGATCCCTATGGCCGGGTCATCGCGCGCACACGCCTCTTCGAGACCGAGGTCGTCACCGGCGAGGTGCGCTGGAACACGGGCCGCACCGTTTATGCGACGATAGGCGATCTGATCGCCTGGATCTCCCTGGCCGTCATGGCCGGCATACTGATACTGCATGCGTACTCTCGAAGAACAAGTTAAGGAATTCGACGCGCTCGCCGAGCGCGCCGCCGATCTCCGGAGGGGACTTTGACGAAGCGCGGCTGAGCGACGAGCTCGCGCGCCTCGAAGCGGGCGTCTCCGATCCCGATTTCTGGAAAGATCAGGCCGCGGCGCAGAAGGTGCTGCAGCGCCGCCGCCGCCTCGAAGACGACCGCGCCCTCGCCGCGTCGCTGCGCAAGCGCGCCGAGGATCTCCACGTCCTGCTCGACTGGGCCAAACAGGGCGAGCCGGTCGCCGCCGACATCGACAGCGGTCTGGTCGCCTTCGCGTCCGACGTCGACGCCGGCGAAGTGCGCACGCTGCTGTCGGGCGAGCTCGACGGCATGAACGCGATCGTCACCATCCATCCCGGCGCCGGCGGCACCGAGTCGCAGGACTGGGCCGAGATGCTGATGCGCATGTACATCAAGTGGACCGAGCGCCGCGGCTTCAAGCGCGAGGTCATGGACCTGCAGCCGGGCGACGAGGCGGGCATCAAGAGCGTCACCTTCTCGGTGCAGGGCGACAACGCCTACGGCCTGCTCGCCGCCGAAGCCGGCGTGCACCGCCTCGTGCGCATCTCGCCGTTCGATCAGGCGGCGCGCCGCCACACGTCGTTCGCGTCCCTCTACGTCTGGCCTGACCTCGACGACGACATCGACGTCGAGATCGAGGAAAAGGATCTGCGGGTCGACACGTACCGCTCGAGCGGCGCGGGCGGCCAGCACGTCAACGTCACCGACTCCGCCGTCCGCCTCACACACCTCCCCACCGGCATCGTCGTGTCATGCCAGAACGAACGGTCGCAGCACAAGAACCGCGCCTCCGCGATGCGCGTGCTGAAGTCGCGCCTGTACGACATGAAGTTGAAAGAGCAGCAGGCCAAGCTCGCGAATCTCGGCGGCGAAAAGAAGGACATCGCCTTCGGCAGCCAGATCCGCAGCTACGTGCTGCACCCCTATCAGCTCGTGAAGGACCACCGCACGAAGCACGAAGCGGGCAACGTCACCCGCATCCTCGACGGCGACCTCGATGAGTTCATCAAGGCCTACCTGTTCAAGAAGGCCATGGGGAAGCTCGAGACGACAGTCGAGGACGAGTAGCAGAATCTGCTGATCTCTTGATTTGCTGGTTTGTTGATTTAGATCTCTAGATCTCCAGATTTATTGATTTATTGGGGTTCGCGCTCGGCACGGGCGTTGCCTTATGCCGGGCATGCGTCCAGAAGATCTCGCAGGACGGCTGCATTCGCAGGCCGTACGAATTCTCAATTTCGTCTCGAGTCTCCCGCACCGCCTGGAATGGAAGGCCACCTTCGCGCAGTTATGCCGCTGTGCGCCGAGCGCTTCTGACAACTATCGAAGCGCCTGTCGCGCCAGAAGCCGAAAGGAATTCGTTGCCCGCCTGGGCGTGGCGGCCGACGAAGCCGACGAAATGGTCGGCTGGCTTCAGATCATGCACGACACGGGTGTCGGGCCGATCGAGAAGGTGGTGCCGCTGCTCGAGGAGGCTGTGGAGCTTCGAGCAATCCTGGCAAGTTCATACAAGACCGCAAAACGGAACCTGCAGGCGATGGAGCGAAAGGAAAAGCTGGACGGAAAGAAACGCCGTACAAATCAATAAATCGAGATCAGCAAATCAACAAATCAAGAGATCAACAAATTAACGGATTCCTCCCGGCTGCGTCCCCGCAATATAGGCTTCGTCGTTGGTAAAGACGATGTTGCCCGGCTTGGGGAATTCCGGCACGGTGCCGGCGGCGCGGCGCTTCTCGATGTAGGGCTTCATGATCTCGATCCAGATCGGCAGGGCGGCGGTGGTGCCGGTCTGCGCGTAGCCGATGGGTTTCTTCTGATCGAGGCCGAGCCAGACGCCGACGGTGATGTCGGGGTCGAAGCCGATGAACCACGCGTCGGTGTAGTCGTTGGTGGTGCCGGTCTTGCCGCCGAGCGGCCAGTTGAGCGAGGCGGCGCTGGCGGCGGTGCCGCGCTGCACGACACCGCGCAACAGATTGGTCATGACGTATGCGGTGTCGGCGCGCAGGCCTTCGTGCGGCTCGGGGCGGTTCTCTTCGAGCAGGTTGCCTTCGCGATCGGTGATCTGCTGCACGAGATACGGCGTCATGCGCACGCCCTGGTTCGGGAACACGCTGTAGGCCGACGTCATTTCGATCAATGACGCTTCGGCGGCGCCGAGCGCCACGGGCAGGTAGGGCGGAATGGGCGACGTGATGCCCATGCGGCGCGCGTACTGCGCGACCTGCCGCGGGCCCAGCTCGCTCATCACCTTCACCGCCGGAATGTTGCGCGACTGTTCGAGCGCGCGCCGCAGCGTCATCGGGCCGTGGAACTCGCGGTCGTAGTTCATGGGCGACCACGGGCCGTCGCCGCCCGGATAGCTCACCGGCTCGTCGACGATGATCGAGGTGGCGGTGTAGCCACGATCGATGGCGGCGGCATAGACGAACGGCTTGAAGGCCGAGCCCACCTGCCGCAGGGCCTGCGTGGCGCGGTTGAACTCGCTGCGCTCGAAGTTGGCGCCGCCGATCATCGCGAGCACGCGGCCGGTGCGGTTCTCGATGGCGACCACGGCCCCCTGCACCAGCGGCGGCTGCTCGAGGCTGGCGGTGAAGGTGCGCGCCTGCTCGTCGATCGCCTGCACGCGCGCCTCGACGAGATCACCGGCCTTGACGAGCGCGCGCGGCGTCTTGCCGGTCCATGAGAAGCCCGGTTTGGCGATGGTGCCGGTGAAGCGGCCGGCGCGGATCGTGATCGCGTCGCCCGTCTCGGTGACCACGGCGGGAATGACGTCGCCGGCCTCGATGCGGCGGTCCCACCGCGCGAGCTTGAAGGTGTCGATCGTGTGGCCTTCCTTCACGACGTTGCGCGCCGGCGCGCGCCAGCCGCGCCGGCGGTCGAGCCGCCGCAGCCCGGCGTCGAGCGCTCTGTTGGCCGCTTCCTGCATGGCGGCGTCGAGCGTCGTGCGCACCTGAAGGCCGTTTTCATAGAGCCCCTTGGCGCCGTATTGCGCCTCGAGCTTCTTGCGGACTTCCTCCACGAAGTACGGCGCGATCGACGCGGACTGGTTGGGCTCGCCGCGCGTCACGATCGGCAGTTTCTGCGCCGCGAGCGACTGCTCGCGCGTGATGTAGCCCTCTTCGGCCATCCGGTGCAGCGCCTGGTTGCGGCGCCGCACCGCGGCGTCCATGTTCACGTACGGACTCTGGCGCACGTTGCTCTGGATGATGCCTGCGAGCATCGCCGCTTCCTCGAGCGTGACGTCCTGGACGTCCTTGCCGAAGTAGAGCCGCGACGCGGCCTGCACGCCGTACGCGCCGTGGCCGTAATAGATCTGATTGCAGTACATCGTGAAGATCTCTTCCTTCGTGTACCGCTTCTCGATTTGAATCGCGACGAGCGACTCGCGGATCTTGCGCTGCCACGACGTGTCGCCGTGCGTGAAGCCGATCTCCTTGGCGTACAGATCGCGCGCGAGCTGCTGCGTGATCGTGCTGCCGCCGGGCACGCGGCCGCGCGACGCGATGTCGCGCACGAGCGCCAGCATCATGCGCGGAATGTTCAGGCCGACGTGCCGGAAGAACGTATGGTCCTCGAGGGCGACGATGGCGTTGCGCAGGTGCTCGGGGATGTCGTTGTAGGTGACGATGACGCGGCGCTCGACGGCGAATTCCTCGATGACGGTGCCGTCGCGATCGTAGAGGCGCGTGATGGTGCTGGGCGCGTAGTCGTCGAGCGCCGAGATTTGCGGCAGGTCGCCGGTGAAGGCGAACACGACCCCCGTGGCGATGCCGGCCAGCGCCGCCGCGACGAAGAGGGCGACGAGGCTGGCACGGCGGATCGCCGTGAGGATGCGTGCCTTCATGCGATCAGATTATCCGCCACCTCGCGGCCGGCTTTGCGCCTGGCCGGCCGGGCGGCTCGCGGACGAGGGCGCGCGGCGGTCGCCACGCGACGCGGCGGCGCCTGCGCCGCCGCCGCTGCTGTTG
>JAKFEY010000022.1:0-61353 GCA_036675475.1 Vicinamibacterales bacterium
CGCGCCGCGCGCTGGCCGCCCGCTACCGCGCGCGCCTCGACGGCGCGCCCGTGCACGTGCCGCCCGAGTTCGACGCCGGGCACGTCTATCACCTCTTCCCGGTGCTCACGCCGGATCGCGACGCGCTCCAGGCGCGCCTCAAGGCGGCCGGCATCGAGACGCTGATTCACTATCCGCTGCCCATTCCCGCACAAGAGGCGATGCGGGCCGCCGATCCGGCGCCCTGCCCCGTGGCCGCGCGCGCCGCCGCGCAGGTGCTGTCACTGCCGCTCCACCCCGGCATCACCGCGGATCAGGTGGACGCGATCGCGCGCGCGATCGCGCGCCAAGCCCGTCCGTGACGGCGTGCAGGCGTCCACCGCCCGCGCTATACTTGACGCGTTCCCATGAATCTGCGGGCAGTGCTTCTTGTCGCGATCTGCGCCGTGCTTGCGGCGCCCTCGGCCGCCAGCGCCGGCGAGGTGCGCGTGACGTTCGCAAACGGACGCGTCACGGTGATTGCGACCGACGCGACGCTCACCGAAATCCTGCAGGAATGGGCGCGCGTCGGCGGCTCGCGTTTCATCAACGCCGAGAAGATCCCGTCGACCGAGCGCCTCACGCTGCGGCTCGAGAACGAGCTCGAGATGCACGCCATCGAAGTGCTGCTGCGCCCGGTGGCCGGCTACGTGATCGCGCCGCGCCATGCAGCCGCCAGCGGCTCGTCGCTCGGCAACATCGTCATCCAGGCCACCACGCGGGCCGGCACCTTCGCGCAGGCGCCGCGCGCCGCCACGGCCTCGCCTTCCTCCGACGAGGTCACGGCCCCGCCGTTCACCGCCGGACCGCCGCGTCCGGATGATGACGGGCCGACGCGGCAGCAGATGCCGCCGCCGGCGCCGGTGCCCGTGCCGCAGCAGACGCAGGGCCCGCAAAGTCCCATGCAGCCGAACGCGCCGATCGGCCAGGCCAACCCGCTGCAGGGCACGCAGACGCAGACCGTGCCCGGCCTCGGCGCGGTCACGTCCTCGCAGCCGGGCGCCATCATCCCCGGCGCCACGCCACGGCCGGGCGGACGCCCGCCGCTGACCCCGACGCAGCCACGACGGCCCGGCGGCGGTGGCTGAGATCGACCGCTTCCGCCCCGACGACAAACGCGCCGCCGAAGGACTCTACCGGCGTGTCTTCGGCACTGACGCTGCCGACGCCAACCGCCTTCGCTGGGACTGGCAATACCGTCACAATCCCGCGGCCCGCCGCGGCGAGCCGCTGATCTGGGTCGCGCGCGAAGGCGGCGCCGTCATCGGCCAGTACGCCGCCATGCCCGTCATCGCCACCGTCGACGGCCACGAAGTGGACGCGGCGTGGGGCATGGACGTGATGGTCGCGCCCGAGCGGCAGCGGCAGGGGCTCGGCGAGCAGCTGTTCCGCGTGTGGGACCGCAACGTCGGCGCCGCACTCGGCCTCGGCCTCACGGAATCGTCGCTCGGCCTGTTCCGCAAGCTGCGGTGGCCCGATCTGGGCAACGTGCCCTCGCTGGCCAAGCCGCTGTCGCGCCGCGCCCTGCGGCGCTCGACCTGGTCTCGCACCCTCAACCGGCTGATTTCGGCGCTGACCTTGCCGTGGGTCCTGCTGGTCGCGCGTCCGCGGCCGGTCACCGAGGAGATTCGGGCCGTCAAGCAGTTCGACGAGCGCTTCACCGATCTCTGGAATCGCGTCTCGGGCAAGTTCACGTTTGCCGTGCGGCGCGACGCGGCGTATCTGAACTGGAAGTTCGTGCAGCCGCCGCACGTCCGCTATCACGTGGCCGCGCTCGTGCGCGGCGATCGCGCCGACGGCTACATCGTCTATCGCCATGCGCGCGAGCCGCTCGGCCGCACCACGAGGCTCGTGGATCTGTTTGCGGATCCGGACGATGAGGCGGGCGTGCTGGCACTGCTCAGATGGCTCGATCATGAGGCGCGCGCGGCTGATTCCGACCGGATTCGGACGTACCTGACGCACGGTGGATTCCGGAAGCTGCTCAAGAAGAGCGGGTACTATCAGACGAAGTCGTCGGTGCAGCTGGTGGCGAAGGTCAACGGCCTCGACGTGCCGCAGCGCTTTTACGACGCGCCCGAGGCGTGGCACGTCACGCTCGGCGACGCGGATTTGGACACGGTGTAAATGTCTATCCTCAAGCAAGTGAACGACGATATCGCCACCGCCATGCGGGCGCGCGAAAGTGAACGGCTTGGCACGCTGCGGCTGCTCAAGAGCGCGCTGGTCAATCGCGGCATCGAACGCGGCAAGGAACAGCTCGACGAGGCGGAAGAGCGGCAGGTCGTGCAGCAGATGGTGAAACAGCGGCGCGACGCCATCGATCAGTTTCGCGCGGGCGGGCGCGAAGATCTGGCCGTCAAGGACGAGGGCGAGATCGCGCTGCTCAACACCTATCTGCCGCCGGCCGCCGACGCGTCCGCGATCGAGGCGGCCGTGGACGCCGCCATCGCCGAAACCGGCGCGGCGAGCGTGAAGGACATGGGCAAGGTCATGAAAGCCACGCTCGAGAAACTGTCGGGAGTGACCGCAGACGGACGCATGGTCAGCGAAACTGTAAAAAGGAAGTTAACGGGCGCGGCCGGGGGCTGATTCCCCAAACCTTTTCACAGGGGTCTCGTCTAACGATTTGAAAGGCGCCAAACGCCTCTCATCCATCCTCCAGGCAAAGGGGGTCTCGTCCGCAGGGGGTCGAGGCCCCTTTTGTTTCTTGGCGCGGGCGAATCACCCGATCCCCCTTGTGCTACGCTCCAAAGCCTAGACCGTGAGCCTTCGCCTTGCCCGCTCCGCGGGCGTCATGACCATCGCCACGCTGCTCAGCCGCGTGCTCGGCCTCGGGCGCGACGTGGTGCTCGCCGCGGCGTTCGGCGCCGGGCGCGAGATGGACGCGTTCAACGTCGCCACCCGCATCCCGAATCTGGTCCGCGATCTGTTTGCCGAAGGCGCGATGAGCGCGGCGTTCGTGCCGACCTTCACGCGCCACGTGAAGGAGAAGGGCGAGGCCAGCGCGTGGCGGCTCGGCTCGAACGTCATCAACGCGTTGATGCTCGTCACCGGCGTCCTCGTCGTGCTGGGCATGGTGTTCGCGTATCCGCTCGCCGACTTCTACACCGACGACCAGAACTTTTCGGACAACCTCGCGCTGACCGCCGACCTCACGCGATGGACGCTGCCGTTTCTCACGATGGTGGCCATTGCGGTCGCGCAGGCCGGCATGCTCAACTCGCTGCGCCAGTTCTTCATTCCGGCCGTCTCGCCCGCGATGTACAACGTCGCGATCATCCTGAGCGCGCTCGTGATGGTGCCGTTCGCGCCGGCGCTGGGCATCGAGCCGATCACCGCCATCGCCATTGGATCGCTCGCCGGCGGCCTGCTGCAGATCGTGGCGCAATGGCCGGCGCTGAGGGCCGCGGGGTATCGCTATTCGTTCGTGCTCGATTTCAAGGACCCCGGCCTGCGTCAGGTGCTGCTGCTCATGGGGCCCGGCACCATCGGCGTCGCGGCGGCGCAGATCAATCTGGCCGTCAACACGTGGCTCGCGACGTCGCAAGGTGAAGGCGCGGTCACGGCCCTCACCTACGCGTTCCGCCTGATGTATCTGCCGATCGGCCTGTTCGGCGTCTCGGTGGCGACCGCGGCCATTCCCGATCTTGCCCGCCAGGCCACGGGCGAAGGCTTCGCCGACATGCGGCGCACGATCTCGAGCGCCCTCCGCATGATGCTCGTGCTCAGCGTGCCGTCCATGGTCGGGCTCGCGGTGCTCGCGCGGCCGATCACGCAGCTGCTGCTCGAGCGCTACCGCTTCACGCCCGAGGACACCACCGCCGTCGCCTGGGCGCTGCTGCTCTACGCGCCCGGCCTGATCGGCTACTCCATCGTCAAGATCGCGTCGCCGAGCTTCTATGCGCTGCGTGACGCGCGCACGCCGGTGATTGTGAGCATGATCACGGTGGGCACCAACGTCGCGTTGAACCTCTGGCTCGTGCGTGTGATGGGGTTCGGCGGCCTCGCGCTCGGCACCGCGATTGCGTCGCTCGTCAACGCGGGCCTGCTGATGTATCTGCTGTCACGCCGGATCGGCGGCGTGGACGGCCCGCGCGTCACGGTGACGTTTCTGAAAGTGGCGGCGGCATCAATCGTGATGGGCGTAGCGGCATGGTACGGACAAGCCTGGCTGGCGGGCACGCTCGGCGGCGGCAATGACATCACGCGGGGCATCGCCGTGGCGGGCGGCATCGGCGCGGGCCTTCTCGCGCTTGCGGCGGCCGCAAAGCTGCTGCGTCTGTCAGAATTCGAAGACGCCATGAGTGCCGTGCTCAGACGATTCCGCGGAAAGCGCGCCTCGAACTAGCCATGGCGCGCTATCCCTCGACCGCTCCCGTGCACTATCAGTTCGGCCCCGGCGGCATCACGCCGGCCGTGAAGGCGATCCTCATCGCGTGCGCCGCGGTCTTTCTCGTGTCGCTGGCGCTGCAGGATACGGTCTTCAGCTGGCTCGGGCTGATTCCGTACACGGTGGTCCACGACTACCGCATCTGGCAGCCCGTCACCTACATCTTCGTGCACGCGGGCGTCATGCACCTGGCGTTCAACCTGCTCGCAATCTGGATGTTCGGCGTCGAGCTCGAGCGGCTGTGGGGCACACGCGCGTTCACGAAGTTCTTCTTTGTCTGCGGCATCGTCGCGGGACTCGCGACGCTGGCCGTCGCGCTGCTGCCGATTGACGCGGCGTGGCGCGAGCGCACCTATCTCGGCGTCACGGTGGGCGCGTCGGGCGCGATCTACGGCATCCTCTACGCCTGGGCGCGCGCGTTTCCGTACCGCACGGTGCTGATGTTCCTGATCTTCCCGATGCAGGCGCGCTGGTTCGTGGCGGTCATCATCGGCATCGACTTCCTCATCGCCGCCCAAACGCGGCTCACGTCGGAAGCCGCGCATCTCGCGCATTTCGCCGGCCTGCTTGCCGCGTACGTCTATCTTAATTCCGGGAGCGGCCGCGGGCCTGGCGGGCTCGTCGCCGAGGTCAAGTACCGCTATCTGAAGTGGAAGATGAATCAGCTGCGCAAGAAGTTCGACGTGCACGAGGGCGGCAAGCGCACGCCCACTGTTCATTGACGCCTCGTTTTACAATTTACATTTCAGCGTAAGACATCCCCCGCAAGAGCGCGACGCGCTTCGCCATCGGCGGATGCGTCGCGAGCCAGTCCGCCCATCCACCCTCCTTGTTGTCGATTTTCCTCTCGAGCGGATCCGCGATGCACAGGTGCGCGCTGCCCTGATGCACGAGTTTCGTTGGCCCGGCCATGTTCTCGATCGTCTCGAGCGCGTCGGCCAGCGCGCCGGGATTGCGCGTGAGCTCCGCCGCCGACGCATCGGCCAGATATTCGCGCTGACGTGACACCGCCATCGCCAGCAGCCGTCCCAGAAACGGCGCCACGACGATCAGCAGCAGCCAGACGATGACGAACACGGCGGCGCCGGCGCCTCCGCCGTCCTTCTTGCCGCCGCGGCTGCTCCGCCGCGTCCCGCCGGCGATGCGCCCCATCCGGCCCGACCAGTCCGACAGCAGCGCGAGCGTGCCGACGAGCGCGGCAATCACCGTCATCAGCCGGATGTCGTAGTTGCGGATGTGCGACATCTCGTGCGCGACGACGCCCTGCAGCTGCTCGCGATTCAGCGTGTCGAGCAGGCCCTGTGTGACGGCGATCGACGCATGCTCAGGATCGCGCCCGGTGGCGAACGCATTCGCGTCCGGGTCTGGCACGACGAACACTTTCGGCGGCGGCAGGCCCGACGCAATCGCCATTTCGTCGACGACGTTGCGCAGCTGCGTGAGCTTCAGGCGCGAGGCGTCATCGGCCCCGGCGAGGCGCTCGTCGAGCGGAATGGCCTGGGTGGAGCGCAGCACGGCCCGATCGCCGGCGAAGTAGCTGGTGGCCGCCGATCCGGACGACACCGCGAGCGCGGTGAAGGTGCCGAGCGGCAGAAAGTACCCGCCTTCGCTGCCGCCCGCGAGAAACAGATCGAAGCCGGCGCCGACGGCAAGCGCCAGCACGACGAACGCCAGCATGACCAGCCAGGTGCGCCGCCGGTTCGACCGCTGCTGATCGAGAAAGTTCATGGCCGCCATTTACCAGTCCGCCGGCTTGTAATCCTTCAGGAACTGCCCCCAGACGTGGCGGCCGGTGTTGATGCCGTCGATGATCGGGTCGACGATGCGGGCGCCGCCGTCCACGGCGTCGAGCGGCGGATGAAAACGCATCTCGTCGCGCTTGCGCATCGTGATCTCGATCGGATCCTCGTCGGTCACCCAGCCGGTATCCACGCTGTTCATGTGAATGCCGTCATCGTGATAATCGGTCGCCGACGTGCGGGTCATCATGTTGAGCGCCGCCTTCGCCATGTTGGTGTGCGGATGGCGCGTCGTCTTGAAGCGGCGATAGAACTGGCCTTCGACCGCCGAGACGTTGACGATGTGCTTGTCGCGGTTGGGCGTGCGCAGCATGAGCGGCTTGAGGCGCGCGTTGAGCACGAAGGGCGCGACCGCGTTCACGAGCTGCACTTCGAGCAGCTCCACCGTCGGCACTTCGTGCAGCAGCAGGCGCCACGAGTTGCGGCCGCGCAGATCGACCTGCTGGCGATCGATGTCGAGTTGACCGGCCGGAAAGAGATCCGGACGCGCCTTCAATTCGTCGGACAGCAGCGGCACCTGCGACAACTCGGCGGAAAAGGCGCTGCTGATCGGCAGATCGGGCACCTGGCGGACGAGCGCGGCGGCCTCGCCCGAGGGAAGCGCCGCGCGCTCCTCGTCCATCATGTGCGCGTAGAAATCCGGCGGCCGGCGCACGGTCTGGCACGCGTTGTTGATGATGAAGTCGAGCCGGTCGTGCGTCTGGGCCAGGTGCCGGCAGAAGGCTTCGACGCTGGGCGTGTGGCGCAGGTCGAGGCCGTAGATTTCGAGGCGATCCACCCAGTCGGCGTGATCGGGCTCTTCGGCATAGCGGGCGGCGGCGTTGCGCGGGAAGCGCGTCGTCACAATCAGGCGCGCGCCGCTGCGGAGCAGCTTCAGGCCCGCCTGATAGCCGATTTTCACGCGCCCGCCGGTCAGCAGCGCGACGCGGCCGCCGAGATCGGCGAGCTCCGTGCGCTTCCGGAAGTTGAACTCGGCACACTCAGGACAGAGCTGATCGTAGAAGTGATGCAGCTTGGTGAACGGGCGGCGGCACACGTAACAGTGTTGCGAGATGAGCGGTTCGTCGGGTTCGTCGGGTTCGGCACGTTCGACAGGTTCGACGGGTTCGGGTTCCTGTCCCGCGGGAACCGGCGGAAAGACGTTCGGCGTCGTCGACGTGGGCTTGCGTCTCAGCGCGCGGATGCCGGCCTGATCGAGCACGGCTTCTTCGCGCGCGGCGACATCCGCCTTGCGCTCGCGGCGCGCGGCTTTCGAGCGCTTGCGCCGCGTTGAGCTGTCGGGCGCGAACAGGTGCGCCAGGGCCTTGTTGAAACGACGCCGGTCCTCGTCGGGCAGCGTGTCGAGATCGGACCAGTGATCGGCGAGGGTCTCGAGCAGCTCGGCGGCGGCGCGCACGCGGTCGCGCAGAGATTCGTCGGGCACGGCGATCGATCAGGAGCGGCGCATCGACAGGTCCACCTTCGGCACCGCGCGCTCGGCCGGCTCGGTGATCTCGAACAGCTCGGCGCGGGTGAAGTTGAACGCGCCCGCGACGAGGTTCGAGGGGAAGGTTTCGCGCGCGATGTTGAACTTCGTCGCGATGTCGTTGTAGAACTGCCGCGCGAAGCCCACCTTGTTTTCCGTCGCGGTCAGCTCCTCCTGCAGCATCTTGACGTTCTCGTTGGCCTTCAGCTGCGGATAGTTCTCGGCGACGGCGAACAGCCGGCCCAGTGCCTGCGTGAGCTCGCCCTCGGCCTTGCCGGCGGCGGCCGGCCCGGTGGCCGACACCGCGCGCGAGCGCGCTTCCATCACGGCGGTGAGCGTGTCGCGCTCGAACTCCATGGCGCCGCGGACGGTTTCCACGAGATTTGGAATGAGATCGTGCCGGCGCTTGAGCTGCACGTCGATCTGCTTCCAGCCGTTCTCGACCTGGTTCTTCAGGCCGATCAGGCGGTTGTAAATCCCGACCGCCCAGAACAACACCACGCCGGCGATGACGAGAAGGACAATGAGAGGAGTCACTCGGGGGCCTCGACTTTCACGGGGTCGTTGTGGAAGTACGTGTCGGTTCTGTCGATCCAGTCCTGCCGGATCGGGCTGAACACGTCGAGCTCGAACGTGTCGTCGAGCGCTTCGGCCTGGTGCTCGACCCAGGACGGAATCAGCAGCACTTCCCCTTCGCGCACGGTGATGTGCTCGCCGTCGATGAGGAACTTCAGCGCGCCCTGCAGCACGTAGGTGATCTGCTCGCTCTCGTGCGAGTGCATCGGCACGATGCAGCCCTTCTTGAGGTAGATCTGCGCGAGCATTTCGCGCTCGCCGGTCACGACCTTGCGCGAGATCATCTCCGTCACTTTTTCCAGCGCGAGCTCGTCCCAGCGCACCAGTGTGGCCCGTGTAGTCATGCTGGGCGGATTCTAACACCCGGCCTATAATTAACCCGCCGATGAAGACCACTTCCCGCAGCGGGGCCGCTACGGCGGACGCCCCCGACACGACGGTTGCCAGCAAGTATCACGGGCTTTCGACGCAGGACCTGGTGCGGATTTACCGCACGATGCTGCTGTCGCGCCGCATCGACGACAAGGAGATTCAGCTCAAGAACCAGAGCCAGATCTTCTTCCAGATCAGCGGCGCCGGCCACGAGGCGGTGCTGGTGGCCGCCGGCCTGGCGATGAAGCCGTCGTACGACTGGTTCTACCCCTACTACCGGGATCGCGCCCTCTGCCTGACGCTGGGAATGACGCCGCTCGAGATGCTGCTGAGCGCGGTCGGCGCCCAGGACGACCCGAACTCGGGCGGCCGGCAGATGCCGTCGCACTGGGGCCACAAGGCGCTCAACATCGTGTCGCAGTCGAGCCCCACCGGCACGCAGTGCCTGCAGGCGGTCGGCTGCGCCGAAGCCGGGCTGCTATACGACCGCATCGAGGGCATTGCCAACGCCCCGTACCAGCAGGACGAGGTCGCGTACGTGTCGCTTGGCGACGGCACCACCAGCGAAGGCGAGTTCTGGGAGTCGCTGAGCACGGCCTGCGTCCGCAAGGCGCCGGTCGTGTTTCACATCGAAGACAACGGCTACGCGATCTCGGTGCCGGTCGAAGTGCAGACGCCAGGCGGATCGATTTCGAAACTCGTCGAGACCTGGCCCAACCTGCACGTCATCCGCGTCGACGGCACCGACCCGCTCGCCAGCTACGCGGCGTTCACCGACGCCGTGGCCTGGGCGCGCGCGCGCAAGGGCCCGGCCCTCGTGCACTCGAAGGTCACCCGTCCCTATTCGCACTCGCTGTCGGACGATGAAAAGCTGTACAAGACGCCGGAAGAGCGCGAGGAAGAGGCCACGCGTGATCCCATTCCGCGATTCGCGCGATTCCTGATCGACGAAAAAGTGCTCACGCAGCAGGAGCTCGATCAGATCGCGAAGGACATCGACGCGGAGCTGACCGAGGCCACCGACAAGGCGCTCGCCGCCGCGAAGCCGCCGCGCGACACCGCGGCGCTCTACGTCTACTCGCCCACGGTCGACCCCACGTCATCGGACTTCGACACGCCCGCCGCGCCGGAAGGCAAAGCCGACACCATGGTGGCCGCCATCAACCGGACCATGCGCGAGGAGATGGCGCGCGACGCGCGCATCGTGATGTTCGGCGAAGACGTGGCCGACTGCAGCCGCATCGAAAACCTCGCCTGCGTGCCGGGCAAGGGCGGCGTGTTCAAGGTCACGCACGGCCTGCAGCGCGCCTTCGGCGGCGACCGCGTGTTCAACTCGCCGCTCGCCGAAGCCAACATCATCGGCCGCGCCATCGGCATGGCCACGCGCGGGCTCAAGCCGGTCGTCGAAATCCAGTTCTTCGACTACATCTGGCCCGCCATGATGCAGCTGCGCGACGAGATGTCGATGCTGCGGTACCGCTCGAACAACGACTTCTCGTGCCCGATGGTCGTGCGCACCGCCATCGGCGGGTACCTGCGCGGCGGCGCGCCGTACCACAGCCAGTCGGGCGAAAGCATCTTCGCGCACTGCCCCGGCATTCGCATCGTCTATCCCTCGAACGCGCAGGACGCCGCCGGCCTGCTGCGCACCGCCATCCGCTGCGACGACCCCGTGCTGTATCTGGAGCACAAGCACCTGTACCGCCAGACGTACAACAAGGGCGAGTATCCGGGCTCCGAGTACATGATTCCGTTCGGCAAGGCAGCCGTGAAGCGCGACGGCACCGACGTCACCGTCGTCACCTGGGGGGCGCTCGTGCAGCGCTCGCTGCTCGCGGCCCAGCAGGCCGAAAAGGAAGGCGTGAGCGTGAAGGTGATCGACCTGCGCACGATCATGCCGTTCGACTGGGACGCCATCAGCGACGCCGTCAAGGACACCAGCCGCATCGTCATCGCCCACGAAGATCAGCTGACATGCGGCTTCGGCGCCGAACTCGCGGCTAGAGTGGCAGAGCAGTTGTTTGAGTACCTCGATGCTCCGGTGAAGCGCGTGGGGGCTTTGGATACACCGGTGGCTTATTCCCCCGATCTCGAGGAAGAGATACTTCCGGGCTCTGCCGACGTTCTCGCCGCCATCCTCGAAACCGCTCGCTACTGATAGGGTAAAGGTCAGAGGTTAGAGGGAACAGGGAACGCAAGGGGAAAGGGACGAAGGGGAAGGTGCAAGTATGAAGGTCCTTCCACTTTCGTCCCTTGTGCTTTTAACCTTCGCGTCCCTTTCCCCTCTCACCTTTGACCTTTCCCCTGAACGTCTGACGGCCGTTCGTGCGCTGCCGCCGGAGATAGCCGGGCGGTTCAGAGATCTCGCCAACCTCCAACAGGGCAGCGATGGCGGCTATCTGGCCTTCGATCGGCGGGCGCATGCAGTCCATCGCATTGACGCGGCGTGGCGCGCGAGCGCGCCGATCGTCGTCATCGGCCCCGCGCAAGGCGAGCTGCTGCAGCCGAGCGCGTTCGACGCCGGCGGCGATCAGTTCGTGGTGTCGGACGCGCCCTTCGGCGTCGATCGCATTCAGGTGTTCTTCAAGGACGGCACGGCGATGGGCGCGTTCCAGCCGCGCGTGCGCAGCCTGCCGCGCCTCACGCTGGGATCCACCGTCATGAACGGCGCGGGCAGCCTCGAATTCACGGGCGGCACGATCCTGCTGAGCGAGCCCGACACCGGCTGGCTCGTGACCGAGTACGCCGTCGACGGCAAGCCACTCAGGCACTTTGGACGGCTGCGCCCCACCGGGCACGAACAGGACACGGACGCGCACCTCGCGCTCAACACGGGAGTGCCGCTCGCCGCGCGCGACGGCGGGTTCTGGTTCGTGTTTCAGGCGGGCGTGCCGATGCTGCGCAAGTACAGCCGGGCGGGCGACCTGGAGTTCGAGCGGCACATCGAAGGCGCCGAGCTCGATCCCGTGATCGCCGCCCTGCCCCAGACGTGGCCGCGCCGGCGCGTGGGCGCCGATCGGGAGCTGCCGTACATTCAACCGACCGTGCAGACCGCGGCCGTCGCGCCTGACGGGCGTCTGTGGATCGCCCTCACGATTCCATTCGTCTATGTGTTCGACGCGAACGGCGACAAGGCCATGGTGGTGGAACTGTACGGCGCCGGGCGCATTCGGCCGGCCAGCCTCGCGTTCTCGAGGACCGGACGCCTGATCGTGACGCCGGGCGGCTATGAGTTCGAGGTGCCGGCGAAGAACCGGGCCGCGCCGGGCAGCACACCGTAGCGGCAGACTGTCGCCTCGAGCAGCTCGCCGTCCGTGTTCACCTTCACGGGACGCGCGAAGGTCATCGTCATCTCGCGGACGCGGAAATAGCGGACGCGCTCGTCTTCGAGATGGCTGCCGTCCGCCACCTTCCTGAGCAGGTTGAGAAATTCGAGCGTCGGCATCGCGTCGACCAGACAGACGTCGAGCCAGCCGTCATCAATCTCGGCTTCGGGCGCAATCAGGCGGCCGCCGCCGATCTGCCGCGCGTTGCAGACCGCAAACAGGTGCGGCGTGGCATCGAACGCCGGCTGGCCGTCAGCCTCGATGCGCACCGGCACGGGCTCGTACTCGAGCACCGCCTGCCCGCCGGCAATCAGAAACGCGAGCTTTCCCGCGATGGACTTCAGGCGATCGTCGAGCGCCTGCGTCACCTCCGAGATGAAGCCGCCGCCCGACGTGTTGATGAAGGCGCGGCCGTTGAGCGTGCCCACGTCGACGCGCACTTCGCGCGCGTCGTAGAGCGACGCGAGCGCCTCCTCGGGCGTCTCCGACAGGTGCAGCATGCGCGCGAAGTCGTTGCCCGTGCCGAGCGGCAGCAGACCGATTGCGGTGCGCTCCAGCGCGCCGGCCGAGAGCAAGCCGTTCACGACTTCGTTCAGCGTGCCGTCGCCGCCCGCCACGAACACGCGGTCGCACCCGTCAGCGGCCGCCTGCGCCGCCGCGGCTTCGCCGTCGCGCGAACCGGTCGTCATGACGATCTCCATCATGCCGAAGCGCTCGCGCAGGGAGTGATTGATGCCGGGCAGGAAATCAGGCGCCTTGTCGGTGCCCGAAGAAGGATTGAGAATCAGCCGCGCACGCGCCATCAGTACAGCTTTCCGAGCGGACCGAGCTCGAGGTTGAGATCGTTCGGGTCGAGGCCGAACGTCGACGCCATCTCGGCGATGGTTTCCTCGAGCCGCATCAGCGCCATGCCGACGGCTTCGGTTTCGGCCGGCGTGAGCGTGCCGGATTCGTGCCGGCGGATCGCCTGCCGCTCGAGCACGCGCCTGATGAACTCGACGAGCGTCAGCACGAGCTTCGCCACCGATCGCCGCACATCGTCGTCGCCGGCGTTCCAGCGCGACGGCTTCGAGGCGGACTGGAGGCGCGCGAGCTCCTGGCGGAGGTCCTCGATCTCGCGCACCGACAGACCAGGCGCGTCGGCCTGCTGCCGCCTCGCCTTCGTCCTGGTCTTCGTCCTGCGCGGGCGGGCCGCGCGCGCCTTTTTCGCCACCTCAGTCTCCGTTCGCGAGATCGGCGACCGACGTGAACGCATACGGCGGCATGGGGCCCGACACCACGAAGCGATCCGGCATGCGCCGCTGCACGCGCTGGATCGCCGCCATGTAATCACCGATGTGCGAGTCGTCGACCAGGTGATAGAGGGCGCCGGTGTAGGGCGCGCGCGCCGCGCCGGTGTGCTCGGCCGCCACCAGGCCGGCGACGGCTTTGCGCACCGGGTCCGCGTCGGCCACGCGGGCCTGCCGCGCGCGCGCCGCGAGAAACGCGCGGCCCGACGTCCGGGGCGCCTCGGCGCGGGTTCCGCGCACGCGCACCGTCATCTGATGCCGCCCGCGCGTCAGCGCCAGCGCCTTCGTCAGCGGCTTCACCAGCGGCGCGAGCAGCCGCTCCAGTTCCTGCTCGTCCGGGACGATGGTGCCGAAGCGGGCGGGCAGAAACTCGAGCCCCTGCGCTTCGAGTTTCGCGAGGGCGGCCGCCTGTGCCGCGAGCGCGCGCTCGCTGACCTGCGGGGCGCGCGCGCGCCGCTGCACGATGGCCGCGAGCGATTTCACCACGACGGCCTCGACGCCGGCGCGCTTCGCGTCGCGCGCACGCGCCACGGCAATCACCACCAGCATCACGTCGCGGCCTTGCCGCCGTCGCGTTTGGGGAAGATGCGGTCGGCGGCCACCAGCAGCGCCGTGAGCCTCAGATAGACGAGATCCACGTCGGCGAGCGCGAGCATCGCGTCGGCGTGCAGCACCACGCCTTTGCTGAGCAGGTTGTCGACCAGATCCAGCAACGTCTTGTTCGCTTCCGGCTCCGCGAACACGCCCATGGACCCGGCCAGGCGGCGCTCCGAGGCCTTCGGCCGCGGCCTGGAGGGCGGCGGCGGTGGCGGTGGCGGCGGCCGCCGCGCCGGTTTCGGCGGATGGGCGTGTTTCTGGCGCGCGGGCGGACGGCCAATCGCCGGGCGCGAACGCTTCGGCGCAGCCGGCGGCAGCGGCCGTTTAGGAGGCATCGTCAACCTGGACGAAATGGTACGGCGGCCACGGCCCGGTCAGCTTGAACAGGCAGTGCGCGTCGGCGGCACGCGCGGCCAGGGCCTCCGCCGCGGCGCCAAAGTGCTGCTGCTCGTCGCGCGCCACGAGAAACGCCGCGTCGAGCAGCGGCCGCTCCGCGTCGTCAGCCTGCAGCGGACGGGCGACGGCATCGCGTGAGACACCCGACAAACCGTCGAAGACGTCTGCCGCATAGGCCGCGCGCCGCGACGCCTGCTCACGCGCGACGTCGCGCACCTGCTTCTTGCGTTCGAGAAAGGCGGTGCCGGACGCGGGCTTCGACACGCCCGCGCCCTGCGGTGGCTCCGCGCTGCCGTCGAGCGCGACGAGCCTGAGCCCGTACTCGTCGCAGCCGGCCACTTGCGCAGCCGCGCGCTCGAGGCGCTTCCGCTGCCTTGTCAGATCCTGTACGAGCCGGTCGTCGCCGGAAAACAGCGTCAGCAGTTTCATCGGCAGCACGGCGGAGGCCGTGCGCATCACGTGCTCGAGCAGCTGCTCGTGTCCGAGCGCCGCGCTCGACACCCAGGCCATGTCGCGAAGCTTCGCGCTCACCGCATCCTCGGAATAGTCACGGTCGGGAAGAGTGGCGACGATGGCGGTGAGGCCGCCTTTGAGGGGCAGCGCGCGCGGGGCGCCGGCGCCGGGCAGGCCGCCGGGCGGAAGGTCGACGGATGGCGGTGTCTGCACGACGCAGTAGAGGACAGTCACGGCCGTTACTTGTGCTCGTCGCCCTCGAACGTCGCCTCGATGCCGGTGATGGTGTAGTCGCCGTCGCCCGCGTCGGTGATCGACGGCGTGCCCTCACGGCTGGCGCGAATCTGCCGCAGGCGCTCGAACACCTCGGCCTCGATGTCCCCGAACTCCTCGTCGCTGATCTCGCCCGCCTCGAGCCGCAGCTGCGCCTGCAGCAGGCGATCGTGCAGCACGGTTTCGTCGAACGCCTCCGCGTCGGCGACGGCGGCGATCTTGTCGAAAACGAACTTCATCCCGCTGATGAACAGCGAGTCGAGCAGGAACATGCTAGTGGGCTCGCTCGAGCTTCAACTTGATGTTGACGAAGTTATAGGGCGGCCAGGGCCCGGTGTACTTGAACGTCAGCTTGTCGTGGCGCTGGCCGATCTCCTTCACGCGCGCGTCGAAGGCGTTCTCGCGATCGCGCGACACCAGGAACGCGGCGTTCATGATCATGCGATCGCCGATCGGCTTGTTCGAGCGCGAGGCGACGGCCACGTCGCGCAGGCTGCGGAAGATGCCGTCGACGTACTGTTCCGACCGCGCCTGCAGCGCCGCGTCGATCATGCGGCCGTACTGCATGCGGGCGAAGTAGGTCGACCCCTTCTGCGTGGAAATCTCGTTCTTGAGGCGGCGGATGTCCTCGTCCTCGTCCTCGATCTCGCGGATGATTTGATCCCGGTCCCACAGCACCTTGAGGCCGAACTCGACCTTGTCGCGCATCTTCTGCAGCACGTCGGTGAAGGCGTCGTAGGCCGAGCGCAGCAGCTCCACGATGTCGTTGGTCGTCTTGAACACCGTGCCGAACGACATGGGCAGCACCGTGTGCTGCAGCATGACGGTTTCGTTCACGCGCTGGTGCGCGAGCACGTTTTCGCGCGTCGGGTCGTGCACCACCATCGGCGTCGCCGACACGACGGCGCACAGATCCTTGAAGTGCACGGTCTGCACTTCCGCCGGTTCGTGGCCGATGCCGAGGGGCCCGAACGTGAGCGGCGTCTCCGACTGGATGATGCAGTAGACGTACTGCCCCT
Organism: Vicinamibacterales bacterium; assembly: GCA_036675475.1. Taxonomy (GTDB): domain Bacteria; phylum Acidobacteriota; class Vicinamibacteria; order Vicinamibacterales; family SCN-69-37; genus JALYRV01. The sequence goes on from JAKFEY010000022.1 coordinate 15,977, forward strand.
GCGCGCCGTTGTCGGCCGGCGCGGCCGGCGCGGCGGACGCGGCTGCCCGGGGCGCGGGTTTCGGCGCCTTGACCGCCTTCAGCGGCGCGGCGGCTTTCGGGGACTTCGCGGCCTTCGGGGGAGCGGAGGCTTTGGCGGCTTTCGATTTCGTCGCAGGTTTTTTCGCCATAGATTCGCTGACGCTAGCGCCGTCCACGTCGCGGGGACGTCGAGTGATCGGACGCCCCGGCGGGCGTCTGATGGGCGGAGGGGGAACTGATGCCGAGGACACGCGAGATTTCGGCGACGAGCTCGTCCGGCACGCAGGGTTTCGTGATGAACGAGTCGCAGCCGGCCTCGCGCGCGCGTTCGGCGTGCCCGGCCAGCGCGTGGCCCGTGAGCGCGATCACCGGGATGCGCGCGGTGGCGGGATCCGACTTCAGCCGGCGCGTCGCCTCCCAGCCATCGAGCTTGGGCAGCGCGAGGTCCATCAGCACCAGGTCGGGCCTGAGCCGCTGCGTCATCTCGATGGCCTCGAGCCCGTTGGTGGCCGACTCCACGCGGAAGCCGGTGAACGAGAGGTACTCGACGTACATCTCGCGCGCGTCGTCGTAGTCCTCGACAACCAGAATGAGCGGTGCGGTCTTGCGTTCGGAGGTCATCGGCGTTTCTGTTTCACGGGCAGGCGCAGCGTGAACGTGGAGCCCTTGCCCATCTGACTTTCGAGTGTAATACCGCCGTCCAACATTTGCGCCAGCCGGCGGCAGATGGACAGCCCGAGGCCCGTGCCGCCGTGCCCGCGCGACGGCGAGCTGTCGAGCTGGCGGAAGTCCTCGAAGACCTGAGCCTGATGCTCGGTGGCGATGCCGATGCCCGTGTCGCGCACGACGATGAGCATGTGCTTCGACCGCGCGTCGTACGACGCGCGAATGTAGATGCCGCCCTCCTCGGTGAACTTCAGGGCGTTGCTCAGCAGGTTCAGCACGATCTGCTTGAGCTTCTGGCGGTCGGTCTTGAGCGGCGGCAGCGTCGGCGGAATGCGATGGACCACTTCGAGCTGCGGGCGCCGCGCGATGATGGGCTCCATCTCGAGCATCACTTCCTGCACGAGCTCGTTCAGGTGGAAGCTCGTGATGTTGAGCGGCATGCGCCCCGCCTCGATGCGCGTGATGTCGAGAATGTCGTTGATCAACCCCAGCAGGTGGCGCGCGTTCGAGTCGATGCGCGTCAGGTTTTTCTTCTGCCCCGGCAGCATCTCGCCGGCCACGCCCTGCAGCGTCATGTGCGTGTAGCCCAGAATCGCGTTGAGCGGCGTCCGGAACTCATGCGACATGTTCGCGAGGAACTGCGACTTGAGCGCCGACGCCTGCTCGAGCGCGATGTGCTGCCGCCGCAGCAGCTCGTTTTGTTCAGCCAGTTCCGCCGTGGCTTCGTGCACCTTCACCTCGAGCTCTTCAGACGCGCGCTTCAGCTGCTCGTACAGCCTGCCCTTTTCGATCGCCTCCGTGAGGTCGTGCAGGATGGTGACCACCCACATCAACTCGCCCTGTTCGGCCAGGATGGTGCCCGCGATGGCTTCGAACGGCACGACCGTGCCGGTGCCCGGGTCGGTGAGCGTGAGCTCGCTCCGGTACCGGTCCTGGGTGCCGCTGGCCAGCAGCGTGGCGACAAAGGACGTCAGGTTCGCGCCGTTGGCGCGCACGCGCCGGGCGGCCGCGTCGGTGCCGTCGTGCGCCGGCGCGAACATCTTTTCGGCCGGCGCGTTCATCAGCACGATGCCGCCGTCCGGATCGGTGACGAGAATCGGGTCGGCGACCGAGTCGATGATCAGATCGAGCCGGTGCCGCTCTTCGCGCACCTTCGCCTGCGCGAGCCGCAGCGTGCGATAGCTTTCGTCGATCTCGACCTTCGCGCGCGCCAGGTCGGTGACGTCGCGCAGCACCGACACGACGTACGTGCCCTGCCGCTGATCGCGCACCGGCGAGCTCAGCAGCTCGTACACGAGATCCGATCCCTCGAGCGGATCGACGAGCAGCAGCTCGCGGCGTCCGCCGCCATCCTCGATGGCGCTGGCCGACAGCGCCGCCGAAAACAGCATGCTGTTGAGGGCGACCGCGCGGCGCCAGCCCTCGCTCGCTTCATCGGGCGCCACCAGCAGCTTCTCGGCCAGGTTGTTCGCGATGAGCACCTGCCCCTCGAGGTCGGTGAGCAGCACGGGATCCGACACGGCGTTGATGATGTTGAACAGCAGCAGCCGTTCCTGGCCGTACTGCGTTTCGGCCAGCGTCTCGCGGCTGCGAATGCGATAGAGCTGATCCGACAGCCGCTCGCACGCCCAGGACGCGGCCGGATTGATCTGCCCGCGATCGGCCGACGTCAGCAGGATGCCGACCGACTGGCCGTCCTGATGCCCGCGCAGCGGGCACGCATGGAAGCGATCGGTTTCGAGAATGCGGCGCAGCTGCGGATCGCGGCTGACGTACTGCGGCTTCGGCGAGGCCAGCGCCTTGATGAAGGGATGCTGCTCCTGCCGCAGGTCGACCGTGAGATCGGTCACGCCCGGCAGGCCGCGCTCAGCCACGATGACGAGCTGATGATTCGCGCGATCGGCCAGCAGCACCGCCGCCTTGCCGGCCACGCCGGTTTCCACGATCCAGTCCACGACACGGCGCGCCGATTCCACCTGGTCGAGGCTGCCGAGCAGGAACTCCAGCAACGCGACGCGGCTCTCTGCCGCAGCCGTCCCGGCGGGTCCCGAGGACCCGGGGGAGGTCCGCCCCGTCGTTGAGACCGCCGCGTAGGCCATCAGCGCGGCAGCGGGCTATTCGCGGTCGCGGCGGCGCACCGGGCGGGCCGCCTTCGAGGCCGCCAGCTCCGCGCGCAGCGCGGCGTTCTCCGCCATGACGTCCTGCGTGGCCGCCGACAGTTCGGCCGGCCGCGACACCGGCGAAACCTGGCCGACCGCTTCGGAATATTTCAGATAGGTGTCGATGGACGCGACGACGACGCGCGCCTCGACCGTGATTAAGTCGATGCCCACCAGCGACACGCGCACCCAGGCATCGATGACGATGCCCTTGTCGAGGACGCGATCGAGGACGTCAATAAGACTGCTTCCGCCTGCGGCTCTTTCAACGGCCATTTTTGCTCCCTCGGCGGGGATCAGGGACCCCGCCGGATTCAAACCAGAACGTCAGCGGCGGCGCCGCGCTTTCGTAACTGCGGGTTTATCGAGGGCGCTGATGCGCGCCTCGAGGGACGCGATTTGCCGGCGCAACTCGGCGGCATCCAGATCCTGGCGATCCTGGCCCGGCGACAGCTCGCGGTCATAGCGCCACCAGTCCAGCCCTATCTCCTGTGCCTTGTCGAGCGAGCACACGAGCAGCCGGATCCGGATGGTCAGCAGCTCCACTTCCGCGAGTGAGATCTTGATATCGCCCGCGATGACGAGTCCCTTGTCGAGGACCCTGTCGAGCACGTCGACTAAGCCGGTCGATTGTGTGCGGATCGGTGTCGAGTAATCGGGAGCCATGCGGTTCTGCACTATAGCCGCGTTGCTGACCGCCCGGCAAGACTCGCCCGGAACTTCTCAGAAGACGCGTGTGATCGCGGGTCGACTATGCACGAATGCGGCCAAGCTTAACTATTTGAATCGATGAGTTTGGGCATCATTTCTGTAAGAAAACCGTGCAAACCGCGGCTTCAGCGTCGGCTGATGAGCCACTGAACGAGAGCGTCGAGCTCGTCCGCAGTCAACCGGGTGCCAAAAGATGGCATCTCCGCGTCAGGGTCCACCGCTTCAGGATCGATGATCCAACGGCGAAGAGCCTCGGCGCTGTGCTTCGCGCCGATACCCGTGAGGTCCGGACCCTCGTCGCCGCCGTCGCGCGCGCCTGGGTCGATGCGGTGACACCCGATGCAGAACTGCGCAAACACGCGCGTTGCCGTGACATCGCCGGGCGCGAGCGCGGGCGGCGCGCCGCTTCGCCGCGCGCGCGCGAGATACGCGAGGATGGCGGCAACCTCGCGCTCGCCGGCCGGCGCGGGCGGCTCGCGCAGCCCGGGCGCGATCATGTCGGGATCGAGCAGATGGCCGGCGACCCATGTCGCGTCGCGCGCGACGGCCTCGGCGCGAATCGGCTCGGCGGCGCCGCCGTCGACGTGGCAGCGCGCGCACGCGCCGTCCGACACCATGGCCATGCCGCCAAGCTCGCGGATCGTCCAGCCCGGATCCGCGGGAGGCGGGCGATCGCGCCAACCGGCGGCCGTGAGCGCGGCCAGCGACACTGCCATGACGGCGACCATGGCGAGTACGGCCCGGCGGTCGCGCGGCCGGCGCGAGGGGCCGCGGTCGATCCACGGCAGCAGCGCGAGCAGCAGCAGTGCGAGGCCGGGCACCACCAGCGCGCCAATCACCTCGAGGCGGCCCGGAAAATATTTCAGCAGCTCGAACAGGCCAAGGAAGTACCACTCGGGCCGCGGCACGTAGCCGGCGTCAGCCGGATTCGCCACCGGCTCGAGCGCGGGCGCGCCGCGCCACGCGATCGCCACGAGCGCGCCAATGACGATCAGGATCACGACGAGATCGCGCGACGCCTGGAGGGGATAGAACGGGAAATTCCTCCCGGTTGATTTTCCCCGGTTGCCCTGTGCCGTTTCTGAACCGGGGAAAATCAACCGGGAAGAATTTCGCGAACCTCCCGAGATGCCGTGGCGCCGCATCAGATACAGATGCAGCGCCACCAGCGCGGCGAGCAGCGCCGGCAGCACGATCACGTGCGCCGCGTACCAGCGCGTGAGCGTCAGCGCGCCAATGTCCGCGCCGCCGCGCATCACCGCCGCGATCAGATCGCCGGCGACCGGCGTGAGCGCGGCGATGTTGATCGTGACCACCGTCGCCCAGTACGCGCGCTGATCCCACGGCAGCAGATACCCGGTCAGCGCGAAGGCGAGGATGACGAGCAGCAGCGCCAGGCCCGTGAGCCACGTCAGCTCGCGCGGCGCCTTGTAGCTGCCGAACACCACCACGCGCAGCATGTGCGCGGCGGCGGCAAGCACGATGAGGCTCGCGCCGTAGTAATGCAGGCCGCGCAGCAGCCGGCCGGCGCCGACCGACTGCTCGATGTAGCGCACGCTGTCGTGCGCGTGATCGGGCGTGGGCGCGTAGGTGAGCGACAGCAGGATGCCCGTCACGGCCTGCAGCGCAAGCGCCGCCAGCAGCACGCTGCCGATCGTGAACCACCAGCCCGTGCCGGCCGGCAGCGGCTCGTCGAGCAGATGCGCGCGCGCGGCGCGCCATCCAGCGCGGTGGTCGAGCCAGTCGCCGAGGCGCGCAGTGAGCCGCGGCATCTTAGATCTCGACGTGAATCTCGTCCGCCGCAAGATCGACGCGCGCGGCAATCGGCGGCAGCGGCGCCGGCGGCGGGCCCGCGATCACGCGGCCGTCGCGATCGTACGCGCCCTGATGACACGGACATTCGAAGCGATCCGCCTCCCCCTTCCACGACACGCGGCAGCCGAGATGCGTGCACGTCGCGGACAGGGCGCGCACCTCGCCCGCCTCGGTGGCCAGCAGAAAGACGACGCGCGGCGTCCGCGCGCGATGCCAGCCATCGTCACGCGCAGCCGTAAGCGTGATGGGCGTCGGCACGCCCGGATCGAGATCGCTGAACCGCGCGGCCCTCACCCAGCGCGCGGGGCGCGACGCGGCGCGAGGGATGGCTGCGGCGCCGGCGAGTGCGGCGGCAGCCGCGCCCAGCGCGGTGATGCCGGCGCGCACGAACCACACGAGCAGGCTGCGGCGGCTGGCCGGGTCTGTCACGCGACAGAGCCTAGCAGGCGGAGACCGTCCGGAAAAAATCTGAAAGCGCGCTTACGGCCGGCGTAACAACATTTCGGCTGATCCGTCGTCTAAGATTCCAGGGAAACCGCCTGACCACCCTGCCTGACGCTCCCACTGGAGGATTGCCCGTGAAGCTGGTTCGACTGTCCACTGCATTTGCCCTCGTCCTGTTCCTGGCCGTCCCGGCGGCCGCGCAAACCGCGTCGCCCGTCGAACCGGGCGTCTGGTCGGTCACGCCCTTCCTGTCGTTCACCTTCGGCGGTGACGCCGACAGCCCCAGCCTCGGCTTCGGCGCGGCCACGGGCTACGACTTCACGGAGGTGTTCGGCGTCGAGGCGGAATTCGGCTACGTCTTCGATCTGGCCGGCGACGACGAGGGGGCGGACTGGTCCACGCTGGGCGTCAACGCCAACGCGCTGTATCACTTCCACCTGGCCAACGGCATGGCGCCCTACGCCACGGCCGGGGTCGGCTTCGTGCGATCCTCGCTCGAAATCGACGATCTGAGCGACGACGCGGTCGAGGTGGGGTTCAATTTCGGCGGGGGCCTCAAGGCGCCGCTGACCGACCGGCTGCTCGCGCGTGCCGACATCCGCTACTTCAACTTCACCGACGCCGCGCCCGACGGCTTCCGCGTGTATGGCGGCCTCACGTGGAAACTGCGGCGATAAGGGGGCGCGGGCTGTAAACTATAAGGATGTCCAATCGCCGGCCGGCGCGCGTAGCAAACCCTCAGATACGAAACATCGCGATCATCGCGCACGTCGACCACGGCAAGACGACCCTTGTGGACGCCCTGTTCCAGCAAAGCGGCATCTACCGCTCCAACGAGCGCGTGGCCGAGCGGGCCATGGACAGCAACGAGCTGGAGCGCGAGCGCGGCATCACGATTCTCGCGAAGAACACCGCCGTCCATTACGGCGACTACCTGATCAACATCGTGGACACGCCCGGCCACGCCGACTTCGGCGGCGAGGTCGAGCGTGTGCTCTCGATGGTCGACGGCGTCATGCTGCTGGTCGACGCGTCGGAAGGCCCGCTGCCGCAGACGCGCTTCGTCCTCGGCAAGGCCCTCGAGCGCCGCCTCACCCCCATCGTCGTCATCAACAAGATCGACCGGCAGGATGCGCGGCCGCAGGCAGTGGTCAACGAGGTGTTCGACCTGTTCATCGACCTCGACGCCACCGAAGACCTGCTCGACTTCCCCATCCTCTATGCCGTCGCGCGCGACGGCGTGGCGAGCACGTCGCTCGAGGAAAAAGGCACGACGCTCAAGCCGCTGTTCGACGCCATCATCGAGCAGATTCCGCCGCCGATGGGCGATCCCGACGGCAAGCTGCAGATGCTGGTCGCGAATCTCGACGCCAGCGACTATCTGGGGCGCCTGGCGATTGGCCGCATCTTCAACGGCCGCGTGAAGGTGGGCGATCAGATTTCGGTGTGCAAGCTCGATGGCACCGTCCAGATCACGAAGGTGACGAAGCTGTTCTCGTTCGAAGGGCTGAAGCGAATCGACACGACGCAGGCGTCGGCGGGCGAGATCGTGTGCCTGGCCGGCATCGAGGGCATCATGATCGGCGAGACGATCTCGTCGGCCGTCGATCCCGAACCGCTCAACGCCATCGCCATCGACGAGCCGACCGTATCGATGATCTTCGGCGTGAACACGTCACCGATGGCCGGGCGCGAGGGGCAGTACGTCACGTCGCGCCAGCTGAAGGATCGCCTCGATCGCGAGCTCGTGGGCAATGTGTCGATCCGCGTCGAGCAGACCGAGTCGCCCGAGCAGTTCAAGGTGCTCGGCCGCGGCGAGCTGCAGCTGTCGATTCTGCTCGAGATGATGCGGCGCGAGGGCTTCGAGATGCAGGTCTCGCGCCCTGAAATCGTCACGCGCGAGATCAACGGCCAGAAGGTGGAGCCGGTCGAGGAGCTCATCATCGACGTGGCTGAAGATTTTCAGGGCGTCGTCATCGCGCAGATCGGCATCCGCAAGGGCGTGATGACGAAGATGGTGAACCACGGCTCCGGACGCACGCGCCTCGAGTTCAGGATTCCCGCGCGCGGCCTGATCGGCTTTCGATCGCAGCTGCTCGCCGAGACGCGCGGCACGGGCATCATGCACCATCGCTTCCTCGGCTGGGAGGCGTGGCACGGCGACATCCCGGCGCGCGCGACCGGCGCGCTCGTATCGGATCGTCAGGGGCCGGCCACCGCATATGCCATCTCGGCCATGCAGGAACGCGGCGAAATCTTCATCGACCCGACGACCGAGGTCTATGAAGGCATGATCGTGGGCGAGAACAGCCGCACGAACGATCTCGACGTCAATATCTGCCGGGAAAAGAAGCAGACGAACATGCGCGCGTCGAGCGCCGACGAGGCGGTGCGGATCATTCCGCCCCGCAAGCTCAATCTGGAGCAGGCGCTCGAGTTCATCAGCGACGATGAGCTGGTGGAAATCACGCCGAAAAGTCTGCGGTTGCGAAAGCGCGTGCTTCAGGCCAACATGCGGCCGAAGAAGAACACCTAGGACACTGCCATGCTGAAACGGCTTTCACGCGCCCTCGCGGGCGCCCTCGTGCTCTCCGCGGCGGCGTCGTGCAACAGCGGCGACTCGCCCACCACGCCCATCACCTACGTCGGCCCGGCCAACCTGGTGATCACCGACCTGCGGGCGGGCACCGGCGCCACGCTCGCGGCGGGGCAAACCGTCACCCTCAAGTACGAGCTGTGGCTCTATGACCCGACGGGGACCGACTCGAAGGGCACGCGCGTCGACGGCGGGCAGTTCGCGACGCCGTTCACCACCGCCGCGCTGATTCCGGGATTTGTCGAGGGCCTGACGGGCATGAAGGTCGGCGGCATCCGCCGGCTCATCGTGCCGCCGTCACTGGCCTACGGGACGACCGGCAGCGGGCCGATCCCGCCGAACGCCTGGCTGGTGTTCGACGTGGAGCTGATCTCCATCCAGTAGCAGAGGACTGGACTTCGACCAGTCGGTGTGGGGAGCCTGGTTCTCGATGATCCACCCGTGGACCAGCTTCCCGTACGTCATCCAGCGCATCCCTTTCGACGCGTAGAACGGCACGAGCGCGGCCTGCACTTTCGGCAGCCGGTAGAACGGCACACCCGGAAAGTAGTGGTGCTCGAGGTGATAGTTCGAGTTGAGGAAGAGGAAGTCCCAGAACCAGTGCCCGCGCATCAGCGTGCCCCACTGGGCGGGGTCATCGGGATTGATGTCGTAGTGCTGGCCGAGCCGGTTGAGCGTGAAGGCCACCGGAAACACGAAGAACACCGGCACGATGTGCGCGCGCAGCGCCGCGCCCGGGCCGAAGCCCCACCAGATCGCGGCAATCGCGCCCAGATGAAACCCAATCGACAGCAGCCGCTCGCGGCCGATGCGCCGCTGCAGCGCGGGCTCGTACGTGGCTGACTCGCGCTTCGCCGCGCGGAAATAAATCGGGAACAGCACGGGCGTGGCGTACAGCAGCTTGTACCAGCGCGCGTTGATCTTCGGCGAGAGATGATGCCGCTTCGGGTCGTCCTCTTCTGATCCCAGCTCGGCGTGATGATCGAGATGCCAGCGCGTGAACTGGCTGGCCGACAGGCCGCTGGGCGTGGCGTACAGCAGCCCGAGGACGCGCTCGAGGATTGGACGCCGGCGCGTGAAGATCGCGTGATGCACCACTTCATGAAGCAGCACGGAGAAATTGAACACCGTGAAGCCCTGCACGATGGCGAGCGGAATCCAGACGAGCGGGTGCGCAAAGCGGATCAGCGCCCAGGTGCACAGCCCCAGAATCGCGAACTGGCGCGCGGCGACCAGCAGGTGCCGCGCGGGCGACTTCTCGTGCAGCTCGCGCATCAGCTCGCGCGGCACGGCACGGCCGAGCTCCACGCGCAGCTGACCTGCGTGCGCCGAGTAGTGATGATGGCCCACGGTAGCTTCTAGTTTAGCGCGGTCCCGGGGAAACGAGCGGAAGCCTGATGCGGGTGAGCGCCACGCCGCCAAGCACGAGCGCGGCGCCCAGCAGCTTCTGCGGCGTCATCGGCTCGCCCAGCCAGAGGGCGGCCACCGACATGGCGGCAATCGGCACGAGGTTCGAGTAGATCGACGTGCGCGCCATGCCGATCTTCTGCACCGCGGCGTACCAGATGAGGTACGCCAGGCACAGCGCGAACAGCGACGAGAAGAGGAGCGCCCACCACGTCCAGGCGCTGACGCCCGCCCAGTTGACGCCGGTCATCTGCGGAAGGGCCACGACCACGTACGGGATCGCGCCCATCGCCATCGACGTGCCGGTGACGAACAGCGGCGAGTGCCGCTTGAGCAGCGCCGCCGCGCCCACCGTATAGGTGGTCCAGCAGGCCACCGACCCGAGAATCATCACGTCGCCGGTCAGGGTGCTGCCGCCGATGTCGGCGCCCGCGCCGACCACCATCCAGATGCCGGCGGCCGACACCGCCGCGCCCAGCCAGTGCATCCACGACACGCGCTCCTTGCCGAGCGCGGCGCCGACGATGGCCACGCACACCGGCGTCGCGCCGATAATCAGAGAGCTGTTCGCGACACTCGTGCGCGCCACGCCGCCGGCGAAAAACAGCTGATACGCGAAGTGGCCGACCAGGCCGAGCCCCATGAGCGCGAAGACGTCGCGCCGCACGAGCGGCTCGTGCGTGAAGAGCATGCGGGGCGGCGTCCCGCCCTTCTTCGCGTGGCCGAAAATCCACGTGATGGCCAGCGCAAAGACAATCGAGGCAATCACCATCCGCAGCGCGTTGAAGGGCTGCTGCGGAATTTCCTGGAACGCCAGCTTGAGGACGCTGTAGTTCGCGCCCCAGATGGCGACCATGGCGACAAGCGCGAGATCGACGCGAGACAGGCGCATTGGGAATTGGCGGATCGACGATTCCGGTGCGATTAAGAAAAAGAGCCTTCCGGCCGCGCGGGGGCGGCGGGAAGGCTCGTGAACGACCCGGCTCGCTCCCTTACGCCGCGAACGGCTTGATGAAGAGCAGGATCAGCGAGACGACGAACGCGTAGATGACCAGCGACTCGATCAGGACGAGGCCGAGGATCAGCGCGCCGCGGATTTCACCCGAGGCGCTCGGGTTGCGGGCGATGCCTTCCGCCGCCGCCGCGACCGCCTTGCCCTGGCCGAGCGCGCCGCCGAACGCCGCGATGCCGAGCGCGAAGCCCGCCGTGATGATCGACCACGACTGCCATCCCATGCCGCTGGCCGCCGCCTGCGCGCCGTCCTGCGCGAATGCCGGCACCGCCGAAACGGCCATTGCCGCGACCATCAGACCCATCACCGAAAAGAAACGCTTGCTCACACTGCCTCCTGGAAAACTGAAAACTTCAAACTCGAAACTCGAAACTCAAAACTTACAAGCCCGTCTTATGCGGTTGCCGCCGCGTGTCCCTGCCCGACGTCGACGCGATCGTCGTGCGGCGCGTCGTGATCTTCATGTTCGTCGTGATGCTCCACCGCCACCGCGCCGGCCAGATAGATCGTGGTCAGCAGCACGAAGATGAACGCCTGCAGCCCGCCCGTGACCAGGCCGAGCAGCATCATTGGCAGCGGCACGATGAACGGAATCAGCGAGAACAGCACGAAGATGACCAGCTCTTCGCCGAACACGTTGCCGAACAAGCGCAGCGAGAGCGACATCACGCGCGACATGTGGCTGATGAGCTCGATGGGCAGCATGATGGGCGCCATCCACAGCGGCGCGCCGGGAGGGGCCGCGAAGTGCTTCAGGTACGAGACGACGCCCTGCTCGCGGAAGCCCTGGAAGTGATAGTAGACCCACGCCGTGATGGCCAGGCCCACCGTCGTGCTGAGCACGCTCGTGGGCGCCATCAACCCGGGCACGAGGCCCGCGTAGTTGCCGATGAGGATGTAGAGGAACAGCGCCACGAGCAGCGGAATGTAGCGCCGGCCCTTGCCGGGAATCCACTCCTCGATGATGCCGGCCATCATGTTGAGGCCGTCCTCGGCCAGAATCTGCAGCTTGCCGGGGTTCTCGACGCTGAGCCGCGCGCGCACGATGAAGCCGAACACCGTAATCGCCGCCACAATCAGCATCGTCATCACGATGTGCGCGGGAATCAGCGGATGCTCGGGCGAGGCATGCATGCCGAAGGGCTCGAAAAGCGGTCCGAGCACAGGGGCCAGCAGGGCGTTGACCCAGTCGACGATCAGAAGCTTGGGATGTTCCATTTCCTAGGATTTTCGAGCCCGGGTGCCGGACAGCGCGGCCGCGGCTTCCACCGCGACGGCCGCCACTATCGACGACGCGCCCACCAGCAGCCCTATCGGGTGCAGGCGCAAACGCGCAATCATAACGTACGCCGCGAAACCCAGTAAAGCGTACCGGAGGAGCACCAGCACGGCGCCGCGCCCCTTCGAAAACGGCGCCGCATCCGGATCCGCCAACTGCGCGGTGCCCCGCTTCAGCATCAGGAAACTCATGAGCGTCAGCGCCGCGCCGCCGACGACGCCGGCGGCAGCGGGCAGGCCGCCCAGCATGAGCGCGCCGGCGGTGAACCCGGCCGAAATGATGACGGCGCGCCGCGCGATGCGCGCCAGCGCCTGGTCGACATTCACCGCGGTCACTTGAGCTTTTTCGACGCCCGGAACACGTTCAGCATGCCGGCGACGAGGCCGAGGGCGCTGAAGATGAGGAAGAAGACGGGATAGCGCTCGAACGCGAACTGCTTGTCGAGCCACCAGCCGAACAGCGCGCCAAGGCAAATGGCCAGCACAAAAGAAAACCCGACCGTGCTGAGGGCCCCGAGGGTCCTAATAGTGTTGATACGCTCGCGCCTGTTCTGGTTGTCGGCCACCGCAGGTGCCAGCTTACCGCAGGTATACTCGCAGAAAGCGCCGAGGAGGCCCCCCGTGTCTGCACGATTCCACGTCACGCCCTTGTTTGCCGCCGCAGCCGTGCTGGGCATGTTGCTCGCCCCGGCTCCCGCGTCCGCCCAGGCCCGTGAGGGACGCGTCTACGTCAGCGTGACCGACAAGGACGGCCAGCCGCTTCCGTTCGCGCCGTCCGACGTCACCATTGCCGAGGATGGCCGCGCCCGTGAAGTGCTGACGGTCGAGAAGGCCTCGGCCCCGGTCAGCATCGCGCTGCTCGTCGACGACAGCCAGGCCGCCCGCGGCGCCATCAACGACATGCGCGCGGCGCTCAAGCAGTTCGTCACGAAGATGCTGGCCGCCAACCCCGAGTCGCAAATCGCGCTCATCACCTATGGCGAGCGGCCCACGCTGCTCACCGATTACACGAACAACCCCGGCCAGCTCGAGCGCGGCATCAACCGCATCTTCTCGCGGCAGGGCGCCGGCGGCTATCTGCTCGAAGCCATCGTCAGCGCCTCGCGCGGCATCGTCAAGCGCGACGCCGAGCGCGCGCACATCGTGATCATCGGCACCGAGGGCGTGGAGTTCAGCAACGATCATTACGACCGCGTGCTCGACCATCTCGCCGAGAGCGGGGCGACACTGTGGGCGCTGACGCTGACGGCAGGGCCGCGCGCCGACGACACGGAGGAAGTGCGCAACCGCGCCGTCGTGCTCGGCCGCGGCCCGTCGCAGACCGGCGGCCGGCAGGATCTCGTGCTCGCGAACTCGGCGACCACGGTGTCACTCGAGAAGATCGGCGATTCGATTCTGAATCAGTACGTCGTCACCTACGGACGGCCCGACGCGCTGGTGCCGCCGAAGAAGATCAGCGTGAAGGTCAGCAAGCCCGGCGCGAAGGTGCTTGCGCCCGAGAACGCGCCTCGCGCCAGGAAGCAATGATTCGCCGTCTCGTGCTGCCGGCCGCGCTCGCGGCCGCTCTTGCCGCGGCAGCCGGCACCGCCGCCGCCCAGCAGGTGTTTCGCGGCGGCGTCGACGTGGTGTCGCTCGCCGTCACCGTCATGGACAAGGACGGCCGGTACGTCTCGGGACTCGATCGCGCGCGCTTCCAGGTGTTCGAGGACGGCGTGCTGCAGGAGATCGTCTATTTCTCGCGCGAGCACCAGCCCATCGCCCTCACGCTGCTGATCGACACCAGCACCAGCATGGAAGGCAAGCTGCCCATCGCGCAGCAGGCGGCCATCGGCTTTGCGCGGCAGCTCAAACCCGCCGATGTGGCGGCCGTCGTGGAGTTCGACAGCCGTCCGGTCATCGTCCAGGACTTCACCCCCGACAAGGCGCTGCTCGAAGCGGCCATCCGCAAGACGATGGCGGGCGGATCGACGTCGCTGTACAACGCCATCTACGTGGGCCTGCGCGCGCTGCAGAACAACCGCAGCGCCGCCGCCGATCAGCCGGTGCGCCGACAGGCCATCGTGGTGCTCTCGGACGGCGAAGACACCACGAGCCTCGTGAGCTACGAAGACGTGCTCGACCTGGCGAAGCGTTCGGAAACGGCCGTCTACGCGATCGGACTCCGGTCGAGCGGCGAGGTGTCCAGCAAGGGCTTTCGCGAAGCGGAGTTCGTGCTGCGCACGCTCGCGCAGCAGACGGGCGGGCGTGAATTTTTCGTGGACGATGCGAAGGAGCTGCCCGGCATTTACCAGCGGATCGCCGAAGAGCTCGCAAACCAGTACTCTATCGGCTACATGTCGAAGAACAGCCGGCGCGATGGCGCCTACCGCCGCATCGTGGTGCGCGTCGATCAACCGAGCGTGGTGACACGCACGAAGCAGGGTTATTTCGGGCCGGGCGGCAGCCGATGAGCACCGCCGCCACGCCGCGCGTGTACATCGTGGGTGCCGGCCCCGGCGATCCGTCGCTGATTTCGCTGCGCGGGTATCGCTGCCTGCAGCGCGCCGACGTCGTGATCTATGACCATCGCGTGCAGGCGCGCCTGCTGCGATGGGCGCCGCCGTCGGCCGAGCGCATCGATGTGGGACGGTCGTCGGCCAAACCGCTCGAGCAGGACGCCGTGGGGCTGCTGGTCGCGGAGAAGGCGCGCGAAGGCCGCATGGTGGTGCGGCTCAAATGGGGCGACCCGTTCGTGTTCGACACCGGCGGCAAGGAAGCGCTGCTGCTGGCCGAGCACGGCATCCCGTTCGAAATCATTCCGGGGATCCCGGCCGCCATCGCGGCGCCCGCGTATGCCGGCATTCCCGTCACGTATCCGGCGGCCGGCGACACCCTGGTGATCATCCGCGGCGCGGAGACGCCGACGACCGATCCGCCTGATGTGGACTGGGCGGCGCTCGCGAAGATGGACGGATCGATCGTCTGTTACGCGGGGCCGCGGCAGCTGCCCGCGATTGCGAAAGCCCTCATCACCAACGGCCGCGCGCCTGAAGACGCCGCGGTGTTGATCCGCAACGGCACGCTGGCAACGCAGCAGACGACCGTGACGACCCTCGGGGCGCTGGCGCAGGCGGAAGACGAGCGGCGCACGTCGCTGCTGATTGTCGGCGCGGTCGCGGATCTGCGCGAGCACCTGCAGTGGTTCGATCGCCGGCCGCTGTTCGGCAAGCGCATCGTGGTGACGCGGCCGCGCGATCAGGCGCGCGAGCTGGTGGAGCGCATCGAGGAAGCCGGCGCCGAAGCCATCGAAGCGCCGATGGTGACGAGCGAGCCGCCCGAAGACGACACGATGCTGACCGACGCGGCCGAGCGCGCCGGGGAGTTCGACTGGATCGTGTTCACGACGGCCACGGCGGTGGAAAGCTTCCTGCGCGTGCTGCTGGCCGGGCGCGGCGACATCCGCTCGCTCAAGGGGGTGCAGCTGTGCGCGATTGGGCCGTCGACGGCCGACCGGCTTGCCGCGTTCGGCATCCGGGCCGATCTGGCGCCCGCGGAGTTCGGCGCCGAAGCCATCGCGAACGCGCTCGGCGCATCGGAAACGGCGCGAGGGCGCGCCATCCTGATCGTGCGGCCCGACCAGGCCCGCGACGTGCTGGCGAAGGAGTTGCGCGCGCGCGGCAGCGACGTCACCGACGTGATCGCGTACCGCGCGACGCCGGCCACTGAAACCGGCCAGGACGTCTATCGCATGCTGCTCGAGGGGCGCGTCGATGCCGTGACGTTCACGAGCGCCTCGACCGTGCGCCAGTTCGTGGAAGTGATCGGCCGCGAGCCGGCCATTGACCTGCTGCGCACCACCACCGTCGCCGTGATCGGCCCGGTCACGGCCGAAGCCGCGGGCCAGCTCGGCATCGCCGTGCAGGTCATCCCGCAGAAATACGACGTCGACGGCCTCGTCGACGCGTTGATTGAGTACTTCTCGGAAAGGCCATAGACCAGAGGCCTCTGGCCTCTGGCCCCTGGCCCTTCCGCGCTACCGCACCCGCAGCGGTTCTTCGAGCCGCAGGCGCAGGATCGTGCCTTCCTCGAGCTTCACGTCGCTGCCTTCGGTGGCCGCGATGGTGCCGCCGGCGCCGATGACCGCGCCGAGGATGGCGCCCTTCAGGCCGCCGATGATGCCGCCGATGATGGCGCCGACGCCCGCGCCGCCGCCGATCTTCGCGACTTCATTGTCCTTGTCGGCCTCGAGCACCTGCGTGAGCGTGCCGCGCATGGCGTAGTTGCGGCCGTTGATCGTGATCTGATCGAAGGCCAGTGTCATCGAGCCGCGGCGATCGGTGCGGCTGGCGCTGTCGACCGAGCTGACGACGCCGCGCACGCGCGAGCCGGCGGGAATCAGCAGGCGGTTGTCTTCGTAGACGTCGGCGGCCGTCGTGGCCTCGAAGCGCTGCTCCACCGTGGCCGTTTCCGAGCTCAGTGGCTGCGAGAGGCGGACGTCCATCTCGGTGCCGGCCGGCACTTCCCCTGCGACCCGGCCCGCACGATCGCGATCGCGTCCGGCGGTGCCGCGCGATCCGGCGATGCCGCCGCTGATGCCGCTGGCCGCGGCGCGCGCGCGCGACTGCAGCGACTGCAGGCGGTTGCGCACGTCGTTGTACTGCGCGCGGGTGATGCGCTCGCCCTTGCGCTGCTTCACCTTCAGATAAATCACTTCTTCACGCAGCATCTCGAATTCGCTGTTGCCGAGCGAGGCGTTGCGCTGCATCGCGGCGTCGACGTCCATCGACACGTCGTTCGACAGCACTTCGAGCCGTTCGATATCGGCACGGGTCACGGTCTGGGCATCGGCTGGGGCCGCGGCCAGCAGAGTCAGGGCGGCCGCGAACATCAGCGGCAGCCGGTAATTGAGCAGTCTCATAGCGTTATTTCCTCCCATAGTCCAAGCGGCTCTACTGCAATTTGGACGCCGCCCGAGCTCAGCAGGCCGGGTTCGATATCATGGAGGGGCGCTTCCAATGAATATGGTCCGTCTTCACAAAACCGTCGGCGTCAGGGTCGGCCATGTCCAGGTCGGCGGCGGCGCGCCGGTGGTCGTCCAGTCGATGACGATGACCGATACGGCGGACGCCGCATCGACCGCAAAACAGTGCATCGAGCTGGCTGAGGCCGGCTCCGAAATGGTGCGCGTCACGGTCAATTTGCCGGAAGCCGCGGCCGCGGTGCCCGAGATCAAGCAGCGGATGCTCGACGCCGGCTGCGCCGCGCCGCTCATCGGCGACTTCCACTACAACGGCCACCTGTTGCTCACGCGGTACCCGGACTGCGCGAAGGCGCTCGACAAATACCGCATCAACCCGGGCAACGTGGGCACCGGCAAACGGCGCGACGAGCAGTTTTCGACCATCGTTAGCGTCGCGCGCGACCTCGGCAAGCCCGTGCGCATCGGCGTGAACGGCGGCTCGCTCAATCAGGAGCTGGTCGTCGCGAAGATGCAGGAGAACACCGACCACGCGCTCGGCAAGTCGTCGGAAGAAATCATCAACGAGTGCATGGTGCTGTCGGCGCTGCAGTCCACCGAGCTCGCGCTCGAGAACGGCCTTCGGAAAGATCAGATCGTCATCTCGTGCAAGGTGTCGCGCCCGCGCGATCTGATCGCGGTGTATCGCGATCTCGCGCGCAAAACCGATCAGCCGCTGCACCTGGGCCTCACCGAAGCCGGCATGGGCACCAAAGGCCTGGTGTGGTCGTCGGCCGCGATGGGCGTGCTGCTCAACGAAGGCATCGGCGACACCATCCGCGTCTCGCTCACGCCGAAGCCCGGCGGCGACCGGCGCGAAGAGGTCTATGCCGCGTGCGAGCTGCTGCAGTCGCTCGGCCTGCGCACGTTCGCGCCCAGCATCACCGCCTGCCCCGGCTGCGGCCGCACGACGAGCTCCACGTTCCAGCAGCTGGCCGAGCTGATTCAGTCCTACGTGCGCGAGCAGATGCCGCTTTGGAAGCAGACGCACGAGGGTGTCGAGAACATGACCGTCGCCGTCATGGGCTGCATCGTCAACGGCCCGGGTGAATCGAAGGCCGCGAACATCGGCATCAGCCTGCCCGGCACCGGCGAGTCGCCGAACTGCCCCGTCTTCATCGACGGCGTGCACGCCACGACGCTGCGCGGCACCTACGACGAGCTGTCGGAAGCCTTCCGGCGGCTGGTCGACGAGTACGTCGCGTCGAAGTATCCGGCGAAGGCGGCGGCGCGCGTCTGATCGTCGTCGTGATGGGCGTGTCGGGCGCCGGCAAGACGCGCATCGGCCGCGAGCTGGCGCGCGAGTTGGGATGGCCCTTCCTCGACGCCGACGATTTCCATCCAGCTTCCAACATCGCGAAGATGCGCGGCGGCACCGCGCTCGAGCCTTCTGACCGAGCCGCCTGGCTGCAGGCTCTTCGTGCGGCGCTGGCGGCCACCCTGCTGTCCAGCGGCAACGCCGTGCTCGCCTGTTCCGCGCTGCGTGAGGAGTTCCGCGCCGCGCTCCGCGCCGGCTTCGACGACCTGCGGTTCGTGTACCTCCGCGCGGATCGCGCGCTGGTCCGCAACCGCGTCGAGCATCGTGCGGGTCACTTCATGCCCGCGACTCTCGTCGACAGTCAGTTCGAAACGCTCGAGGAGCCGGCCGATGCGATCGTCGTCGACGCGGCGAAGACGCCGGAGACTATCGTGACGGAAGTGCAAAAGGCATGGCTCCGAGCGTGATCGTATCCAGCGGTTTGGCGGTCTTTGAAGGAAACGCAGCAACGTCCGGCCTACCGGCGATGGAGGCCGTTCGACGACGCCTCGAGGCCCGATGCGCTGGCACATGATTGTGAACGGGTAACTGTCGCGCCGCTCTGCGGTAGTATTCCGGCCATGCGCCGCACTCTCCCGACGTTTCTGCTGGTCGTAGCCGCGCTGTGCGCGGGTTCGACGACGCTCTCCACCCAGGCCAAGCCGGCGCTGACGCCGGCCGATTACGGCCAGTTCGAGACGCTTGGATTTGCCGGCGCGCGCGGCGGGCTTTCGCCCGACGGCAACTGGCTCGTGTACGCGGTGTCGCGCTCGAATCGCAACAACGAGTTGCGCATCAAGAAGCTCGCGGACGGCACCGAGAAGGTGGTCGCCTTCGGCGCGTCGCCGGCGTTCTCGGACGACTCGAAGTGGCTGGCGTACTCCATCGGCATGTCCGAGACCGACCAGGAGAAGCTGCGGCGCGATCGCAAGCCGGTGCACAACAAGCTCGGGCTGATGCATCTCGCCACCGGCGAGATGGCGACGATCGACGGCATCGACACCTTCTCGTTCGACGACACCGGCGCGTATCTGGCCATGCGCCGCTACGCGCCCGAACGTCCGGCGAATGCACCCGCGGCGAATCCCGACGAGCCCGGCGGCGTGACGCTGATCGTGAGAACGCTCGCCACCGGCACGGACGCCAGCTTCGGCAATATCAACGAATACGCGTGGCAGCCGAAGGGCAAGCTGCTGGCGATGGCGATCTCGGCCACGGACAAGACCGGCAACGGCCTGCAGCTGCTCGATCCCGCGACGCATGTGCTTCGCGTGCTCGACTCGGGCGCCTCGATCTATTCGCAGGTCTCGTGGCGCGAGGACAGCGCGGATCTCGCCGCGCTCAAATCAAAGACCGACGCGAGGCGCGAAGGCCCATCGCAGATCCTTCTGGCCTGGAAAGGCCTCGGCACGCCTGCCGAGCGCAAGCACACGTTCGATCCGGCGGCGCCCGCCTTCTCCGTCGACGATCGCATCGTTACCTATCGCCGCCCCTCGTGGTCGCACGACGGGCGCATCGTCTTTGCGGGCGTGGCGCCCTGGGAGGCGAAGCCCGAGAAGAAGGCCGACGAAAAGCCGGTCACCGCCGATGATCAGGTCGATGTGGACGTCTGGCATCCGAAAGACGCCGAGGTCATGCCGCTGCAGAAGAAGAGCGCGGCGGCCGCGCGGCGCCGCAATGTCCTGGGCGCCTGGCACCTGGGGCCAAACCGGTTCGTGACGCTCGGCGACGCACACACCGAAACGGTTATTCCCTTGCGCGACCGGGCATACGCGCTGGTGCAGACGTGGACGCCCTACGCGATGCAGCGCAGCATCGGCCGCGGCGCGTACGATCTGTCGCTCGTCGATCTCGCCACCGGGCAGCGCACGAAGCTGCGAGACAAGGTCAACGACGACTTCGTGCAAGCCAGCCCTGGGGGGCGCTACGTGCTGTTGCTCGAGCACGATCACTTCTGGACGATCGATACGACGACCAAAACCGTCACCAACGTCACGAAGGCGCTCCCTTCGGTGTTCGTGGATCGCGAGTCGGACGCCACGACCGCGCAGAAGCCGGCGTTCGGCCACGGCGGCTGGACCGCCGACGACCGGCACGTGCTGCTCTACGACCGCTTCGACATCTGGCGCGTCGCCGCGGACGGCACCGGCGCCGTGAAGCTGACCGACGGCGCTCGCGATGCCGTGCGGCATCGGCTGCTTCGCCTGGATCCCGAGGAAGAGTTCGTCGCGCTCGATGCGCCGCGACACGTGAGCCTCTTCAACATCTGGACGAAGGAATCCGGCGTCGGCGTGCTCGACGGCACGCGCGTCTCGCGCCCTGTCTGGATGAAGAAGGACGTCGCGCGCCTCGCGAAGGCCGAAAAGGCCGACGTCTACACGTTCGTCGTCCAGGCGTTCGACGATGCGCCTGACGTGTTCGTGAGCGGCCCCGATCTCGCGAGCGCGAAGCAGGTGACGTCGCTCAATCCGTTCCAGGCCGACTACGCGTGGGGACGTGCGGAGCTGATCGATTTCAAGAACAAGAAAGGCACGCGGCTGCAGGGCATCCTGCACTACCCCGCCAATCACGATCCGTCGAAGAAGTATCCGATGGTCGTCTACATGTACGAGAAGTTGTCGGACGGGCTCAATCGCTACGTGGCGCCGGACGAGCGGTCGCCGTACAACATCACGGCGTTTACACAACGCGGCTACTTCGTGCTGCAGCCCGACATCGTCTTTGTCGCGCGGCAGCCGGGCCTGTCGGTCGCCGACTGCGTGGGCGCCGCGGTGGCGAAGGTCACGTCGATGGGGCTGGTGGATCCCGGGAAGATTGGCATCACGGGCCACTCATGGGGCGGCTTCGACACGGTGTTTCTCGCGACGAACACGAAGCTCTTCGCCGCGGGCGTTGCCGGGGCGCCGATCACGAATCTCGTCAGCAACTACGGGAACCATCACTGGAGCTCGGGCATCGCCGAGACCGATCACATCGAGACCGGCCAGCAGCGGATGGAGGTGCCGATCTACGACGATCCCGAAGCCTACATCCGGAACTCGTCGACGTCTTACGTGAACACGATGACCACACCGCTCCTCGTGATGTTCGGCGAGGCGGACGGCACCGTGCATTTCCATCAGGGTGTAGAGCTGTACAACGTGGCGCGCCGCGCGGGCAAGCAGGTCGTGATGCTGGTGTATCCGGGCGAGGACCACGGCCTGCGCCGCCGCCCGAATCAGCTCGACTACCATCGCCGCATTCAGGCGTGGTTCGGCCACTACCTGAAAGGTGAACCGGCGGAGAAATGGATCACGGAGGGGACGCCGTTCCTCGCGAAGGAAGCCGCGAAGTGAGTGTCAGGCCATCAGCGGCAGCGTTTCCACGCGCAGCCGATTGGCCCTGTAGAACCACAGCGTGACGAGCACGATGCCGACGAGGATCAAGCCGGTGGAGAGTCCCGTCCAGAGGCCGGGCACGCCCCAGCCCCACCAGAAGCACAGCGCATAGCCGAGCGGAAGGCCGATGGCCCAGTGGCCGACCAGGTGCCAGAGCATCGCGGTGCGTGTGTCGCCCAGACCGCGAAGCAGGCCGGTGGACACGGCCTGCACCCCGTCGAACAGCTGGAAGATCGCCGCGATGGCGAGCAGCGACAGACCAATGGCGATCACGCCCGGGTCGTCGGTGAACAGGCGCAGCAGCGGCAGCGGCAGCGCGACAAAGAGCAGTCCGGCGCACGCCATGAAGCCCGCCCCGATCAGCAGCGCGGCCTTCCCCGCCGCGCGCACGCCGTCGACGTCGCCGCGGCCGACCGCCTGGCCCACGCGCACGGCACCGGCCGACGCCATGCCGAACGGCACCATGAACATGAAGCTGGCGAGGTTGAGCGCGATCTGGTGCGCCGCCACGGCCGCGGGCGTCAACGCGCCGGCCAGCGCGCTGGCCGCGGCAAACACGCCCACTTCGACGGTGATCTGCAGGGCCGCAGGCAACCCGAGCCGCACGAGACGCAGGACGCGCTCGCGCTCCGCGCGCATGGGCACATCGTGCAGGCCGGTTGAATACTTCCGTTCGCGCCTGACGATGACAAGGAACAGAAACGCAGCCAGGTACACGCGCGCAAAGACAGTGGCCCACGCCGAGCCGACAACGCCCATCTCCGGAAAGCCGAACTCTCCGAAAATCAGCAGGTAGTTGCCCACGACGTTGATCAGATTCGCCGTAATCAGCGCCATCGTCACGGGCCGCACCACATTCATGGCCTGCAGGTAGCGCCGGAACGCCACATACAGCATCAGCGGCAGCGCGCTCCAGATCACCGTGCCGATGTACGGCGTGATGAGCGCGAGCACCTCGCCGTGAAAGCCGAACGACGGCAGCAGATACAGCAGCAGCGCCACGACGATCATCAGGGGGATCGAATACAGCAGCGCCAGCGCGACGCCGTTGAACAGCCAGCGATGGCACTCCTGGATGCGCCCGCCGCCGAACGCCTGCGACACGAAGGTGTCGAGGCCCATGAGCAGGCCCATGCCGAACACGGCCGGCGTCATGAACAGAATGCTGCCGAGCCCCACCGCGCCGAGCGCCGCGGGCCCGAGCGGGCCGACCATGATCGTGTCGACGATGCCCATCATCACCCAGCCGATCTCGGCGATGACCACCGGAATGGCCAGCGTGAGCATGGGTCTGAGTTCGCGGAGCATGGGGTATTGTACCGGCGCGTCTTGGTGGGTACGTTGGGAGGTAGCTATGGTGTTCAAGGTGGTGGTGGGATGCGTGGCGTTGGTGGGCACGGTGGGTTCGGTCACACCAGCAACCAGCCACGAGCAACCAGCAACCACGCAGCTTCAGCAGCTGAAAGAGGCTGAAGCTGCGCTTGCAGCAAGTCCGGACAGCGCGGACGCGCTGATCTG
Organism: Vicinamibacterales bacterium; assembly: GCA_036675475.1. Lineage (GTDB taxonomy): Bacteria > Acidobacteriota > Vicinamibacteria > Vicinamibacterales > SCN-69-37 > JALYRV01. Next base: position 39,273 of record JAKFEY010000022.1, read on the forward strand.
GGTGGGACGGCGGCAGGCGTATCTGGCGCGGTATGACGATGCGATCGCGACGTTCACGCGCGGGATCGAAACATTTCCGTCAGACGCGCGCTTCTACCGGCATCGCGGGCATCGCTACATCACAACGCGCCAGTTCCCGAAGGCGATCGCGGACTTCGAGAAGGCCGTCGCGCTCACGCGCGGCAAGCCCGACGAGGTCGAGCCCGACGGCCAGCCCAACGCGCGCGGCATTCCCACGAGCACGCTGCAGACCAACATCTGGTACCACCTCGGCCTCGCCCACTACCTGACCGGCAATTTCGAGGCGGCGGCACGCGCATACGACGAAGATCTGAAAATCAATCCGAACGACGACAACCTCGTCGCCGTGACGCACTGGGCCTACATGACCGCGCGCCGGCTAGGCCGCGACGCCGAGGCGAAGCGGCTGCTCGAACCGATCCGGAAAGACCTGAACGTGATCGAGAACGGCTCGTATCACCGGCTGCTGCTGATGTACAAGGGCGAGGTCCCGGAAGCGGAGATTATGAAGACGGTGGACGCGGGCCTGGAGCTGGTGACGACCGGCTACGGCGTCGGCAACTGGCACTTCTACAACGGACGCGTCGAGGAAGCTCGCGCGATCTGGAAGAAGATTCTCGACACCGATCAGAAAGCCGCGTTCGGGTACATCGCGGCCGAAGCGGAGCTGAGGCGTGGATCTGGTGATCTGGTGATTTGGTGATTTGGTGATCTGGCGAGCTTCAGATCACGAGATCACCAGATCACGAAATCACCAAGTCCACGTTCTACTACTGTCTCCAGAACATGAACCGTTCGATCCACTCGACCCTGGTGAGGTCGTTGTAGATCACGGTCACCATCAGCATGAGGACGACGGCGAAGCCGGCGATGAGGATCTTTTCCTTCACCTTCATGCTGAAGTCGCGGCGCGCGAGGCCTTCGAGGCCGAGAATCGCGATGTGGCCGCCGTCGAGCACCGGAATCGGCATCAGGTTGATCAGCCCGAGGTTGAGGCTGATCATGGCCATGAAGCCGAACAGCTGCACCCATCCGAGCTGCGCCGCGGCGCCTGACAGCTCGCCGATTGCCACCGGGCCCATCAGCTGACGCACCGGCGTTTCGCGCGTGAAGAGGCCCGCGAGCGTCTGCAGGATCATCTTCGAGCCTTCCCAGTTCCGCTCGAAGCTCATGGCGATGGCTTCGAAGAAGCCCGGCTTGATGATGCGCGACTCGGCGTCGAGGCCGATGCCGACCACGGCCTTGCCCGGCTCACCTTCCGGCGTCACGGGAAGAATCATTTCGCGCCCGTCGCGCACGATCGTGAACGCGAGTGCGCGGCCGGCCGACGCCTTGATGCGCTCCACCAGCAGCGCATCGTCCACCGACTCGCCGTCGATCGCGGCAATCACATCGCGCGACTTCAGGCCTGCCTTCTCGGCGGCGCTGCCCGGCGCAATGGTCGTGACCATCGGCCGCACGATCGGCAGCACGCCAATGGTGCCCATCTCGTACTTCGACACGCTGTCGGGCGTGAGGCGCGCCTCAATCATCTGGCCGCCACGATCGACCACCACCACGATCTCGCGGTTGGCCTTCGGCAGCACCATCATCTGGAACTGATCCCAGTCGGCGACCTCGGTGTCGTTGATGCGGACGATCCGGTCGCCGGCCTTGATGCCGGCGGCTGCGGCCGGTGAATCCGGCACGACGCGGCCGACCACGGGGACGGCTTCGCTCCAGATCGGCACATCCGCGCCCTGATACAGCACGCCGGCCAGCACGACGATCGCGAGCAGGACATTCATCAGCGGCCCGGCGATGAGCACCTGAAACCGCTGCCACTTCGTCTTCGAGAGGAACTCATCGCCCGCGCCCGACCGCTCGTCGTCGGGCTGCTCGCCCGCCATCTTCACGTAGCCGCCGAGCGGAATCGCGCTGATGGCGTACTCGGTGTCGCCGCGGGTGAACTTCGCGAGCTTCGGGCCGAAGCCGAGGGAAAACGTGAGGACGCGGACGCCCACGCGGCGCGCGGCCAGGAAATGGCCGAGCTCATGGACGAACACCACGATGCCGAGGACGAACAGGAACGCGAGAATGTTGATGATCATTGAAGAGCCGGAATCTGCGCCGAGGCCCAGGCACGGGCCCATGAGTCGGCGGTCCTGATGTCGTTAAGACTATCTCCAGACGCTTTTGGTTCACGCGCCCAGGCGTCGAGGGCCGACTCGATGACGGCCGCGATGCCGGGAAACGGCAGCCGGCGGTCGAGAAACGCGGCCACCGCCACTTCGTTGGCGGCATTGAGCACGGCAGGCATGGCGCCGCCGGCCTCGAGGGCGTGATACGCAAGATGGAGACAGCGGAAGCGGGCGCGGTCGGGCGGATGAAACTCCAGCGCCATGGCCCGGTCGAGGTCGAGCCGCGGCACCGGCGCCTCCCAGCGCTCGGGATATGAGAAGGCGTACTGAATCGGCAGCCGCATGTCGGTGACGCCCATCTGCGCGATCACGGAGCCGTCGGTGAGCTCGACCATCGAGTGGACGATCGACTGCGGATGAATCACGACGTCGATGGCCTGCGGCGCGACGTCGAACAGCCAGCGTGCCTCGATGACCTCGAGCCCCTTGTTCATCAGCGTCGCCGAGTCAATGGTGATCTTCTGGCCCATCCTCCACGTCGGATGCCGCAGCGCATCGTCCGGTCCCGCCTTGTCGATGGCCTCCGCGCTCCAGGTGCGGAACGGCCCGCCTGAGGCGGTGAGGATCAGGCGCCGCACTTCCGCGGCCTCGCGGCCGTGCAGGCACTGATGGATGGCGTTGTGCTCGCTGTCGACCGGCAGAATGCGTCCGCCGTGCGTGCGCGCGGCGTCAATCATCAGCTTGCCGGCGAGCACGAGCACTTCCTTGTTCGCGAGCGCCACCGTGCGGCCGCGCCGCAGCGCCGCGAGCGTCGCGTCGAGACCCGCCGTGCCCGACGAGGCGCAGAGGACGATGTCGACAGCGTCGTGTTCGGCGAGGGTGACGAGGCCGTCGATGCCCCAGACGGCGGTGGCAGGCACGTCGATGTTGCGCGCGCGCAAGGCGGCCACCGCGGCATCGAGCGCCTCGCGTGTGGCCATCGAAATGGCGCGCGGACGGTAGCGGGCGACCTGCTCGACGAACGCCTCGACGTTGTTCGCGGCCGCCAGCGCGGTGACTTCGAGGCGATCGGGATGCGCATCGGCGACCGACAGCGCGCTCGTGCCGATCGAGCCGGTGGAGCCGAGCACGGCGATGCGCGTGCGGCTCACCACGCCCTCAGGAACGCGTAGTAGACGGGCGCGGCGAAGAACCAGCCGTCGAGTCGATCGAGCACGCCGCCGTGGCCGGGGATCAGGGTCGAGCTGTCTTTCACGCCAGCCGCGCGCTTGATGGCGGACTCGAACAAGTCGCCGGTCATGCCGAGCACCGCGATGGCGGCGCCGAGCAGCGCGAGCCAGGGCCAGCCGACGCCGGGCAGGAAATAGGAGCCCGACCAGATCATCGCGGGCACGGCGAGCACCATGCCGCCGATCGCCCCTTCGACGGTTTTCTTCGGGCTGATATGGGGCGAGAGGGCGTGCCGGCCGAAGCTGCGGCCCGCGTAGTACTGCCCCGAGTCGCTCACGACGATCGTGAAGATCAGCGGCATCAATACTTCGGCGCCGCTGAACGCGCGGATGGCGACGATGGTGCCGAGCGGAAGGCCGAGCCAGAGCGCGGCAAAGCAGCTCGACGCCACGGCGGCGAGCAGATCGCGCGCCGGCTGTCCCCCGGCCACTGCGAGGCCGGCTGTGGCCACGACGATCGCGCTGAGCACGATCACCAGCGGCGGATCGGGCACGACGAACGCGGCGCACGCGGCCATGGCGCCGGCCGCCGTCACGGCGCGCGGAATGGGCACCGCCAGCGCCGCCGACAGCGCGGCGTACTCCCACACGCCGATGCCCACCACGGCGAGCGCAAACACCAGCGTGCCCCACGTCGGCAGCAGGAAGAGCACCGCCAGCAGGGCCGGCAGCATCACGAGGGCAGAAACGATCCTGATCAGCACGAATTCAGAGTTGGTGAGTTAAGAGTTAAGAGTTAAGAGTTGCTGTCACCGTACGCCGGCGGGTTCTGTGATGCCGCCGAACCGGCGATCGCGTTTCTGAAAATCCAGGATCGCTTCGAGGAGGTGGCGCCGGCGGAAGTCGGGCCAGAGCGTGTCGGTGACCCAGATCTCCGAGTAGGCAATCTGCCAGAGCAGGAAGTTGCTCACGCGCATTTCGCCGCTCGTGCGAATCAGCAGATCCGGATCGGGCTGGCCGGCCGTGTACAGGAACTCGGCAAAGCGCGGCTCGTCGAGCGCGTCCGGATCGAGGCCGGCACGTATGGCGCGGCGCGCGGCATCCACGATTTCGGCGCGGCCGCCGTAGTTGAGCGCGATGTTGAACAGCATGCCGGTGTTCGAGGCCGTGCGCGCCGCCGCCGCGTCGAGCTCCTCGCGCACGTCGGCGGCGAGATCGTCCGGCCGGCCAATCACGTTGAAGCGGATGTTGTTGCCGAGCAGCGTCTTGAGCTCGAGCCGCAGATACCGCTTCAACAGCATCATCAGCGTCGAGACTTCGCTGACGGGGCGCTTCCAGTTCTCGATCGAGAACGCGTAGAGCGTGAGCACCTTCAGGCCGAGCCGCGCGCCCGTCTCGACCGTGTCGCGCACCGACTCGATGCCCGCGCGGTGGCCCTCGACGCGCGGCAGATGGCGCTGTGCCGCCCAGCGGCCGTTGCCGTCCATGATGATGGCGACGTGCGACGGCAGCCGATCCGGATTGAGCTGGCGCACCAGCTGCGCCTCGTCGGATCCGGGCGGCACGACCTCCAGCAGCGCGTCAAATCTCTCCGGCGGGGACCCCTGCACCCCGCCTGGCTCAGTCGCTTGCGGGGACCCCGACGCCCCGCGCCGCTCCTTCGCGCTCAAGACCATCTCAGAATGATACCTTCACGAGGAACAGGCCATGCGGAGGGGCGGTGCGGCCTGCCTGCGCGCGGTCGCGCGAGGCGAGCATGGCGTCGATGCTGTGGGCCGGCCGGCGGCCGTGCCCCACGTCCATCAGGGTGCCGGCCAGCGTGCGCACCATGTGGCGCAGGAAGCCGTCGCCGTCGACCTCGATGGCCAGCGTGCCGTCGCGCTGCTCGAGCACCTCGACGCGCGTGAGCGTGCGCACGGTGCCCAGCACCGACGCGCCCGCGGCCTGCAGCGACGCGAAGTCGTGCGTGCCCGCGAACCGCGCGGCCGCGTCGCGCATGGCCTGCAGGTCGTACGGATACGGCAGGTGCCAGGCGTAGTGCCGCTGGAACGGCAGCTGCACCGGCGACGGATCGACGCGATAGCGATACGACTTGCGCTTCGCGTGATACCGCGCGTGAAAGCCGCGCGGCATCTCCTTCACCTCGAGCACGCGCACATCGGGCGGCAGCGTCACGTTCATCGCCCGCCGGATCGCGTCAACCGGCGGCTCGGCCTGCGACGTCACGCTCGCGGCCTGCGCCAGCGCGTGCACGCCGGCATCGGTGCGGCTCGCGCCGGCCACCGACGCATGCCCCGCGAACTGCGCATGCGCCTGCTCGATCAGCCCCTGCACCGACACGCCGGCCGACGCAGGCTGCCGCTGCCACCCGACATAGCCGGTGCCGTCATACGCGAGGGTGAAGAGCAGCGTGCGCAGCTACGTGGCCCGGGATCCGGGTTTCACTGCTGGCGTGCCCTGCTTGCAGAGCGGACACTCGCCTTCCTGCCAGGTCGGCAGGGAAAGCTTGACCAGGGAGTGGTAAGGCAATTTTGCCGGCCCTGAAGGGCCGCGCCACCCTTCGCCGGCGGAGCGATCGATGATCGAGCCGGCCGCGACAACCTCCGCTCCGTGCGCCTTCGCGACCTCGATCGTTTCGATCGTCGATCCACCCGTGGTGACGACGTCCTCGATGACGACGAGCCGATCGGATGGGCCCAGCGTGAAGCCGCGGCGCAGCGTCAGCACGCCGTCCTGCCGTTCGGCGAACACCGCGCGCACGCCAAGCGCGCGCGCGACTTCATGGCCGATCACGATGCCGCCGAGCGCCGGCGACAGCACCGCCGTGGGCTGGTGCGGCGCGACGAGCGCCGCCAGCGCCTTGCCGAGCGTCTCGGCATGCCGCGGATGCTGCAGCACGAGCGCCGACTGCAGATAACCATTGCTGTGGAGCCCCGACGAGAGACGGAAATGCCCCTCGAGCAGCGCCCCGCTTTCCTTGAACAGATCGAGTACTGAATTCACGAGATCACCAAGTCACCAGATCACCAGATCCGCAGTCAGCGGCTCCGAAGGTTCTCCTCAAACAGCTTCAGGATCCGCTTGTATTCGTCGGCCCAGCTCGTCTCTTCGACGAAGCCGTGATTCTCGACGGGATACGCGGCCAGCTCCCAGTTTTCCTTCCGCAACTCAATCAGCCGCTGCACGAGGCGCACCGAGTCCTGGAAGTGCACGTTGGTGTCCACCATGCCGTGCGCGATCAGCAGATGTCCCTTCAATCCCTTCGCGTGATAAATCGGGGAGCTCTTCTGATACGCCTCGAGGTCGGCCTGCGGCACATTCAGGATGTTCGACGTGTAGCCGTGGTTGTAGTGCGCCCAGTCGGTCACCGGCCGCAGCGCCGCGCCGGCCTTGAACACATCCGGCGTCGTGAACATCGCCATCAGCGTGATGAAGCCGCCGTAGCTGCCGCCATACACGCCAATGCGCTTCGGGTCGACCTTCTCGGCCTCGACCAGATACTTCGCGCCGTCGACGACGTCCTCGAGATCCTTGCCGCCCATGAAGCGGTAGATCGCCGTGCGCCAGTCGCGCCCGTAGCCCGAGCTGGCGCGATAGTCCGGATCGAGCACCACATACCCGCGCGAGGCGAGCAGGTTGTGGAACATGTACTCGCGGTAATAGCTCGACCAGTATTTGTGCGCGTTCTGCAGATAGCCGGCGCCGTGCACGAAGACCACGGCCGGTTTCAGCGGATCGCGCTTCGCGCCGATCATCTCGGGCGTGTAGAGCCGCGCGTAGACGTCCTTGCCGTCGCGCGTCTTGTACGTGATCAGCTTCGGATCGATCCACTTGAACGACCGCCACTCTTCCGTCGGCGTCGTCGTCACCTGCCGGCCGGCCGCGCCCGGCGCGAGCTGCGCGATGACGAAGAGCTCCGGCGGCTTCGTGGAATAGCTGTAGACATCGGCGGCCGCCGTTTCATCGGGCGACAGCGTGAAGTCGTGCGCGCCCACCGCCGTGGTCAGCCGCGTGCGCGCGCCGCCGTCGACACTCATCACGTAGACGTGACGCTCGCCGGGGTGCGCTTCGGTGCTGTTGATGTAGAACTTCGCGCCGTCGGCGCTGAGCCGCGCCTCGGCAATCTCCCACGCGCCTGACGTCAGCTGCACGGGCTTCGCGCCCTCGGCCGACAGATCGACGGTGTAGAGATGCATCCAGCCGTCGCGTTCGGAGAGGAACGCGGCGCGCTTGTCGTCGTTGAGGAACGCGACGCCCGCGCCAAATCCGCCGGCGCCGTCGCGGCCGATCACGCCGCCGTTGCGCACCCACGCCTCGTCGTGCAGATGATCGATCACCCGCGACTTGCCGCTGGCCGGATCGACCAGGACGAGCCATCGGTCCTTGTTGTCGGCCGAGCGCACCGACGTCAGCGCGAACTTGCCATCGTCCGACAGCTCGGGCATCGACCACGACACGTCGCGCGGAAGCTCGCGGCCGTTGCTGCCCTTCGACGTCGACGGCGCGAACGAGGCGTCGGCCCACACGGTCTTCTTCGTCTGCAGGTCGATGATCGCCAGCTGGCTGCGCGACTGCGCGTCGCCGACGTTGGTGCGCGTCGGAATCATCTCGGCATACGCCGAATCGGTGACGTAGTTCGGCACGTCGGCGCTGCGTCCCGGCTGCGCGGGGCGCTCGACGATGGTGACCCAGGCGAAGCGGGCGTCGGGCGAGAGCTGGATGTCGGTGACGGTCTGCCGCGCGCTGATCTCGAGACGCGGCAGCGCCTCTTTCTCGCGCTCGGCCTCGGCCTGCTTCCGGCGCTCGGCGCGCTCGCGGACGATGTCGAGCAGCTTCTGCTCCTCGTCGCGCAGCACGCGCTGGCTGTCGGTGAGCGGCGGATCGGCGCGGCGGGGCCCGATATTCGTGAGCTGCGTGAGCAGCGTGTCGCCGCCCTCGACCGCCATTACGAACAGGTTGCCGCCCTGGACGAAGGTGATCGCGGTGTCGTTGCGCGTCCAGCGCGGACTGCCCTCGTTGCCGTCGGTCCGGGTCAGCTGCCGGCGGGTGTTCGAGGCGCGGTCGTACAGCACCACGTCGCCGCGGTCGTTGGCCAGCAGACGCCGCCGCGCATCGTCCCACCGGCCGTTGGCCGGCGGCGCCTTGCGCGCCTCCTCGTCAGACAGCTTGCGGGGCTCTCCCCCTTCGCGGGCCACGACGTAGGTCGAGCTCTCGTCTTCGCCCGGCTTCTGCCAGGAGAAGTAAATCGACCGTGAATCCCCCGACCAGCGGATGGCCGATGGCGCCGAACCGACCAGATCGGGCCCCCGCATGATGCTGTCAACGGTGAGGGGGAAGGCGGTTTTCGCCGCACTGGCTGTTGCAGAAGTGGGACGCTGCGCGTGCACGGATGCGAACAGCAGCAGGGCGAGCGCGGCGGTCGTTGAAACATTCCGTCGTGACATGCGTTAAACCTCAGTAAATGAAGGGTTAGTATAACGAGTCCCGAGTGCCCCGGTTTTTGCACACCCTGGCGCCTGGAACTCCCCCTTTTTCTCTTTTCTGGAGCAATAACGTCATGCGGTTGGTGCGCTATACCCTCGTTTGTCTTTCGGGCCTTCTGATGGCCGCGCCGGTTTCGGCCGGGCAGCAGACGCCGCCCGCGCAGGCGCCGGCGATGACGCCGCAGATCGAGCCCGCGGGCCCGGTGCGGGCGTTGACGATCGACGAGGCCGTCGAGCTCGCGCTCAAGAACAATCTGGGGCTGCAGATCGAGCGGCTGAATCCGCAGATCGAGGACGAGGCCATCGCCTCTGCGCGCGCGGGGTATCTGCCGACGCTGCGGGCCACCTTCGGCAAGAGCGGCGCAACCGTCGAGCCTCAGGACTTCACCGAAGGCACGGAGATCTACTCGAACTCCGGTCTTTCCTCACAGTTCACGTTCACGCAGAATTCGCTGCCCTGGGCCAACACGCAGCTCAGCGCGAGCTGGACGAGCTCGCGAAACACGACCGAGCGCCAGGGCGCGGCGTTCAATCCGAATCTCGGATCGAGGCTGAACCTCTCTGCCACGCAGCCGCTGTGGCGCAACCTCTTCATCAACCCGGTGAAGAACCAGATTCAGCAGGCCGTGCTGTCGCGCCAGATTGCCGACATCAATCTTCGCGAGCGCGTCGTCGGTACCGAACGGAGCGTGCGGCAGGCGTACTGGAACCTGGTGGGCGCGATCGAGCGGCTGAAAGTCGCGCGCCAGAACCTCGAGCTGTCGCAGACGCAGTTGAAGAACAACCGCGTGCGCGTCGAGGTGGGCACGATGGCACCGATCGACATCATCGCGGCCGAGGCCGAAGTGGCCGGCAACGAGGAAGCCGTCATCCTGGCGGAGGCGGACATCCGCACGCGCGAAGACCAGCTGCGCATGATGATCTTCGACCCGAACCAGCCTGATTTCTGGACCACCCGCATCGAGCCGACCAACGAGCCGCTGGTGCAGCCGCTGCAGGTGGACGCCGACGCGGCCATCAAGGCCGCGCTCGAGGCGCGCACCGATATCGTCGCCCAGCGCCGGAACCTGCAGATCAACGACCTGAGCTTGAAGCTCGCCAGGAACCAGACCCTGCCGGATGTGTCGCTGAACGCCCAGATCAGCGCCAACGGCTCGGGCGGCACGCGGTTCTTCTTCAACCAGCAGTTCGAAGAGGTGCAGCCGCGCATCGAGCGTCCCTTCAGCGATGCGCTCTCCGACTCGTTCGGGTTCGCGTATCCGAACTGGGGCGTGAGCGTCAGCTACACCTATCCCCTCGGCAAGGAAGCCGCTGAAGCGAATCTCGCGCGCGCACGCATTCAGCGGCGGCAGCTCGACGCGCAGATGAAGCAGACCGAGATGTCGATCACGCAGCAGGTGCGCCAGGCGGCGCGCAGCGTCACGTCGAACTTCCAGCGCGTGCAGTCCACGCGCGTCGCGCGGGAGCTCGCCGAGCAGCGGCTCAACGCGCAGCAGAAGCGCTTCGACGTCGGCCTGTCGACGCTGTTCGAACTCACGCAGGCCCAGCGCGACGTCGTGGTGCAGCGCAACAGCGAGCTGAACGCGATCATCGCCTACAACCAGTCGCTCGTGGACTTCCAGCTCGTTCAGATCGCGCCCCTCGGCGGCGGATTCTAAAGAGGGTAAAGGTCAAAGGGGACAGGGCAAAGGGAACGCCAGGTCAAAGGGAACAGGGCGAAGGGCGAAGGCGATCCTTCGCCCTTCGACTTTAACCCTTCACCCTTCCGTCCCCTGTACCCTTTTCCCTCTGACCTTCGACCTTAAAAGGTATATTCCCCCCAGTGATGAAGGTGTCCGTAACCATCATTTGCTTGAATGAGGCAACGCACATCGAAGGGGCCCTGTCGTCCGTGCGGTGGGCCGACGAGATCATCGTCGTCGATTCCGGCAGCACCGACGGCACGGTGGACATCGCGCGCCGGTTCACTGACAAGGTTGTCGTGCGTGAGTGGCCGGGGTATGCGGCGCAGAAGGAGTTCGCCGCCTCGCTGGCGTCCAACGACTGGATCCTGTCGGTGGATGCCGACGAGCGCGTGAGCCCGGAGCTCGCGGCCGAAATCCGGTCGGTGCTCTCCTCCGATCCTGCACAGGCCGCCTTCCGCATGCCGCGCATGACGCGGCACTTCGGCCGATGGCTGCGCACCACCGACGCGTATCCCGACTATCAGGTGCGGCTGTACGACCGGCGGCGCGCGCACTGGAAGCCGCTCGACGTGCACGAATCCGTCACGGCCGACGGGCCGGTGGCGACGCTTCGCAACGACCTGCTGCACGAAGGCGACGACACGATGGCCGCGCGCAAGGACAAGCTGCGGCACTACGCCGAGCTGTCGGCGCGCGAGATGCACCGGCGCGGGCGGCGCGGCGGCGCGCTCGCCCTTCTGCTGCATCCGCCGGCCGCCTTTCTCCGCAGCTACCTGCTTCGGCGCGGCTTTCTCGACGGCAGCGCAGGCTTCCGCGTGTCGGCGCTGCAGGCGTACTACGTCTACATGAAGTTCGCGTACCTGCGCGTCATCAAATAATGTTTTCCGTCCACGTCGACACGTCGCGCGCGTGGCACGGGGCGCAGAACCAGACGCTGCTGACCGTGCTCGGCCTCCGCAGCCAGGGGCACCGCGCCTGGCTCGCGGCCAACCCGCACGGCGAGTTGAAGCAGCACGCGCAGGAAGGGCTCGACGTGCTGCCGCTGTCGCCGCGCAGCGAGATGGATTTCTCGTCGGGCTGGAAGCTGTCGCGCGCGCTGCGCAGCCTGCGGCCCGACATCATCCACGCGCACGATCCGCACGCGGTGGCCATGGCGTCGATGGCGGTCTCCATGGCGTATCCGCCGCCGTGCCCGCCGCTCGTGGCGTCGCGCCGCGTCGCGTTCCGCATCAAGCGCAACGCCTTTTCCCTCTGGAAATACCACCAGGTCGATCTGTTCCTGTGCGCGTCGGAAGTCATCCGCCAGCATCTGATCGCCGACGGCATTCCGGCGAAGAAGACGATGACGGTGCATGACGGCATTGACCTCGGTCATGTCGATGCGTCGCCGGCGGTCGACCTGCGCGCCGAGTTGTGGCTGCCGCACGGCGCGCCGCTCGTGGGCACGGTGGGGGCGCTGGTGCCGCACAAGGGGCACCGGCACTTCGTGGCGGCCGCCGCGCGCGTGCTGCGCAAGATTCCGGATGCGCGCTTCATCATCGTGGGCGAAGGTGACGAGCGCGCGCCGCTCGAAGCGCAAATCCGGCATCTGAAGCTCGAGAAGCACGTCATCCTGACCGGCTGGCGCGAGGATGTGCTGTCGCTGCACAAGGCCTTCGACCTGTTCGTGCTCAGCTCGGTGACCGAGGGCCTGGGCACGGCGGTGCTCGACGCCATGGCGTGCCGGCGCGCCGTCGTCGCCACGCGCACGGGCGGCATCGACGAGGCCGTGGACGAGGGCCGCACGGGCCTGCTGGCCGAGCCGCACGACGAGGCCGGCCTCGCGAAGGCGATGATTGCGCTGCTGGAGGATGACGCGATGCGCGAGCGCATGGGGGAAGCCGGGCGCGCGCGCGTGGAAGAGCGCTTCTCGGTCGACCGCATGATCGCCGACACGCTGGCGGCGTACGAACGCGTAAAAAATAGGGACGGGTCTAATTATTCATCCGTATCGACATGAATAATTAGACCCGTCCCTATTTTCTTGGCAGCGCCATGAAGCGCGGGCGGCAGCCGGCGCTGTCGCGGGGGCAGTCGTCGAAGGTGATGGCCATCGCGTTGGCCGAGAAGCCGACGCCGCGGGCGGCGCGCGAGCCGTCGGCGTTCTCGAGCAGCGGCAGTTCGTAGATCACGCGGCGCGCAGGCACGTCGATGACCACGAGCTTCGCGCCGTTCAGCACCACGCCGGCGAGCGAGCCGTCGGGCGCCCAGGCAATCTCGTCGACCGTGCCCGTCTGTTCGTCCAGGCGCCTCAACTCCACCTCTTCCCCGCCGGCGGCAAGAATCAGCCGCTCGTCAACGGGACCCAGCGAGAACCGGCGATCGACGCGCAGGTGCGCGCCGCCCGCGGGCGCGTCGGCACGCATCACCGTGCCGGTGCCCGCCGTGGCCCGTCCGGCCGCAAACCCGATGGCGCCGGCGATGGGCAGGCACACGATAAAGGCGAGGATGCGATTCGTCACGCCAGTAACCTTTCGAGATCGCCACCGCTCATGCTGAGGTGGCACAGGCTGAAGTCGTACTTCACCGGGTCGTCCGGATCGAGCGCGCGGAGCGACGCCGTGATGTCGGCCGCCATCTTCCAGCCTGGGCTCTGGTACTTCGTGAGCCGCAGTGACCGCCCCGCGCGAATGATATGCGTGTCGAGCGGAATCACCAGCTTCGAGGGCGGCACGGCTGTCCAGCCGCCCGGGTCCACGCCGTCGCGGCGCGACATCCAGCGCAGAAACAGGTTCATGCGCTTGCAGGCGGAACCGGTGGAGGGACGCGGAAAGAAGTAATAGACGCCGGGACGCGCAGGCGTGGGCGTGAAGCGGCGGCGCCCGTAGACCGGCCGCAGGTCTACCGCGCGCGCGCGATCGCCAAAGCGCTCGATGGCCGGGCCGACGTCGACGTCCTCGTCGCTCATGCCGGCCGCAAACGCCTTCTCAATCGAGCCGAACTCCTCGATGAACGCGCGGATGATCCAGAGCAGCGCGATGAAATCCTCGCCGCGCGTCCAGCGGTGGACGAGCGGCCGCAGCGGCGCGCCGTGCACGGCCGGATCGAAGGTCTTCAGAAAGCGCGCGGGCCGCGGGCCCAGCACGTCACAGATGGCGTTGGTGGAATTGACGACGCCGGCCACGCGGCCGAAGGCGACGGCAGACGCGACCAGGCCGATGATCTCGCGATCCTCGACGCGCGGATACTTCCGCACAACCTGGACGGGATCGAACGCCGAGTCGGGCGCGTTGAACGAATCGTAGAGACGATCGAGCGCGACCTTCAAATTCACCAGATCACCAGATCACCAGATCACCAAATTCACGAAATCCCCGACTCAGAACACCGTGATCGGTTCCCCGGCTTTGCACATCGGACACTCAGCGGCAGGAAAATTCGCCGTCGACTTCAGCTCGGCAAGGGCGATGTTCGGCACGCCGAGATCGCTGGTCGCCTCGCCGCGATCGTAAATCTCCACCGTCGCGATCACCGTGCCGCCGGCCTTCTCCACCAGCGCCTTGCACCGCTCGAACGTCTTGCCGGTGTTGCGCACGTCATCGGCCAGCAGCACGCGCTTGCCGCCCATCACGTCGGCATAGAAGCTGCGCAGGCCGAGCTCACCCTGATCTTCGGTGAACGGCGCGAAGCTGCAGGGCGGATGACTCAGACTGCGCCGCCCGTCCAACAGGCCCGCGATCGTGTGGCCGAGCAGCGCGCCGCCCATCACCGGCCCGGCCACCACTTCCGTCTGCGTGGCAATCGAATCGGGCAGCACGTCGATCAGGTCCTGCGCGAAGCGCCAGATCGTCGAGGGATGGCGGAACAGCTGATGCGGATTCAGATACGTGCGCCCGTGCAGGCCGTTGCCATAGTCGAAATGCCCGTCGACCATCAGCACGTGAAACTGCTTCAGGTTGTCGAGCGCCTGTCTCCGAACTTCATCCCTGCGCGACATGGTTGGTCCATTCCTCCGGCCAGTTGATGCCCGGGTGGCGATACACGAGGCGTCCTCCCACGAACGTGGCCGCGGCCGCCCCCGTGAACTCCCACCCGTCAAACGGCGTGTTCTTCGATTTGGAAACGAGCTGCCGCGCGTCGATCCGCACCGCCAGATCGGGCGCCAGCAGCGTGATGTCGGCGGCCACCCCTTCGGCGAGCGATCCGCCCTCGACCTTCAGGATGCGCGCCGGATTCACCGACAGCAGCTCCACCAGCCGCGACAGCGTCACGACGCCGCGGTGCACCAGCCGGTCGAAACAGAGCGGCACCGCGGTTTCGAGGCCGACGATGCCGAAGGGGGCGCGGTCGAATTCGAGGGCTTTCTCGTCGGCGTGATGCGGGGCGTGATCGGTCGCGATCACGTCGATCGATCCGTCGGCCAGGCCCGACAGCATCGCCTCGATGTCGGCTGCCTCACGCAGCGGCGGATTCATCTTGGTGTTGGTGTCGTAGCCCTCGAGCGCCTCGTCGCTGAGCGTGAAGTGATGCGGCGCCACCTCGCAGGTCACGCGCACGCCGCGGGCCTTGGCCTCGCGCACCGATCGCAGCGCCGTGGCCACGCTCATGTGCGCGACATGGAAGCGCGAGCCGGTGACTTCCGACAGCAGGATGCCGCGATCGACGATCAGGGTTTCCGCGACCGCCGGCAGTCCCTTCAAGCCGAGCATCGACGACCGCGCGCCTTCGTGCGCCACGCCGTCGCCCTTGAGCGACGCGTCTTCGCAGTGATCGATCACGGGCATGTCGAACATGCCGGCATACTCGAGCGCGCGCCGCATCAGCAGCGCGCTCGCCACCGGCCGCCCATCGTCCGAGATCGCGACGCAGCCGGCACGGCGCAGGTCCCCGATCTCGGTGAGCTGCTCGCCTTTCGATCCCATGGAGACGGCGCCAATCGGATAGACGCGCGCCAGGCCGGCTTCGGCGGCCTTCGCCATGATGTAGCCGGTGATGCCCGCATGATCGTTGACCGGGTCGGTGTTCGGCATGCACGCAACCGCGGTGAAGCCGCCGGCCACGGCCGACGCGGTGCCGGTGGCAATCGTTTCCTTGTGCTCCTGCCCCGGCTCGCGCAGGTGCACGTGCATGTCGATCAGGCCGGGCACGATCACGGTACCGCGCGGCACTTCGAGCACGCGCGCGCCGTTGACGGGCAGATCCTTGCCGACTTTCGCGATGCGGCCGCCGTCGACGAGCACGTCGCGGGCGCCGTTGATGCCCGACACCGGGTCGACGACGGTGCCGCCCCTAAGAAGAAATTTCATCTTTGCTTTCCGGCGGGGGCCCCTGCACCCCGCCTGGCTCGGTCGCTCGCGGGGCCCCGCTGCCCCGCTCCGCTCCGTCGCCCCCGCCTACCATCAGATACAGCACGGCCATCCGCACCGCGACGCCATTCGACACCTGGTCGAGAATCACCGACCACGGCCCGTCCGCCACCGCCGAGTCGATCTCGACGCCGCGGTTCATCGGCCCTGGATGCATCACGATCACATCCGCCTTCGCGCGCGCGAGACGCGCCTCGGTCAGTCCATACAGCGTGAAGTACTCGCGCAGCGACGGCAGGAACATGCCCTTCATGCGCTCGTGCTGCACGCGCAGCATCATCACCACGTCGGCGCCCTCGAGCGCCTCGTCCATCGACGCCGTCACGCGCGCGCCGTACGCCGCGATGCCGGGCGGCAGCAGCGTCGCCGGGCCGCATGTCCACACCTCGGCGCCCATGCGCGTGAGCAGCAGCAGGTTGGACCGCAACACCCGGCTGTGCAGCAGGTCGCCGATGATGGCGACCTTCAACCCGGCCAGCGTGCCTTTGCGCTCGCGAATCGTGTAGGCGTCGAGCAGCGCCTGCGTCGGATGTTCGTGCATGCCGTCGCCGGCGTTCACGATCCGCGCGCGGCACACGCGCGACAGCAGGTGCGCGGCGCCCGACGAGGCGTGGCGGACGACGATGATGTCGGGCTGCATGGCTTCGAGATTGCGCGCGGTGTCGGCCAGGGTCTCGCCCTTCGACACGCTGGAGGTCGACGCCGCGAAGTTCAGCGTGTCGGCGCTCAGGCGCTTTTCGGCAATCTCGAACGACATGCGCGTGCGCGTGCTGGGCTCGAAGAACAGGTTCACGACCGTGCGTCCGCGCAGCGCCGGCACCTTCTTGATGGCGCGCCCGCCGATTTCCTTCATCGCGTCGGCGGTGTCGAGCACGAGCGCGATGTCGGCCGGCGACAGGTCAGCGATGCCGAGCAGGTGGCGTCCGGCGAGGCTGGCCGAGGGCTCAGTTGCCGCCATGGTCAATCACCACCTCATCGTCGCCGTCGATTTCCTGCAGCCGCACGCGCACGCTCTCCTCGCGCGAGGTCGGCAGGTTCTTGCCGACGTAGTCCGGCTTGATGGGCAGCTCGCGGTGGCCGCGATCCACGAGCACGACCAGCTGAATCGCCGCGGGGCGGCCAAAGTCGATCAGCGCATCAATCGCCGCGCGGATGGTGCGTCCGGTATAGAGCACGTCGTCGACGAGCACAATCCGCCGATCGTCAATCGAGAAGGGAATCTCGGTGCTGCGGACGATCGGCTGGTGGCCGACCGGCTGGCGCATCAAATCGTCGCGATAGAGCGTGATGTCGAGGGCGCCGGCGTCGATGGCGCGGCCGGTGATGGACTGGATGTTCGCGGCAATGCGTTTCGCGAGCGGCACACCGCGCTGCCGGATGCCGACGAGCGCGAGCTCCTCGACCGATGACGTGTGATTGCGTTCGAGGATCTCATGCGCGATGCGCATGAGGCTGCGCGAGATGCGTTCCGCATCGAGCGCGATGACAGGGGGCATGGGTGACACCTCTTGGCGACCTCTCAGGATCGCCGTTAAAGAGAACACTTAACTGTAACACGTGAATGCAGAGGTGGTGAGTTAAGACCTGGTGAATTACTGGTACGAGCGGATGTACGTGACAGGGCGTGCAGAGGTGAACGCGCGCGTGAAGAGATCGGTGCGGGCGTAGCCGTCCATGTCGCGCGCGATCGGCAGCCCCAGGTAGTACAGCGCCGTGGGCGTGAGGTCGACGATTGAGCCTCGCGGCAGGCTGGCGGCGGCCACGTCCGATCCGTAGGCGAGCAGAAAGCCGTCGGGCGCGCCTTCGTGCGTGCCCGACAGCGCCGGTTCGCCGAGCAGCCGCGCGAGCGCGCGCTTGGGCAGCGTCAGCGGCTCCATGCCGAATCCTGACACCACCAGCAGCAGATCGCCCGGCGTCAGACGCGCAATCTCTCGGCCGATTTCCGCGTCGATGAAGGCGTAGTAGCGATCCAGCACGGCGCCGAACTGCTCGACCTCCGCGGGCCGCGCGTCGCCGAACAGATGCGGCTCCGCGTAGCGCAGGAACGTGTGCGCGACCGTGTCGATCCCCTGATAGCGCACCGCCCAGACCCGCACGGGCATCTGCGCTTCGAGCGAGCGGCCGGCCTCGGCGTAAATGCGGTCCCAGCGCACGGGCGTCACGCCGCCCGCCGGCGCGTCGGCCGGCAGCGCCGCCGGCAGCACTTCCGGCCAGGGGTTGAACATCGACGCGTCGAAGACGGCGCCGGTGGCGTCGGCCGCGGCGCGCGGCCACGCCGCGCGCGCGTGATCCGTGCGCAAGGGCGAACTGGTCGTCAGGTGAAACCGATCGGAAATGAGAAAGCCCGACACCGGCGACACGGGAAACGACACCGGCCAGCGGACGATGCCGGCGGGAACGTCGAGAGCGGCGAGCACGTCCCAGAACGGGCGCGCGCGCAGGTCGCCCGACTCCACCGGCTCCGCGTCGACATAGCCGAGATGCACCAGCGCGTGCGCGAAGCAGTAATCGGGCAGGATGTCGACGCGCGGCGGCGCGCTGCCGCCGCTCGCGCGGTAGCGCGCCGACGATCGGATGCCGTTGGCGGTTGGATACTTGCCGGTGGCCGCGGCAGCCCACACCGGCTCGGGCTGCGTGGGTTTGAGCGTGGCCAGGTCGAGGGTGGCGCCGCGCTCGAGCAGCCGCGCGAGGTTCGGCAGCCGGCCCAGGCCCACGCGCTCGCGGATGAAGCCGAGCGACGCGCCGTCGAGCAGCACCATGCGCAAGGTGCCGGTGCCCGAGGGCTGTCCCACCCCGAGACGATCGCGGGGCGGCGCGGCCGGAGCCACCGGCACGTGCACCCGCGCCGACAGCGGCGCCGCCACCGACGCCGCGATAACCAGCACCAGTACCGCGGCGGCCACGCGTCCGCCACGGCGGCCAATCGAATACCGCGCAATCGCGACCGCGAGCAGCAGCAGCGCCGCGGCCGTCAGGGCCGACGCGCCGTCGGCCATGCCGCGCGCCACCTCCTCGCCGAGCACGGCGCGAAAGCCGCGCAGGTTGAGCCATGCGCCGGCCGCGGCCGCGCCGGCGAGCAGCGCGGCTATCCACGCCAGCAGCCGCACGCTGATCCACGCGGGGCCGAGCGCGCGCGCCGCCAGAAAATCGCGCGCCACGAGCGCGACGAAGATCGCCAGCGACAGGTGCAGCCCGTAGAACGACAGCATCACGCGAAACCACGCAGCCGTCTCGCCCGACCAGATCGGCACGGCGGGGTTGAGCTGCAGCAGCACCACGGTGATGTACGTCGCGGCAAGCGCGCCGGCGGCAATCGCGTTGGTGAGCATCCGCAGGTAACGCATGGAGAAGGATTCCGGCCGAGAGGTATACTGCGCGATATGCCGGCCGATGTCGATGCTCGCGTCGTCGAGAACCGGCGGCTGTCGTCGGACTACAACGTGCTCGTCGTTCACGCGCCTGCGATTGCGGCTGCCGCCGCGCCGGGCCAGTTCGTGATGATCAGGACGGCTGGAGCAGGCGGCGCGCCGCTGCTCAGACGCCCCTTTTCCATTTTTCAGATCGTGCGCGACGCGGGCGGCACGCCCACCGGCCTCTCCATCATCAACAAGAAGATCGGCACCGGCACCTCGCAGATCTACGACGCGCGCGTCGATGCGACGCTGCCCGTGCTGGGCCCGCTGGGCCGGCCGTTCGTGCCGCCGGCGTCGGGCGACGCCTGGATGGTGGCGGGCGGCGTCGGCCTGGGCCCATTCGTCACGCTTGCCGAAACCCTGCAGCGCGCGGCCGTGCCGTCAAAACTGTTCTATGGCGCGCGCACCGCGGCCGATTTGCACTGCGCCGATCTGTTCGCGCCCCTCGGCGCCGAGCTTCACCTCGCCACCGAGGATGGATCGACAGGCGATCGCGGCTTCATCACGGGGCCGCTCGAGCGCGCGCTCGGCCAGGCGCGAGGCGACGTCACGATCTACACCTGCGGCCCCACGCCCATGATGCGCGCGGTGGCCGCGCTCGCCGCGCGCTTCAATCGCGCCTGCGTCGTCTCGCTCGAGCAGGTGATGGGCTGCGGCATGGGCGGCTGTTACAGCTGCGTCGTCAAAGTGCGGCAGCCCGACCGGCCGCGGTTCGTGCGCTCGTGCATCGACGGCCCCGTGTTCGACGCGGCGTCGGTCGTCTGGGAGGAGCTGGCGCATTGACGCCTGATCTCACAGTCCGCATCGGCGCGCTGACGATCGCCAATCCGGTCATCGCCGCAAGCGGCTGCTTCGGGTACGGCGTCGAATACGCGTCGGCGATCGATCTCTCGACACTCGGCGGCGTGGCCGTGAAAGGGCTGTTCCTGCAGGAGCGCGACGGTCACGCGCCGCCGCGCATCGTCGAGACGCCGGCCGGCATGCTCAACGCCATCGGGCTGCAGGGCATCGGCGTCCACCGGTTCGTCGGCGAGAAGCTGCCCGAGCTGCGCGCGCTCGGCGCCACCGTGATCGTCAACATCTGCGGCTCGACGCTCGATGAGTACGTGGAAGTGGCGCGCGTGCTGTCCGACGCCGAAGGCGTGGCGGCACTCGAGCTGAATATCTCGTGCCCCAACATCAAGGAAGGCGGCATTCAGTTCGGGTGCAGCCTCGGCGGCACGCACGACGTGGTCAGCGCCGTGCGCAAGGCCACCACCCTGCCGCTGATTCCGAAGCTCACGCCGAACGTCACCGACCCCTCGTCGTTCGCGCGCGCCGCCGAAGAGGCCGGCGCCGACGCCATTTCGCTCGTGAACACGTTTCTGGCAATGGCCATCGACATCGAGACGCGGCTGCCGAAGCTCACCAACGGCATGGGCGGGTTGAGCGGCCCGGCGATTCGGCCGATTGCCGTGCGCATGGTGTACGAGTGCCGGCAGGTCGTGAAGATTCCCATCATCGGCATGGGCGGCATCGCGTCGGCCGAAGACGCCATCGAGTTCATGATCGCCGGCGCCAACGCCGTGCAGGTGGGCACCGCGAATTTCACCGATCCCTTCATCTGGCCGCGCGTGATCGACGGCATCACGTCGTACCTGCAGCGGCACAACATCGCGTCGGCGGCCGATCTCGTGGGCACGGTCGCGTCACGGAAACCGTCCGTGCCGGCCAAAGCGGCGGCGACGAGCGGATAGCCGATGACCAACCGGATTCTCGCCGCGCTCGATTTTCCCGACGGCGCGTCAGCGCTGCGAATGGCCGATCTGCTGCGCGGGCGCGCGGGCGGCCTCAAGATTGGCAAGCAGCTGTTCACTGCTGAAGGCCCTGCGCTGGTCAGGCAGCTGACGTCGCGCGGCGATCGCGTCTTCCTCGATCTGAAGTTTCACGACATTCCGAACACCGTGGCCGGAGCCGTGGCAAGTGCGGCGGCGCTCGGGGTGTGGATGGTCAACGTGCATGCGGCCGGGGGCCGCGCCATGATGACGGCCGCGCGCGAGGCCGCGGACAAAGCCACGCCGGCCGGCGGCACGCGGCCCCTTGTCATTGCCGTGACGGTGTTGACGAGCCTCGATGCGGCCGCTTTGAAGGAAACCGGTGTCGACGCCGAGCCTGCCGACCAGGTCGCGCGCCTCGCGCGGCTGGCGCGGGAATCGGGTCTCGATGGCGTGGTCTGCTCGCCGCAGGAGATTGCGCTGGTGCGGCGTGAGTGCGGATCGGATTTCCTGATTGTGACGCCGGGCATCCGCGGCGCGGCCGACGCGAAGGGCGATCAGGCGCGCACGGCCACGCCGAAGGGCGCGATCGAGGCGGGGGCGGACTATCTGGTGATCGGACGGCCGATCACCGCCGCCGCTGACCCTGCAGCGGCGGCGGACATGATCGGCCGCGAGGTGGCGTTTATTTCGCGGTGATGACGAAGTAGCCGCGGCGGTTCTGCGCCCAGCAGGCTTCCGTTTCTTCGCCGCAGAAGGGCTGCTCCTCGCCCTTGCTGATCGCGGCGAGGCGATCCGCGGAAATCCCCAGCGAGACAAGGTAGTCGCGCGCGGCGGCCGCGCGGCGATCGCCCAGCGCGAGGTTGTACTCGTTGGTACCGCGCGAGTCGGCGTGGCCCTCGATCGTCACCTTCGTCGACGGCCAGCGGCGCAGCCACGCGGCGTTGGCGTCGAGTGACGCGCGCGCGGCGTCGCTCAGCGCGTAGCTGTCGAGCTCGTACGAGACGTGCGCGAGCGGCTGCTCGGCGTTGAGCGCCTCGAGCGACTTAGACGCAAAAATCTCGTCTTCAGTGGGCGCGGGCGGCGGCACG
>JAKFEY010000015.1:0-2749 GCA_036675475.1 Vicinamibacterales bacterium
CGTGAGCGGCAGCGAGCTCATCAGCGCCAGCGGCTGCAGGAAGCTCCTGAACTGGCTGGCCAGGATCATGTAGATGAACACCACCGCCAGCGCCAGCGCGCCGATCGCGTAGCTGAACGATTCGTTCATGTTCTTGGTCGAGCCGCCGAAGCTGTAGCGGTAGCCGGGCGGGAAGGGCGTGGTCTCCAGCACGCGGCGGATGTCCGCCGAGACGTCGCCCGCGCTGCGCCCGAAGGCATTGGCGTCGATGTTGATCTCGCGGTTGAGGTCGCGGCGGTTGATCTGGTTGGGCCCGGTGGAGGGCTGCACGTCGGCCACCTGCGAGAGCCGCACGATCCGCGGCGAGCCGTCGGATGCGGCGCTCACCGCGAGTGGCAGCCGCGAGATGTCGGCGAGCTGCGTGCGGCTCTCGGGGGCGAGGCGCACGTTGACGTCGTAGTTCTCGCCGTCGGGCGCACGCCAGTTGCCCACCGTCGTGCCGGCCACCAGCGTGCGCAGGGTCGAGGCCAGCGCATCGACGTTGAGGCCGGCGTCGGCCGCGGCGTCGCGCTTCACGTCGATGGCGACGGTGGGCTTGTTCGGCTTGAGCGTGGTGTCCAGATCGACGAGGCCGGGAATGTCGCGCAGCCGCGCGGTGATGACCCCGGAAAGCCGGTCCAGCTCCGCCAGGTCGGCGCCCTGGATCGAGAACTGCAGGCTCTTGCCACCTCCCATGTCGTTGACGCCGAGGTTGGTGACGGTGATGCCGGGAATGCTGGCGAGCCGCTCGCGCAGCACGATGGCGAGTTCGTCCACCCCGCGCGTGCGCCGCGCGCGATCGACCAGCCGCACGTAGACCGAGCCGTAGATCTTGCCCAGCGCCTGGCCGCTGTTGATGGTGGTGACGGTGTGCTGCACCTCGGGCAGCTCGCGCAGCACCGCGTCGATCTGGCGGGCGCGCTGTTCGGTCAGCTCGAGCGAGGAACCGACGGGTGTGTGGAAGTTGATCTGGCTTTCGGAAAAATCGGCCTTCGGTATGAACTCGGCGCCGAGCAGGGGCACGATGAAGAAGCTGCCGAAAAAGGTTGCCAGCGCGATGGCGAGCGTGGCCAGCTTGTGGGCCAGCGACCAGCGCAGGATCGCCTGGTACTGGTCGCCGAGCCATTCGGTGAAGCGCTCGAAGGGGCCGGTGACGCGGCCGAGCGTGCGGTCATAGAGCGTCACCGGCTTCTCGCGGTGCGCGCCCGGTCGCCGCTCGGCCTGCGGGTCGTGCCACACGCTCGAGAGCATGGGGTCGAGCGTGAAGCTCACGAACATCGAGATCAGCACGGCGGCCACGATGGTGATGCCGAACTCGTGGAAGAACTTGCCCACGATGCCGCCCATGAAGCCGATCGGCAGGAACACCGCCACGATGGAAAGCGTGGTGGCGAGCACCGCCAGGCCGATCTCCTGCGTGCCGTCGAGCGCGGCCTGGCGTGCGCTCTTGCCCATCTGTACATGCCGCACGATGTTCTCGCGCACGACGATGGCGTCGTCGATCAAGAGGCCCACGCACAGACTCAGCGCCATCATGGTGATGGTGTTGATGGTGAAGCCGAAGGCGTGCATGACGCCGAAGCTCCCGATCAGCGCGATGGGCAGGGTCAGGCCCGTGATGACGGTCGAGCGCCAGGAGTTGAGGAACAGAAACACGATGCCGATGGTGAGCAGCGCGCCTTCGATCAGCGTGCGCTTCACGTTGGCCACGGAAGTGCGAATGGAGCGCGAGTTGTCGCGGTTGATCTCGGTGCGCACGCCGGGCGGCGTCACGTCCGCCGCGCCAGCCAGCGCCGCCTTCAGGCCATCGACCACGGCGATGGTGTTGTCGCCCTGCGACTTCTGCACCGACAGCAGCACCGTGCGCTGACCGTTGTACAGGGCCAGCGTTTCCAGCTCCTGCGGGCCATCGACCACGTCGGCGAGTTGCCACAGCCGGATCGGCGCGCCGCCCGTCTCGCCGCCGCCCGCGCCGGGCAGCGCGGCCCGGCGCGCGACGACGATGTCGCGAAAGTCCTGCGGCGTCTTCAGCCTCGCGTTGATCTGCACCACGCGCTCCTGCTCGCGCGAGCGGATCGCACCGAGCGGCAACTCCTGGTTCTCGCTCTTCACGGCGGCGAGCACCTGCGCGATGCTGATGCCGTAGGTTTCCAGCGCGGCCGGTTTCAGGTAGATGTTGATCTCTCGTTCGCGACCGCCGATCACCGACACCGCGCCGACGCCGCGTACGTTCTCCAGGCGTTTTTGCAGCACCTGCGTGGCCCAGGTGGTGAGCTCCTGCGTGCTGTGGCGGCCGTCGTCCGACAGCACCGCGACGTTGAAAATCGGCTGGCTGGCCGGGTCGAAGCGGGCGATGCGGGGCTCCTCGACCTCGTCGCGCAGCAGCGGGCGGATCAGCGCGACCTTCTCGCGCACGTCTTCCGCCGCCTGGCGCCCGTCGATGTCGAGCTTGAACTCGACGATGACGATCGCGCTGCCTTCGTAGGAGCGCGAGTGCAGCGCGTTGATGCCGGCAACGGTGTTGACCGCCTCCTCGATCTTCTTGGTGACCTCGCTCTCGACGATCTCGGGCGAGGCGCCGGGGTATTCGATCTGCACCACGACGGTCGGAAAGTCGATGTCGGGAAACTGATCGACGGCGAGGCGCTGGTAGCTGAACAGGCCGAGCACCACGAAGGCCAGCATGACCATGGTGGCCATGACCGGGTTGCCGATCGAAAGGCGGGTGAAC
>JAKFEY010000012.1:0-15090 GCA_036675475.1 Vicinamibacterales bacterium
TGCCGCGCGCGAGTCGCAGAACGCGCCCGACCTGCTCGGGCCACAGAACTACATCCCGGTCGACGCCGCGCTGCCGGAGGCCATCAACTTCGGGCCGCTCGAGCGCGCGAAGATGGTCAAGGCCAGCCTCGACGTCTGCGACGCCAAAGGCGTCGTCGGCTCCGGCTACATCCCGAAGATCGATCAAACCGACTGCACGGCCAACAGCAAAGGCCTGTTTGCCTATTACCGCGTCGCGGAGGCGAGCTTCATCCTGACGTGCCGCATGGCTGACGGATCGGGCTCGGGCTGGGCGGGCACCACGGGGATCAAGAATCCCTCCTCGATCGACGCGGCGGCGCTCACCACCATCGCGGCCGACAAGGCGCTCCGAAGCCGCAAGGCCGTGGCGCTCGAGCCGGGCCGCTATACGGTGATTCTCGAACCGCGCGCCAACGCGCGCTTCCTCTCGCTGATGACGGGCATCTTCAACGCGCGTGCGGCCGAGAGCGGCCGCAACTTCCTGAGCAAGCCGGGTGGCGGCACGAAGCTCGGCGAAAAGGCCTTCAGCGATCTCTTCACGCTCAAGAGCGATGTGGGCAACCCGGTGCTGCGGCAGACGACGATGCTGGGCGACAACCGGCCGGCGGCGCCGGTGACGTGGGTCGAGAAGGGTGTGGTCACGAACCTGCTCTATGACCAGGCGTACGCGGCCGAGAAGAACGTGGCGCCGACGCCGGCGACCACCAACATGAGCCTCGTCATGGAGGGCTCGGATCAGAGCGTCGAGGACATGATCAAGTCGACGCGCCGCGGCCTGCTGGTCACGTTCTTCTGGTACATCCGCGGCGTCGACCCCGACACACTGCTCAACACCGGCATGACGCGCGACGGCCTGTTTCTCATCGAGAACGGCGAGATCACGCGGCCGGTGCAGAACTTCCGCTGGAACATGTCGCCGCTGGTCGGCTACAACAACCTCACGGCCGTGGGACGCGCGGTGCCGATGCACATGGGCGAGTCGTACGACGGCCAGGGCACGGGCCTGATTCCGCCCGTGCGCATGGAAGACTTCTACATGACGTCCGTTTCTCCGGCCGTTTGAGGGTTTATGTCCACTTCACGAAGAGACTTCATCAAGACCGTCGGCGTCTCGGGCCTTGCGATCGCATCGGGCGACCTGATTGCCGACATCCTGGCGCAGACGCCGGCCGGCAATCCGATGGCGTCGAAGTTCAAGGGCCTGTGCGACATTTCGCTGGCTGAAGCGAAGCGCGCGGGCTGCACGTATGCCGACATCCGGTTCACGCGCGAGCAGAACGCGGGCGCCAGCGCCAACGGCGGCAGCAACCCGTTTGGCGGCGGACGCGGCGGTGGCGGGCGCGGCGGCGGCGGCCGTGGCGGCGGACGAGGAGGCGGCTTCGGAGGGGGCGGCGGCCTGACCACGGCGGCGGACTCGGCCGAAGGCTTCGGCGTCCGCGTCATCCACAGCGGCGTGTGGGGCTTCGCCAGCAGCCCGATCGTCACCGAAGACGAGATCCGGCGCATCACGCGCATGGCCACCGAGGTGGCGCGCGCGAGCGCGATTGCCAAGCGCCGCGACGTGCGCCTCGCGCCGGTGCCGGCGTATCAGACGCACTGGGCCACGCCCGTCGTCATCAACCCGCTCACGATGCCGGCCGACGCCAAGCAGCAGCACGTGCAGCAGGTTGTCGACGCCGTGATGAAGGTCAAGGGCGTGCAGAGCGTGAACGTCTCGGCCAACAGCAGCCTCGAGTGGCAGTACTTCGCGTCGAGCGAGGGCTCCTACATCGAGCAGGAGATCTTCGCGACCTCGCCCTCGTTCAGCGTGACGGCGCGCACCGGCGACGTGGTGCGCACGCGCACCTACACGGCCGAGAACATGACGGGCGGCTGGGAAATCGTCGAGCGCGCGAAGCTGCTCGAGAACGCCGAGCGCATCGCCAACGAAGCGGTGGAGATGACGACGGCGCAGCCGGTGGGCATCGGCCTCAAGGATCTGATCCTGTCGCCGTCGCACGCCATGCTGACCATTCACGAGATCGTCGCCCACGCCACCGAGCTCGATCGCATCCTGGGCTACGAGGCGAACTACGCGGGCACGAGCTTCGTGAAGGTGTCGGACCTCGGCAAGCTCAAATACGGCTCGAAGCTGTTCAACGTCACCGCCGATCGCAACATCCCGAACGGCCTCGGCACGGTTGGGTATGACGATGACGGCGTGAAGACGCAGGAGTGGCCGCTCGTGCGCGAGGGCATCCTCGTGGGGCTGCAGACCAACCGCGAGACCGCGCACTTCATCGGCGAGAAAGAAAGCCGCGGCTGCACCGACGCGGGCTCGTGGCGCGACTATCCGTTCCTGCGCATGCCGAACGTGCACGTCGACGCCGGCCCCGCCGGGTCGCCGAAGCTGGCGGAAATCATCGCCGACACGAAGGACGGCGTCATCATCGACGGCCGCGGCAGCTACTCCATCGATCAGCAGCGCTACAACGGCCAGTTCGGCGGCAACTGCTTCTGGGAGGTCAAGAACGGCAAGAAGACGCGCATGGTGTCAAACGTCACCTACAACGCGATCACGACCGACTTCTGGGCCAACCTCGACGCGCTCACCGGCAAGGACGAGTGGCAGATGTGCGGCACCGGCGGCGACGCCAAAGGCCAGCCGACGCAGTCCAACTCGATCTCGCACGGCTCGCCCTGGCTCCGCATTCGCAACATCATGGTGGGAGCCGCATTCGACTAAGAGCAAGAGCACTGGAAATTGGAAACTGGAAAATGGAAATAGCAATGAACAGTGGCCGATGACGCATCGGGCTTGCGCCTGAATCGTGTCGCACCCGCTCGCACCTGCACGCAACTTGTCCCAAAGCGGATCAGGCTCAATGATTTATGCCCCTGAGCGACGCGCAGAAGGCTGCCGCCGACGACCTTGAGAAGTCCGGCTACTTGCCGGGATTGCGCAACCACGCGATGGCTCGGTGTGTGCCGTTCTTCTGGAGCAGTAGGGGCGAAAGACAGGCTAACTACGAGCACAACGGCACTGTGGTGTATGTGAACACTGGCGAGCGTCACATAGGCATCACGGCCGACCACGTCTACGCGGAATACCTCAAGGACCTCGAAGCGCTGCCGGATGTAGTCGCGCAGTTCAACGGGAACACATTCTCTCCGGAGAAGTACCTGATTGACCGGAGCGACAATCTCGATCTGGCTACGTTCGACGTGCCGCCAATCTTCGTCAGTTCGCACTCCCGCGCCTGCCACTTCCAGAACTCGGTGCCGTGGCCGCCGCCGACACTGAAGCCCGGCGAACTCGTGCTGTACGGCGGATATCCGGGCGAACTCAAGCAGTTCGGGGACATGACTCTCAGTTTCGGTTTTCAGACGTTCACATGGCTCGTGACCGACGTGACGCCTCAGAATCTCGTTATGCACGTCGACTTCCCCAACCTGCATTGGCCGGGTCACGAGGAAGAGAAGATTAACGAGAAGGTCGGCGGCATCAGCGGCGGGCCCGTGTTTCGACTGCGCGAGTGGCTAACCGATGAACCCAAGAGGGTGAAGTTCGACCTGGTTGGAATCGTCTACGACTACCACCAAGGAATGCAGGTGATGAGGGCTCGACCTATCCACTGCGTGAACGCGGACGGGACGCTGAATCCGCTGTAGCAGCGGGGGACGATGAGCCCATTGAGCTCAACCGTCTGCGGCGCGAGAATCGCGTGTTGCGGGAGCAGCGGCCGAAGCGGATCAGGACCAATAAACAATGTGCATTGCTATTTCCATTTTCCACTTTCCACTTTCCAATGAATGAGCGTCAGATCCCCGTCGCCATCGCGATCAGAATGGCGACGGCTCCGACGCCAGTGAGCACGAGCCACATTCCTACCGCGAACTTCATCCACTCTTCATAGCGCACGCCGGCGGCGGCGAGAATGGCCATCAGCGCGCCGTTGGTCGGCGTCAGCAATTCGCAGAGGCCGGCGCCGTACTGATACGCGAGGACGGCGACCTGCCGGCTGATGCCGAGCAGATCCGACAGCGGCGCGAGGATCGGCAGCGTGAGCACGGCCTGGCCGCTCACGCTCGGCACCGGCACGTGCACCGCGGCCTGCCCCACCATCATGCCGAGCGCGGCCAGCGGCCGCGGGAAGCCTTCGAGCGGCGTGAACAAGCCGTGCACGATCGTGTCGACGATGCGGCCTTCGTCGAGCGCGACAAAGATGGCGCGCGCGAAGCCGATGAGCAGCGCCGCGTAGGCCATGTCGCGGAAGCCGGTGACGTAGGCGTCGGCCGTGCCGCTCACGCCGAGCCGGCCGATGAGGCCCGCGAGGATGCCGATCACCAGAAACACCGCCGACAGCTCGTTGAAGCCCCACTCGTCGCGCACGAGGCCGACGACGAAGACGACGAAGCCGAGCGCGACGAGGGTGAGGATGGCCGCCGTCCGCCCGAATTCAACCCGGTTGATTATTCCCGGTTCAGATTCTGACCGGGAATAATCAACCGGGATGGATTTCCGGGCGTAGCGCATCGTCCCCGCGATCCACAGGGCGAGCGCGAGCAGGAGGAAGATGGTGCGGAACGCCGCGCCCGAGAACAGCGGGATGCCGGC
This sequence comes from Vicinamibacterales bacterium, assembly GCA_036675475.1. Lineage (GTDB taxonomy): Bacteria > Acidobacteriota > Vicinamibacteria > Vicinamibacterales > SCN-69-37 > JALYRV01. The sequence continues at coordinate 4,619 of JAKFEY010000012.1, forward strand.
CGCCTGCTGCGCAATCGCGACCTGGAACGGATTGATGGGACTGAAGGCGGAGCCGACCGCGGCGGCGCCGAGACTCATCGCCACGGCCGTGACGGGATTGAAGCCGAGGCGCGCGGCGAGCAGCACCAGCACCGGCGTCATGCCGATGATTTCTTCCTGAAGGTTCTGCAGCGCGCCGCCGGCGGCAAACGCCAGGCACACAATCGGAATGGCGAGCGTCTCGCGCCGGCGCAGGCGCGCGACCAGCGCGGCAAGCGCGACGTGGAGCGCGCCGGTCTTCTCGACCACCACGAACGCGCCGCCCACCAGGAACACGACCGCGAGCACGTCGGCGGCGTCGATGATGCCTTTCGGCACGGCGAGCGCGATCGCGAGCGGCCCGAGCGCGTTGGCCTCGGTGCGCGCATACGTGCCCGGCACCACCATCTCGCGGCCCGTCGCGGCGTCTTCGCGCCGCTCGTACGATCCGGCGGGCAGCAGGTGCGTAAGCGCACCGGCGAGGATGATGCCGAACGTGAGCAGCGCGAGCGGATGGGGGAGTCGTCTTGTCATCACAATTTACAATTTACAATCGACTTTGCCAGTCCTTGATCCACTCCATCGGCCAGAGCAGCATGATGATGTTGAGCGTCAGGTTGTCGCGAATGGCCCACGCGACGCCGATCTCCATGACGACGGTCAGCGTGACGGTGAGCCAGATCGGCAGGCGCGACGCCAGCACGAAGCCGGCGATCATGGCGCCGATGTCGGCGAGCGAATTGAGCACGCTGTCGCCGTAGTAGTCGAGCGCAATCGTCTGCTCGCGGTACCGGTTGATCACCATGTCGGTGTTCTCGAGGATCTCCCAGCCCGATTCGATCAGCACCGCCGCCACGAGACGCATCCCCACCGGCCATCGCCGCGCCACGAGCCACAACAACCCGTAGAACGCGAAGCCGTGAATCACGTGCGACGGCGTGTACCAGTCGGAGAGGTGCTGTGAGTTCTCCGAGCTCATCACCACGCCGTGCCACAGCTTCACCTCGCCGCACCGGCAGATCGGCGTGCGCCCCATCAGATAGAGGGTCGCGCCGGCCGCGGCCATCGTCAGGACGACCCACAGCCATGGCTTCAGCTTTGCGTTGTTCATGCGCGAGGTGATTCTATGGCTGAGCAGAAGAAAAACGAACACGGCGGCCCGCTGGGCGGCCAGGAACTCCCGCCCGACGTGCAGGACCGGCCCGAGCAGAACAAGGGCTACGACGAGGCGGTGGAAGGGCGCAGCGGGCGCCCCGGCTCGATGCAGGTGGGCACGTCAGGCGTCACGGCGGAACGCCGCCACGCCGAGGAGCTCGAAGAGACTAGAACTGGAAGTAAATGAAATCCATGCTCGTGCGGCTTCGGAACACGAGCAGGAGCGCGAACAGCACGCCGCCGGTGAGCGTTTCGAACGCGAGCCGGCGGGTGCTCTTGGGGCGCAGGGCCTCCCTGCCCGCGTCCCAGCGCGGCAGCAGCCAGGCGTCCCACCACATGTGCAGCACGAGCGGCACGGCATAGATCGCCGCGAGCACGAACAGATACGCGCCCATCTGGCGCTCGGCTGACGTGCTGTCGAACGGCGACAGCGTCAGGTACTGCCAGAGATACGCCGAGTTCGTTTCACGGAACAGCAGCCACCCAAAGGTCACCAGCAGAAACGTGCCGAGAATCTGCAGCGGCGCGATCGCGACATGAAACTTCGAGGGCGTCCGCGGCGTGATCGGGTCAATCGCGCGCGACAGCGCCACGAGCACGCCGTGATACAGGCCCCACAGCACGTAGTTCCAGCTCGCGCCATGCCACAGGCCTGACAGCAGGAACGTCAGAATCAGGTTGAACGCGCGCCGCGCCGGCCCCGTGCGGCTGCCGCCGAGCGGAATGTAAACGTAGTCGCGGAACCAGCTCGAAAGCGAAATGTGCCAGCGGTGCCAGAAGTCGGCGGGACCGCGCGCGAGATACGGGTGATCGAAGTTGCGAATCAGCTCGAAGCCGAACCAGCGCGCCACGCCGCGCGCAATGTCGCTGTAGGCCGAGAAGTCCGCGTAGATCTGAATGGCAAAGGCGAACACGCCCGCCCAGAGCATCTCGAAGCCGGGCTCGCGGATCGAGAACACCTTGTTGACGATCACGCCGACGTTGTCGGCAATCACCAGCTTCTTGAAGTAGCCCCACAGGATGAGGAAGATCGCGTCGCGGGCGAGCACCGCATCGAAGCGGCGCCGCGTCTCGATCTGCGGCATCAGGTGCGACGCGCGCTCGATCGGCCCCGCCACCAGCGGCGGGAAGAAGGTCACGAACGTCGCCAGCGTCAGATAGCTGCGCCGCGCCAGAATCTTTCCGCGATAGACGTCGATGGTGTAGCTGAGCGCCTGAAACGTGTAGAACGAAATGCCGATCGGCAGGATGATCTGCAGCGCCGGCCGTGAGAAATCCAGGGCCAGCGCCGAGGCCGCCGCGGCGACGTTGTCGACAAAGAAATTGAAGTACTTGAAGAAGCCCAGCAGCCCGAGATTCGAAATCAGGCTCAGGAGCAGGAACGCGCGCTTGCGCGCCGGCCGCCGCTCCATCTGAATCGCCGAGACGTAGTCGATGGTCGCCGAGAATATCAGCGGCAGCAGAAACCACGGATGCACGTACCCATAGAAGAAGCAGCCGGCCGCAATCAGGAACACGTTCTGCGCCCTGTGCGGCAGCATCCAGTAGACGCTGCACGTAATCAGGAAGAACGCGACGAAATCGAGGCTGTGGAAAATCAACGGAGGTGCGCCGCCATCTGCTCGAAGAACAGCTCGGTGTACGGCACCATCGCCACCCTCGAAATATGATCCCCATCGTCATACGGCAGCGCCGCCATGCCGGGGTAATAGCGATCGTCGCGGAAGATGGCGCCGTTCGCCTTCAGGTAGGCGTCCAGCTCGCGGATGTACTGCTGCAGCGCCGGCGTTTCGGCCGGCGCCCGGCCGTTCTCGGGCCGGCGCAGCACGCGCACAAAGATCAGTTTGATGTCGTGCTCGCGCGCCAGCGCCAGGAACGCCGGCAGCACCGAGCGATTGACGTCGCGCTGGAAGTCGAGCGGCTGGCCTGCGACCGACGCCATGTCGGCGGCGACCGCCGGACGGAGGCGATCGAGCGCGAACGAGGTGTTGAGCGTGTCCACCAGCGCGTCGGAGCCGTCACCTGCCACGACATGGGCCGGCCATGCGGCCAGCTCAGGCTCGAGCCAGCGCCTCGCCTGCTCCGCCTGATATACGCGTTCGACGAGGCTGTGCACGCGGAACCACGCGCCCTGCGTGCGCGACGCGACCGCCGCATTCAACTCCGGCTCGAAATCGTGCGCCAGAAAGTCGGCGTTCACGCGATAGGGATCGCCGAGACGGAACATCGGATCGGTGAGATTCGTTTCGCGAAAGAACACAATCACGGCGCGCGGGCGGATGCCGCTCGCAATCACGTAGTTCTTGAAGATCAGGAACCAGTGCGCGGAGCCGGTCGCGTTGCGCAGAATGGGCGCCACCGCGGTGCCGGCCAGTTCCTCGAGCCGCCGCTTGTGGATGCGCCCCGCCATCGAGTCGCCGATGACGACGATGCCCGGCTGCACGGCACGGAGTTCCTCGATGGGCACGGGATCGAACGGCTCGCGCGCGCGCGCAGGTTCGAGCGCCGGCACATAACTCGGCGTGGCCCGCGCCGCATCGGGCGCCCACGTCGCGAACACAGGCCGCCACAGCAGCGGCACCGCCGCGATCGCGGCCAGGACGAGCACGATCTGACCCGCGGCTCTCCCCTTCCCCGTGCTCACCTGCCTCACCTGTGCCTCACCCGCACTCACCCGCCCTTACCCGACCATCGTGTAGACGACGATGTTCACCGCGAAGCGGGTGTTGTCGTCGCGCCGGAAGCGTTTGTTGCGCCAGTCGTAGTCCCATTCGCAGCCGTAGTCCTTGTTGCTGTACAGCACGCCAAGGCGCCCGCGCCGCTCGAGCCCGCGCAGGTAATCGTGCACCATGTCGTCGCCCCACCCGTTCAGTTCGTGCGAGGTCTGGGGCGGCCCGTCCGGAAACCGGAAGAACGATCGGTAGAGGCCGTGCGTCCGCGGCAGCTTCGGCATGGCGCCGCCGCCGGGAAACACGCGCAGCATCTCCGACTCGAACGACTTCGCGTAGAGCCCGTCGACATCGTGATTGCAGTCGTCGGAAAACAGCAGGCCGCCCGCCTCGACGAAGGCGCGCAGGCCGTCGCGCTCGGCGGCGCTGAATCGTACCAGCTTGTGGCCGGTCATGAAGAGAAACGGAAAGGCCTGCAGCTCGCTCGAGTCCGCCGTAATCACGATCTCTTCGGGATAAATCGGGATGTTCGTGTATTCGACGATGGCGTTGAGCACGTTGGCGGCGACTTTGGGGTTGTAGTCCCAGTCGCCCGAGGCGTAGCGGAGCCGCGCGAACACGAACTCGCCGGGGCCGGGCGCACCGCGCCGGACCTGCGGCCAGGGGACGACTGCCGCCCCAAGCGTCGTCATGAATTCGCGCCGGTTCACGCGACAGATTGTACCCGGCTACACTGGCGTCGCCGTGCGCCTCCACCTCTCGATTCTGCTGGCGGCCCTGCTGACGGTGCAGGGTGATGTCCGCGACGTCACGTTCGCGAGCGCCGCGCTGGGCCGCACGGTGCCGTACCGCGTGCTGCTGCCTGCCGGGTACGAGGCGTCGGACGCGCGCTATCCCGTCCTGTATCTGCTGCACGGCCTCGACGGCCACTACACCGACTGGGTCGATCGGACGAAGCTCGCGCAGCACCTCGGCGGGCGCGCGCTGATCGTCGTCACGCCCGAAGGCGCGAACTCCTGGTATGTGAACTGGCATGCGGGCACGAATGAACGCTGGGAGGATTACCTCGCGCACGACCTGATCGCCGACGTCGACGCGCGCTTTCGCACCGAGGCGCGGCGCGAGTCGCGCTTCATCGCCGGCCTCTCGATGGGCGGCTATGGCGCGCTGCGCATGGGGCTGAAGCATCCGGAGCAGTACGCGATCGCGGCCAGCGTGAGCGGCGCGCTCAACATCACGCGGCTCGAGACGTACGGCTGGACCGACGGCCTGCGCGCCGGGTTCCTGAAGGCCTTCGGCCCCCAGGGCAGCGACCGCCGGGCAGAGGACGATGTCTTCGAACTTGCGCGGCGGGCACCGCCGGGCGCCATGCCCTTCTTCTATCTCGATTGCGGCGCGGCCGATCCGTTCCTGCCCGGCAACCGCGAGCTCGCGGCCATTCTGCAGGAGCGGAAGATCGCCTACGAGTATCGGGAGACCCCGGGCGCCCACAACTGGGCGTACTGGGATCGCCAGATCGTGCCGATCCTGAATCTGATCAGACCGCCGGCGCAGGCGCCGGCGCGAAAGTGAGCTTGCGTGCGAACTCACGCCTCAGCAGATACAGATTGAGCGCCATCTGCAGCAGGACGGCCGTGGCCGACAGGTACCAGACCCAGCGCAGCTCGAAGCCGGCTGTGCCGGCCAGCATGAAGGCCGGAATGGCGACCAGGGTCAGGCGCGCGAAGGACGTCAGCAGCGGCGGCACGCTGTTGCCGAGCGCCTGGAAGGTGCTCGAGGCCACGAACGTCACGCCCGATCCCACGAAGCTCCAGGCGAGGATGCGCAGGTACTCCTCGCCCACCGCGATGACCGCGGGGTCGGGGCTGAAGAACGCCACCATCGGACGCGGCACCGTGAGGCACAACGCGGCGAACGCCGCCATCACACCGGCGGCCATCCACGCGGCGTCCTGAAACGCGCGGCGCACGCGCTCCGGCTTCCGCGCGCCGAAGTTCTGCCCCGCCACCGGCGCCACACCAAACCCGAGCGCGACGATCGGCATGAACCCGGCCTGGACGAGCCGCAGGCCGATGCCGAAGCCCGCCTGCGCCGCCGCGCCGAACGGCCGGCTGATCACGTACACGATGAAGAGATAGACGGCCATCAGGCCGAACTCGGTGCCGGCGGGCAGCCCGATTTTCAGAATCGCGGCCCACGTCTGCCACTGGGGCTTCCACGCGTGGCGATCGAACGTCAGATAGGCGCCCGGCTTCAGGAAGTACCCCACCAGCCAGATGACGCCGGCGAGCACCGCGATGAACGACGAGAGCGCGGCGCCCGCGACGCCGAACACCACACCGGTGCCCCAGCCGAAGATCAGCACCGGCGCCAGCAGCATGTTCAGGATGACGGTGACCGTGCCGACGATCATCCCCGGCTTGAAGTTGCCGGTGCCGCGCAGCGCCGCCGCCAGCGCGACCAGGCCGAACTGCAGCCCCATCGCCGGAATGAACCAGCCGAGAAACTCAGAGGCGAGATCGGCCGTCAGCGCGTCGGCCGCGAGCGCGTCGACGTACGGCCGCCGCAGCGCCATGCCCACGGCGACGAACGCCACGCCCGCGGCCATCGACAGCACCTGCGCCTGGTTGAACACCAGCCGCGCGCGGTCGTGATTCCTCTGCCCCACCGCATGCGACACCAGCGTCGTGGTGCCGACGCCCAGCATCTGCGACAGGGCGAGCACGACGAACGTGAGATTCCCGGCGATGCTGACGGCGGCCACCGCTTCGCTGCCCAGCCGTCCCATCCAGTAGAGATCGACGAGAAAGTACAAGGTCTGAAAGACCATGGTGACGAGCATGAAGCTCGTCGTCCGCAGCAGGTGGCGTGAAATCGATCCGGTCGTGAGGTCCTGCATGTGATGCGGTAGCGCAGGCCTTCAGGCCTGCGTTACACCAGTCCCTGGTCCATCATGGCGTCGGCCACCTTGAGGAAGCCCGCGATGTTCGCGCCGTGCACGTAGTTGCCCGGCGCGCCATACGCATCCGCGGTCTCGCGGCAGGCACGATGGATGGCTTTCATGATGCCATGAAGCCGGCCGTCGACTTCCTCGCGCGTCCAGCAGAGGCGCGCGCTGTTCTGCGCCATCTCGAGGCCCGACGTGGCCACGCCTCCGGCGTTGGCCGCCTTGCCCGGCGCGTACAACACGCGGGCGTCGACGAATACGCGCACGGCGTCGAGCGTGCAGGGCATGTTCGCGCCCTCGGCGACGGCCATGACGCCGTTGGCCACCATCTGCGCCGCGTCCTCGCCCGACAGCTCGTTCTGCGTCGCGCTCGGAAACGCGCACGCGGCGCGGTGCGCCCACATCGGGTGCGACGTCCCGCCCTTCACGGCGGTGTAGGTGACACCCTTCACCTCCGCCGCATAGTCGCGCAGCCGCCCGCGCCGCACGTTCTTCACTTCCATCAGCGTGGCCAGCTTCGCGCGATCGAAGCCGGCCTCGTCGAGGATGTAGCCGTCGGAGTCGGACGCCGTGATCACGCGCGCCCCGAGATCGAGCAGCTTCTCGATGGTGTACTGCGCCACGTTGCCGCTGCCCGACACCAGGCACGTCTTGCCGTCGAGCGTCTCGTTGCGCGTGGCCAGCATCTCGGCCGCGAAATACACGGCGCCATACCCGGTGGCCTCGGGACGAATCAGCGACCCGCCCCAGTTGAGCGCCTTGCCCGTCAGCACGCCGGTGAATTCGTTGCGCAGCCGCTTGTACTGCCCGAAGAGAAAGCCAATCTCGCGCCCGCCGACGCCGATGTCGCCGGCCGGCACGTCGGTGTCGGCGCCGATGTGGCGCGCCAGCTCGGTCATGAACGCCTGGCAGAAGCGCATCACTTCCGCGTCGCTCTTCCCCTTCGGATCGAAATCGGCGCCGCCCTTGCCGCCGCCCATCGGCAGCGTCGTCAGCGAGTTCTTGAACACCTGCTCGAACGCGAGAAACTTGAGCACGCCAAGCGTGACGCTTGGATGAAAGCGCAGCCCGCCCTTGTACGGGCCGATCGCGCTGTTCATCTGCACGCGGAAGCCGCGATTGATCTGCACCTCGCCCGCGTCGTCCTGCCACGGCACGCGGAACATCACCACGCGCTCGGGCTCGACGAGGCGCTCGATGATGCGGGCGCGGATGTATTCGGGGCGCCGCTGAAGGGCGAGGTCGAGGCTTTCCAGCACCTCCTCGACCGCCTGATGGAAGTCAGGCTCCGCGGGATTCTTGGCGCGCACCTGCGCGAGAATGTCGCCGACGTACGCCGAGGGTTGCGAACGAACGCCGCCGACTACGCGCATGACGCCTCCTCCGGATTATTGGAGCGCTGAGTATTCCCTCTTTGCTTCGACCAGCAAAGGCAAATCGGCGTCGGCATCTTTCCAGATGCCGAAGGCGTCCTGATAGGCGGTGCGGGCGCCGGCCGTATCGCCTGTTTTCACGAGCGCGCGGGCGAGCCAGATTTTCGACACCGCCGGAAGCGGGGTGGGCTCGCGGAACAGCCGCCATTCATACACGCGGCGGAAGGCATCGGCCGCCTCGCTGTGCTGCCCCGCGGCAAACAGCAGACGGCCGCGGAACAAGGCCCGGAGCGGGTTCGCGCGCTCTTCCTTCGGGGCATCCGGCATCAGCTCGAGCGCCGCGCGAACGTTGCCGGCGGCCAGGAGTGCGGACGCATCGTTGAAGCGTTTTTCGCCCGCCAAGTACGACGCGTCGGACCCAAACAGGCGATTGACGATGGCGAGCGCGCGCCTGGCGTCGTCAATCGCGCCCAGCTGAAACAGAAGTCCCGGGATGGGCCACGGCGCGTCGTTGGGACCGGCCGCCTCGAGCGCGCGTTTCGCGTAGTCGCGGGCGAGATCGTGGCGCCCGATCAGGAACGTATCGATAGCGGCGGTCGTCAGCGTCTCGGTCAGTGCGCCGGTCCGCTGCGCTCTGCGCGCTTCCGCGTCAACGGTGCGGAGTCCTTCCGTGGCCAGGCGGACCTGTCCGCGCGCCACCCGCGAGGCCTGCTGCCATGCGAGGTACTGGAGGCCGGCCGGTCCTTTGAGGCCCTCCGCCAATATCTGCTCCACACGTGCCGTGTCGCCTTCGATATGCGCGACGGTCAGCCGGCAGGTCGTTGCGCCCGCATACGCTGGGAACCTCCGCATGCCCTCGTCAGCGACCGCCTTGGCTTCAGGCACTTTCCCCACGCCGAGATACGAGTAGCACAGGTTCGCGAACGCGAAGGGCGCGCTTGGATCGACCTCAATCGCCTCGCGGCCGAGCTCGCCGGCCTTCTCGAACTCCCCCTCCATGCTGTAGCGGAGGGCGAGATTGTTGCGCGGGGCGCTGTCGCGCGGGTACGTCGCGCGCCACATTTCATAGGTGCGAACAGCGCCGGGATTGTCGCCGGTCATCGTCTGATACCGCGCGACGATATACAGGCGCTCGCGCTCGCTCACGCGGTCGCGCAGATCGTAGGCGATCTTCGCCAGCCGCATCGACTCCGCAAACTCGACCAGGTTGTAATGGACGACGCTGCGCCGCGCCCAGGCCATGGCGAAATTCGGATCGATCTCGGTGGCGCGCTCGTAGAACGCGAGCGATTCCGCTTCCAGCCCCCGCGCGCGCAGCTCACTGCCTTGCGCGTAGGCCTTCAGCGCGTCGAACGAGGCGGTGGTGGCTTCCTCGATGGGGGCGGCAAACCGTTCCACCGACGACAGGGACTCCCCGAGCTCCTTCCGCAGATCCGTGCCGGCCGCGCCGAGCATCTTCAACACCTCGTCGCGGCTTCCGGCCTCGGCCTGCGCCGAGGCCAGGCGGTCGCCGGTTTGCGCGTTGATCGCGGCGAGCGTGATCACGAACCGGCTGCCAAGCTGCGCGATGCTGCCCGTGAGCACAGCCTTGATGCCGCTGCGCCGCGCAATTTCGCGGGCGACCACGTCCGTGACGCGCTCTCCGGGCTCGCGCTGCATGAACTGCAGCACTTCGTTGACGCGGTCCTGGCTGACGACCTTCAGGTAGGGCGACTGTTCCAGGTTGACCAGCAGCGCCTGACGCAGCGTGCCGTCGAAGGCCGCCTCGCCCGTCGTGTTGACGAAGTCGGCAATGATGATTTCGTCCTTGTCGCTCAACGCCGGGGCGCGGGTCGGCAGCAGCACGAAGCCGGCGGCCAGCGCAATCGCCAGCACCAGCGACGCCGCCACGGCGGCGCGCGGGCGCTGCTTGATGGCGCTGATGACCGCGCTGCCGCTGCGTCCGGCCGATACCGCCGATGCGGAGGCGATCGACGCGCCGGCCGGTACCGCGGCCGTCGTCACGCTCGACTGCGCGGCGGCCACGGCGCGGCTGCGTCCCGAGTCGGCGTCGCGGCGCAGCCGTTTCAAATCGCTGCGCAGCTCCGCCGCCGACTGATAGCGCAGATCCGGATCCTTCTCGAGCGCCTTGAGAATGATGTGCTCGAGCTCCGGCGCCGTCTCGGGCACCACGCGCGAGGGCGGCGTCGGCTGCTGGTGCAGGATGCCGTCGAACAGCAGCGCCGACGTGCGGCCGCTGAACGCGGGCTTGCCGGTGGCCATCTCGTACAACGTCACGCCGAACGAAAACAGATCGCTGCGGCCGTCGAG
>JAKFEY010000054.1:0-2679 GCA_036675475.1 Vicinamibacterales bacterium
CGCGTGGCGCGAGCGCCGGACCTTCGGACCGACGCGGATCGTGACGGTGTACGGCATCGGCGGGCGATGGTAACCCGCCTGGGCCGGGGCGCGCGGCGCCGCTCGGGTCCGGCGACGCCGGCACCAGGGCGGGTGGGCGTCGCCCCCGCCGCCGTCCGGCCCGCGCTCAGCGCTGGTCGATCGCGACGTAGTCGCGCGAGCGCTCGCCCGTGTAGATCTCCCGCGGACGGGAGATCTTCTGCTCCTTGTCCTCGACCATCTCGCGCCACTGGGCGATCCAGCCGCTCGTGCGCCCGATCGCGAACATCACCGGGAACATCGCCACCGGCAGGCGCAGCGCCTCGTAGATGAGGCCCGAGTAGAAGTCGACGTTCGGATACAGCTTGCGCTCGACGAAGTACTCGTCCTCCAGCGCGATCTGCTCGAGCTCCAGGGCGAGGTCCAGCAGCGGGTTGCGGCCGGTGACCTCAAAGACGTCCTCGGCGGCCTTCTTGATGATCCGCGCCCGCGGGTCGTAGTTCTTGTAGACGCGGTGGCCGAAGCCCATCAGGCGCTGCTTGCCCTCCTTCACGCCCTTGACGAAGTCCGGGATGTTGTCGCGGTGCTTGATGCGCCGCAGCATCCGCAGCACGGACTCGTTGGCGCCGCCGTGCAGCGGGCCGTACAGCGCGGCGATGCCGCCGGCGACCGCCGAGTACGGGTCGGGCTTTGCCGAGCCGATCGAGCGCACCGCGCTCGTCGAGCAGTTCTGCTCATGGTCGGCGTGCAGGATGAAGAGGATGTCGAGCGCCCGCTCCAGCCGCGGATCGGGCTCGTACTTCAGCTCGGTCATCTTGTACATCATGTTCAGGAAGTTGCCTGAGTACGCGAGGTCGTTGTCGGGATAGACGTACGGCTGGCCCTGCACGTGGCGGTAGGCGAACGCCGCCAGCGTCGGCATCTTGGAGATGAGCCGGATCGTCTGGATGTCGCGGTTCTCGGCGTCGTCGATGTCGTTGGCGTCCGGATAGAACGTCGACAGCGCGCCGGTCGCGCCGAGCAGCATCCCCATCGGGTGAGCGTCATGGCGGAAGCCGCCCATGAACTCCTTGATGTTCTCGTGCACGAACGTGTGGATCGTGATCTTGTGCTGCCAGTCGGCGAGCTGGGAGGCCGTCGGCAGCTCGCCGTACACGAGCAGGTAGGCCACCTCGAGGTACGTCGACTTCGCGGCGAGCTGCTCGATCGGGTAGCCGCGGTACTCCAGCACGCCGTTCGTGCCGTCGAGGTACGTGATCGAGGAGCGGCAGGCCGCGGTGTTCATGAAGGCGGGGTCGTACGTCATGAGGCCGAAGTCGTCCTCGGTCGTACGGATCGCGCGGAAGTCGAGGGCGCGCACCGTGCCGTCGACGATCGGAATCTCGTAGCTGCGGCCGGTGCGGTTGTCGACGACCGTCAGCGTGTCCTCGCCGCTCCCTGCCTCCGCGCCGTTGCTCTCAGGAGCGGTCGCGGTAGCGGCTTTCGTGTCGTTCGTATCACTCATCTGCCACCGATTATGCACCCAAGCGACCGGCTTCAAGCACGAATGGCCCGTGAAAATCCTGCTATGCAGGAATCATTCTCTTTTCCAGCCGCCGCCGAGGAAGCGGCTGAGGCGCCCGCCGCGCGCGTTGGCGCGGAACGTCGGGGCGCCGGCGGAGTCGCGTTCGGGCAGGGCGGCGGCACCCTCGGCGTCGAGCGTCAGGGTCACCCGCCGCTCGGCGATGCGCGCCACCTCGGGCGCGTCGACGAAGCGCTGGCCGCCGGGCGTGTCGAGCACGAGCCCGTCGAAGATGTGCTCGGCCTTGTTCTCGAGCACCTCGCGCACGGACCCGACGTCGCCGCCGTCGCGATCGACCACGGGCGTACCGCGCTCGAGCACCTTGTAGGAGATGGCGTAGCCGTCGTCCGGGTCAGGCGGAGACATAGACGATGCTGAACGCCGCTGCTGCGACGAGAGCGATGCTGACCGCCATGACGCCGCGCGCGGCGCTCGCCGTGGCGGGGAAGTCCGGGCGCTTGAAGCCGAAGACGCTGAGGGCGATCGAGAAGATGACGAGGATCGCGCCGGCAACGAAGAACGGCGTCTCATCGTGATGCTCCTCGGCTGCGGCGCCGTGCTCGCCGGCGGCTGCGGCACCGTGCTCGGCAGCGGCGAGGATCGTGCTCAAAGTCAGGCTCATGGGCGGCGGCGAGCCTATCGCACAGGCTCGTCTGTGCGCGATGCGCCCGGGCCACCCTCGTAGCGGCTCTCGGTGGCCTCGACCTGGCCGGCGTAATGGCTGCCCAGCGCGGGGTGGCCGTAGGGGCGCAGCGCCGGCGCGTCGAGCGTCATGAACGACAGCTGCGCGATCGGCTTGTTCGCCCACAGCTTGATCGGCACGCGCGTGAGGTTCGTGATCTCCAGCGTCAGCGTGCCCTTCCAGCCCGGGTCGACGAAGCCGGCCGTGGCGTGGACGATGAGCCCGAGGCGGCCAAGACTCGACTTCCCCTCGATTCGTGCCACGACGTCGTCGGGCAGCTCGACCCACTCCAGCGTGCGCCCGAGGCAGAACTCGCCCGGGTGGATGACGAACGGCTCGTCGTCTGAGATCTGGATCTGCTCGGTGAGGTTCTGCGGCGGCGCGGCGAGGTCGATCGCGGCGGTCCGGTGGTTGTGAA
>JAKFEY010000095.1:0-2656 GCA_036675475.1 Vicinamibacterales bacterium
GCTGCCCGGGAACTCGCAGGCGCGTCGTCGCCGCCGCCGCCACCACCGCCACAGGCCACCAGCGTCAGGCCCAGGGCCCCCGCAGTCGCGGTCTTCTTGTATGCGCGCATTGTTCGATCCCTCGTGTGTTGTTGTCGTCGCCACGGCTTCGGGTCTCCGCAGACCCCGCCGCGCCGCGGATTCTCGCCTCGGCAAGCGTGCTTTCCGCACACTCATCTCCGGGGTCGGCGGTGCAGCTCCGAGCCGTTTTCTCGCGTCAAATCCGCCGCGACAAACAATCAAGGTGCGGAGTAAAGAAGATGAACGGATTCGGAGTGACGGTACGGATGGCACTCGGCGCCGCGGCGCTTGTGGCCGCGTCGCAGGCCGGTGCCATGTCGTATCAGCTCGACAGTTTCGAGGACACGCGCGATGGTGCGGCGTTCTTCTTCGACGGCTTCGACGACGGCTTCGCGCCGCCGGTCGGCACGAGCTTCATCGGCTCCACGACGCCCGGCTACTTGCCTGCTCGTGTCGTCGGCGATTTCAGCGGCGCCGAGTCCGGCGGCAAGCTCACGCTCGATCCTACGCAGCGCGGCGTCGGCACCGTCAACCCGGTGACCGGCATTCCGGAAGGCATACGGTTCCAGGCTGCATACCTGAACGTGAACACGCAAAGCACGCCGGAGGCGGCACAGCGTGGACTGAAGATCAATCACACCTTCAAGGTGTCGGGCCTGTTCGACTTCGCGACGCCCGGCCCCGTGCGCGGGCTCGACAGCTACGGCATCCGGCTGGCCGATTTCGGCACCGAGAGCGCCGGGCTCAGCAACGACATCCTGGATCTGCAGGTCTACCAGAGCGTATCGACCGGGCGGCCGCGCCTGGAGTTCATCCGTCGCTCGCTTGGCACCGGCTCGTTCCTGTCCTTGGCATCGACCCTGCTCGATCCCACGGGGGGCGACCAGCTCATGCTCACGCTGAGCAAGCCGACTGCTTTCGACCCGACGATCGTCGCGAGCTTTCAGTACTACGCCGGCGGCGCTGCGGTCGGCGCCGAGACGGCATTCGCCGTCACCGCAGCGGCATTCAACGGCGAGAACTTCACCCGGCCGGGCTTCATTGCCGTGGCACCCGCTGCAGTGGCTCTGCCTCCCGTGCCCGAACCGCAGACCTGGGGCCTGATGCTGGCGGGCCTCGGCGCGCTCATCGCCCGGGCCCGGTCGCGACGCCGGCACGGCTGAGTCGCGGCATGCCGGCATAACATCCCGCATGCCCGTCACCCTCGCAGGTCAGCTCGTCGTCGCCATCTCCTCGCGCGCGCTGTTCGACTTCGAGGAAGAGAACAAGCTCTTCGAGTCGAGCGACGACCGCGCCTACATGCGGCTGCAGCTCGACCGGCTCGACGCGCCGGCGCAGCCCGGCGTCGCCTTCTCCCTGGTGAACAAGCTGCTCGCCTTCAATACCGAGGCCGCCGAGCCGAGGGTCGAGGTCGTGATCCTGTCGCGCAACGATCCGGTGTCGGGCATGCGCGTGTTCCGCTCGGCACAGCACTACGGGCTGCCGGTGCAGCGCGGCGTGTTCACGCGCGGCGCCTCGCCGTGGCGCTATCTCAAGCCGCTGCACGCGCACCTGTTCCTCAGCGCCAATGCCGACGACGTGCGCTCGGCCCTGCAGGCCGGCGTGCCAGCGGCGCGAGTGCTGCCGCATTCGGTGCGCGCGTCGGCGGCGCATCCCGACGAGGTGCGCATCGCCTTCGACGGCGATGCCGTGCTGTTCTCCGACGAAGCCGAGCAGGTGTTCCAGACCGGCGGCCTGGATGCCTTCCAGGCCCACGAGCGCGAGCGCGCCGCCAGCCCGCTGCCGGCGGGGCCGTTCAAGCCGCTGCTGCATGCGCTGCAGAGCCTGCAGAAAGCCAGCACCGAGCACATGCACATCCGCACGGCGCTGGTCACGGCGCGCAGCGCACCCGCGCACGAGCGCGCGATCCGCACGCTGATGGAATGGGACATCGAGATCGACGAGGCGATGTTCCTCGGCGGGCTGGCCAAGGGCGAGTTCCTGCGCGAGTTCGAGCCCGATTTCTTCTTCGACGACCAGAAGCCGCATGTGGACGGAGCGGCGTCGCACGTGCCGGCGGGGCATGTGTCGTCGGGAGTGGTCAACGCCTGAGCGTCGAACGCCCTGTCCGGTTCGACCCCGGCCGCGCATGCCCCCGTACCCTCACCCCGACCCTCTCCCGCAAGCGGGAGAGGGAGTGTTCCGGCGCGAGCGGTCGCACCCCCGCGACGATCGCCCCATGCGTGGACGTCAGCCGCCGCGCTGCGTGCGCCGCTGCAGGCCGGCCAGGTCGAGCACCCGCACGCCGCCGTACTCGACGCGGATGAGTTGCTGCGCCTGCAGCGCGCGCAGCGCTTCGTTGACCCTCTGCCGCGAGAGCCCGACCAGATAGCCCAGTTCGTGCTGCGTGATGCGCAGCAGCGTGCCGACGCCCGGGTACAGCACGGGGTGGAACAGCGCTGCCAGGCTGCGCGCGACCCTCGTCTCGGGGTCGTTCAGGCGATCGATCTCGCGCGCCGCGATGAACTGGCCCAGCCGCTCGTTGATCTGGTTGAGCACATAGCGGTTGAACGGAATGCTGGTTTCGAGCAGATGGTGAAAGCTCTCCACCGGCAAG
>JAKFEY010000056.1:0-14589 GCA_036675475.1 Vicinamibacterales bacterium
ATGACGATTGTGCCGGGCGCCGCGGTGCCGCCGGTGCTCGTCAGCGTCGCGGGCGCGGACGTGACCGCGAATGTGTCGCGGCTCGGCGACTTCGTCATCGCCAACGTGCCGGCCGGGCCACTCGAGCTCCGCTTCACCGGCGACGGCATCGCCGCCGCCCTGCCGCTGGGCTCGATCCAGGCCGGCGAAACGATCACGCTGCACGTGCGGCTGACGCCCACGCAGGCGGCGGCCGACGCACTGTCGCGCATCCGCGGCACCGAAGCGCTGGTCGAAGGCGTCATCGAAACGCCCACCACGCCCCTCCCCGTCCACACCATCATCGTCGGTGGCCGCACCGTGGTGCTGCCGGCCGATGGCAGCGCCAACGGCACGGGCGCGCTGAAGCCGGGCGTGCGCGTGCGCGTGACGGGCACGGTCGCGCCGAACGGCATTCTCGCGCGCAGCGTCACCATCCTCTAGCGCGTGCTGCATATTTCGCGGGCAGCGGGGCGCGTGAAGGTGGACGCAGGCCTGAAGGCGGGGATCGCAGGCCTGAAGGCCTGCGCTACCACCCGGTTCGCGCCGGCGCCAACCGGGTATCTGCATGCCGGGCATGTGCTCAACGCGATTTATGTGTGGGGTGTCGCGCAGGCGATGGGCGCGCGCGTGCTGCTGCGCATCGAGGATCACGACACGCAACGCAGCCGGACGGAATACGAGCGCGCGATTCTCGACGACCTCGAGTGGCTCGGCTTCGAGGCCGGCGAGGTGGTGCGGCAGAGCGAGCGGAGCGAGATTTATGAAGACGCGCTCGCGGGCTTGCGCGCGAAGGGCCTGATCTACGCGTGCGGCTGCACGCGCAGCCAGATCGGCGGCACGCGGTATCCCGGCACGTGCCGCGACCGCGGGTTGCGCGAGGCGCCCGATCGCGGCATCCGGGTGCGCATCGATCCCGGCGTCGAACACTTCGACGATCTGCTGCTCGGACCGCAGGCCCAGGCGCCGTCAGAGCAATCGGGCGATCTGCTGCTGCGCGATCGGCATGGCCTGTGGACGTATCAATTCGCTGCCACGACCGATGATCTCGTGCAGGGCGTCACGCATGTCATCCGCGGCGACGACCTGCTCGAATCGACCGGCCGGCAGATTCGACTCGCGCGCCTGCTCGGACGCGACGAGGCGCCGGTGTTCCTGCACCATCCACTCATCATGAAGTCGCCGGTGCAGAAAGTGAGCAAGTCGGACGCCGATACGGGCATTCGCGAACTGCGCGCCGGCGGGTGGAGTCCCGGCCGGGTCCTCGGGTACACCGCCGCGCTGGCGGGCCTGATTCCGTCCGAAACGCCGCTGAACGTGGCGTCTCTGGCAGAGCTCGTCGCAGACAGCTGACGCCGGGCACTTCAATTGCAATCGACCTCGACCGTGAGGAGTCGGACAGCATCCGCGGCGGCCGCGTTCCTTCTGGCTGCCATCGCCGCCGCCTGCGGCATTCCCAAAGATCCCGAAGACAGCGTCGAGCGCATTCGCCAGACCGGCGTGCTGCGCGCCGGCATCGCGACTCGCGAGCCGTGGACGACAGACGCGGGCGGCCCCGAGGCTGAGGCGGTAACGGCGTTTGCGCAGTCGCTTGGCGCGCGCGTGGAGTGGCGGCGCGGCGCGGAATCAGAGTTGTTCGAGGCGCTCGAACAATTCGAGCTCGATGTCGCCGTGGGCGGCTTCACCGATGACAATCCGTGGGGCCCGAAGCTGGGCATGACGCGGCCGTATGCCAAGGCGGACGGCAAGAAGCACGTCGCGGTGGCCGCGCCCGGTGAGAATCGGCTGCTGCTCGAATTCGAGCGCGTGCTGCGCGCGCACGCGCCCGCGATCGCGGGCCGCACCGGGGGCACGCCCATCTCATGAGGCCGCTGCCCTCGTTCTATCACCCTCCGGATCGTCAAGCGCTCCTCCACCGCGCCACACGGCTCGAGTGGATCACGATCGTCTATCTGCTGATCACGATCGGGCTGATGTATCTGGTCACCGGATCGTCGCAGTCCATGCGCACGGCGTGGATCGAGGACATGCTCAGCCTCGTGCCGCCGATCGCGTTCCTCATCGCCACGCCGATCATGCGGCGCCGGCCGAACGAGGAATTTCCATACGGGTATCACCGCGCCAGCTCTGTCGCGTTTTTCGTGGGCGCCGTCGCGCTGTTCGCGATGGGCAGCATCCTGCTGATCGAATCGATCGTGAAGCTGATCAAGGCCGAGCATCCCACGATCGGCGCGATCGAGATCTTCGGCCGCGACATCTGGCTTGGCTGGGCGATGCTGGCCGTGCTCGTCTGGGGCTGTCTGCCCGTGCTGCTCGGCCGCCTGAAGCTGCCGCTGGCCCGCTCGCTGCACGATCACGTGCTGCACGTCGACGCCGACATGAACAAAGCCGACTGGCTGACGGCCGCCGGCGCCGGTGTGGGCGTCATCGGCGTCGGTCTCGGCTTCTGGTGGGCCGATGCGGTTGCCGCCGGCGTGATTGCGGCCGACATCACGTGGGACGGCTTCAAGAACCTGCGGGACGTCATGGCCGACATGCTCGACGAGACGCCGAAGGTCGTCGACGGCACGCAGCGCGAGGGCCTGCCCGAGCGCGTGCGCACGTATCTCAAGGCCCTGCCATGGGTCGAGGACGCCGACGTGCGCATCCGCGACGGCGGCCACGCCTTCACCGGCGAAGCCTTCGTGATCCCGCGCGATGCGCGCGACCTCGTCGCCAGGCTCCGCGAGGCGGCGGAGGGCGCGCGCGCGCTCGACTGGCGCATGCTCGATCTCACGATCATGCCGGTCGAGACGCTCAATCCCCTTCCCCCGAAGAACGGGCCGGAGCCGTAACAGCCAGGGGTACATGGAAGGCGCGGTCAAGAGCGGCCTGCGGGCCGCCGATGATATCGAGTTAGTCTTAACGGATGGGTGATCTTCATCATCCGGTGCTGCCCGGATCCGCGGCCACCGACTACGAGCGCTATCTCAGGACCGACGAGCTGCTGTCGCTGCAGAAGACGCCCGAGGAGCAACTGCACCGCGACGAGCTGCTCTTCCAGACCATCCATCAATCGTCGGAGCTCTGGCTCAAGCTCGCCTGCTTCGAGATCGACACGGCGATCGACCGCCTGGATCGCGACGAGGTGTGGCCGGCGATCCGGCTGCTGCGGCGGACGTCGGACGCGCTCGATCTCGTCAACGACAACACCCTGATGCTCGAGCACCTGGCGCCGGCCGACTATCACATCGTGCGCAACGGCCTCGGCCACGGCAGCGGCTTCGACTCGCCGGGCTTCCGCAACCTGCACGAACGCGGGCCAAAGCTCAATCAGGCGTATCTCGCCCTGATGGCCAGGCGTGGCGTCGACATTCCGGGGCTCCACCGCGAGCCGCTGGCGTTCGAGGATTTGTTTCAGCTGGCCGAGCGGCTGATCGACATCGACAGCCGCATCATGCTGTGGCGCACGCTGCACCTGCGGCTGGTCGAGCGCGTGATTGGCGGCAAAGTCATCGGCACCCAGGGGACGCCGGTCGAAGTACTCGGCCGGCGTCTCGAGGTGCGCTACTTTCCAGAATTGTGGGACGTGCGGAATCAGCTGACCAACGAAGCGGGTCTTACGCGGTCTTCCTGACGGCGTCGCCGCGCTTGGCCATGTCGATCTTGCCGCGGAACTGCGCGCCTTCCGCCATGGCCACCTTCGGCGCCGAGATGTCGCCTTCCACGCTGCCGTGCTCGAGCAGCTCGATCCGCTCGGTCGCGGTGATGTTGCCCTTCACGGTGCCTTCCACCAGCACGGCGCGGCCCGAAATCTCCGCGTTGACCTGCGCCTCGCGGCCCACACGCACGACGTGATCGCGCACTTCGACCTTGCCCTCGATGCGGCCCGAGATCGTCAGGTCCTCGCGCGCCGAGACTTCACCTTTGATCACCACCGACGCCCCAATCGTCACGGCGGCTGACGGCGCCGACGGGCGCGGCTTTTCAGGCGCCGGCGCGGGCACCGGCGTCGGCGCGGGCGCGGCGGCCGCGGGCACCGGCTGCGGGGCGGGCTGGGGAGCGGGCGTGTTCTGAGGCACAGGCGCGTCGTTCTTCTTCCACATCGTTGAGTCTCCTGTAGTTTCGGCTTCCGGCTTTCGGCTTAGTTGGCGCTCATTCGTTTGAGCAGTCGAGTGTCGTTCAGCATGCGGCCCGCGCCCATGACGACGGACGTGAGCGGATCTTCGGCAATCTGTACGGGCAGGCCCGTTTCGTGGCGCACGCGCTTGTCGAGATGCCGCAGCATGGCGCCGCCGCCGCTGAGCGTGAGGCCGTTGTCGTAAATGTCGGCCGCGAGCTCGGGCGGAATGCATTCGAGCGCCTCGCGGATGGCCTGCACGATGCCGCGCACGGGGTCGGCCAGCGCGCCCCGGATTTCGGCGTCGCTCATCTCGATGATGCGCGGGACGCCTTCGGTGACGTGGCGGCCCTTCACTTCCATGATGGCGGGCGTGTCGAGCGGCATCGCCGATCCGATGTGCAGCTTCACGGCCTCAGCCGTACGCTCGCCAATCAGCAGCTTGTGATGGCGCTTGCTGTGCAGCATGATGGCCTCGTCCATCGCGTCGCCGCCGATGCGGACGCTGCGCGCGTACACCACGCCCGACAGCGAAATGACGGCGATGTCGGTGGTGCCGCCGCCGATGTCTACAATCATGTTGCCGATGGGCTCGCCCACCGGCATGCCGACACCGATGGCGGCCGCGATCGGCTCATCCACCAGATGCACTTCCGACGCGCGCGCGCGCATGGCGCTGTCGCGCACGGCCCGCCGCTCCACCTGCGTGATTTCCGACGGCACCCCGATCACCATGCGCGGCCGCATCCAGGCCTTGAAGCCCGGCAGCGCCTTGCGCACGAAGTGCCGCAGCATGGCCTCGCAGGCGTCGAAGTCCGCAATCACCCCGTCGCGCAGCGGCCTTACCGCCCGGATGTGCGCCGGCGTGCGTCCGAGCATCTCGCGGGCGGCATGCCCCACGGCCTCGACCTGCGACTTCTGCGTATTGAACGCGACGATGGACGGCTCGTTGACGACGACGCCCGAGCCGTTGGCAAAGACGCAGGTGTTGGCTGTACCCAGATCGATAGCGAGATCGATGCCTCTCACGCACGCTCCCTTGGAAGTTACTGAAGGAGGAACGCGCGCGCTACTCGCAAACTTTGTTCCGTCTTTTGACGTCGCCGATGCGGGTGGCGATCTGACGCTGGTGTGTCTCAGCGTCAGATCGCCTTACGAATGTGAAGCCGCGATCACGAATGCGGCGCGAAGAAAAGCGATACGGGTGTAGAAAAAGTTACGCGCTAGTTCGTTTTGACATTCAGATTTCCGCGTCCGTGCCTGATGCCGCACAGCGGACAGTCGGTCGGCTCGTCCGTATTGCTCACGCGATGCTGCACCGGCGCCTGCGACTTGATGTGCGCGAAGATCGCCTTCATGTCTTCGGGCGACAGCCGCGCGAGATGCGCGTACGGCATGATCCCGCTGAGCTGGCGGCCCGGCAGCTTGCCGGTGCGCAGCACCTGATCGAACAGCGCCTCGTCATAGTGCGCGATGCCCGACGCGTCAGGCGTAATGTTCGCGCTGACCACCGGATCGCCGGTCCATCCCACCGGCTTGAACGGGAAGCCGCCCGCGAACGCCATCCCCGGCACGGGCGTGCCCTGCACGGCTGGCGTGTGGCACGACTCGCACTCCGCCAGCTTCACGAGATACGCGCCGCGCGCGGCCGCCGGCGGCTCCGCCACCGGGCCGTCGAGCGGCCGCGGCATCGTGTTGACGATGCGGCTGAGCGGAAAGTCGAGGGTCGAGCGCGGCAGCACGTTGCGCACGGCGGGAATCGTTCGCAGGTACACGACCACCGAGGCGAGGTCCTCGTCCGACATGTGCTCGAAACTCTCATACGGCATGATCGGAAACAGCGCCGATCCGTCGCGGCTCACGCCTTCGCGAATCGCCCGCGCAATCTCATCGTCGGTCCAGTTGCCGATGCCGGTTTCTCTGTCGGGCGTGATGTTGGGCGCAACGATGGTGCCGAGGCCCTCGGCCTGCTCCATCACCCAGCCGGCGCCCTTCATGCCCTCAACGATGGGCACCTCGGGCTTGGTGAGGTCGTGGGTGCTGTGACACTGGAAGCAGTGGGCCACGCCTTCGACGAGATACTCGCCGCGGGCGAGGCGCGCCTCGGTGACCTCGAAGGTGCGGTCGGTCACGGGTCTGGCCTTCGGGCCGAAGAGCAGCGGCCTGCCGACGGTGAGCAGGGCACCCATCGCGAGCACCACCACGACGAGCACAGTTCGAACGGTCCAACGCATGACGCGTCGCATAGAACACTCCAGCACGCCCGGGCTGACGCCCGGGTATCGTCAGGGGAACGGCCGGAACCCCTGCCCCGGCCGGCGCGTATCATAGCCCATGACCAGACGACTGCTCTCCCTGAATGTCGCCGCGGCGATGGTGGCCCTGCTGGCGTCGGCGGCGTGCGAGGTGGACTTCGTGCCGCGCGCCGAAGCGCGCGAGGAGTGGAAGAAGTCCTACACGCTTGCGGCCGGCGGCGAGCTGGCCATCGAAAACACGAACGGCCGCATCACGGTGCGCCCCGGTACGGGGCCTGAGGTGGAGGTCATCGCCACGCGCATCGCCAAGGCCGGCTCGGATGAGGCCGCCAAGAAGCTGCTGGCCGACATGAAGATGGAAGAAACGGTGTCGGACGCCTCGGTGAAAATTTCGAGCCGGCGCAGCGGCATGAACTTCGGCGGCATGCAGTATCGCGTCGACTACGAGGTGCGGGCGCCGATCGGCACCGCGCTCAACCTCAGTGCTACCAACGGCGAAATCGACGTGGCGGAATGGGAAGGCCGCGTCGCGATGAGCGCCACGAACGGCAAGCTGGCCGGCACGGCGCTCAAGGGCCAGGTGGACGCGAGCACCACGAACGGCGAAATCACCATCCGGCTGGCCTCGCTCGCCGAGGGTGGCGTGAAAGCGGAAACCACCAACGGCGAAGTGT
Organism: Vicinamibacterales bacterium; assembly: GCA_036675475.1. Lineage (GTDB taxonomy): Bacteria > Acidobacteriota > Vicinamibacteria > Vicinamibacterales > SCN-69-37 > JALYRV01. The sequence goes on from JAKFEY010000056.1 coordinate 7,047, forward strand.
CGGTGGAGGTGCCGAAAGACGCGAAGGGCCGCATCCTCGCCCGGGTCACCAACGGCGACATCTCGGTGAACGGCCTGAACGTCGAGGCCGCGCCGTCCAACACGCGGCGCCGCTATGAAGGGGTGCTCAACGGCGGCGGCGGCGCGACCATCAGCATCGAAACCACCAACGGCGCCGTCAGCGTCAGGGGATCGTAGACCGCAGGCCTAAAGGCCTGCGCTACCGCGGCGCTTCTGGATCTGCTTCAGCAGCTTCGTCAGCACCTGGCCCGGGCCGACTTCCTCGAACGCCGGCTCGGGCTGCTCCATCAGATACAGCATCGAATCGAGCCAGCGCACCGAGTTGCCGATCTGTTCGGCCAGCGTCGCCCGCACCATGTCGCCTTCATACGGACGCGCGCGCACGTTCGAAACCACCGGCATCGACGGCGCGCTGAACGTAAACCGCTGCAGGAAGCCTTCGAACTCGCGCTGCGCGTCACGCATGTAGCGTGAATGGAAGGGGGCGCTCACGTTGAGCGGCACCACCATGCGCGCGCCGGCCGCCTCGAGCGCCGGCTTGACGGCCGCCAGATCCTCTTTCGGCCCCGCAATCACGGTTTGATCGAAGCTGTTGAAGTTCGCGACGTCGACGCGCCGGCCTTCGTCGCTTTCGTGCAGCACGGTTTGAATGGTCTGCGGCTCCAGCCCGATAACCGCCGACATGCCGCCGCCCGACACGCGGCCCATCAGCGCGCCGCGCTCCTTCACCAGCGTGACGCCCGTTTCAAAGTCGAAGCAGCCGGCTGCCAGCAGCGCGTTGTATTCCCCCAGCGAGTGGCCGGCCACAAACGCCGGCGGCGCGCCCCCGTCTTCCAGCCTGGCGCGGTACATCAGGGCGTTGACGATGAAGAGCGCGGGCTGGGTGAACTGCGTGAGGCCGAGCTGCTCGCGCGGGTCGTCCACACACAACTCTTTAATGGAGTACCCGAGCACGCGGCTCGCGACCTCCGTCATGTCGGGGAAGCGATCGAACAGCTCGCCGCCCATGCCCTTTGCCTGCGATCCCTGTCCCGGGAAGATCACGATCGTCGTCACGGGGAAATGATACCGTGAAGCCGATGGACGTCGACGTGTACATCGCGACGGTGCGGGCGTTCGGCGCGCGGCTCGAAGACGCGGCGCTGCCGCTGGCCGACAGCGAGCGCGCGCGCGCCGCCCGCTTTCATCACCTGTCGGACCGCTGGGAGTTCATCCTCGGCCGCGTGATGGCGCGGCACCTGCTGTCGGCCCGCTGCGGCACGGCGCCGGGCGACTTCCGCTTCGTCGAGAACAGCCACGGCCGGCCGGAGATCGCGCACCCCTCGCTCGACCGGCCGCTGCGTTTCAACCTCTCGCACAGCGGCGGCCTCGTGGCCTGCGTGATTGGCGAGGCGGGACAGATCGGCGTCGACGTGGAGCGCCTCGAGCGGCCACCGATCGATCGCCGCGTGATTCAGCGTTATTGCTCGGAGGCCGAACAGGCGGCCCTGGCCGACATGCCGGACCTGATGCGGCACGAGCGCTTTCTGCAGCTCTGGACGCTGAAGGAAGCCTATGTGAAGGCGCGCGGCACGGGCCTCACCCTTCCGCTGCGCGACGTCTCGTTCGACATCGGCACGGAAGGGCCAGGCGACGTCAGCTTCAACGGCGTGGATGACGAGTCGCGATGGATGTTCGCGCACACGCGGCTCGAGCCGAAGCACCTGCTGGCGGTCGCGGCCGAACGGCAGCCGGACGAGGACGTCGGCCTGCGCCTGCGGACGTTCGCGCCTGAAGACGCCGGATTGTAAATGGTAAGTTGCGATGGCCGCTGACGGCCCTGCATGAGACTCCTGGCCGTCAGCGACCTTCACTTGGGCCACGAAGCCAACCGGCTTGCGCTGGCCGGCGTGTCCGACCACCTCGACGACTGGCTCATCGTCGCCGGTGATGTGGGCGAAACGTTCGCGCACATGGAGCTGGCGTGGACGACGCTGGTGCCGCGGTTCGCAAAGGTGTTCTGGACCTGCGGCAATCACGAGCTGTGGAGCTCGACGCGGGAAAAGGAGGACGAGCGCGCATCCCGCGGCGCGGCCCGCTATCAGGCGCTCGTCGACCTGTGCCGCAGCCACGGCGTGGTGACGCCGGAAGATCCCTTCGAGACGTGGCCCGGCGACGGGCGCACGATCATCGCGCCGGTGTTCACGCTCTACGACTATTCCTTCAGGCCCGACGATGTGGCGGAAGCGGACGCGGTGGCGTGGGCGCGCGAAAGCGGCGTGCTGTGTTCCGACGAGCGGCTGCTCTCGCCCGAGCCTTTCCCGTCTCGCGCCGCCTGGTGCCATGCACGCGTCCGGCTCACGCGCGAGCGTCTTGATGCGCTGCCTGCGGATCGCCCCACCGTCCTCGCGAGTCACTTTCCGCTCCGCTACGACCTTGCGCGGCCGCCCCGCATTCCGCGCTTCTCGATCTGGTGCGGCACGCGGCTGACAGAAGACTGGGGAACGCGCTATCGCGCGTCGGTACTCGTGTCGGGGCATCTGCATCTTCGATCGACGCTGACGCGCGACGCCATCCGCTGCGAAGAAGTGTCGCTTGGCTATCCGCGCGAATGGAATCGCGCGCGGACGTTCGATTCATTTCTTCGTGAAATTCTTCCGTCCGCCGATCCTGACCCGGACTATCTCGCGAATCGTTGGCGCGGTGATCCCTTCATTCGATAGACTGTAGACGTGCGCAAGCTTCGCGTCCTGGCACTGATGCATGACTACATGGTGCCGCCCGACGACGTGTCGGGGTTCGATCTCGCCGCGGTCGAGTGGAAAACGGAGTACGACGTTCTCGAAACGTTGAAGGACGATCTGCGCCACGACGTGCTCGTGCTGCCGGTGAAGGACGAACTCGGCGGCATCCGGCGCGCCGTCAAGGAGTTCGAGCCGCACATCGCCTTCAACCTGCTGGAAGCCTTTCACGAAATCGGCACGTTCGATCAGAACCTCGTCGCGTATCTCGAGCTGCTCAAGCTGTCCTACACGGGCTGCAATCCGCGCGGCATGCTGCTCGCGCGCGACAAGGCGCTCTCGAAGAAGCTGCTGCACTATCACCGCATTCCGGTGCCCGACTTCACGATGGTGCGCGTCGGCCAGAAGCCGCGGCTGCCGCGGCGCATGGGCTTTCCGCTGATCGTGAAGTCGCTGACGCAGGAGGCGTCGATCGGCATCTCGCAGGCGTCGGTGGTCGAAGACGAGACCAAGCTGCGCGAGCGCGTGCAGTTCATCCACGACAGCATCGGCACCGACGCCATCGTCGAGCAGTACATCGACGGCCGCGAGCTCTACTGCGGCATCGTCGGCAACGATCGCCTGCAGGTGTTCCCGGTGTGGGAGATGAGCTTCTCGCGCATGGGCGACCGCACGCATCGCATCGCCACCGAAAAGGTGAAGTGGAGCCCGAGCTACCAGAAGAAGGTGGGCATCTCCACCGACCAGGCGAAGGACCTCGACCCCGGCGTGTCCGAGAAGATCCAGCACCTGTCGAAGCGCGTGTTCAAGGTGCTGCAGCTGAGCGGCTACGCGCGCATCGACATCCGGCTCGATGAACAGGGCCGCATGTACGTGCTCGAGGCCAACCCGAACCCGCAGCTCGCGTACGGCGAAGACTTCGCCGAATCAGCCGAGCGCATGGGCATCAAATATCCGCAGCTGATTCAGAAGATCCTCACCACCGGCCTGCGGTGGAAAGCCGACCGGCTGGGATAGGCGCGGGGCGCGGCCAGCGCGAAAACCTGCGATAATCCCCGGCGTGACGTTCAAGGCAGCGCTCGCCCTGCTCGCGGTAGCGCTGCAAACCGCACAGGCGCAACAGCCTCGGCCGACCCTGCGCTCCGGGGTGGAGCTGGTGATGGTCGACGTGCAGGTGCTCCGGAGGGACGGACAGCCTCTCCACGGACTCGCGGCCGAAGCGTTCGAGGTCTGGATCGACGGCAAGCGGCGCCCGGTGGCCACTCTGTCGATGGTGCAGCACGGGACGTCAACGAGTGCCGCGGAGGCACCTGGCGCGCAGTCGGCAGCGGCCATGCCCGTGAGTACGGACCAGCCTCGAACGATCATCATTGGCGTCGATCAGGCCAGCCTTCAAGTGGTCAACGAGCCTGCCGCTGCCGAAGCCGTGCAGCGTCTGCTGACGATGGTCACGCCGGAGGACGAGGTGGGCCTGGTCGGCTACCCGACTCCCGGCGTGCGTGTCGCCCCGACCCGAGACCGTCAAGCCATCCGCGACGCGCTCACGAAAATCAACGGTCAGCTACAGGTGCCGCGGCCGCGCATCAACGTCTCACTCGCCGAAGCTGTCGACATCACGGCGGGGGACGCCGCTACGCTCAGGGAAGTACGGGAGCGCGAATGCGCGCGTCTCGGCCACGACTGCCACAGCAATACCTTGCAGCAGGTTGCAAGAGACGTCGCCTTGGCGTTCGAAATCCAGGCCATGCGCAGCATCGCCGGTCTTCGATCCCTCGTCGAAGCGGTAAAGGAGTATCCAGGCCGGAAGACGCTGGTGCTGGTCAGCGCCGGCTTCTCATCGTCCGATCGCATCGGGGGCCGTCCCGATATCGCGTTCGAAGCCGACACGCTCGGGAAGCGGGCCGCGGAAGCGAACGCGGCCATCTACTCACTGTTCCTCGACCAGCACTTCCTCACGGCGTATTCAGCCGCCAATGCCGGACGCGGCATCCAGACCGCGTTTCGAAACGGGGCCATCCTCGAACGCGGCCTCGATCGCTTCACGGGATCCGCGGGCGGGGCGCTGATTCCCGTGGCGGCGAGTCCGGACCGCGCGATCCGCCGGCTTTTACGCGAAACGAGCGCGTACTACGTGCTCGGCGTCGAATCTCTGGCTGCGGAACGCGACGGTCAGGTGCATCGGATCCAGGTGAAGGTCAACCAACGCGGCGCGCAGGTGCGCTCGCGCACCTCGGTGTTCATTCCGAAGGCGCAGTAACTGCGCGATACACGTCGGGACGACGCTCCGGCAGAAACTGCCGGCGGGCGATCGAGGCGTCGTTCTCGGCGAGATCGACGTCGGCTATCAGGATCTCATCGCGCAGCTTGCCCGCGCGGGCGCGAATCACGCCGTCCGGGCCGCACACGAAGGACTCGCCCGCGAAGGTCACTCGCTCTTCTCTTCCCACGCGATTGCACAGCGCGATGAAGTAGCCGTTCTGCAGCGCCGCGGTGCGCATCTCGCCTTCGAACAAGCCTTGCGGCCATTCGTCCACTGCGCCTGCCTGCGGCACGACCACGAGATCCGCGCCGCCGAGCGCGAGGGCCCGCATGTACTCGGGGAAATGCCGGTCGTAGCAGATGGCTACGCCGATGCGGCCGGCGCGCGTCGCATACACTGGCGCGCCCGTATCGCCCGGCGCATAGTAGCCGCGCTCGTGAAAGCAGGCGAAGTCGGTGATGTGGATCATCCGCGTACGGCCGAGGAGCGTGCCGTCGGCGTCGAACACCGGTGAACAGTCGTACGTCGCATCGCCGGCGCGCTCGAACAGGTTGAAGACGATCACGAGACCGAGACGGCGGGCCGCGGCGGCGATCGCGTCCGTGGCGGGACCGGGCACGCTCTCCGCAAGCGCGCGGACGTCACCATCCGCGACGCGCTGCGGATAGAAGGGCTCGCACGCCAGCTCGGCGAACGCCGCCACCTGCGCGCCGGCCCGCGCCGCTTCTTCGAGGGCCGCAAGGCCGCGCGCGAGATTGTCCGCCTTGTCAGCTGTTGCGTGCTGCTGGATGAGGGCGATCTTCACAGCGAGGATTCCTCGTCCTTCCACTTGTCCACGCGCACCGAGAGCATCCAGTATTTCTTCCGCAGCTCGAGCACGTGCGGGATATAGTCGGCTTTCGTGATGCGCCCCGCGCGGTGGTTGTCGCGCAGGCGGCGCAGCTCGAAGCGGTAGAGGCCGTTCAGCTGCTCGCGCAGCAGCTCGGCGGGCGTGTCGTCGCGCGGCGCAAGGCCGAGCCCCGCCAGCGCTTCGAGCATCTGCGGGTCCCACCGGGAGCCTGGAGCCTGGAGTCTGGAGCCTTCGTTATCCGAGTGCGACATCCAAGGTCATCATGACCGCAAATCCCACCATCGTGCCGAGCGTGGCCAGATCGCCGTGGCCGCCGCTCTGCGATTCGGGGATCACTTCTTCGACGACGACGAAGATCATGGCGCCGGCGGCGAAGGCCAGCGCGTAGGGAAGGATGGGGCGCATCCAGAGCACGGCCACGCAGCCGATGACCGCCGCCACGGGCTCGACCGTGGCCGACAGCTGGCCGTACCACCAGGCTTTCGCGCGCGAAAGGCCTTCACGCCTAAGCGGCACGGCCACCGCGGTGCCTTCCGGACAGTTCTGAATGCCGATGCCGATGGCCAGCGCGATCGCGGCCGCCAGCGTCGCCGACTCGAAGCCTGCCGCCACGGCGCCGAACGCGACGCCGATGGCCAGCCCCTCGGGAATGTTGTGCAAGGTAATCGCAAGCACCAGCAGCGTCGTTCTTCTCCATGAGGTCTTGACGCCTTCGGCTTCCTCCATCTTCCCGAACAGGTGGACGTGCGGCAGGAGGAAGTCGACGAGGCGCATGGAAAACGCGCCGGCCAGGAAGCCCACGAGCGGCGGCACCCACTTGACCATGCCCATCTCCTCGGCGAGGTCGATGGCGGGATTGAGCAGGGACCAGAAGCTCGCGGCAATCATCACGCCCGCGGTGAACCCGAGGGCCATGTCGAGGGCTTTTCTGCTAACGTCTCGGAAGAAGAAGACGGCGCCGGCACCAAGGGCCGTCAGACCCCACGTGAACACCGTCGCCGCAAACGCCTGCCAGACCGCAGGCCAGGATGAAAACGTTTCGAGCATTCAAAGTTTATATCACCAATACTCGAAACCCCTTGAGGAAAGAGCAATCCGCATGACCCGACGCCTGATCATGGCGCTGGCGATTGGCGCGGCCGTCGCCGCGCCCGCCGCCCAGCAAGCCGAGCGCATTGACGCCGATATCAACGCGAAGATCCGCAAGGAGGGCATGGACAACTCGCAGATTCTGCGCACCATGCATCACCTGACGGACGTGTACGGCCCGCGCCTGACCGGGTCGCCGAACCACAAGGCCGCCGCCGAATGGACGGTTGCCGAAATGACGCGCTGGGGCTTCACCAACGGGAAGCTCGAACCGTTCGATTTCGGCCGTCCCGGCTGGCTCAACGACAAGGCTGCCGGCCACATCATCGCGCCCGTCAAGGACAACCTGGTCTTCGAGGTGCTCGCCTGGACGCCGTCGACCAATGGCACCGTGCGGGGCAAGGCGGTTCACATGGTGATCCCGTCGCAGCCGACTGACGCCGAGCTCACGAAGTTTCTCGCGGACCTCGCGCCGAAGGTGAAGGGCGGCGTGGTGCTCGTCGGGCCGCACGTGAAGGTGCCGTTCGTGGAAGACGAACCCGCCAAGCGTCGCACCGATGAGTCCGTGAAGGAAACCATCGAGCGCGCGCGCAACCCGCAGCCG
>JAKFEY010000045.1:0-2609 GCA_036675475.1 Vicinamibacterales bacterium
CGAGTACGCCGAGGCCGGACGCGCCGTGCGGCGCAGCTTCGAGCTGGCACTGAGCCAGCCTGAAGCGGCTCGCGAGCATTGCGAAGGCCGGGTCAAGGACTTTCTCGGCACCGTGCTCGGCGCACCGGAGATGGCGATCCGCCTGCTCGGCGAGGGCGCGGGCGACCGCGCCTCGATGCATGCCGTGAACGTGACCGTGATCTCGCTATTGCTCGGCCAGCAGATGAACCTGAGCAAGCCCGAGATGTTCGACCTGGGCGTGGGGGCGATGCTGCACGACATCGGCAAGCTCGAGCTGCCCGAGCGCGTGCGCTGGATCGACTCGTTCTCCACGGGCGTGTCCGCGCCCGAGCGCCACTTCTACCAGGAGCACGTGACGCACGGCGTGAACCTCGGTCGCAGGATGCTGCTCGCGCCGGGCGCGCTGCTGGTCGTCGCGCAGCACCACGAACTGGCCGACGGCAGCGGCTTCCCGCTCAAGCTCGGCAACGACCGCATGAGCGCGGCGGCGCGCATCGTCGCCCTCGTCAACCGCTACGACAACCTGTGCAATCCCTCCAGCCCGGCGCAGGCGCTCACGCCGCACGAGGCGCTGGCCTTCATGTACGGCCAGATGAAGGCCCGGTTCGACGCGGCGGTGTTCGGCGCGTTCATCCGCATGATGGGCGTGTACCCGCCCGGCTCGGTGGTGCAGTTGTCCGACGATCGCTATGCCATGGTGGTCACCGTGAATGCCGCCCGGCCGCTCAAGCCCCGGGTGCTGGTGCATGAGCCCCGCCAGATGCGCGAGGACGCCTTGCCGCTCGACCTGGAGGCCGCCCCCGAGCTCGGCATCCGCCGCAGCCTCAAGCCCCAGCAACTGCCTCGCGCCACGCTCGACTGGCTGTCGCCGCGGCCGCGCATCTGCTATTTCTTCGAGCGCGCCCGCGAGCCGTTCATGACCGTGCCGGACGGGGAGCACTCGGCATGACGGCGCTGAGCCGACGCCAAGCGAAATCGCTCCCCGTCGTGGGTAGGGCGTGCAGCGCATGGGGGATCTCATGACTTCGCCGCCGCCCGTGTGGCAACCGCTGATCGACAGCCTGCTCGAAGCGGTGTGCCTGATCGAGCCGCTGGGCCTGCGCATCGTCGCGGCGAACCCGGCGGCGGGCGCGCTGTTCGGCGTGGAGCGCGACGCCTTGATCGGCCGTGCGGTAATCGAGCTCGCCGCCACGCCGGAAGACGAATGCTTCTGGGAAGACATGGCCGCCGGCCGTGTGCCGCCCGAAGGTCGGCACATCCACTCCGACAGCCTCGTGCGCCATGCCGACGGCCGCCTCGTGCCGGTGGAGCGCCGCGTCAACCGCGTGTGGGTGCGGCCCGGTCAGGCGATCTACGTGCTCGGCCTGCGGGATCAGAGCGCGCAGCGCGGCGCCGAGGACGAACTCGAGCGCCTGATCGCCGAGCTGCGCGCCACGCTCGAATCGACCGACGACGGCATGCTGGTGACCGACCTGCAGGGCGGCATCCGCGGCTGCAATCAGCGCTTCGCCGAGCTGTGGTCGCTGCCCGATGCGCTGCTCACGCAGCGCGACGACCGCGCCATCCTCGACTGGATGCGCGGGCAGGTCGAGGACGAGGCCCGCTTCAGCGAGCGCCTGCGCGAGCTGGCCGAGACACCCCTGCTGCCGGCCACGCGCAGCGTCGACCGGCTGCGCCTGCGCTCGGGCCGCGTGCTCGAGCGCGTGACCTTGCCGCAATACGGGCGCGGCCGGCCGATCGGGCGCGTTTGCTCGTTTCGCGACATCACCGAGCCGCTGGCGAGCGCGGCGCGGCTGCAACTCGCCGCGCAGGTGTTCGAGTCCAGCCAGGACGCGATCTTCGTCACCGACGCCAGGCACTGCATCGTCACCGTCAACGCCGCCTGCGAGCGCATCACCGGCACCAAACGCGAAGCGCTGCTCGGTGTGCCGACCGAGCGCCTGCTTTCGATGCCGAACCCCGGCCCGGCGGGCGATGCGCCACCTGGCGACTGGTTCGAGCCGATCGCCGAACGACTGGCCGAGCGCGGCGTGTGGGAAGGTGAGCTGTGGCACCGGCGCGCGGACGGCGGCACGCTGCCCGGTCAGGTGTCGCTCGTGCGCATGCCGGCCCAGGCGAACGCAGGCGAGTTGCCCGGCGCCGCGGGCATTCGCCACGTCGGCTTCTTCAAGGACCTGACCGAGACCGTCGCGGCGCACAAGCGCATCGAGGAACTGGCCTTCAGCGACGCGCTCACCGGCCTGCCCAACCGCGTGATGCTGACCGAGAGGGTGGAGTTCGCGCTGGCCATGTCGCATCGCCACCAGACGCCGTTCGGACTGCTTTTCCTCGACCTCGACCGCTTCAAGCACATCAACGATTCGCTCGGCCATCTGTTCGGCGACCGCGTGCTGGTCGAAGTGGCCGAGCGCCTGAAGACCTGTGTGCGCCAGGTCGATACCGTGGCGCGCCTGGGGGGCGACGAATTCGTGCTGCTGCTGAGCCAGCTCGACGCGCGCGGCGCCGAGACCAGCGCGCGGCGCGTGCTCGAGGTGCTGGGCCAGCCCTTCACGCTGGAGGGCCTGAACTTCAGCGTCACCGCGAGCATC
>JAKFEY010000053.1:0-2606 GCA_036675475.1 Vicinamibacterales bacterium
CACACCGCCGCCGCCGCTGCCGCCGACGACGGTCACCGTGACCGGCACCGGCACGGTCAAGCCGACCCCGGCGGACCGCAAGAACAACGCGTCGATCGCCAAGGCGGTCGCCGAGGCCAAGACGGCCGCCGCGCCGCTGGCGATCGCCGACGGCCGCGCTCGCGCGACCAGCGTGGCGGCCCTCAACGGGCTGCGGCTGGGCACGCTGCTGGCGATCACCGAGGGGCCCACCGGCGGGACGCCGTTCTTCTTCGTCGGCGCGTACGGCGGCCAGGACGGCACGTTCGGCCCGGGCAGGTTCTGCGGCACGATCCGCCGGGTGGTGTTCCGGACCGACAGCGCCGGCAAGCGCAAGCGCGTCCGCACCCGCCCGATCCGCACGTGTCGCGTGCCCACGCGGGTCTCCGTCAGCTACGGCATGACGTTCAGCACGACGCCCGCGGCCTGATCGCCCCGGCGGGTGGCGCCTCGTGCGGGGTGCCACCCGCATGCGCGATGCGAATTGTGGGAAGCGTGAGAACGCGCTCTCGGGCTGTGGCAAATCGCATTAGCATGCGCTCCTAGACCGGGGAAGCTGCGACACATCACCATCGGAGGTCCCATGACCGTTCTGCGCCGTGCTCTCGCCGTCCTTCCCGTCAGCGCGGTCGTCGCGGCGACGGCAGCGGCTCCGTCCGGGGCGGCCACGATTCAGACGGACGCCTGCGCGCGCTACGTGGCCGGCCAGGCGACGATGACGATCATCGGCGCGGGCTTCACCCCCAACGGCTCCGTCTCGCTGTCGACGATCACGAAGGCCGCGCCGACGCCGACCGTCTTCAGCTCGACCGGCGTCCTGGCGACGGGCGCGTTCCTCAAGACCACGCTGCCGCCGCCCTTCAGCTCCCCGACGCGCAACAAGGAATCCTTCCTGCTCGTCGCCACGGACTCGTCGAACCCGGCCGCCCCGCTGCTGGCGACGACGCCGTTTCAGGTCGTGCGCTTCGGCTCGACGACGAGCCCCTCCCCGAAGCGGCCGATCTCGAAGGTGACCTACACGGCGCGCGGCTTCGCGACCGGCAAGCACGTCTACATCCACTTCCGCTTCGGCGGCAAGACGCGGCGCACGGTCGATCTCGGCGTCGCCAAGGGGCCGTGCGGGATCACTTCCAAGCGCATGCGCGCCCTGCCGACGCGGGCCCGCTACGGCGTGTGGACGACGTACACCGATCAGAAGAAGAAGTTCTCGGCGAACACGAGGCCGGCGTGGAAGGACTCGTTCACGATCTTCCGCCGGTTGGGCTGAGCCTCTGCCGGCAGGGGTGTGTCGAATCAGCCTCGGCCGGCGAGGATCATTCGACACACCCCCGCCGGCCCTGGCCGAGACGCCGACACCCACCCCCCTGACGCTCTCAAAGATGCAGTTCAAGCAGGGCCGGCCGCAGCACCCTCGCTGCGCGAGAGCGCACCCGACCAAGACTCAAGCAATCAACGCCGCCCGCAACGCCAGGAACGCCACCACCAGCGCGGCCAGCGCCATCACCCCGACCTCCCGCCGCACGATCGCCAGCACGACCGAGCGCTGCTCGGCCTCGGGCAACCCCCCGACCGCCTGCGCGTCGGGCAGATCGCGGTTCTCGAGCACCTGCTCGGCCGACGCGATCCGCAGCTGCTCGGCGATGAGCCCGATCGCCACGGGCAGCAGCGCGTAGAGCCAGTAGAGCCCATCGTCGGGCTCGTAACCGACAGCGAACAGCACCCCCGCGACGAGCGCCTGGCCCACCGCCACGGCCTGCGCGCCGCGCAGCAGCGGCCACACCGCGTCGGACGGCGAGACGAGCCACCAGCGCCAGCCGGCGAACGCCCCCGCGACCGCGTTGGCGGCGAGCACGGCCCATGCCGCGATCTCAGCGACGGTCCGCTCATCCATGGGGTATCAGAAGGCCTCGGTGATTAGCTGATAGAAAGACGGGCGATGCTGAACAGCTATCTGCCGGCGATCGTGTTCGTCGGCCTCGGAACGGCCATCGGCATCGCGTTTGCCGTGCTCAACACGCTGTTCGGGCCGCGGCGCGCGGTTCCGCACAAGAGCGATCCCTACGAGTGCGGCCTGCCGTCCGAGATCCGGCAGGGATTTCGCTTCGGGATCAGCTTCTACCTCATCGCGATGCTGTTCATCCTGTTCGACATCGAGGTCATCTTCCTCTATCCGGTCGCGATCCAGCTCAAGGCGTTCGGGACCTTCGCGCTCATCGAGATCATCGTCTTCATCGCGCTGCTCATGGCCGCGTTCGTCTATGTCTGGAGAAGGGGGGCGCTCGAATGGAGGTAAAGCGCGAGAAGCTCGCCATCGCACCGGCCGGCACCGATCTGTCAAGTGAGGACTTCCGTATCCGCCAGCTGCGCGCACGCGACATGCTGCGCGGGGATCTCGGCGACGCGGATCTCGAGAAGTACGTCGAGGAGCGCGTGATGACCACGACGCTCGACAAGGCCGTCGCCTGGGCGCGCTCCAACGCCCTGTTCCCGGCCACGTTCGGCCTCGCCTGCTGCGCGATCGAGATGATGTCGATCGTCGCCGCCCGCGTCGACATTGCGCGCTTCGGCTTCGAGGCGTTCCGCGCCTC
>JAKFEY010000064.1:0-14515 GCA_036675475.1 Vicinamibacterales bacterium
GCGCGACGCCACATCGTGCAGCTGCGCGTGAAGGGCATCGGTGCAGAGCTGCCGCTCCTCGAACAGGCGGTGGTTGCCGACAATCGCGTGCGACTCGTCGACGTGTCCTTCGGCGCCCAGGCCCGGCAGGGCCTGGAAGCCGCGCCCAGGCGTGACGCTGACACCCTTCTCCGCGGCGTGCGCCACGATCGCGCGCCCGATCGGATGCTCCGAGCGTGACTCGAGCGATGCCGCCACCGACAGCACGCCGTCCTGCGACGACCCCGCAAACGCGTGGATCCCGGTGACCATGACCTGGCCCTTGGTCACGGTGCCGGTCTTGTCGAACGCCACGCACCGGATGCCGCCGGCGCGCTCGAGATGCGCGCCGCCCTTGATCAGTACACCTCGGCGTGCCGCAGCCGCGAGCGCGGACACCACCGATACAGGCGTCGAGATCACCAGCGCGCACGGGCAGGCAACCACCAGCAGCACGAGGGCGCGATAGAACCAGTCGGCAAACGCGCCTGCGCCGGCGAGCGGCGGCACCACGGCTACCGCCGCCGCCACGACGAGCACGGCCGGCGTGTAGCGGCGCGCGAAGCGATCCACGAAGCGTTGCGTCGGCGCGCGTTCGGCCTGGGCGCGGTCGATCAGCGCCGCGATGCGCGCGAGCGTGGTGTCGTTGCCCGCGCGCGTCGCCTCGATTTCGAGCGCGCCGCGGCCGTTGATGCTGCCGGCGAAGACGTCTTCACCGGGCTGGCGATCGACCGGCATGGATTCGCCGGTCACCGGCGCCTGGTTCACGTCGCTCGATCCATGCAGCACGCGCCCGTCCACGGGAATGCGCTCGCCCGGACGGACGATGATGAGGTCGCGCGGGAGCACGGCGGCCGCGGCCATGCGCACTTCCCGGCCCTCGCGCTTGACCGTGGCTTCGACCGGCGCCAGCTCCATCAGCGCGCGGATGGCGCGCCGCGCGCGATCCATGCTGCGGCTCTCGAGCGACTGTGCCACCGCAAAGAGCAGCACGACCGTGGCGCCCTCGGTCCACTCGCCAATCGCAAGCGCGCCGATGACGGCCGCCAGCATGAGCACGTGAATATCGAGCGCGCGGTTGCGAATCGAGTGCGCGGCGCGGCGCGCGATGAGCGAGCCGGCGGCAAGCGTCGCCAACAGGGCAAGCGCCGCGGACGCGGCAGGCGCGTCGAACAGAAAATCAGCGGCGAAGGCGCCGCCGAGCGCGACCGCGCCGAGTGCGAGCAGCGCCGTGCGCGCGCGGCCGGCCGTCCTCGACGGCGGCGGCGGCGCCGGGGCGCACGTGCTGCAGCACTCGCTCATGCCTGCTCCTGAACGTGGCGCCGCGCGTCGTGCAGCAGGCCGATGATGTGATGGTCGTCGAGCGCGTAGAACGCCTGGCGGCCGACGCGCCGCACGCGCACGAGACGCGTGGCGCGAAGCAGCCGCAGCTGATGCGAGACGGCCGACTCGCTCATGCCCACCAGTTCGGCAATGTCACAGACACACCGCTCGCCCTGCGCCAGCGTGTCGAGAATGCGGACGCGCGTGCCGTCGCCCAGCATCTTGAACAGATCCGCGATCGACGACACCTCGGGCGACGGCATCAGCGCGCGCTTCAGCCGCGCCAGCTCGCGGGTGTCGTGCAGATGTCCGCAGGCGGCAGCCGCCGCGGCAGGCGTGGAGGGCATATCAACTATGAATGTATGAGCAGCTGTTCATATATGTCAAGGTCAGCCGGCCCGCCTCGCCCTTGACCGCACCGCCCGCACGGACTACCATGCATGGTTTGTCAGTAATCTCCTTTGTTGTCTACAAGTTACAGGAGTCCACAGTGCTCTCTTCCAGGGTGTACCCATGATTGAAGTCCAGCACCTCTCCAAGAGGTACGGACGGGTAACCGCCGTCGACGACATCAGCTTCACGGTCGGCCGCGGCGAGATTCTTGGCTTCCTGGGCCCGAACGGCGCCGGCAAGACCACGACGATGCGGATGCTGACCGGCTATATGCCGGCCACCGAAGGCCGCGCGATCGTCGCGGGCTATGACGTGTTCGATCAGCCGATCGAAGCGAAGCGCCGCACCGGCTATCTGCCCGAGACGCCGCCGCTCTATCCGGAAATGACGGTGAAGGAGTATCTCGACTTCGTGGCGCGCATCAAAGGCGTGCCCGCGGGCGAGCGCAAGGCGCGTGTCGACGAGGTGATGAAGCGCACGTGGGTGGCCGACATGGCGGGGCGCCACTGCGCCAAGCTGTCGAAGGGCTATCGCCAGCGCGTGGGCCTGGCCCAGGCGATCATCCACAATCCCGAGGTGCTGATCCTCGACGAGCCCACGGCAGGGCTCGACCCGAAGCAGATCATCGAGACGCGCGATCTGATTCGCAGCCTCGCCGGCGATCACACGATCATCCTGAGCACGCACATCCTTCCGGAAGTCTCACAAACCTGCCAGCGGGTCGTCATCATCAACAAGGGACGCGTGGTGGCGGTGGACACGCCGGCAAACCTGACGGCGCAGTTGCGCGGATCATCGGGCCTCTACGTGCAGGTGGACGGCGCGGGCGCGGACGCGGCCGCCACCCTGTCGCGCGTGCCCGGCGTCACGAAGGTCACGGCGGTCGATCGGCACGACAGCGCGGTGGGCTACGAGATTGACGTCACGGGCAGCCAGGACGTGCGCCGCGACCTCGCGCGCGAAGTCGTCGGCAGCGGCTGGGGCCTGCTGGAACTGCGCCCGATGCGCATCAGCCTGGAAGATATCTTCCTGCAGCTGACCACCGACGAGGTGAAGCAGACAACCGGTGACGACGCACCTGTCGAACCCCTCGAACCCGGAGACCCCAATGCGTAACATCCTGGCAATCGCCGGCAAGGAGCTGCGGGGCTATTTCGCGTCGCCGATCGGCTACGTGATTATGGGCTTCTTCGCGCTGCTGTTCGGCATCTTCTTCTACGCGTATCTCGGCGAGTTCATGCGCCAGAGCATGCAGATGATGGGCTTTGGCGGCGGCAACATGAACGTCAACATGAGCCTCGTGCGGCCGCTGTTCGGCAACGCGAGCGTCGTGCTGCTGTTCGTGATCCCGATGATCACGATGCGCACCTACTCGGAAGAGAAGCGCTCGGGCACCATCGAGCTGCTGCTCACGTCGCCCATCACCGACTTCCAGATCATCCTCGGCAAGTTCCTGGGCGCCATGGGGCTGTATGTCGCGATGCTGGCGGTGACGCTGCTCTATATGGCCATCCTCTTCTGGTTCGGCAACCCGGACTGGCGGCCGGTCGCGGCCGGCTATCTGGGGCTGCTGCTGATGGGCGGCAGCTTCATCTCGGTCGGCCTGCTCATTTCCAATCTCACGAAGAACCAGATCGTCGCCGGCACCGCCACGTTCGGCGTGTTCCTGCTGCTCTGGATCATTTCGTGGCTCGGCGAGGCGTCGGGCCCGCGCATGCAGACGGTGCTCACCTACCTGTCGGTGACCGAGCATTTCGACGACTTCGCGAAGGGCATCATCGACACGAAGCATCTCGTCTACTACGCGAGCTTCATCACGTTCGGGCTCTTCCTCACCGCCAAGTCGGTGGACAGCGAACGGTGGAGGGGTTAAGCCAGTGTTGAAACGCATCCTTGGACTCATCGGCTGGCTCGGTGTCGCACTCGTGCTCGCGGCGGTGGCGCTGCGGTTTCTCGCGCCCGAGCGGCAGCAGCTGATCAACTACCTCGCCATCGGCGGCCTCGTCGCCACGCTGCTCTACCTGCTCAGCCAGTGGCGCGACATCGTCCGCTCCTTTTCGCAGCGCAACGTGCAATACGGTTCGCTGGCGATCGGCAGCGTGCTGCTGGTGCTCGGCATTCTCATTGCGGTCAACTGGATCTCGACGCGCCAGAACAAGCGCTGGGACCTGACGGCCAACCAGCAGTACTCGCTGTCGGAGCAGACGAAGAAGGTGCTCGGCGACCTGTCGCAGCCGGTGCACGTGCGCGTGTTCTTCGACGACCAGGTCGGCTCGTCGCGCTTCCGTGACGTGCTCAGCGAATACGAGTACGAGACGAAGCAGTTTGTCGTCGAGTACATCGACATGGTGAAGCAGCCGACCGTGGCGCAGCGTTACGAAGTGGCGCAGCCGGGCACGATCCAGTTCGAGTACGGCGGGCGCACCGAAAACGTCACGTCGACCGACGAGCAGCAGCTGACCAACGCGCTCATCAAGGTCACGTCGGGCCGCCAGCCGAAGATCTACTTCGTGCACGGCCACGGCGAGCGCGACACCACGGGCTCCGATCGCGATGGCTATGCCGCTGTCGCCGAGCAGCTCAAGTCCTCGAACTTCCTGGTGGAGCGGCTGGCGCTCGCGCAGGATCCGAACGTGCCGCTCGACGCCGACGTCGTGGTCATCGCCGGGCCCGACGCCGACTACCTGCCCGCCGAAATCGACGCGCTGCAGGCGTATCTGCGGCGCGGCGGCCACGTGCTGCTGCTCATCGACCCGCCCGCCACCGCTGATGCGAGGCCGCTCACCAATCTGCTGGCGTTCGCGCGCGAATGGGGTGTCGACGTCGGCACGAACGTGGTGGTCGACGTGAGCGGCGTGGGCCGCGCCTTCAACGCCGGCCCCGAGGTGCCGATCGCGCTCAGCTATCCGGCGCATCCGATTACTGATCGGTTCGATCGGATGACCGCCTACAGCGTGGCGCGCTCGGTGCGCCCGGTCGACGGCGGCGCCAACGGCCGCAATGCGCAGGTGTTCGTGGAAACCGGCCCGAACAGCTGGGCCGAAAGCGACGTGAGCGGCCTGCTCAGCACCGGCCAGGTGGCGCGCAACCCCGAAGCCGGCGACATCCCGGGCCCGGTGGCGCTCGGCGCGGCCGTGTCGGCGGCGGCGGAAACGCCCGCGGCGCCGCCCGCGGCGCCCGGCACCGCGCCGGCGGAGGACGCACCGAAGCCGGAAGCGCGCCTGGCCGTGATCGGCGACTCGGATTTCGCCGCCAACTGGCTCGTCGGCTTCCAGGGCAACCGCGACCTCTTCCTCAACGTCACCAGCTGGCTGGCGCTGCAGGAAAACCTGATTGCGATTCGCCCGAAGGCGCCGGACGACCGCCGACTCACCATGACCGAGGATCAGCTGTCGCGCGTGCGGCTGCTCGCCCTGTTCGTGATTCCGGGCCTGCTGTTTGCCGCCGGCCTGCGCACCTGGTGGCGGAGGCGCTAGCGTGGCCAATCGCGGACGCTCGTTCCTGCTGCTCCTGGCCGTAGCCGCCGCCATCGGCGGCTACGTCTGGTTCGTGGAGATGGCGCGCAATCCGGACGCGGAGTCGGAAGCGCCGCGCGAGAAGCTCTTCACCGTCGAACCCGCGCAGATTCAGGAAGTGGCGATCACCAACGACGCGGGCGAGCAGAGCACGCTGCGCCGCGAAGGCAGCCGCTGGACGCTCGTGGAAGCGCCGGGCGCAGTGGTCGACGAGACGGAGGTGAGCAACATCACCAACGGCCTCGCCACGCTCGAATCGAACCGCGTGGTCGACGAGCAGCCGCCGTCACTGGCGGAATTCGGCCTCGACAAGCCGCGCATCACCGCGTCGTTCAAGGACGCCTCCGGCGCCGAGCGCACCGTGCTCTTCGGATCGAAGACGCCGATGGGCGGCGACCTGTACGCGAAGCTCGCCGATTCACCGCGCGTGGTGCTCGTCGGCGCGTACCTCGAGGACACCTTCAACAAGTCGCGGCTCGACCTGCGCGACAAGAGCGTGCTCACGTTCGATCGCGACGCCATCGGCTCCATCACGCTGACGGCGCCGTCGGGTACCATCACGCTCGCGCGCGCGAACGGCACATGGAAGATGACCGCGCCGTCCGACGCGCCGGCTGATGATGCCGCGGTCGACGCGCTGGTCGGCCGCCTCGCCACCGCCCGCATGCTCAGCATCGTCGAGGCGCCTGAGGGCGTGGAGACAGGGCTCGCGAAGCCGTCCGCGTCGGTGGCCATCACCGCCGGGCCGACGCGCGCCGTGCTGGAAGTCGGCGGACCCGCTGCCGAAGGCAGCGTCTATGCGCGCGATCCCGGCCGCAACCTCGTGTTCACGATCGACGCGTCGCTCGCCGACGAGTTGAAGAAGACGCCGGACGACTTCCGCAAGAAGGATCAATAACGTGCGTCTCGCCACTGCCGTCGTCGCTCTTGCGCTGACGGTTGCACAACCTGGCAAGCTCGCGGCAGACCTCGATGCGCTCTTCACGAAGGCGCCGTTCGACACGGCGCACTGGAGCGTCAGGATCGAGCGGCTGCGCGACGGGCACGTGCTGTACGAGCGCAATCCGCGCTCGCTCGTCATGCCCGCGTCCAACATGAAGATCGTGACGATGGCCGCCACCGCGGAAACGCTGGGGTGGGATCACCGTTTCGAGACGCGGCTGGTGGCCGAGGGTGAGGTGCGCGACGGCGTGCTGCACGGCGACCTGCGGGTAATCGGCGGCGGCGATCCCAGCATCGGCGCGCACGACTTCGACAAGGCGCCCGAGGTGTTTCGTGAATGGGCGGAGACGCTGCGCGCGGCCGGCATCACGCGCGTCACCGGCCGCCTCATCGGCGACGACAATGCGTTCGACGATGAGATGCTCGGCGCGGGGTGGGCGTGGGATTATCTCGCGTACGGTTATGCGGCGCCGGTGAGCGCGCTGCAGTACAACGAAGGCGTCGTCGTGCTGCGGCTCACGCCCGGCGCGAAAGTGGGCGATCCGGCGACGCTCGTGGCCACACCGTCGGGACACGGCCTCGACATCCAGTCCACCGTCACCACGGGCGCGGCGGACAGCAGCAATGGCAACGTCGATTTGAGCCGGCTGCCGGGCCAGCGCGCACTGCGGGTGTCGGGCACGGTGCCGCTCGGCGGCAAGCCTCCGATTCGCACGACCTCCGTGGACAACCCGACGCTGTTCTTCGTGAACGCGTTGCGCGAGGCGCTCGCCGGCGAAGGCGTCCGCGTCACCGGTCCCGCGGCCGACATCGACGAGCTCGAGGATTACGCGCCCGCCGCGAACGCGCGGCTCATCGCGTCCCACGGATCGGCGCCGCTCTCGGAGCTTGGCGCCTACTTCATGAAAGTCAGCCAGAACATGTACGGCGAGACGTTCCTGAAGGCGATGGGCCGCACCACCGGGCGCCCCGGATCACTGGCGACCGGCCGCGCCGTCGTGCGCGACGTGCTCGAGACATGGGGCATCCCGCGGGACACGTACGCGCTGTTCGACGGGTCGGGGCTGTCGCGCTACAACGAGATCAACGCGTGGATGGTCACGAAGATCCTGCGCCGCATGTACGAGGATGAGCGGCACCGCGGATGGTTTCTGGCCGCGCTGCCTGTCGCGGGGCATGACGGCACGCTCGATCGCCGCATGATTGGCACCGAACTGCAGCGCGCGGTGCAGGCCAAGACCGGGACGATTGCGAATGCGCGCGCGCTGTCAGGGTTCCTGACCGCGCCGTCGGGCGAGCGTTATATCTTCTCCATCATCGCGAACAACTTCCTGCGGCCGTCATCGGAAGTCGACGCGATTGCCGAAGGCGCGCTCAAGCGAGTGCTGCAAGAAGCCGCGTCCGCAGCTCCGCGCGCACCGGCGCCGCTTCGGCACTGACCGCGCCCTGCGCCATTCCCGGCTTTCCGCCGCCCTTCCCTCCAAGCTCGTCGAGCAGCCCCCGCAGCACGCCGCCGCAGTCGACGCGTCCATCCGCGGATCGCGCGATGACGACGGGCGCCGGCGAGCCGTCGCCGACCAGGCCCGCGACGACACCGGGGCCGGAGGTGAGCGTCGATGCCAGCACTTTGAGGCCCTGGCTGTCCCAGCCGGCGACATAGGCGACGACGAGCGCGACACCGTTGGCAATTTCGGCGGCGGCGCGAAGGGCCTCGGCCTCGGAAACGGCGAGCTTGTCCTGCTGCGCGCGCAGGACCTGCCGTTGCGACTTGAGCTCGTCCTGCAGGCGGCCGATGGCAGCCGGCACCTCGTCGGGATGTACCGAGATCCGCTTGACGGCGTCTTCGAGCGTGGCGCGCATGCGGCCGAAGCGCGCGAGCGCGCGGCCGCCGCAGACGAACGACACGCGCAGGCCGCCCTTGAACCGCTCGGTGCCGGCGACCGCGATCATGCCGATCATGCCGGTGCGCGGCACGTGCGTGCCCCCGCAGGCCGAGAGATCGCAGTCGGGCACCTCGATCAGCCGCAGCCGCCCGGTGCGCTTCGGTTCCTTCCGCAGCGGCAGCAGCGCCGCTTCATCCTCGCTGGCGTAGCGGATGTCGATGGCGCGGTCAGCCCAGACCACGTCATTGGCCAGGCGCTCGGCCGCCGCGACTGCGGCGGCGCCGACTTCCCTGTCGAGATCGATCGTTGAGGTCTCGGCGCCGAGATGAAAGCTGACGGTGCGCGCCTGATGCAACTTCTCGAACGCGGCCGACAGGATGTGCTGCCCCGTATGCTGCTGCATGTGATCGAGGCGGCGCGACCGGTCGATCGTGCCCTTCACCGCCGCGCCCTGCGCGAGCGCGGTATCGACGATGTGCAGGATGTCGCCGGTGGCCTCGTCATCCACGACGTCGACTACGGCGGCGTTGCCGAGCCTGCCGGTGTCGAACGGCTGCCCGCCCGACGTGGGATAGAAGGCGGTGCGATCGAGCGTCACGGCGGTGCGGCCGTCATGCTCGCGCACGCCGGTGACCGTTGCGTCGAACTCGGTCAGCGTGCTGTCATCGTAGTACAAGCGCTCAGTCGGCATCGGTCTTCCAGATTTCCCTTTTCCAGTTTCCGGTTTCCAGTGGATCCGCGAGGCCGGCTTCTTCAAAGCCTCGCCGCCTCAACCGGCAGCTGTCGCACTCGCCGCAGGGACCGCCGTCAGGACGCGGGTCATAGCAGCTGTGCGTCAGCGCGTAGTCGACGCCAAGCCTCGTGCCCTCGCGGATGATGTCGGCCTTGCTCATGGTGGCCAGCGGCGCATAGATGCGAATGTCGCGCCCGCCGTCGACGCCCGCGCGGGTGGCGAGGCGCGCAAGCCGCTCGAACGCCTCGAGATACTCGGGCCGGCAGTCTGGGTATCCGGAATAGTCGATGGCGTTGACGCCGATGGCAATGCGGTCGGCGCCGCAGGTTTCCGCAAACGCGAGCGCCAGCGACAGGAACACGGTGTTGCGCGCGGGCACGTAGGTGGACGGAATGCCGGCGGATTCGAGGTCGCGGCCTTTCGGGATGGCCCCGTCGCCTACCAGCGTCGATCCGCCGAAGGCCATGAGATCGATGTCGAGCTCGACGTGACGGCCCACCCCGAGCGCCTTCGCCACGCGGCGCGCCGCGTCGATCTCGATGGCGTGGATCTGCCCGTAGCGAATGGTGAGCGCGTCAATGGCCCACCCCTGCGCCCTGGCCATCGCGGCCGCGGTCGCCGAGTCGAGCCCGCCCGACAGCAGCACTACCGCCCGCATAGCAGATCACCAGATCGCCAGATCACGAGATCACCAAATCCACGTTCTAGACCCCTCGCGTCGTGGGCGACCAGATGTACTTGTGCAGCTGCAGCTGCACGCGCACGGGCAGGCGATCGGCGAGCACCCATTCGGCGAGCTGCCGCGGCTCGAGCACGCCGTGCACCGGCGAGAAGTGCACGGCGCGCACGCGGCCGATCAGGTCGTGATCCGCGACGGCCTGCCGCGCGTACTCGTAGTCGGCGCGGTCCTTGATGACGAACTTCACCTCGTCATCGGCGCCGGCGAGCCGCAGGTTGTCCCAGTGGTTGCGATCGGCCTCCCCGCTGCCGGGGCACTTCACGTCGACGATCTTCTTCACGCCGGCCGGCACCTGCGTCAGCGGCACGTGGCCGCCCGTTTCGAGCAGCACTTCATGGCCGCGGTCGAGCAGCGCCTGCATCAGCGGATAGACGTCTTTCTGCAGGAGCGGCTCGCCGCCGGTGATCTCGACGAGCTTTTCGCCGCGAGCCTCGACATCGGCCACGACGTCTTCCAGCGACATCTTCCGCCCCTCGGTGAAGGCGTAGGGCGTGTCGCACCACGAGCAGCGCAGATCGCACGCCGTGAGGCGCACGAAGACGCACGGGCGCCCCGCGTGTGTCGATTCTCCCTGGATGGAGTGGAAGATCTCGTTGATGGTCAGCACGGCCTACCCCTTAGAATACAGCCATGGCCAAGCCGACGTTCTATACGAAACCGACGTGAACGACCTGCAAGAATGCCAGAAGTTTTCTGGACACGCAGGGGATTGAGGTCGAGCAGATCGACATCAACAAGGAACCGCCCAGCCGGGCGTTTCTCGAGCAGCACATCGACGCGGAGCGCTTCCTCGACTTCGTCAGCCTTCGCAGCCCGGTTTTCAAGGAGCGGCCGCTGCCGAAATCCAAGAAGGAAGCCATCGACATGATGCTGGAGAATCCGAACCTGATCCGGCGGCCCATCTTCATCAAGGGGTCGAAAGTGGTTTTCGGGTTCGACAAGGAAAGGTACACGCAGGGCTGAAGCCCTGCGCTGCCGCAACATGATCCGTGTGGGCACATCCGGATGGAGCTATCCATCCGGCAAGGGCACGTGGAAGGGCGTTTTTTACCCGCCGGGCACAAAAGACGATCTGGCGTACTACGCCGATCGCTTCGACACCGTCGAAGTGAACTCCACCTTCTATCGCGTGCAGTCGCCGCAGACGGCGCTGTCATGGGCGCGCCGCACGCCGGCGGACTTCCTCTTCTCGATCAAGCTCTTTCAGAAGTTCACCCACCCCGAGCTCTATCTGAAGAAGACCGGGCTCGATCCGTGGGATCTCGGCGGCAAGGACATCGACGAGTTCAAGGCGATGCTCGATCCGATCGCCGCGGCGCGCAAGCTCGGCGTTCTCCTCGCCCAGTTTCCGCCCTCGTTCCAGGACGATGCCGCCGGCCGCGAATACGTCGACTGGCTGCTCGAGACGTTCCGCGACTATTCGATGGCGGTGGAGCTGCGGCACCGCAGCTGGAGCGACGCGTCGGCCGATATCGACGCGATTCTCGCGCGCCACCGCGCGGGCCTGGTGCTCATCGACGAGCCGCGCTTCGAGTCCTCCATCTCGTTGAATCCGGCGCTGGTCACGGGCGCCGATCCGGCGCGGCCGGCGTACCTGCGTCTGCACGGGCGCAACGCCGCGAACTGGTGGCGCCACGAGACGTCCGAGGACCGGTACAACTATCTGTATTCGCGGGAGGAACTGGCGCCGTTCGTGGAAACCGCGCAGGAGGCGGCGAAGTCGGGCCGCAAGGTGTTCGTGTACATGAACAATCATTTCTCGGCCAAGGCGGTGACCAACGCCGCCATCATCAAGGCCGACCTCGGCCAGCCGCTGCCCGGCGAGTACCCCGAAGCGATGATCGACCGCTACCCCGAGCTCTCGGGCATCGTCAGGGTTGCGGGGCTCCCCCTTTGACGGAAACCTTCCTGATCAAGTCGCCGCGTTCGAGCTTGTCGACCACGTCCATGCCGGCAATCACGCGGCCGATGACGGCATGCTTGCCGTCGAGCGACGGGCTCGCGCGCCGCATGATGTAGAACTGGCTGTCGGCACGCGAGGCGTTGCCGGAATGGGCGAGGGCGACGGCCCCGCGGATGTGGCGATGCGCTTTCACGATTTCGGCCACGCCAATCGGCCGCCCGCTGCCGCCGCTGCCCCACAGGTTCTGCTTCGTGAACGTGCGCGAGTTGGGATCGCCGGTCTGCACGAGGCTGGCTTCCGCGCGGTGGAAACGCTGGCCGCGGTAGAAGTTCTCGCGCACCAGCCGCACGACCTGCGCCGTCGACTTCGGGGTGTCCTTCGCGAACAGCTCGATCTCGATCACGCCTTTGACGGTGTCGAACACGACGACAGGATTCCCCTCCTTCGCGCTCTGCGCTTCGGAGGGCAAGCCCAGACCCGCAACCAGCGCCCAGGCCCCGAACACCAACGCACCCAGCACCTTCATGACCTTCCCACCTTTGTAACGCCGATCTTCGGGCAGATGTCGGCCAGCACGCAAGCGGGACAGCGCGGATACACCGGCCGGCACACGTTCTGGCCCCACGTGACGAGATAGAGGTTCACGCTCGGCCACCACTTCTTCGGCGTCACACGATACAGCGCGTGTTCCGTTTGTTCCGGCGTTTTCGTGCGCACCCATCCGAGCCGGTTGGAGATGCGGTGCACGTGCGTGTCGACGCAGATGTTCTCGCGGCTCGCGTGCGCGAGAATCAGCACGAGATTCGCCGTCTTCCGGCCGACGCCAGGAAGCGTCAGCATCTCCTCCATCGTGTCCGGAACTGTCCCGCCGTAACGCGCGAGCAGCTGGCGGCACGTCTCTTTCACGTACACCGCCTTGTTCCGGTAAAAGCTCACGGGATAAATCAGCTTCTCGATCTCTTTCGTCGACAGCGCGGCCATCGATTTCGGCGTGCGCGCCCGCTTGAACAAGCGTGTCGACGCCGCGTAAGTGACCTCATCCCTCGTCTGCGCCGACAGCATCGTCGAAATCAGCACATGGAACGGGTTCTCCTGCTCTTCCTCGGCGATCTTCTCGACCGCCGGCTCCTCGAGGTTCTCGATCGCGCGAGCGAGCTTCTTCATGACCGCGCGCACGTGCGGCGGCGAGCCCGGCTCCAGGTGTGACCGCAGGACGGCGACGGGCGTTCGCGCGCGCGTCATGAGACGGGGGTCACCGGGGGCCTGCCCGCGAGCACTTCGACGACGTTCCTGACCGCGAGATCCGCCATCGCAGTGCGGGTTTCGCGCGTCGCGCTGCCGAGGTGCGGCGCCAGCACCACGTTTTCATGAGTGAGGAGCGCGCTATGAACGTCTGGCTCGCGTTCGTACACGTCGAGGGCGGCGCCTGCCAGCAGGCCCTGGTCGAGCGCCCAGGCGAGCGCTTCCTCGTCCACGACGGGCCCGCGCGAGGTGTTGATGAGATACGCGGACCGTTTCATGCGCACCAGCGCCTTGCGATCGATGAGATGCCGCGTGCCGTCGGACAGCGGCGTGTGAATCGAGATGATGTCGGAGCCCACCAGCAGCTCGTCGAACGACACATCATGCTTCGCGAACACCACGCGCATGCCGAACGCCGCGGCCTTCTGCGCCACGGCGCGTCCGATGCGCCCGCGCCCGATGATGCCCAGCTGCTTGCCCGCGAGCTCCATGCCCGGCATGAAGTCGAGCGCCCACCCTTTCCATGCGCCGCGGCGCACGAGCCGATCGCCTTCAGCCACGCGGCGGGTCACCGCCAGGATCAGCGCCCAGGTAAATTCCGCGACCGCATTTGTGAGAACGTCGGGGGTGTTGGTGACGATGATGTTGCGCGCGCGCGCGGCGGCCAGGTCGATGTTGTCGTAGCCGACGGCGACGTTCGCGATGACCTTCAGCGACGGCGCGGCGTCGATGATCTCGCCGCCAATCCGGTCGGTCAGCTGGCTGATGATCGCATCCGCCCCCGTCACGCGCGCGCGCAGCTCCTCGCGCGGCCATCCCTCGGACGGCCCGACATCCACGGATGCGACGGCTTCGAGCGGCGCGAGGGTGCGGGCAGGCAGCCGGCGAGTGATGACGACGTGCGGCACGGACATCAATTGTAGCGCAGCGGATGATATACATTAGCGGCATGTGTATCATTGGAATGGAGGACCGATGCGAGTCGGAAAATGGGGGAATGCTCTGGCGGTGCGGCTGCCATCGGCGGTGGTCGAAGCGCTCGAGCTCAAGGAAGGCGACCAGATCGAAATCCGCATCGCCGGCGAGCGGGAGTTCGAGGTGGGCCGGGATCAGCGCAGGGCGAAGGCGCTGAATCGACTGCGGAAGCTCCGCCGGCCGCTTCCCGCCGATTTCACATTCGACCGATCTGATCGGCATGAACGATAGACCGTTCCTCGATACGAGCGTCCTCGTCTATGCCATCGGGCAGCAGGACGCGCGCAGCGCCAGGGCCGACGAACTCCTGGAGGCCGGGGGCGTGGTCAGCGTGCAGGTGCTCAACGAGCTCGCGGCTGTGGCGCACCGGAAACTCGGCATGTCCTGGAACGATGTCGCGGAGGCGCTCGAGGCGATTCGTGTGCTCTGCCCCTCTCCTGTCGCGCTGACAGTCGAGACACACGACGCGGCCCTCAGGCTCTCGACCCGGTATGGCTTCCACATCTCCGATGCGCTGATCGTCGCCGCGTCGATCGAGGCCGAGTGCTCGATTCTCTATTCAAAGGATCTGCAGCACGGGCAACTGATTGAGGGAACGCTGACCGCGCGAAACCCGTTCCGCGCCTAGTGCCCGTGGCTCTTGCAGTAGTTGCAGTGCGTGCAGGGAACGGACGGCTCGATGATGCACGGGCCGTCGTCGGTGTCGCGGGGGATCATGTACACGCTGTGGCTGGCGTGCAGACGCGCGAAATCCGCGTCCGGGGATGGCTCACGGCGCTCGGCAGACCCTGAAAGGTCACCTGGCCGGCCGAGCTGTTTCGCGATGGACTCGCGCACGAGCGCGCGCAG
>JAKFEY010000085.1:0-2571 GCA_036675475.1 Vicinamibacterales bacterium
TCCTCGCCATCGCCGAGCAGAACCGCGACATGCGCCGGCGCCGGCAGGTCGAGCGCGAACGCGGCTACGAGCAGGTGCAGGGCACCTTCGCACACGTGATTGCCAGCGCCAAGGCCGCCGGCATCGGCGCCAAGGAAGTGCGCGAGGCGCTGTGCGGCGTTCGCATCCGCCCCGTCATCACGGCGCACCCGACCGAGGCCAAGCGCGTCACCGTGCTCGAACGCCACCGCCGCATCTACCTGCGCCTGCTCGACCTCGAGGCTCCGCGCTGGACCGAACGCGAGCGCGAGGAACTGTTTCGCGCCATCGGCGACGAGATCGAGCTGCTCTGGCTCACCGGCGAGCTCAAGCTCGAGAAGCCCACCGTCGATCAGGAAGTGCAATGGGGCCTGTACTTCTTCAACGAGAACCTGTTCGACGTGCTGCCGCAGCTCTACGGCCGCATCGAGGCGGCCTTCGCCAGGCAGTTCCCCGGCGAGAAGCTGGAACTGCCCACGCTGATGAGCTTCGGCTCGTGGATCGGCGGCGACCGCGACGGCAACCCCTTCGTGACCAGCGAGGTCACGCGCCGCACGCTGTGGGAAACGCGGCTCGTCAGTCTGCGCCGCTACCGCACGAGGCTCGTCGATCTGATCCGCAACCTCAGCGTCTCCGAGAACACGCTGCCGCTGCCGCCGAGCTTTCGCACGGCCGTCAGCGAGGCGCTGGCCGCCACGCCCGAGGGCGAGCAGATCGCTCACCGCAACCCCGGCGAGCTGTTCCGCCAGTACATCGCCTGCATGCTGCACCGGCTCGATGCGTCCATCGCCAGCACGCAGCAGCACGAGCCGGCGCCGCGCGGCGCCGGCTATGCCAACGCCGACGAACTGCTGGCCGACATCGAGCTCATGCACGACGCGCTGTGCCAGGGCGGCGCGGACCGGCTGGCGGCCTCCCTGCTCGCGCCGCTCAGGCGCGAGGTCAGCGTGTTTCGATTCAGCACCGTGCGGCTCGACGTGCGCGAGAACACCGGACGCATCAACGGCACCTTGGCCGAGATCTTCCGTGCAACCCAGCCGGGCAAGGAAGCGCCCTCCTTCGAGAGCGCCGAGTGGAAGCAATGGCTGCTCGACGAGCTGGCCACCCCGCGCGAAGGCCTGCGCACACTCGAAGGCTTGTCGAACGACGCCACCGAAACGCTCGCCACCTTCCGCACCATCGCGCAGATGCGCGAGCAGATCGATCGCGAGGCCTTCGGCGCGCTGATCCTCAGCATGACGCACAACGCGGCCGATGTGCTCGGGGTCTATCTGCTCGCCAAGGAGGCCGGCCTGTTCACCGACGCGCAGGGCACCGAACGCTGCACCCTGCCGATCGTGCCGCTACTCGAGACCATTCCCGACCTGCGGCGCGCGCCCGCCATCCTGAAGGAACTGCTCGGCGTGCCGCTCGTGCAGCGCAGCCTGCGCCTGCATGCGAGCGTGCAGGAAGTGATGATCGGCTACTCCGACTCCAACAAGGACGGCGGCTACTTCGCGGCCAACTGGGAGCTGAACAAGGCACAGGCCGGGCTCACGCGCCTGGGTCACGAGCACGGCGTGAAGATCGCCTTCTTCCACGGCCGCGGCGGCTCGGTGAGCCGCGGCGGCGCGCCCACCGGCCGCGCGATCGCGGCCGCACCGGCGGGCTCCATCCGCGGGCAGTTCCGCACCACCGAGCAGGGCGAGGTGGTGTCGCTGAAGTACGCCAACCGCGGCACGGCGAACTACCAGGTGGAGTTGCTGGCCTCGTCGGTGATCGAGCACATCCTCAAGTCCGAGCGCGAGACGGCGCTGATCCCCACGCACGAGTTCGACGAGGCGATGGAGGCGCTGTCCGGGACCTCCTGGACGGCCTACCGCAAGCTGATGGAGAACCCGAACATGCTGGCCTACCTGCAGGGCTCGAGCCCGCTGGAGGAGCTGTCGCTGCTCAACATCGGCTCGCGACCGGCGCGGCGCACGTCGGCTCAAACCTTGAGTGACCTGCGCGCGATCCCGTGGGTGTTCTCGTGGTCGCAGAACCGGCACATGCTGCCGGGGTGGTACGGCATCGGCAGTGGGCTGAAGGCCTTTCTCGACGTGCGCAAGGAGGCAGGGCTCGACCTGCTGCGCCGCATGTTCCGCGATGCGCGCCTGTTCCGGCTCGTCATCGACGAAGCCGAGAAATCGCTGCTCACGGTCGATCTGGACATCGCACGCGAGTTCGCCGGGCTGGTGACCGACGACGCGGTGCGCCAGCCGATCTTCGCCGCCGTGGAGAGCGAATACCGGCTCGCCTGCGAGTTGATCCTGAAGGTGTCCGGCGACAGTCAGCTCGCCGAGCGTTTTCCGCAGTACCGGCGCCGCCTCGCGCGACGCCTGAAGACGATGAACCAGGTCAGCCGCCAGCAGGTGCAACTGCTGCGCGACTGGCGCGCGCGCGGCGAGGAGGAGGTTCGCACCGCCTTGCTGCTGTCGATCAACTGCGCCGCCGCGGGGCTGGGCGCGACGGGCTGATGGAAGCTGAACCGAGCCGATTCACCGACCCTCACCCCAACCCTCTCCCGCAGGC
>JAKFEY010000014.1:0-14267 GCA_036675475.1 Vicinamibacterales bacterium
TCAGCTTCGCCGTTTCGGCGGCGCGCTCGGGCGGCGTCACGTTGACGTAGCTGGCGAAGGCGACAGTCTGCACGACGCCGCCGTTCTTCTTGAGCGCCATGAGCTGCTCATCATCCAGGTTGCGGCTGTGGTTGCCCATCGCGCGCGCCGAGGAATGCGACGCGATCACCGGCGCCTTCGACAGCGCCATCGCCTGCAGGTTGGCCTGCTTCGACGGATGCGAGATGTCGATCATCATGCCGAGGCGGTTCATTTCGGCAATCACCTGCCTGCCGAGGTCGGACAGGCCATTGTGCAACCACTCACCGGTGGCTTCCCCGGTGTTCGAGTCGGCCAGCTGGCTGTGGCCGTTGTGCGCGAGCGACATGTAGCGCCCGCCGCGCTTGTAGAACTCCTCGACCCGTTTGATGTCGGTGCCGATCGGATACCCGTTCTCGACGCCGATCACCGCGACCTTCTTGCCCGCCGCGACGATACGCCGCACATCCGCAGGCGAGAGCGCGAGCTCCATCTCGCCTGGCGCGATCTGCTCCGTAAAGCGGTGCACGGCCTCGAACTTCTGCACGGCCTGCTTGTAGGCGTTGTCGTAGCCCTCCGGCGTGAGCGGCCCCTGTCCGACATACACGATGAAGAAGGACACGTCGAGGCCGCCTTCTTCCATCTTCGGGAGGTTCACCTGCGTGGTGAGCCGCTGCGTGTAGTTGCATTCGGGCGTGAAATTCGCCGCGTTGATGTCGTCGTGCGTGTCGAGCGTGATCACGCGCTCGTGAATCGCCTTCGCGCGCGCCACCAGCTGCGCCTCGGACTCCTGCGCCTGGGCCGACAGCGCGGCGGCACCGGCGGCGGCGAGCATCACTGCGAGCAGAAGAGACTTCCTCATTTGCACTCCCTCGTAGAAAAACAGCCGCGAGCGCCAGGGCGCGAGCGGTTCGAGCCTCTCGCCTCTGGCCTCTGGCCCCTGGCCCCTGGCCTGTGGCCTAGGGCCTGATCTCCCCATAAAACTTCCAACGCGCCTGATAGTCGGGCGCGAGTGCCGCATCGGCCAGGGCGGCGCGCAGCAGCTCGATGGGCATCTCGCCCTGCCGCAGGATGGCGTCATGAAACGCCCTGGCGGTCATGGTCTTCGTTTCGACCAGTTCCTTGTACATCGACCGAATCTGCAGCCCGCCAAGCATATACGCGGCCTGGTACAAGGGCGAATAGGTGGAGTTGAACGATCGCCGCACCTCGCCGGTGGCCGTGAAGCGGTCGTGGCGCCCCTTTTCGACGAGGAAGTTAATGCACTGCTCGGGCGTCCAGTTGCCCAGATGAAAGTTCATCGAAAAGATGATGCGCGACGCCCGATGCATGCGCCACCAGAGCATGCCGATGCGGTCTTCCGGCGAGCGCGGGAAGCCGTGATCCCACAGCAGCATTTCCCAGTAGAGCGCCCAGCCCTCGCCCATGAACGGCGTCGAGAACATCTCGCGATGCGCATTGTAGCGGCTGCTCATGAAGCCCTGCAGGTGGTGGCCGGGAATGAGCTCGTGCTGCACGGTGGCGCGTGACACGTGGATGCCATTGCCGCGCAGGCTCATGTTCTGGTCGGCCTCGGCCATCGACGCGTGCGGATAGGACACCGAGATCGTCTCGCCGCCGGTGAAGAACGGGTTCACCTTCTGCCGCTCGGGCGACATCATGATCATCTTCCACATGTCGGACGCGAGCGCCGGCACCGTGACCAGATCGTGCTTTTTCAGGTACGCCTCGGCCTCGAGCGCGAGATTGCGAATCAGCGCGGGCTGTTCGCCGAGCGGCACGTACATGTTCTTGACCTTGTCGAGCGCCGCGTGCCAGTCGTCGCCCATGCCCATTTCGCGCGAGGCCTTCTTCATCTCGGCTTCGATCCACGCGTACTCCCGGTTGCCGATGGCGATCAGCTCTTCGGGCGTATACGGAATCATCTCGGCGGCGAGATCCTCGATCAGGCCCTGCCGGCCAATCGGGTTGCCGACGATCGGCTCCTCCGCGCCGCGCGGCCAGTCCACGAGCCGCTCGCGCAGCACCTGCGCATACGCCGTCAGCGCGCTGTTCGCGGCCTGGTGCGGCATCGGCAGCCGCGCCGAAAAGCCGGGATCGTAGCCGTTGTAGAACGCGAACCACTGCTGCAGGGCGCCGCGGAGGGCATCGGTCTGCTGGGCCGCGCGGAACGCCGCGATCGGCGAGGCTTTGAGCGCGCCGCTTTCCACGGCCGCGCGCGCCTGCCTGGCCTGCGCGTCGATCGCCTGGACGGCCGCCAGCGCCTCGTCGGGCGTGATGAACTTCAGCGCCTGCCGGTCCTCCTGCAGCGTCGCGATGGCCTGCGCAAATGGCAGCAGCGGCTGCGTCTCGGCCTGCGTCCGCTCCTCGCGGTCGAGCAGCGCCAGTTCGTACTCGATCTCGTTGCGCAGCAGCACGTAATCGAGCTGCCCCTCGTGCGACAGCGTCGCGAAACCGGCCTTGGGCAGCGCGGCGAGCCAGGCGCGATTGAACGCGCGCAGGCGCTCGCGGCGCGCCGCCGACCCCGGCACGGTATAAAACCGGTTCAGCGCCGACCGATCCTCGCCATATCGATCCACGAGATCGCGCAGTTCGCTGGTGGCGGCCACCAGCGGGAACTCGGGCACATACGCGGCCGGATCCGAAAACGAACGCTCGACGTCAGGCGGCCGCTGCAGCTGCGCCGCGCCGGCCGCGGCCTGCTGCGCGCGCACAGGCACCAGCGCGCACGTGCAGACGGCCACGGCCGCCAGGATGATCTTCCATCGCGTCATTGGTTCTCCCTCTTCTTCTCGAGCGCATCGATGCGCTTGACGAGCGCGGCCAGCGCCTTCGCGTCGGCGGCACGCTCGCGTTCGAGCGCCGCTATCCGGGCCTCGAGCGATTTCGGCGCCGGCGCCTTCGGATCGACCTTCGCCGACGTCACGCGCTCAGCAAGCCGGTTGACCCGGTCCGACGCCAGATCGCGCTCGAGAATGTCGACGCGCATCTGCAGGCGATCAATCGCCTGTCCCTGCAAGCTCGGCGGTTGCGACAGCTGCTGCTGGAACAGGCGCTGTTCGATGGCATCGATGCGGCGCCGGAGATCGCTGATCTCCTGGCTCTGGGCGGCGGC
The DNA here is from genome assembly GCA_036675475.1 of Vicinamibacterales bacterium. GTDB lineage: Bacteria > Acidobacteriota > Vicinamibacteria > Vicinamibacterales > SCN-69-37 > JALYRV01. The sequence continues at coordinate 3,134 of JAKFEY010000014.1, forward strand.
AGCGGCCGGCGTGAGCAGAACGGCCGCGAGCGCGGCTGCGGGCAGCAGACGGGTGATGTGGCGTGTCATGTCGAACCCTCCTCGGCAGGCACCAATGAGTTTACAATCCTCGCCATGCGACGAACCTGTTTCCTCCTTGCCGGGCTGCTGCTCGCCTGTCCGGCCACGGCGTTCGCGCAAGCGGGCCCCACCATCACATTCACGCCAACGACAGGCGTGCCCACGTTTGCGGTCCGCGAGCCGGTGCTGCGCATCGCGCCGGGCACGACCGTCGAGACGCGGACGTTTTCCAAGCCTGGCGACTACTACGAAGGCGGCGCCTGGCCGGGCGAAGTCGGCCCGTTTCACATCGAGGGCGCGATGCCCGGCGACACGCTCGTCGTCCGCATCCTGCGTCTGCGGCCCAACCGCGACACGGCGATGTCGCGGTACGCGCCGGGCGGCATCAGCGGCGTGTCCGGCGACAGCCGCACGCGCATGCTCAACGATCCGCTGCCGGCCCGCACGTTTCTCTGGAAGATCGATCGCGAGAAGATGACGGGCACCCTCGATCTGCCCAACTCCGCCTCGAAGTCCATCACGGTGCCGCTCTCGCCCATGCTCGGCCGCGTGGCGGTTGCGCCGGCGGGCCAGGAGGAATTCGGCGGCCTCTGGCCCGGCGACTTCGGCGGCAACCTCGACGCGTCCGACGTCCGCGAGGGCGCCACCGTGTATCTGCCCGTTTTTCATCCGGGCGCGCTCTTCTACTTCGGCGACGGGCACGCGCTGCAGGGCGACGGCGAGATCGTCGGCTCCGGCCTCGAGACGACGATGGATGTGACGCTGCAGTTCGACGTAATCAAGGGCAGGCGCATCCGCTGGCCGCGCATCGAGAATGACGACTACATCATGGTGGCGGGCAGCGTGCGCCCGCTCATCGACGCCATGCGCATCGCGTATGTCGAGTTGATCGAGTGGCTCATCGCCGACTACGGCTTCGAGAAGATGGAGGCGCTGCAAATCGCGTCGCAGCTTGGCGTCGTGCGCGTCGCGAACATCGTGGACCCGAACTACACCGTGGTGGCGAAGTTCCCGAAGGCGCATCTGCCGAGGCGCCGATGATGCGCTTGCTGCTGGCGGTGTGCCTGCTGCTGGTCGCGCGGCCGGCATTCGCCACATGGTCGATCATCGCCATCGACGGCAACACCGGCGACATGGTGATCGCGTCGGCGACCTGCGTCGGCAGCGCCGCTTTTGCGCGCTTCCCCGCCAAAGGCCTGATGGACGTGCAGGCCATCATCGTGCCGGGCCGCGGCATCGCCGCCGCGCAGGCGGCCGTCGACGGCACGCGGAAAAACCAGATGCTGATCTACGAGGAGCTTCGCAAAGGAACGGCGCCCGCCGACATCCTCGAGATGCTGAGCGCCGACCCGGCGTTCCAGTCGCGCCAGTTCGCGATTCTGGATCGGCGCGGACAGGGCGCGGCCCACAGCGGTGAGCGCAACGGCCCCGTTTCGCTCCACCGGCAGGGCCTGATTCGCGCGCCCGCGCGCCGCATCTACTATTCGATTCAGGGCAACATCCTCAAGTCCGACGCGGTCGTCACGGCCGCGGAGCGCGCGTTTCGCTCCGCGACGGGCCTGCTCACCGATAAGGTGATGGCGGCCATGGAAGCCGCCGACGCCAATGGCGGCGACAGCCGCTGCTCGTGCGCCTCGACGCCAAAGGTCAACGCGCCGTGCACGGCCAGGACGGCGCACGTCGCCTACCTGCTGCTCGCCAAGCCGTCCGACACGCCGGGCGTGTCGCACAACGACGGCAAGTACTCCCTGTACCTGTCGGTCACCGACGCCGACATCACGCCCGACGAGAACGCGAATCCCGTCAAGACCCTGAGGATGCGATACGACGCATGGAAGCAGGCGCGACGGTAATCAGGCCCGCCACCGCGGCCGACGCGGCGCGGCTCTCGGAGTTTGCCGAGCGCGTCTTCGACGAGGTCTTCAGCGCCGGGAATGACGAGGGCGACATGGCCTCGTATCTCGCCGGCGCCTTCTCACCCGACATCCAGCGCGCCGAAATTACCGCGCCCGGCAGCATCGTCCTGCTCGCGGAGCGGCCGGGCTCCGGAGACATCGCGGGGTATGCGCACGTGACGCGCGGCGATGCGCCCGCCTGCGTCAGCGGTCCATCGCCGGTTGAGCTCAAGCGGTTGTATGTCGATCCGGCGCTTCACAGCCGCGGCCTGGGCAAGCGGCTGCTCGACGATGCGCTTGCGCGCGCGAAGGCCGCGGGCGCCGGCACCGTGTGGCTTGGCGTGTGGGAGCACAACACCAGGGCGCAAGCCTTCTACACGCGCGAGCAGTTCAGCCGGGTTGGCGAACACACCTTCCTGCTCGGGTCGGACCGCCAGACGGACTGGATCATGCAGCGTTCGCTTGCATGAATGCTGCGGTCACCGCGCCCCTCGGCGCCGCGCCAGGCCTGGCGGCGAGCGGCACCATGTCTCTCTTTCTCGAAGGCCTGAAGGCGGCCGGCACGATCGATCGCGAGCCGCCTGAAATCATCACCGGCAACGTCGAGCGCAAGGCCGGCGCGCGCGTGCTGCCGGCGCGCAATTTCGATGCGCGCTGGATCAGCGCGCACGCCGCGTTTGGCGCGGCGATGGGCGGCGTCTTCGGATTACTGCGCGGCGTGCTGCCGCGCAATACGGCGGCGGCCGGCGCCGTGTTCGGGGCAGGCCTCTGGACGGCGATGTATCCGCTTGCGCTGCCTCTCGCCGGCTTGTATCCGAAGCCCGACGACGATCACGAGCCGCGCGCGTGGGCGATCGCGGCCGGGCACCTGATCTACGGCGTCACGCTGGCGGCGGCGTTCGATACAGCTCGTTGTTCCTTGCCGCCGCGCGATCGGTGAGCGCGGTCGCCGCGGCCGGTAGCCATGACGGGCGCGCGATCAGGGCAATGCGCGCGCCTTCAGCCGCGAACTGTCTCGCCAGCACCAGTCCCAGGCCGCGCGACCCGCCTGTAATGACGACAACCTTGCCGGCGAAATCCATCGCGCGCTGCCGGCGGAGGCACTGCAAAAATGGGGACGGGTCTGATTTTTCCGCCGAGCTCAGCCGGACAAATCAGACCCGTCCCCATTTTGCTGGAACGCGCTATGCAGCTTCCTCATCCATGAGAACTCTGCCTTTCGAACACGACACGCACTGGCGCCCGCATCTCACGTCCGAGCGGGCCAACATCACCGACACCGAGCGCGTCGGCTCCGCGACGCTCGGCGCCGCACTCGTCGCCTACGGCCTGCAGCGCCGCGACTGGCTCGGCGCGATCAGCGCCCTGGGCGGCGCCGCGCTCCTCTATCGCGGCGCGACCGGCTACTGCCAGGTTTCCGACTCGCTCGGCCGCAACACGCGAGCCGCGGCTGACGACACCAAAGAAGCGCTCGCGGGTCGGCGCGGCGTCAATGTGTGCGAGGCCGTCACCATTCAGCGCTCTGCCGACGAGCTTTACCGCGAATGGCGCAACCTCGAGGCGCTGCCCGATCGCATGCAGCACCTCGACTCCGTGCAGGAACTGAGCGACGGCACGTCGCACTGGGCCGCGCGCGGGCCGGCCGGCAAGGTCTTCGAATGGGATGCCGAGATCCTGCAGGACATTCCCGGCAAGCTGATCTCGTGGCGGTCTCTTCCCGGCGCCGAAGTCATCAGCGCCGGCTCGGTGAACTTCGATGAAGTGCCTGGCCACGGCACGAGCGTGACCGTTCGCCTGCAGTACGACCCGCCCGGCGGCAAGCTCGGCGCCTACGTCGCCTGGCTGATGCGGCAAGAGCCGTCGCAGCAGATTCGCGAAGACCTCCGCGCGTGGAAGCGCCAGCTCGAGGCCGGCGAAGTGCCGACGACCGAGGGTCAGCCGTCGGGACGGGCGGCGTCGTGAAAGCCGTCTGCTGGCACGGCAAGGGCGACATCCGTGTCGACACCGTGCCCGACCCCGCCATCCTCAATCCGCGCGACGCCATCATCCGCGTGACGTCGACGGCGATCTGCGGCTCCGACCTCCACCTGTATGGCGGTTACATTCCGACCATGCGCAAAGGAGACATCCTCGGCCATGAATTCATGGGCATCGTCGAGGACGTCGGATCCGGCAACACCAGGCTGAAACGGGGCGATCGCGTGATCGTCCCGTTCACGATCTGCTGCGGCGCCTGCTATTTCTGCAGGAACGAGATGTGGTCGCTCTGCGACAACTCGAATCCGAACTCGTGGATGGCCGAGGCGATGTACGGCTACTCACCCGCCGCCCTGTTCGGCTACTCGCACATGACCGGCGGATACGCCGGCGGACAGGCCGAATACGTGCGCGTGCCCTTCGCCGACGTCGGGCCGCTGAAAGTGCCGGACACCCTCACCGACGAGCAGGTGCTGTTTCTCACCGACATCTTCCCCACCGGCTACATGGCGGCGGAAAACTGCGCCATCAAAGGCGGCGACACGATCGCGGTCTTTGGATGCGGCCCCGTTGGCCAGATGGCGATCAAGAGCGCATGGATGCTCGGCGCCGGCCGCGTCATCGCCATCGATCGCGAGCCCGAGCGGCTGCTGATGGCGGCCGACAAAGGCAAGGCCGAGACGATCGACTACTCGCAGGACAATCCCGTCGACCGTCTCAGGGAGATGACCGGCGGCATGGGGCCTGACGCCTGCATCGATGCGGTCGGTCTCGAAGCGCACGGCCATCAGCTCGATTACTGGTACGACCGCGCGAAGACCGCCACCTTCATGGCCACCGATCGCGTCGTTGCCCTGCGCCAGGCGATTCATGCGTGCCGCAAGGGCGGCACGGTGTCGATTCCCGGCGTGTACGGCGGCTTCCTCGACAAGGTGCCGATGGGCGCGGCATTCAACAAGGGCCTGACGCTGAAGATGGGCCAGACGCACGTGCCGAAGTACACCGGCCATCTGCTCGCGGCCATCGAACGCGGTGAGGTCGATCCGTCATTCGTGATCACGCACTTCATGTCGCTCGACGAGGCGCCGCAGGGCTATGAGAAGTTCCGCGAGAAGCAGGATGGCTGCATCAAGATCGTGCTCAAGCCGCAAGCCTGAAGCCGGAAGTCCCACGACATGACTGACATTCCGTCCAACTCGGAGTTGACCGACGACGAAAAGCGGGCCTGCGTGTGCAGGCTCGCGTTCGGCGGAGACCCGTCGAAACTCGACGAGTTCTGCCAGATCGTCAAGGAGTCGATTCCGCACGGCACCGGCGTGGTGCTGCGCGGGTCGGCCGTCACCGGCAAGCGCTGGAGCGACGGGGCGCCGTTCGACGCCGACGGGCCCGGCACCAGCGACCTCGATCTCACGCTGGTCGGCGACGATGTCGTCGGCTTGTTCAAGGTCACCGGCTTCTTCGTGCCAGGCGTGCATTCGCGCCCGCTGAGCGACGAGGACCCGGAGATCGCGCCAGACCTGGTGCCGCTGCGCAAGCGCCTGATGGAAATGACGGGCCGGCCCGTCAACATTCAGGGCACACGCGACTGGGTGATGTACTTCCGGGGCGAGATGCTCGGACAGCCCTACCTCACGCTCGTCGAGAAGGAGCATGAGCTCGCGCCTTTAAAAGGGATCTCCGATGGTAGCCAGTAGCCGGTTGCCGGTTGTCGGTGCGAGCCGCTTCCACAGACCACCGGTTACCGGTTACCGGCAACCATGAGGCTGCTCACCTACAACATCCGGAAAGGCGGTGCCGGGCGCGAGCGCCCGATCGCGGCGGTCATCAACGACGCTGCCGTGGATCTCGTGATCTTTCAGGAAGCCACCGATCCCAGGGTGATCGAGGCGGTGGCGGAACACTGCGGCATGACGCAGTGGGCCGCAAAGCCTGACTACTCGCTCGGGTACGCGGCGCGTGTGAAGGTGGCGCAGCACATCTGGAACCGGCCGCGCGGCTCGCGGCATGCGTTTCTCGAAATCGTGCTCGAGGACGACACGCGCATCTTCGGGGTGCACCTGAGCGCGGTGCATGCCGCATGGACGGAATATCGCCGCGTGCGCGAGCTGCGCGCGCTGCTGGCGTCGATCAAGCGCCATCAGCACGGCTTTCACCTGCTCGCCGGCGACTTCAACACCGTGGCGCCGGGCGACATCTTCGACCTGATGAAGCTGCCGCATCGCCTGCGCGCGCTGGTGTATCTGAGCGGGGGCCAGATCCGGTGGCGTACCATCCGCACGGTGCTCGACGCCGGGTACGCCGACGTCTATCGCGACACGCACGGCGCCGCGATCTCCGGCTTCACCTTCCCAACGTGGGGACCGCACGTGCGGCTGGACTATCTGTTCGTGCCGACGGTCTTCCGCAACCGGGTGACGTCGTGCGAAGTGTTCATGCACGACGCCGCCCCGGCCGCGTCAGATCACTATCCGCTCGTGGCTGAGTGGCGTTAGGCCAGAGGCCTACTTGCTCTCCGTCACCGCAAACCACTGGCTCGGCCCGATGGGCGTCACCTTGTCGTTCACCATCTTGCCGAGCGTCGCCTTGTAGCGGCCGGGTTCGGCCACCGGCAGCTGCGGGCCGCCGCGTCCGCCGCCGCGTCCCGCGCCCTGAGGCGGGCCGCCGGCGCGGCCGGCCTGACCCTGACGGCCGCCTGCGGCGGCATCGCCCGCCGGCGGCGCCTGCACTTCGCCGGTGTAGTTCCACGCCACGCGGCGCAGCCCCACCGTCTTGTCGAGGCTCATCTGGCGGAATTTCTGGCCGCGCGCGTCCTCGATGACGAGCACGAGTCCCTCGTTCTCGGCCAGCGGCTTGCCGACGCTGTAGGTGAAGATCGCGCCGGCAGGCGGATTCGGCGTCGTGAAGTTGCCCGCCAGCGGCCCGAGGCCGGCCGAGCCCTGCGGCGCCATGCCCACCGTATCGAACTTGTACGCGTCGCGCAGCGGATAGAGGCGCGCCTCTTCGGCCAGCGCCGCCGGCGTGATCTCACGCAGCGCGCTGTAGTCGTCGAGAATCCAGAACCCGCGCCCGAACGTCGCCATGACGACGTCGTTCTCGCGCTTCTGGATTTCCATGTCGCGAATCTGCATGTACGGCGCCTTGCCGCGCAGCATCGTCCACTGCCTGCCGGCGTCGACCGAGAAGAAGAGGCCGAACTCCGTGCCGGCAAACAGCAGATTGCCATTCACGTGATCCTGCGCCACGGCCCACGTGTCGTGTTTCGCGGGCAGGTTGCCCGAGATGTTGGTCCAGGTGAGCCCCTTGTCGCGGCTCATCACGAGGTACGGCGTGAAGTCGCCGCGCTGCCAGTTGTTGAGCGCGACAAACACCGTGTTCACGTCGCGCGGCGACGCGAAGACGTCGGCCACGTACGTGTACTTCGGCACGCCCGGGAAGTCTTCGACCTTCCGCCAGGTCTTTCCGCCGTCATCGGTGACCTGCACGAGGCCGTCATCGGTGCCCACGTAGAGCAGGCCTTCCATCAGCGGCGACTCGTCGATCGTCACGATGTTGCTGAGCACCGTGGTCGACTCGAGCAGCGCCACCGATCCCTCGGGCCACACCTTGCCCATGATCTCGAGCTTGCGCGCGTCGAGGTTGCGGCTCAGATCCGGGCTGATGCGCGTCCATGAGTCGCCGCGGTCGTCGGTGCGATAGACGTACTGCGTCGCCCAGTAGAGGCGCTTGTTGTTGTGCGGGCTGATGATGTACGGCGCGTCCCAGTTCGCGCGATCGTTGCCCGGAGCCTCGTATCCCGCGATCGGCGCGCCGCCGCGTCCGGGACGGATGCCCGTGCCGCGGCCGGTGCGCTTGTCGTAGCGCGAGATGTTGCCGTTCTGCGACGAGGCATAGATGTAGTCCGTGTCGATCGGGTCGAGCGCGGACTCGAAGCCGTCGCCGCCGGCGACGATGTACCAGTCGCTGGCGCGGATGCCCACCGGATGCGCGGTGCGCGAGGGGCCGCAGTAGGAGAAGTTGTCCTGCGTGCCGCCGCAGACCGTGTAGAACGGCTTCTCGTTGCCGACGCCCACGCGATAGAACTGCGTGATCGGCAGGTTCGTGAAGAACCGCCACGTCTTGCCCGCGTCATAGGACTCGTACAGGCCGCCGTCGTTGCCGAGCAGGATGTGATTCGGATCGGCCGGATCCCATTCCATCTCGTGATGGTCGACGTGCACGGTGAAGGCGCCCTGCCCCGTGTCGATGCCGGCGGGCCGCCACGTCTTGCCGGCGTCCTCCGTCTTGTTCAGCTGCGTGTTGGCCGACCACAGCGTGTCGGCTTTCGTCGGGTCGAGGAACACCTCGTTGTAGTACGCGGCACCGGTGCGGTAGTTGCTCTGGCGCACCCAGGAGTCGCCGTAGTCGTCGGAAATATAGAAGCCGGCCTCGTCAATCAAGGCGGGCGCCGCTGGAGTCGCTGGCGCCCTCTGTGGCTGCTGCGCAGCCGCCTGGTTACCGGCCCCTTCTCGCTCGCCGCGGCCGCCGCGTCCCTGCCCCTGCGGGCGCTTCGCGTCGATCATCGCGTAGACGCGCTTCGGATTGCGCGGGTCGGTTATCACGTTGATGCGGCCCACATCGTCTTTCGGCAGGCCGCCGGCGAGCTTGTGCCAGGTCTTGCCGCCGTTTTCGGTCTTGAAGATGCCGCCGTCGGGACCGCCGCCGATCATCTGCCCGACATGCCGCCGCCGCTGATAGGTGCCGGCATAGACGACGTCGGGCTTGCCGGGCTGAAACGCGAGGCTCGTGAAACCGGTGTCGTCGTTGACGAAGTGCACGCGGTTCCAGGTCTTGCCGCCGTCGGTGGTCTTATAGACGCCGCGCTCGCCGCCCGAGCGGAACAGCGGGCCCTCGGCGGCCACCCACACGACGTTCGAATTGCGCGGGTCGATGAGAATCGAGCCGATGTGCTCGGAATCGCCGAGCGCGACGCGCGCCCAGGTCTTGCCCGCGTCGGCCGACTTGTAGAGGCCGTCGCCGAAGTGCGCGCTGCGCTGGCTGGCGTTCTCGCCCGTGCCGAGCCAGACGATGTTGGAGTCTTTCGGGTCAACCTCGACACAGCACAGCGTGAACGCCGGATGGTCGACGTCGAAGATGGGCTCGAACGTGATGCCGCGGTTCGTGGTTTTCCACAACCCGCCAAAGGCGGCGGCCACGTACCAGACGCTGGAGTTCTTCGGGTCGATTTCGATGTCGACCACGCGTCCAGTCGTCAGGCCGGGGCCGATGCTCCTGAGCTCGATCCCCTTGAGGGTCTGTTCATTCAGCCCATGCCCGGTCTGGGCACGGGAGATTACGGAGGTCGCCGCCAGCACCGCGACCAGGGCGGCCAGAAACAGTCGTTTCATTCGAGAAGACTCCGGGAAAACAGGGATTTGCTGCCAAAGAATACTGTTAACCGCGCCCGGCCGCTTACGTATTCCCGGGCATGAAGCGATTTCTGGCCGCCCTCAGCCTCTGCACAGCCGTTCTTTCGTTCGCCCCGGTGCCCCTGGTGGCCCAGACGCCGGCCCCCCCGGCCGCGCCGCAGCCGCCGGCGCCCGGGTACGTCAGCCCGGTGCAGAACGCCGAGCAGCTGCGCGAGCAGTTCACCGAGGTCCTGCGCCGCTATCCCCGCAACGTGGGGCGCGTCCTCCGGATGGATCCGACGCTGTTCAACGACCCGGCCTATCTGGCGAACTACCCCGCCATCCAGCAGTTCGTGACGCAGTATCCGGAAGTGGCGCGCACGCCGGAGTATTACCTGGCCGAATACAGCACCTATTACTCGAGCCCCGAGAGCCGCGATCCGCGCCAGCAGGCGATGGACATGATGCGCAACTGGGTCGAAATGGTCATGGTGTTCGTCATCGTCATCACCATATCGGCGGCGGTGTTGTGGCTGCTCAAGGCGCTCATCGACCACCGCCGCTGGCTGCGCATCTCGAAGATCCAGACGGAAGTGCACTCGAAGCTGCTCGACCGGTTCTCGTCGAGCGACGAGCTGCTGGCCTACATGAAGACACCGGCCGGCGCCCGCTTCCTGGAATCGGCGCCGATCGCCCTCGACGCGGGACCGTCGGCCAGGACGCCTATCGCCGCGCCCGTCAACCGCATCCTCTGGTCCGTGCAGGCCGGCATCGTGCTGGTGCTGGCGGGACTGGCGCTGTTTGTCGGCCGCAGCTGGACGACGTTCGAGGAAATGCGGCTGATGCTGGCGGTCATGGGCACGCTCGGATCGTTCATCGGGCTCGGGTTCATCGTGTCGGCCGGGGCGGCGTGGGCGCTCTCGCAGCGGTTCGGCCTGATGGATGGAACGCCGCGCCGGGTTGACTCGTCCCTTGAGTGACCGCAAGATGAGGACGCTTCATGAGCCTGCGTAACCTGACGCTCTCCGATATCGAACGCCTCGAGGCCGTGCGCGCACAGGACCTGGCGTTCGAGATGGACGAGGAGGCCTTCCGGTCGTTTTACGACCGGACGGCCCGTTCGCTTTGGGCCTATCTGTCGCGGCTCACGGGCGACGGGGCGCAGGCCGACGACCTGCTTCAGGAGACGTACTACCGGTTCCTCAGGGCCAAGGCCGCGCACGAAAGCGAGGCGCACCGCCGCCACTCGCTGTTCCGGATTGCCACCAACCTCGCGCGCGACGCGCACCGGCGCAGGAAGGCCGACCCGCTGCGCCACGCCGGCGACGCGGAGTCGGACGTGCTCGGACTGCGCGGCTCGGAGCCGGCCCCCGACACGCAGCTGTCGCAGCAGGCCGAATCCGCGCACGTGCAGCAGGCGCTGCAGCGCCTGTCGCCGCGTGAGCGCTCGATGCTGTGGCTGGCCTACGCGCAGGGATCCTCCCATCGCGAGATCGCGGAAGCCGTCGGCGTGAAGGCGCCGAGCGTGAAGCAGCTGCTCTTTCGCGCGCGCAGAAAACTTGCGGCGGTGCTGCAGGAGGGGGCGCGATGAGCGAATGCGCCTTCGAACCAGACGTGCTCGACGCCGTGGCGTCGCGGCGCTGGCCCGCGCGTGCCGACCAGGCGCTGCGCGCGCACGTCGCGTCGTGCGGCAGCTGCGCGGATCTGGCGGCCGTGGCCGGCGCGCTGCTCTATGAAGAGGACGCGGCGTACGCGGAGGCGCGCGTGCCGCCGGCGGCGGCCGTATGGCACCGCGCGCAGCTGCGCGCCCGCGACGAG
>JAKFEY010000033.1:0-58138 GCA_036675475.1 Vicinamibacterales bacterium
ACGAGCTCCGCCGCGAGATGCTCGGCGTCGGCCGCGCTGCCGCCATTGCCAAACGCAAACAACGTCCCGCCGGCGAGCACACGCCCGGCGATGGCGTCGGCGGCGCGTGTGATGGATGACAGGTCTGAAGATGCCGCGCGCGCGAGGGATGCGGCGCTGGCGGAGAGGGCGGATTGGATGAGTGAGAGAGAAGGCTGTGGCATGGGCGCGACACAGGATATCGTGCCGCGCCCTGTTGCTGTTCGTCGCCGCAGGCCTAAAGGCCTGCGCTACCCTCACGCAGGCCTAAAGGCCTGCGCTACCCGCAGTTGCCCTTCACCGTCACCTTGTCGACTTTCAGTCGAATGACGGTGGTCGGGATGTCGACTTCCTTCGCGCCCGACGTGGGAACCGGCACCACCGCCGGCGAGGTCGTCACCTGCTTCGCGGGGCCCTCGATCTCCACCTTCATGCCCTCGTCAGTGTTCTTGACCTCGAGCTCGGCCTGCTCGACCTTGTCGATCCGGCCCGACAGCTCCACGACATGGCCGACATGACTGCGCACGTGCTTCCGGCTGTCGAGCCAGTAGACGCGGCGCATGGCGGTGTCGACCGGCTGGCCGGGGATTTCCTTCACCGAGCCGAGCACGTAGGTGTCCGGCTTCTCGCCGGCCGTCACGCAGCCTTCGATGGCGACGCTCGCGCCCTTCATGAGCTTGGACTGCGCCTGATGCGCGGCATGGTCCTGCGCGATGGCAGGCATGGCAACCAGCGCGCACGCGGCCACGACCGCAGATATGTGTTTCGGCATTGCAAACTCCTCCGGGGGAGGGCGGCTGCATGAGTCCTGCCGTACGCCCCACGGAAGGGGTTAAACGCGAAGGGCGGGACCTTTCGGCCCCGCCCTCCCATCTGTTGAAGTCTGATCTGGCGATCTGGTGAGCTTTATGCGGTGCGGGCGACAGACTCGTCAGACCGCCAGATCACCAGCGCGCCAGATCACCAGATCCATCGTCAGTCGCGCGCTACCAGGTCGCTCTCACCCCGAAGCGAATCACGCGCGGCGCGATGATGCTCGAGATGTTGTTCGCGTTCGACGGCAGCGTCAGCACACCGCTGGCATGGTTGTACGACCCCATGATGCGGCGGCGCGACTGCTCGGTATTCGCGTTCGTGGCATTGAAAATATCAATGCTCGGCACGAGGCGCATGCGGCCGAAGTTGAACGCGCGGTCGACCCGGAAGTCGAGGATGAACGTGTTCTCGAGACGACGCTCGCCCATGCCTTCCACCAGCACGTTGACGTTGCCGAGGCCGTTGCCGCGGCTGGTCACCTGAATCGCCGCCGGATGCGGATAGCCCTGGCGATACTGCGTGTTGGCCGCCAGGTTGATGTCCCACAGCGGAAGCGTATACATGCCGCTCGCCTTCACCAGCCACTTCGCGTTGGTGAACACCGAGTCGATGCCCGACCCGCCCGACTCCGGCGCGAACTCGAAGCCGTGCAGCTTGTCAATATTGGTCGGATCCTCATACGCATTGCCCGAATCCCAGTAGTCCTTCGCGTCGTTGAACGCGAAGCTGGCATTCGCCGACCACCGGTTCGCGTACCGCTTGTCGAACGACAGCTCGACGCCGTTGTAGTCGCGATAGCGATCCGGAATGTTCGTGTAGACGAACGGCGTGGTCTGCGCCTTGGTCGCCACGTAGTAGGTGATCGGCCCGCAGATGGCGTTCGACGCGCACGTCGGCGTCACCGTGCGCGGCGCGAAGTCGGCCGACGAGAAGTTGTCGCGATCGGTCCACTGGAACTGATCGTACCGTCGCCAGATGTAGCTCGCGCTCACGCCGACGCCCTGCATCAGCTCGTGATCGAGCCCGACGATGAACTCGCGGGTGCGGTCGTTCTTGACGTCGGGATCGATGCGGCCGGGCGAGAGGAAGTTCGTCGGGTTGTTCAGGTCGAGCGCGGCGCTCTTGACCGGATTGGCCACGAACGTGAGCTCGTCCGGCTGCACGAAGGTGTCGCCGTTGGCGTCGTTCCAGGGATAGCGCACCTGCACCGCGCCAATCGCCACGAGATTGCTCGAGAGCTGGCCCGTGGAGATCTGGCCGAAGTAGACCGAGTACGACGAGCGCGCCACCGTGCGGCCCGTGCCGAACAGGTCGTAGTTGAGGCCGAGGCGCGGCGAGATGTCATTGAAGGTCACGGGCGACTCGATGCCCGGGAAGTCAATGGCCGGCAGGATGCTCGGAATCATTGGATTCTGCGGCACGACCGACGCCAGCGCCTGGTCGGTCTGGCTGTCCCAGCGCACGCCCGCGTTGGCCGTGAAGCGGCCGCGCGTGTAGGTGTCCTGCAGATACAGCGCGTGGGTCTTCAGCTTGTAGTTGGTGTAGCCGTCGCGCCACATGTCCGCTTCCACCGGCGTGTTGCCGTTGAAGCGCGCGTCGGCAAAGCCGCCGCGGTGGTTGATCGACTCGGCGCGCGCCGTGCGCCAGCGGTAGCCCGCCTTGAAGGCATGGTCGCCGCCGAGCGTGCCCGGCTGGAAGAAGCTGGCGGTCAGGTCGACGCTGTCGGTCGGCCGGATGAACACCGACTCCTGGAACGAACGGCCCCACACCCCGGTGGGAATGTCGAACCGCGCCTGGATGTCGCGCTGCTCCTCTTCCTGGAACGTGAGCGTGAAGTTGTTGCCCACGTGGCCGTAGGTGGCCTCGCCCACGAGGCGATCGCTGAAGACGTGCTGGTCGCTGACCTTCCAGATCGGCGACGGGCCCGTCAGCCAGCCGAACGTGCCAAACGCGCTGTCGACCGCCTTCTGGCGATACGCCGTTTCGAGAGGACGCGTGTCGGACGCGTCACGCGCGTTGCGCACCTTCGCGCCCCACGTGTTCTGGAAGTTCACCTTGTTGTTCGCCATCGGCGCCCACGTGAGCTTCCAGTTGTAGTTGTCGAGCGCCGTGAGATCGGTGGCCAGACAGTCGCGAATCGCGTCGGTGCTGCCGAGCACGCCCGCGATGTCGGCCGTCTTCACGCCCGCCGGACGGCAGGTCGGCGTGTTCAGGTAGAAGCCGTTGACGCCGACTTCGATGTTCTGCTTCGAGTAGCTGCCCCAGTACCAGAGCTTGTCCTTCTGGATCGGGCCGCCCACTTCGAAGCCGTAGTCGTTGATGTTCTGGATCGGATTGCCCGAGCCGGCGCCGGCCGCGCGAATCGCATCCGTCACGTTGTCGGCCTGGAAGCGCTCGTTCGTGTTGTAGAGACGCGCCGATCCGCGGAACAGGTTGGTGCCGCTGCGCGACACGAAGTTGATGCCCACGCCGCCGGTCTGCTGCGACGCGTCGGCGCCGCCGGTGACGACCTGCATCTCCTGCAGCATGTCGAAGTCGTAGTAGAGCGGCGACGCGCCGAGCGCCGACATGTCGGTGATGTCGACGCCGTCGAGCGACCACTTGTTGTTGCCCGATCCGTTGCCGCGGGCGATGTAGCCGGACTGCTGGCCCGACTGGCTGCCGCCGACGTTGATGCGGTCCATGGCAATCGAGGGCGTCCGCTCGAGCATGACCCACGGGTCGCGCGCCGACGGGATGCTCTGCATCGACTCCAGATCGAACGTCGTCTTTTTCGTCATCGACTTGGTGTCGACCAGCGGCGCGTTGCCGGCGACGGTAACCGTCTCCTGCACGCTCGAAATCTGCATGTCGCCGTTGATCGTCACCGACGAGCCGATCGTCACCGGCACGCCTTCACGCACCAGCGTGCGGAAGCCGGAGAGCTCGAAGCGGACGCTGTAGGTGCCGATCGGCAGGCGCGGCACGAGGTACGTGCCGGTTTCGGACGAGACGGTGGTCTGCGGGGTGATGAGCGCCGGGCCGCTCACCGTGATGGTGACGCCCGGAAGCACGGCACCGGTGTTGTCGGTTACGCGACCGGTGATCTCGCCGGTCTGAACCTGCGCCGCCCCGACAGACACGCCCGTGAACAAGGCCATGACAGTCAGGAAAAGTCTGAAACGAACGTTCATGCGAATTCCTCCTGAGCGCGCGGCAGAGCACCCGCTGTGCCAGCGACGCTGTCAGAAGGGATTCGAAACGGTTGCAGCTATGTGATTGGTGGATCGGGGATTACGCGTGATAGCCGACGGGAGTACCCCGTGCGTGCGCGGACACGTGCGGAGCGCGATCCAAACGCGCGGATGCGCGGCTTCAATTGAACGAAGCGACGCGGCGGCGAAGGGTCTTCACGTGCTCCCAGAGACGCTCGGCTTCGCTCGGCTCACCGTCTTCGCTGTCGTTGGAGGGTTGGAAGGTTGGAAGGGAGGCGGTGAGCCGCTGATGTTCGAGGTACGTTTCCAGATCGCGCAGCGCGCCGTTCATGTCGCCGAGATGGAACGACAGCAGGCCGCGGTCGCGGCGCTCGTCCTGCGACGCGGGATCGAGCGCGAGCAGGATGTCGGTGACGCGGCGCGCATCCGCAAAGGCCTGCTGGCGCACGTAGAGACGCTTGAGGTTCGTGAGCATGCGCTCGACAATCTCGCGCGGCGCCGCCGGCTCGAGCAGCTCGGGACTGAACACCGCGTGCTCGCCGAGATGATTGGTGAGAATACGCCGGCAATCAGTCTCCGACAGCTCCACGCCGCCGGTGAAGGGATCGAGAATCAGATCCTCGCACCGCAGCAGGAAGTGGCCCGGGAAACTGATGCCCTGCGTGATCACGCCGGCCCGCGCCGCCACATCCATATAGACGAGCGACAGGGTGATGGGAATGCCGCGGCGGCGGGCGACGACGGCGTTGAGGCAGCTGTTGCGGAGGTCGTCGTAATAGAGCCGGTCGCCCTCGAAGCCGGCCTCGTCATAGAGGACGGCGTTGAGCTCGCGCACGCGGTCGCGCGCCGGAGCGCCGGCGAGCTTCTCGACGCGCGCGGCCGCGCGGTCGCCAAAGCGCGCGAGCGCACCGCGCGTGGCGTCGGCATCGAGCCGCGGATATTCGAGCCGCGCAATCTCCAGCGCCGCATCCGTGAGCTTCATGTCCGGATCGGACAAGAGCTCCATCAGGCGCGCGCGGATCTGTTCGAAACGAGGTTTCATCCCAGGCTCTCGATCAGCTCCAGTGTAACCGCGTCGAGCGACGGCACGACGACCACGGCGCCCGGCAGCTCGTGCGCCTTGTAGTTGGTGGTCACGGCGATGCAGGTCATGCCGGCGGCCACCGCCGACTGGATGCCCCAGCGCGAGTCTTCGATTGCCACGCAGCGATGCGGCTCGACATTCAGGCGGTGCGCGGCCTCGATGTAGGGATCGGCGGCCGGTTTGCCGGCGAGCGTGTCGCCGCAGCCGACGATGGTTTCGAAGAAGGAGAGCAGGCCGGCCGGCCCGAGCACGTCGCGAATTTCGCTGGCATAGGCGCCCGACGCAATCGCGAGCGGCAGTCTGCCATGGAAGCGGCGAATGCAGCCGGCGGCGCCGGGATAGAGAATCGACTCGGCCTCGGCGACGAGCGCGTCATACGCGCGGCCCTTTTCGGCCACGAGCTCGCGGATGCGCTCATCGCCCAGATCGACGCCATGGTCGGCGGTCAGCAGCCGGAACACGCCCTCGTCGTCGAAGCCGAGATAGCGGGCGTAGTAGTCTTCGCGGGTGAGCAGGGGATTTGGTGATTTCGTGATCTGGTGATCTGGTGATCTGGGCGGACTGAGCGCCGCGCGGAAGGCCTCGAGGTGCAGGCGCTCGGTGTCGGCGATGACGCCGTCGAAGTCGAAGACGAGCGCGGCCGGCATCATGGCTTGCCCGCCGGCATCATTTCGCCCGCGCGGATGGCGACGGGCAGCTTGTTTTCGCGCGGCGGCAGCGGGCATTCGTAGCGCACGTCGTACACGCAGAACGGATTGTAGGCGCGGTTGAAATCCAGATCGTACAGGCCGGTGGAGGAGCGCGACAGATCGAGATAGCGGCCGCCGCCGTACGTTTCGGTGCGGTTGGTGGTGTCGCCGAACGGCACGAACAGCTGCCGGTTGTCGGTAGCGGTCTCGGGCACGAACGCGGTCAGCGCGTGCTTCTGGCCGTTCAAGGTGAATTCGAGCTTGCCGATCACGCGAAACCGGTCGCGCCTGCCCGCGGTGGTGTCCATCTCGATCACCTGCGTGGACATCTCGCTTTCACCCAGCGCCGCCGGCACGCGGAACTTCGGGTCGATGTCGAAGTAGCGAAGCCCGCCAAACGACGCCCGCTGCGCCTCGGGAATGGGCGAGTCGCTGCCGCTCTTGAACGCCGCGTCCTTCTCCGTGCGCCACGACGCGACCTCCTCGACGTAGGTCTTCGGAGGTTCGGCGCAACCGGCTGCGAGCAGGAGCGCCGCCAGACAGAGCGCTGAACTAGACAATCTCGAATACATACTTCTTCTTCGCCACCGTTTCACTCGCCAGCAGCCGGCGCGCCGTCACCAGATTAGCCGGCACCGCCTTCAGCCAGCGCTTCGTTGCGGCCTGCAGCGTGCGCAGCATGTCGCCTTTGGTCATCGCCGCCAGCGCCTCCTTCGCCGACGCGTCGACGCGGCTCGCGGCGGTGTGGATGACGATGCGCGCGGCGGCTTCGTGGAGGGCGGCGCGCGGCGCGTCGTTCGCGGCGGCCTGGACGGCCCGGAGCAGCGCGCTTTCGGCGAGGAACGCGTCAGTGATCGCGTCGGACGCGAAGCTCAGGACTTCCTGCTCGTCGCCCATCTTCTCGCCGTAGGTCTGCATGGCTGTGCCGAGAATCGCGAGCGCCGTCTTCTTCATGCCGGCGACGAGCGCGCGCTCGGCTGCGAAGCCGTCAGTCGACGCCGCGGGCATCGCCGGCGGCGCGAGCAGTTCCTCCTGCAGCGCCTTCGCCGCGGCGATGAGCGGCAGCCCGCCCTTCACCGCGCGGCGCGCCAGCATGCCGGGAACGAGCAGCCGGTTGATCTCGTTGGTGCCTTCGAAGATGCGGTTCACGCGCGCGTCGCGATAGTGCCGCTCGGCCGGATAGTCCTTCACGAAGCCGTTGCCGCCGTGAATCTGCACGTTCTCGTCGAGCACGTAGTCGATCATCTCGGAGCTCGACACCTTCAGCATCGAGGCCTCGATGGCGAATTCCTCAAGAGCGATCGACAGGTTGCTGGTTGTTGGTTGCTGGTTGCTGGTGACCGCACCGCCACCGTCAAGCGCGGCGTCTATCAAGCCGCACGTCCGGTACAGCGCGCTTTCGACGGCGTAGAGGCGCGCCGTCATCTCGCCGAGCTTGTGCTGGATGGCGCCGAATGACGCGATGGGTTGGCCGAACTGCTTGCGCGCGGCCGCGTATGCCGCCGCCTCCGCGATGGCCATCTTTGCGCCACCGCTGCACATGGCTGCCAGCTTGAACCGGCCGTAGTTCAGCGTGTTGAGCGCGACTTTGTGTCCCTTCCCAATCTCGCCGAGCAGATTCTCCGCCGGCACTTTCACGTCCTGCAGAATCAGCGGCGTCGTCGACGAGCCGTGCAGGCCCATCTTGTGCTCTTCCTTGCCGTTGGCGACACCTGCGAACGCGCGCTCGACGATGAAGGCGGAAAACTGCGGCTCACTGCCGTCGGCGAGGACCTGCGCAAAGACGATGAAGAGGTCGGCGAAGCCGCCGTTGGTGATCCACATCTTCTCGCCGCTGAGAACGAAGGAGCCATTGGCCTGCCTGACGGCCTTCGCGCGCGCGGCAAGGGCGTCGGAGCCGGAGCCCGATTCGCTGAGCGCATACGCGCCGAGAATGTCGCCCGACGCGAGGCGCGGCAGGTATTTCTGTTTCTGCGCGTCGGTGCCGAACATCAGCAGCGGAATGATTGACAGCCCGGTCTGCGCGCCGAACGTCGTGGCGAACGACGCGCTGTGGCCCACGGCCTCGCCCACGATGAGCGACGCGGCCTTGTCGAGCGCGACGCCGCCGAGCTCCTCGGGCACGTCAGTGCCGATCAGGCCAAGCGCGCCGCCCTTGGCGACCAGCTCGCGCGCCAGCGCCCAGTCCTTCTGCTCGAGCCGATCGATGACCGGCACGACCTCGTTGGTCATGAACTCATTCGCGGTCTGCGCGATCATGCGGTGATCGTCGCTGAGCCGCTCGGGCGTGAAGATGTCCGCGGTCTCGGTCACGAGCCACGCGCCGCCTCTGACTGCCGTATCGGTTGCCATATTCACACCCTCTCGAAGAGCGCAGCCGCACCCATGCCGCCGCCCACGCACATCGTCACCAATCCGTACCGCGCGCTGCGCCGCCGCATCTCATAGAGCAGCGTCGTCGTCAGCCGCGCGCCGCTGCAGCCGAGCGGGTGGCCGAGCGCGACGGCGCCGCCGTTGACGTTGAGCCGCGCGCGATCGATCGGCAGCTCCTTCAGACAGGCGAGCACCTGCGCGGCGAACGCTTCGTTCAGCTCGACGAGGTCGATCTGATCGAGCGAGACGTCGAGGCGCGCGAGCAGCTTGCGGACGGCCGGCACCGGCCCGATGCCGAAGCGCTCGGGCTCGACGCCCGCCGTGGCGTACCCCACGAAACGCGCGAGCGGCGTCAGGCCCAGCTCTTTCGCGCGCGCCTCGTCCATGACAACCACCGCCGCGGCGCCGTCACTTGTCTGAGACGAATTCCCGGCGGTGACCGTGCCCTTCGCATGAAAGGCCGGCTTCAGCGCGGCCAGGGCCTCGAGCGACGTATCGCGGCGCGGACCCTCGTCGGTCGAAAAAGGGGACGGGTCTATTTTTTCGTGGGACGTTCCCGAAAAAATAGACCCGTCCCTTTTTTCGAGCGCCACGATCTCCTCAGCAAACCGCCCCTCGTCGATCGCGGCGACGGCTTTCTGATGGCTTTCGAGCGCGAACTGGTCCTGCTCTTCGCGCGAGATGTTGGCTTCGCGCGCGTGGTTCTCGGCCACGAGCCCGGTGCTCAGATAGACGTCGGGGTAGTCCGACACGAGCGCGGGGTTCGGCGACACCTTATGGCCGCCCATCGGGATCAGGCTCATCGACTCCGTGCCGCCGGCGAGAATGGCGCGCGCGCCCCCGGCCGCGATGCGGTCCGCCGCAATCGCGATTGATTCCAGGCCCGAGGCGCAGAAGCGGTTCACCGTCACGGCCGACGCCGTCACCGGAATGCCCGCGCGCAGCGACGCGATGCGCGCGACGTTGAGTCCCTGCTCGGCCTCCGGCATCGCGCAGCCGAAAATCACATCATCGATGCCGGCTGGATCGAAGCCGGGCGCGCGCTCGAGCGCCGCGCGCATCACGGCCGCGGCCATCTCATCGGGCCGCGTGAAGCGCAGCGCGCCGCGCGGCGCCTTGCCGACGGCCGTCCGCGCCGCGCTCACGATGACGACGCTCATTCGAAGTCACCCAATAGATCTGCCAGTGCTTCGCCGACTTCCTGCGCCTGGCCGGTGAACAGATGGTCGGCGCCGTCGATGACGACGAGCTCCTTGGGCTCCTGCAGCTTGCTGTAGAACGCCCACAGGCCTTCGATGGGACAGAGTTCATCTTCGGAGCCCTGCACGAAGAACTTCGGCTTCGTGCTGGCCAGCGTGTTCGTGAAGTCGTAGTTCTCGCGCGTCACGGGCGGCGCGATGCCAATCAGTACGGACACGCGGTCGTCGACCGCGCCCGCTTCGAGCGCGACGTTCGATCCGAACGAAAAGCCGGCGGCCCAGATCGGCACGCCAGGATAGCGCGCCGCCATGAAATCAACCGCGGCACGGAAGTCCTCGCGCTCGCCGCGCCCCTCATCGAAGGTGCCTTCGCTCTTGCCGACGCCGCGGAAGTTGAAGCGCAGCACCGCGCACCCGATGCGCACGAGACCCTTCGTCCCCTGAAACACCGCCTTCGTGTGCATCGTCCCGCCCTCGGTGGGCAGGGGATGCGCGAACACGACCGCGGCTTTCGGCAACTCGGACGGCTCGCCCTGAGCTTGTCGCGGGGGGGCGTCGATCAGGCCTTCGATGCGTCCGGCCGGTCCTGTGAACTCAACGCGCATGTCTTGATCGGCTCACTTTCCATTTTCCACTTCCTCAACGAAGCTGCAGACGATGTCGGCAAACTCGGTGGGTTTGGTGACGAGACCGATGTGGCCCGTGTCTTTGATGGTGACGTGTGTCATGCCGCCAATCAGCGTCACGTAATCCTGTGACGCGTTCAGGTCGACCACGCGGTCCAGCCGCGGCTCGCCCGTGATGAGCATGGCCGGCGCCGTGACCTTCTGGCAGTCGGCCACGATGTCGGTGGCTATCTTGAGTCTGGCCCACTCACTCATGCGCGTGACCGAGAGCGGCGAGCGCAGCATGCGCGTGAAATAGCGGCACCCGAACAGCGCGCGCTCGCGAAAGGTCGGCTTGGCCGCGAAGATTTCAGGCCACATGCGCGTGAACCACGCGGGCAGCACCAGCGGCATCGAGATGAGCGGACGCTCCATGTATTTCAGCAGCGTCTCGTTCGGCGTCCACCGGGGCGTGGGGCTCGACACGAGCAGGAGTCCGTTCGTGCGCTCCGGATAACGCGCGGCAAAGCGCGTGGCGATGAAGCCGCCGAACGAGATGCCGCAGATCACGGCGCGCTCGACGCCGGCGGTGTCCATCACCTCGGAGACCTGGTCGACGAGCCGATCGAGGTTGCCGCCCTGCTGCTGCAGCCGGGCCTTCGGCGTGCGGTCGTACGAGAACGTGAGCACGCGACAGCGCTTCGCGACTTCGTGAATGGCCGGACCCATCCACTCCCACCGGCCCTGGATGCCGGGAATCATGACGATTGGCGGACCGGAGCCGCGGTCAATCATCAGTTCCTCAACATCTTTCCGGTTTTCAGCGTGTGCGCGATGCGCTCGAGCGTTTTGCGCTCGCCCGTGAGTTTCAGGAACGCTTCGCGCTCGAGGTCCAGCAGCTGCTGCTCGCTGATTGAGGTGCGATGCGCGACGTCGCCGCCCGCGAGGATGCGCGCGAGCGCGCGTCCGATCGCCGCGTCATGATCGCTGATCCGCGCCGCCCGATGCGCCAGGTGCACGCCAAGCTTCAGTGCCGCCTCGATGTCGGGCCCACCTACCGGAATCGCCGCACGCAGCTGCGGCGGCTGATAGCCGGCGGCCGCGCGCGCCAGCGCGGTGCGCTTCGCATCCGCCACCACGCGCTCGCGATTCATCGTCACATGATCGACATCGCGCAGATAGCCAAGCTGCCGCGCATGCGGCGCGCTTGTCGACACCTTGCCGAAGCCGATGGTCTCGAACACGCGCTGCACGTGCGGCAGCAGATCGGCGGATGGATCCGGCATCGCCTCCATCGCGCGCGCCAGCATCTCCTTCGTGCCGCCGCCGGCCGGAATCAGGCCGACGCCGACTTCCACCAGGCCGATGTAGGTCTCGGCCGCGGCTTGCACGCGATCGGCATGCAGCGCGATCTCGCATCCACCGCCCAGCGCCATACCGGCCGTCGCCACCACCACCGGCACCGGCGACCGCCGCAGCGTCATCGTCGCGCGCTGGAAGCTGCGCACCATCAGGTCGATGTCGTCCCATTCGCCTTCCTGCGCGGCCAGAAGCAGCAGCATCAGGTTGGCGCCGGCCGAGAAGTGCTGGCCCTGGGTGCCGACGACCAGGCCGAGATAGCCGGACGAAGCCGCCGCGACGCCGGCCTCGAGCATCTCCATCGTGTCGCCGCCGATGGCATTCATCTTCGAGTGCAGCTCGATGGCGAGCACGCCGTCGCCGAGGTCGATCAGGCTCGCGCCGGAATTCGTCTTCAGCACCGCTCCTGACGGCGACGCGGGCATTCCTGCCGCGCCGTCGGGGTGCGGGCGCGCCATAGAGCGGTCGCGCCTGCGATCTTTTAACGCCGGCGCGTCAGGAACGCCCGCATCGCCTGTGCCTGAAGACGACAGCATCTCTCCCGCGCCGTCGGGGTGCGGGCGCGCCAAAGAGCGGTCGCGCCTGCGATCTTTTAACGACGGCGCGGGAGAGATGCTGTCGTCTTCGACAGCGCTGACGGCGCTTCGCGCGGTCGCCAGCAGGCCGTAGTCCGGGTGCGCCGGCGGCAGGGGGCCGTCGCGGAAGGTGTTGCGGCCGGCGGCGAGGGCGGCGGCGACGATCGTCGGCGCCTGATCGGGCGCGACGTTCGCGGCGGCGAGGACTTCGCGGATGCCGATGGCGTCCCAGAGCTCGAAGGGGCCGAGGTCCCAGCCGAAGCCCCAGCGCATCGCGCGATCGACATCGTCGACCGAGTCGGCGACGTCGGGAGCGATGCGGGCGGCGTAGAGCAGCGTGGGCGCGAGCGTGGCGCGCAGGAATTCGCCGGCGCGGTCGGTGGCGCCAAACAGCGTCTTGACGCGCGATCCGACGTCGTCGATCGCGCGCGCGGCCTCGACGGACGCGAACTTCGGCTTGACGCGCGGCACGTACGCGCCGGTCGAGAGGTCGCGAACGAGAATGTTGGAGTCGGCTTTTTGAAAGAAGCCGCGCCCCGCTTTTTCGCCGGTCGCGCCTTCGCGCGACATGGTTTCGACGAACGGCGGCAGGCGGAAGGCTTCCTCTTTCAGATTGGTCTCGAGATCGGAGGCCACTTTCGCGAGGATGTCGATGCCCGCGATGTCGGCGGTGCGGAAGGTCGCGCTTTTCGGGCGGCCGATGGCCGGGCCCGTGAGCGCGTCGACCTCGTCGATCGTGAAGCGGCCGGCGGCCACGAGCTCCAGCGTGCGCGCCATGCCGTAGATGCCAAGACGATTCGCGATGAAGCCGGGCGAGTCCTTCGCCAGCACCACGCCCTTGCCAAGCCGGTAGTCGAGAAACGCGCGCAGCTCGGAGATCACCGCGGGCGACGTCGCCTCGGTGGGAATCAGTTCCACGAGTGGCAAGTAACGCGGCGGGTTGAAAAAGTGGGTGCCGAGAAAGCCGGTTGAGAATTGGTGAGTTAAGAGTTGGTGAATCGGGATCCCCGAAGTGTTCGTGCTGACGATCGATGTCGGCTTGAGGTGCGGCGCGAGCGCGCTGAAGAGCGCCTGCTTGGCGTCGAGCTTCTCGACGATGGCCTCGATGATCCAGTCGGTCTTGCCGGCATCGGCGAGGCGCTCCTCGAACGAGCCGGTCGTGATCAGTGCGGCTGCGTCCGCGGTGAAGAACGGATCGGGCTTGAGCCGGCGCGCGCGCTCGAGGCCGGCCTTTGCCGCGTCGGCCGTCACGTCGAGCAGCAGCACGGGCACACCCGCGTTGGCGAGGTGCGCGGCAATCTGCGCGCCCATGGTGCCGGCGCCGAGGACCGAGGCGGAGAGGATCATTCCCCCATCCCGCCCACCAGGATGTCCACGATCTCGTCGGCCTGCTGCGCGAGGGCGTAGCGGCGGCGGCTCAGGATCCAGTTGGTCGCCATCTCGTCGAGCGCGCCGAAAAACACTTTCGCCGCCATGCGCGCGTTCAGCGTCTTGCGCAGCACACCGCGCGCCTGGCCGTCCTCGATCGTCTGCTGGATCAGCTTCAGGTAGTCGCGCAGGCCCGAGGTCGACAGCTTCTCCATGAACTTCGTCGTCTGCCGCAGCTCCACCTGGAAGACCACTGCAAGACTGCGGTCGCGTCCCATGCGCGTCAGGTGCAGCCGCGCGATGCGGCGCAGGCGCTCGATGGGATCGGGTTCGCCGGCAAGCGCAGCGCGGCCTTCCGCGATTGCCTCCTTCATGGTGCGGTCGAAGATGGAGGTGAGGATCTCGTCTTTGCTGCGGAAGTACAGATAGACCGTGCCCGCGGCGATGCCGGCGCCGCGCGCGATGTCGGCCACCTGAGCCGCAAAGAAGCCGCGCTCGGCAAACACCGCGGTGGCGGCGTCGAGAATCGCCGTGCGCTTGTCGGAGGCCGCGAGAATCGCCACTGAATGAATGGTCATTCAGTGCGCGGGCCCGCGTCAAGTGCGTTAAAATCCGGCCCATGCGCCGCATCACCATCGCTCTCGCCCTGCTCGCCGTGTCAGCACTGCCCGCATTCGCCCAGGAGGACGCCGAAGGCGCCAAGGATCACCCCGTGCTCGCGCGCATGGCGGGCTTCTATCTGTCAGCCGCCGACGTGCAGGACTTCGCGAAGCACGATTTCACCGTGGGCGACGACACGAAAGCCGTCGAGGGCCGCTACTGGCGGCTCGAGTACTGGCTGAAGGAAGGCGCGAAGAACCCCGGCGCGCTCGCCATCGCGCGCAACTACAGCAACGCGCTGGTCGCGAAGAAGGGCCGCAAGGTGTACGAAGGCGTCGATGCCGGCGGCGGCGACGCCACCGCGACGATGCCGATGGGCGACGGGCGGACGCTGTGGGTCGAGATCAATATTTCCAACAGCGGCGAAACCTACACCCTCACCATCGTCGAAGAAGCCGCGATGGCGCAGCAGATTGAAGTCACCGCGGCGTGGCTGGCCGAACAGCTGGCGAAGACGGGATCGGTGGCGCTCGAGGGCATTACGTTCGACACGGGCAAGGCGGTGATTCGGCCCGAGTCAAAGGCGGTGCTCGACCAGATCGGCACGCTGCTCATGACCGACGCCGCGCTCCGGCTCGAGATTCAGGGGCACACCGACAACGTGGGCGCGCCGACGGCCAACCTCACGCTGTCGCAGCAGCGGGCCGAGGCGGTCAAGACATATCTCGTCGAGACGCACCGCATTGCCGCCGCGCGCCTCACCACGGCCGGCTTCGGCGACACGAAGCCGGTGGCCGACAACGGCACAGCTGAAGGGCGCGCAAGGAACCGGCGCGTCGAACTGCACCGAAAATAAGCAAAACTTGCATGTAAACGGGCTTGCTAATACCGGAGTATGGCATTACGATTTGGCAAAATCCGTGCTTGATCCCGAACAGCAGCAAGCCGTCGTCGCGAAGCTGGGTCGCGTCGAACAGCAGGTCCGTGTCATCCGCAAGATGATTCAGGAGCCCGAGCTGTGCGCCGAGATCCTCCATCAGCTGGCGCAGGCGGAATCCGCGCTCGGCAAAGTCAGCCTCACCGTGCTCAAGATGCACGTGGAAACGTGCGTGCCGACCGGCGTCAAGACGAGTGAAGAGGAAGGCCGCAACCGCCTGTCCGAGCTCGTCGATATCTTCGACCGCTTCGCGAAATAGCCGCATGCTCACCAAGGAAATGCAGCAGTCGATGACCGCGCGGCTCAACCGCGTCGAGGGACAGTTGCGCGGCATCCGGCGCATGGTGCAGGAGCCGCGGCTCTGCATCGAAATCCTGCAGCAGCTTGCCGCCGCCGAGGCGGCGCTCAACCGCGTCAGCCTCGAGATCTTCCGCTTCCACGTCGACATCTGCCTGCCCGCCGACCTGGTGAAGGACGAAACGCTCAAGGACCAGCGCCTGGGCGAGCTCGTCGAGATTTTCGACCGCTTCACCAAGGGCAAAATCTAGTTCCGACTAAAATGGCTCGTCATGTCTGGACGAGCCGTCGCCATCATCCTTCTGTGTCTCGTCTCCGCGGGCGTCGTGCCGCCGCTGCAGGCGCGGCAGGCCAGCCCGCTGCCGGCCCTCGATCGCGTGATCGAAGAAGCCATCGCCGGGAAGAAGCTGCCCGGGGCCGTCGTCCTCATCGGCAAGGGGGACCAGACGCGGGTCCGCAAGGCGTACGGCCACCGCGCGCTGGTGCCGGCGGTCGAGCCGATGACGCTCGACACCATCTTCGATCTCGCGTCGCTCACCAAGGTTGTGGCGACGACCACGGCCGTCATGCAGCAGGTGGAGCAGGGACGCATCCGGCTCGACGATCGCGTCGCTGACTACATCCCCGGCTTCGGCAAGTACGGCAAGGAACGCATCACCGTGCGCCAGCTGATGACGCACATGTCGGGCCTCAGGCCCGACCTCGATCTGAGCGACGAGTTCGAGGGGCGCGCTACCGCCATCGAGTACGCGCTCGAAGAGATTCCGCAGGGCGCGCCCGGACGCGTCTTCATCTACAGCGACATCAACTTCTTCCTGCTCGCCGACATCGTGGCGCGCACCAGCGGCATGCCGTTCGAGCAGTACGTGCGCGAGCGCATCTTCACGCCGCTCGGCATGAAGGACACGATGTTCCTGCCGCCGGCCTCGCTGGCGCCGCGGATTGCGCCCACCCAGCCGTGCGAGAAGCTGGCGTGGCCGTGCGGCGAGAACGCGCCCATGCTGCGCGGCGTGGTGCACGATCCGACCGCGCGGCGGATGGACGGCGTCGCCGGGCACGCGGGCCTGTTCGGCACGGCCGACGATCTCGCGAAGTTCGCGCGCATGCTGCTCAACAAGGGCACGCTCAACGGCACGCGCGTGCTGTCGCCGCTCAGCGTGGAGCGCATGACGTCGCCCGCGACGCCGCCGAACGAGCCGAACCTGCGCGGCCTTGGCTGGGACATCGGCTCGAGCTTCTCGAGCAACCGCGGCGATCTGCTGCCGCTCGGCACCTTCGGCCACACGGGCTTTACCGGCACGTCGATCTGGATCGATCCGGTTTCGAAGCTGTTCGTGATCTTCCTCTCGAACCGCGTGCATCCGGACGGCAAAGGCGACGTCACGCCGCTGCGCGGTCTGGTCGCATCGATAGCGGCCGCCGCGTATGTGGACCAGCCCCGGACGGAAGCGGAATTTGCCCGCAACTTTTTCCCAGTCTCACCAGCAACCAGCAACCAGCAGCCAGCAACCCTGACGGGCCTCGACGTCCTGGCCGCCAACGGCTTCGCGGCACTCAAGGGACGCAACGTTGGCCTGATCACCAATCACACCGGCGTCTCGCGCAGCGGCGCGACGGCGATCGATCTCTTGTACAAGGCGCCCGGCGTCAAGTTGGTCGCGCTCTTCAGTCCCGAGCACGGCATCCGCGGCATTCTCGACGCCACCGTCCCCTCGTCGATGGACGAGAAAACCGATCTGCCCATCCACTCGCTCTATGGCGAGACGCGGCGGCCGACCGACGCCATGCTGCGCGGCATCGACACGCTCGTGCTCGACCTGCAGGACATCGGCGCGCGCTTCTACACCTACACGACCACAATGGCGTACGTGCTCGAGGAAGCGGCGAAGCGCAAGATTCGCGTGGTGGTGCTCGATCGGCCCAATCCGATTAATGGATTTGCGATCGAAGGCCCGGCGCTCGACGATGCGGCGGTGGGCTTCACGGGTTACATGCGCCGCATGCCGATTCGACATGGCATGACGATGGGCGAGCTGGCGGTGCTGTTCAACGCGGAGCGGAAGATTGGCGCCGATCTGCAGGTGATTGAGATGCGCGGGTGGCGGCGCGAGCAGTGGTTCGACGAGACGCGGCTGCCGTGGATCAATCCGTCGCCGAACATGCGCAACCTGATTCAGGCGACGCTCTATCCCGGGATTGGCGCGTTCGAGGGGACGAATCTATCGGTGGGCCGCGGCACGGACACGCCGTTCGAGCAGATTGGCGCGCCGTGGATCAACGGGCAGGCGCTGGCGGACGCGCTCAACGCGCGCGGGATTCCGGGTGTGAGTTTCTATCCGGTGACGTTCACGCCGGCGGCGAGCAAGTTCGCGAAAGAGGAGTGCCAGGGCGTGTTCATCATGGTGCTCGACCGCGCGGCGATCCGGCCGGTGCGCGTCGGCATCGAGATCGCGTCGGCGCTCACGAAACTGCACGGAACGGCATTCGACATCGACAAGGCCCTGCGGCTGTTTGGATCGGCGCGCGATCTGGCGCGCATCAAGGCCGGCGACGACCCGGCGCGCCTTGCGGCGTCGTGGGCCGGGGCTGAGGCGCGCTGGCGCCGTTTGCGGGCGAAACACCTCATTTACTGAGGGAGACTTTCCCAAATCCGGACAGTTGGATCGCGGGGATTCAGTATACTGGATGCACCCGCCCAGTCCCTCCCGTAAGTCGTTGCAAACAAACAAAAACAGTGTGGGTGTGGCGCTTGCAATGCGCGCCATACGCGGATAGAGTTCGTCGTTCGTTTTTTCATTCCCTGGGAGGGTTGGATGAAATTCCGTTTGGCCAGATTGCTGGTCGTGGCCGCCGCGATGCTCGCGATTGCCACGCCCGCTTCGGCGCAGTTCACCACGGGCCGTATCGATGTGACGGTGACCGACAGCACGGGCGCGATTCTGCCCGGTGTCGTCGTCGACATCAGCGGCCCGCAGAATCAGTCGGCGACGACTGACGCGAAGGGTGAGGCGCACTTCCTGAATCTCACGCCCGGCATCTACACGGTGTCGGCGAAGCTTCAGGGATTCACTGACTACATGAATCGCAACGTGCCGGTCGTCGCCGGCGGCGGCGTGCCGCTGCGCGTCGGGATGGCGGTTGCGGGCATGGCCACGGCGGTTGAAGTGACCGCGGCCACGCCCACGATCGATCCGAAGCGCACGACCGTGTCGACCAACGTCACGGCCGCCGAGCTGCAGGAAGTGCCCTCGTCGCGCGACCCCTGGGTCGTGCTGCAGACGGTGCCCGGCATCATCGTCGACCGCGTGAACGTCGGCGGCGCCGAGTCGGGGCAGCAGTCGAACTACCAGGCGAAGGGCGCCTCGGGCGGCGAGAACACCTGGAACATCGACGGCGTGCCGATCACGGACATGTCGGCGCTGGGCTCCTCGCCCACGTACTACGACTTCGACATGTTCCAGGAAATGCAGGTCACCACGGGCGGCGCCGACGTCAACAGCGCGACGCCCGGCGTGGCGCTCAACTTCGTGCTCAAGAGCGGCAGCAACACGCCGCACGGCTCGGCCCGCATCTACTTCGAGAACGAAGACATGCAGGGCGACAACATGCCCGAAGACCTCCGTGCCCGTCTCGGCGGCGCCAGCAAGAAGGGCAACCGCATGAACGAGTACAAGGACTATGGCGGCGAGGTCGGCGGGCCGCTGTGGAAAGACCGGCTGTGGGCCTGGGGCGCGATCGGCAAGACCGACGTCGTCGTCCAGACGCTCGGCGGCGCGCTCGATTCCACGTTCCTGACCAACTACTCGTTCAAGGGCACGGGCCAGATCTCGCAGGATCTGCGCTCGAACTTCACGTACTTCCGCGGCGTGAAGGAAAAGTTCGGCCGCAGCGTCGGCCCGAACCGTCCGAAGGAAACCGGCTGGAACCAGGGCGGCCCGACCGAGCTCTATAAGGTCGAGGGCAACTACGTCGCCAACGACAGCCTGTTCCTGACGGCGCGCTGGGCGCACGTCAAGGGCGGCTTCTTCCTGACGCCCGACGGCGGGCTCGACACCAACATGATTTTCGCGGACGACAACGGCGTCGGCCGCTTCAGCTGGTACGAGTACCGCACCGATCGCCCGCAGGACAACCTGCAGGCCGAGGCGAACTACTTCCGCGGCCGTCACGAAATCAAGGCCGGGTTCGGCTACCGCACGGCGGATGTCGACTCGTCCTACACCGTGCCGGGCAACGCCATCATGACGTATCACGCCGGCTACCCGAGCATGATCGCGGAAGTGACGGCGTGGAACCAGTTCACAGGCGTGTCCGCGTCGTACACGAGCGGCTTCCTCGCCGACACGATCTCGTTCGATCGGCTCACGCTGAACCTCGGCGTGCGGTGGGATCGCCAGGCCTCATCGGTCAACCCGTTCACGCAGAACGGGCATCCCGACTTCCCGACCATCCTTCCGGCCAAGCAGGGCATCGCCGCCGAAGATGCGATCGTGTGGAACTCGCTCTCGCCGCGCCTCGGCTTCAGCTATGCGCTGACCGAAGACCGCGGGACGATTCTGCGCGGCAGCTATGCGACGTTCGCGTCGCAGATGAACGCGGGCGAGGCCAGCTTCTTCTCGTCGGCCGGTTCGTTCCGCGGCGTCTACTTCTATAACGTCCAGGACACGAACGGCAACCAGACGGTCGACGTCTCGGAGCTCGCGGGCCGCACCTGCAGCGACGCGCTGGTCGCCGAGGGCGTGTGCAACTACTACGGGTTCGACATCAACGACCCCGGCCAGGTCGGCACGCCGAACCATCTGATTGACGACTACTCGACGCCCATCACGCACGAAGTGGTGTTCGGCCTCGATCACGAGCTGATGCCGAACTTCGGCGTGAGCGGCAACCTCACGTGGCGCCGGTTCACGAACATGAACTGGCGGCCGGTCGAAGGGCTCGACGGCAACGACTACGAGCAGTTCGGCACGTTCACGGGCAACACGCCCGCGGGCACGTTCACGGTGCCGTACTACGGCGCGGTGAACCTGCCGGCCGACCGCTCGCGCACGCACTACAACACGCGCGATGGCTACAGCCAGCGCTTCCTCGGCTTCGAGCTGGCGGCCACCAAGCGCCTCTCGAACCGCTGGATGGCGCGCTTCGGCTTCTCGACCAACGACCACCGCGAGTACTTCGACGGTCCCGAGGCGTTCGGCAATCCGACGCCGTCGCCGGGCAGCCCGAACATCGACGGCGGCGAAGTGCTGCGTCAGACGGGCGGCTCGGGCAAGAGCGGCATCTACATGCTGCTGCCGAAGTACCAGTTCATCGCCACGGGCATGTATCAGGCGCCGTGGGGCATCAACCTGGCGGCCAACTACACGGCCCGTCAGGGCTACGCGACCCCGTTCTTCCAGGATCGCGTGCCGTCGGGCGACCCGCTCGGCAACCTGAAGACCGTGCTGCTGGTCGACGAGGTTGGTGACCATCGCCTGCCGATGATGAACTCGCTCGACGTTCGCCTGGGCAAGGAGTTCTCGTTCAACCGGTTCCGCGTGAACCTGGACCTGGACGTGTTCAACGCGCTCAATGCGAACACGGTGCTCGGCCGCCAGTACAACCAGCGGTTCGGCGACCCGGTGAGCAATCAGGTGCTCGAGATCATGAACCCGCGCATCCTGCGCATCGGAGCGCGGTTCAACTTCTAAGGTGGTAGCGCAGGCCTTCAGGCCTGCGTCGGAAGGTAGCGCAGGCCTTCAGGCCTGCGACCTGACCCGGCGGGGTTGTGGCCCCGCCGGGTTTTTCTTTTGTTCGCTTAAAATTGTGAGATGACGTTCATGAAGGCAGCTGGGCTGTTTGTGGTCGCGATGTCGCTGGCGGTGCCGGCGGCGGCGCAGGAGTGGAGAGGACTCGGCCGCGTGGCGGGCAAGGTCGTCGACGAAAGCGGCAAGCCCGTCGAGGGCGTCCTCGTGAAGGCCGCGATGCCGGCGTCGCAGAACCGCGGGCCGTCCGACACGAAGACCAACAGCAAGGGCGACTGGGCCGTCGGCGGCATCGCGCGCGGCTCGTGGAATCTCGATTTCACCAAAGAGGGCTACAAGACGTCCAGCATCTCGGTGGTGGTGCAGGAGACGGTGCGCATCCTGCCGATGGAGATCGTGCTCAAGAAGGCCGATCCGGTGGCGCCCGATCCAAACGTTGAGCTGCAGGCCAAGCTGCGCGAAGCGGCCGATCTGATGAACGCGAAGCAGTTCGCCGCCGCGCGCGCGATCTACGAGGATCTGCAGGCGAAGCATCCCGAGGTGAAGCAGTTCAAGCCGCTGATGGCGCGGGCGTACTACGGCGAGGGCAACAAGGAGAAGGCCGTGGAGCTGCTGCGCGAGGCCTCGGCCGCCGACCCCGACAGCGTCGAAGTGAAGATGCTGCTCGGCAACCTGCTGATGGAAACGGGCAAGGCCGACGAGGCCAAGACCGTGCTGGCGTCCGTCGACGATGCGAAGATCACCGATCCGCTGGTGTACGTGAACATCGCGATCGCGTCGATCAACGACGGCAAGCATGCCGAGGCGCTGCCGTGGCTCGAGAAGGCGGTGGCGCGCTTCCCGGATCACGCCGACGCGTACTACTACCGCGGCATCTCGTATCTCGCCACCGGCAAGCAGGCCGAGGCGAAGGCGGACCTCACGAAGTTCGTGGCCATCGCCAAGCCCGACGCGCCGGAGCTGCCGATCGCGAAGAAGATTCTGGATTCGATCAAGGAAATTCAGGGTTGGTGAGTTAAGAGTTAAGAATTGCTGCGTTCAGCGCCCGGCGAGGCCGAGGAAGACGGTCAGCGCCCGGTTCAGTCTGGTCAGCTCCTCGGTAGACAGCTTGCCAATCTGACGCTGGCACCTGATACGCGGCACAGCCTGGGTCTTGTCGACCATCAACTGACTCGGGCGGCGCAGGCCGCTCATCGCGGTCGCGTCGAGGGTTGGCCGGAAGTCTGGCGTATCCCGCAGCAGCGACGTGATCGGACAAATCGTCACTGATGGAAGAGCCTCGAACCGGTCATCCTGAATGATCGCCGCAGGTCTGGGCTTTCCCGCATAGCCCGGGCCTCCTGCCACGACCCAGATGTCTCCGCGTTTCACTGCGGATCCCAGCCGGTTGTGTCTCTCACCGAGTCAAGCCAATCCATGACTTCTGCTTCTTCGGGCTGCTCGGCGATCAAACGCGACTGACGGCGCGCTTCGCGGATGAACTCCGGCGACGTGACGTCCGGAACCCAAATTTGGATCGGCCGGAGCCCCAGCTTCCGCATCCGCTCGCGATGCGCACGGACCTTTGACCTGGTCTTTGCCAATGCCTTGGAACGTGCCGTCGAGGCCATGCCCAATGGTTACATGTAACCGTGACGGATGCAACGCAGGGCCCGCGTTACCCCGCAGGGCTGAAGCCCTGCGCTACCCCGCCTGCGCTACCGCAGGCTGGCCAGGGCGCGCTGCGCCATCGTGAGGCCGGGCTCGAGGCGCAGGGCTTCACGATAGTGCTGTGCGGCTTCCGCGGTTGAGCCGCGGAGCTGCGCGAGCTGGCCGAGCGCGACGTGCGTGCGCGAGGGCTGGTAGTTCATGTCGATGAGCGCGCGCAGGTGGCGCTCGGCGACGTCGTTGCGCGAGAGGCGCGTCGCCACGCCTACCAGCAGCACGCGCGCGCGCGGGTTGGCTGGATTGAGCGCCACCGCCTTCTCGTAGGCCGCGAACGCGCCCTCCACGTTTCCTTCCGCTTCCAGCACGCGCCCGGTCACCAGCGCGACATCGAATGAATCCGGATCGAGGCGCGCGGCCTCGTCGAGCTGCTTCCGCGCGCCGGCGGCATCGCGGCGCGCGAGCTGCACTTCGGCCGCCGACAGGCGCGGGCCGGCCGCGGCCGGATTGATGATCGCGGCAAACTCGTACTCGCCAAGGGCCTCGGTGAGCTTCCCCTGCCTCTCGTAAGCCTCGGCGAGCAGCACGTGCAGGTCGTACGCGCGCTCGTTCTGTGCGATCAGCGCCTTCAGCGTGGCGGCCGCGGCGGCCGCGTGGCCGCCGCGCAGGTCGTCCATCGCCGCCGACACCTGCTGCGTATAGCGGCGCCGCTCGTCGATGCGATCCTTGGGGTCGGGGCCGCGCGTGCCGCGCGGCGCGGCCGACGCCACGGCGCCGACATAGCCCAGACTGCGCAGGCGCTCGAGCGTGTCGCGGTCGGGCTGCTTCACCGCCACGGCCTCGCCGCCGCCCATCTCGCGATCGAGGCGCACGGCGTCCGCAATCATGCGATCCGCGAGCACCTGCTGCGACTGATAGAGATTGCGCTGCTCGCCCGGATCGTCGCGCAGGTTGTACAGCTCCGGCTTCGGCGCGTCGATGGCCTTCCAGCCGTCGGCGCGAATGGCGCGCAGCTCGCTCCAGCCGTAGTGGAAGCGCGGATAGTACGACTCGGCGTACGACGCCGGCGCCGTCGCGCGCGTTTCTCCCCGCAACAGCGGCCACACACTCTCGCCGTCGAGACCGGCCGGCCGTTCCACGCCGAGCGCATCGAGAATCGTCGGAAACACATCGACGCCGCGCACCTGGTCACCGATCGCTGCGCCGCGCTTCACGCCCGGGCCGCGCACGATGAAGGGGACGCGCAGGACCGGCTCGTACAAGAAGACGCCGTGCTCGTCCTCGCCATGCTCGCCGAGCGACTCACCATGATCGGCAATCGCGACGATCAGGGTCTGATCGGCCACTCCCCGGTTCCGCAATCCGTCCAGTAATCGCCCGACCTGGCTATCGACGAATGAAATCTCGGCGTCATAACCGTCGGCATACGGCGTGTGCGGGTCGTAGAGGTGCACCCAGCTGAAGAACGGCGCGTCAGGCTGCAGCCCGGCAATCCACCGCAACGCGTCGTCAGTCACCTTGTCGCCGCGGCGCTCGGCGTTGGCCTCGCCGCCCGACTCCACGCGCGTGAAGCCGCTCTCGAAGGTGCTGAACCCCTGCGCAAAGCCGTACGGCTTGTCGAGGATGAACGCGCCGACGAAGCCGCCGGTGTCGAAGCCTTTCGCCGCCAGCGCCTCGGCAAGCGTGACCGCATCGTCAGGCAGCGGTGTCGTCGCGTTGTCGCGCACGCCGTGCCGCGCCGGATACCGCCCCGTGAGCATGGCGGCATGCGACGGTCCGGTAATCGGCGCCTGCGCCGTCGCATCGTCGAACCGCGCCCCTTCGCGCGCGAGGGCGTCGAGATTGGGCGTGCGCGCCTGCGCGTAGCCGTACGCGCCGATGCGATCGGCGCGCGTCGTGTCGAGCGTGATCAGCAGCACGCTGCGCGGACGATCGGGTCCGCCGCTGAAGCCATCGCTGAGCCGTGATTGAAAGGTCTTGAGGGCAGCCGCGGCGGCGATGACCACGGCGAGCGCCACGAGCGCGCGTTTCACGAAGCTCCTACGACCACGCCATGCGTGCCAGCGCCTCGGCCGCCTGCGTGGCGTAGGGTCCGCCCAGCTTCACGCAGCGTTCGTAGCTTTCGCGGGCCTTCATCCGATCGCCCTCGGGGCCGACCCATTTGAGCAGCATCTCGTCATAGCGGCGCGCGCGATCGTACCGCAACTCGTACGTGCGGCCGAGATTCAGCCAGCTGAGCGCGTCGTCCGGCGCGGCCTGCACCGCCTTGGTGAACGAGGCAATCGCCTCGCCGAAGGCGCTGCGCTTCGCGAGCAGCACGCCGATGCCATTGAGCACGTCGATGTTTGCCGGCCAGCGTTTCTCGGCCTCGCGCAGCGTCGCGACCGCGCGCGAAATGTCGTCGGCCTGCGCATAGTGCGCGGCGAGGTCGAGATAGACGGGAGCGAAGTCGGGCGCCGCTGCGCGCACGCGCTCCCAGACCGTGATGGCGTCGGCCGAACGATTCAGCCCGACATACGTAAAGCCAAGGGCGTAGAGCGA
Organism: Vicinamibacterales bacterium; assembly: GCA_036675475.1. Lineage (GTDB taxonomy): Bacteria > Acidobacteriota > Vicinamibacteria > Vicinamibacterales > SCN-69-37 > JALYRV01. Next base: position 25,044 of record JAKFEY010000033.1, read on the forward strand.
CCACGGACGCGCATCCGGCGCGCCGGCCGCCTGTTCCAGCAGCGGCAGCGCAGCCTCGAGATCGCCGCGCTCGTACGCCGCCCAGCCGCGCTGCGCCGCGTCGGAGGCGGGCGCGGACGAGGAGCCGCGCAGCTTCAGTACGTTCTCCATCGTGGGTGCGTGGGTCTCGGTGGGTTTGGTGGGTACGGTGGATGGTGGGGGCGTGGGTGCGGTCGACGGTGCGGGCGTGGGGGCGTCGGCTCGCGTCGCCTTCGGCTCGCTCGCCCTGGGCGTACTCGCCGTCGCGGCGCTCGGCGTTTCCGTCACCGGCTCCGGCGCCTTGATCGGGCGCGGCACCAGCATCTTCGACGGCTCGAGCGCCAGGTAACCCTGGCGCGCGCGCACCTTCAGGCCGTCCTGCTTCACGCGAATCTCGATCTTCCGGTACTTGCCGTCGAAGTTCGTGTTGGCCGGCTGGTAGGCCAGCACGTAATACGTGCCGGTGTCGGCGGCGATCGTGTCGAGCGCGCGGCCGATGTTGTTCTCGTTGCGGATCATCATGCCGCCGGTGTCCACCGCCAGGCTGTTGACGCCATCCTCCTGCGCGTCGAACTGCGGGCCGCCACCAGCCGGATCGTCCGACGCCGCGCGGTCCAGCATGCTCGATTGCGATCCGCGATTCAGTCCCCGCACGTCGATCGCGTACACGCGCGCGCCGGCGCGGCCGGTCTGGCCTACCACCGTGCGCAGCGTCGTATCCAATCCGTGCGTCACGAAGCCGTCGCTCAGGAACACCACGGTCTTCGGTCCCGGCATTTTCGCAAGGCCCGCGGCAAGGCCGTGCAAGGCGTTGAACGTTTCCAGCGTGGACTTCTGGATCAGCGTGGCCATCCGCTGCGCCTTGCTGCGCACAGCGGCGTCGGCCGTGATGCACCCGGTGGGATCGTCGTTGCACGCGCGAGCCACCGCCGACGACACCGCGCGCGAGATGTTCCTGGCCACATCCAGCGCCTCTTCGGCGTCGCGGAACCGCGGCCACTCGCGGGTGAGCTCGATCAACAGGCTTCGCTGCTCGCTGCCCGGCTTCACGCTGCGCACCGCCTGCACCAGCTCCGCGCGCAGCGTCGTCAGCCGCCCGTTCACCATCTTGTCGCCCGCGATGACGCCGGCGAGATCGCCTTCGCGGAAGCGCTTCGCGATGAACTCTTCAACGGCCTCGCGCGCGCGGCTGAAGCCGCTGCCGGCGGTGAGGTGGTTGAGGTCGAAGAAGAAGATCCACGTCGTGGGTACGTGGGTCGGCGTGGGTCGGGTGGTATCGGTGGACGGTGGGGACGTGAGGGGAGTGGGTTGGGGTGCGCCGCTACGCGCGCTTTCCGCGCCCACCAGCGCCATCGCCACGATCTGCTGCGGCACGCCGTCTTCGAGGATCTCGAAGTCGTCCGCGCCCAGCGTCGTGACGAACCGGCCGTCACGATCGAACACGCGCGCGTCGACTTCGACGACCTGTACGCCCGATCGGAAGACGGGCTGTTGCGCTGCCAGCAGCGCAACGCCCAGCGCGATGCTAACGAGCTGCAACATCGGCAACGAGCACGGAGTACTTCTTGCGGCCGTCCTTGCGAACCCAGGCGAGCTTCGAGCCGTCGGGTGAGAACGCGGGCAGGATGGCGTCCTTCGTGCCGTCGATGTCCTGCTTCTGCTTCGCGCTGTTCATGATCACGAGCTTGCCGCTCTTCGGCTGCGCAAAGACGACGGCCTTCGAGCCTGATGGGCCCCATCCGAACGTGAGGCCGGGGACGATGACGGAGTTGACGAACTCGCCGATGGTTTCGCCCGCGAGCTTCATGCTGTGGACCATCACGGTCTGTGCACTGGCGGCATTCGCAATCGCGTCGCCGGCCGACGTGCCGCCGGCACCGCCGCCGACGTCGCCGCCGCCGCCCACGCCGCCGCGCGCCAGGTCGCCGCCCATTGGCGCAGAGGTCGCGCGCTCCACGCGCTGCGCGCTTTCGACACCGATCTTGAACGCGGCCTCGTCAGGCGACGCCTGCCCGCTCTTCGTCGTCCAGTAAGCGTCGGCCCAGGCCGGCGCGCCCTCGACGGACCTCTGCTTGCCGCCGTCAGCGCTGATCATGATGTGGCGCAGCGGTCCCGGCTTGCCGAACTCCGCGTCGAGCAGCTGCAGGTACAGTTCCTTGCCGTCGGGCGACCACGCAAGCTTTGCCGGCTGTCCCTTCAACTGATCGACGTCGATCGTGGCGACGGCGTCTGGCGCCGCGATCGAAAGTTTGCCGACGGGCAATTGAAACAGCGCGACGATGGTGAGGAGCGCGAGCGTCTTCATGGAATCTCCTGTTTGCGTTCGATCTGCCGCAGCCGCTCCTGCAACTCCGGCGAGGAGGGCAGGGCGGTGAGGCCGGCCTTGAGGGCCTGGGCGGCAAGCGCTGGCTGCGCAAGGCGCATGTATCCGTCTGCAAGGGCGAGGTGTGCCGACACGTTGGCGGGATCGAGGAACGCGGCGCGGCGCCACGCGCTGAGCGCGCCGGTGGCGTCGCGCGCGCCTTCGCGCGCCCATCCCAGGAAAAACGCCGTGAGCGCGTTCTGCGGATCGGCGGCGAGCGACGCGTCGAGCGCGGCGGCCGCGCCCGCGTAGTCCTCGCGCACGAACAGTGCGAGGCCGCGCAGCGCGTGCGCCACGTGCGCGAGCGGCGCGTCCGCGGCCGGTGATCGCGTCAGTTCGGATTCGACCAGCTCCCACTGGCTGTCGAGCGCGCGGCGCGCCACGCCCGCCAGCGGCGTCGACACAGCCTTCTGGCTGAGGCCGGTGATGTAGCGGCGCGCCAGCTGGCCCTGCACGATGTCGATGGGCGCGACACTCACGACACTGACCACCGCGGGCGACTGCACGGGCGCGGAGCCCGCGAGCACTTCGACGTGGCGCGTGCGCTCGGCGACTACTTCCCCGCGCGCGCGGACGATGGCGTGCGCGACGTAGTTGCCGGGGGCGACATCGGCGAGCGGCAGGAGGAAGGATGCGCGGCGCCGCACACCGGTGCCGTCCTCGGCGGGCGGCTGCAGGTCCGCGGGAAACGCCGCGGCGGAATTCGACCCCCCGCCGGATGAGGCGCTCTCGCGGCGCAGCTCGATCTTCACGTCGAGGCCTTCGAGCTGCACGGCCGTGCGGCCGTAGGTTTCGATGACGCCGCTGAGGCCGTCCTCCGCATAGGCCTGCGCGCGCACGGGCAGAGCGGACACCGCCGAGCCAATCACGAGATCGCTGACCGTGACGTCGGGGCCGTCGAGCGCGCGGACGTTGAGGCGGCGATCCGCGCTGCCGGCCAGGCCGCCCGGCTCGCGCACGACGGCGCGCATCAGATAGTCGCCGGCCGGCACGGTGAACTGCACGCGCCACGCGGCGGAGCCGAGCGGCTCGCCCGGTTTCGGCGCGGCGGGCAGCGCGATCGTGTCGGTGCCGCTGGCGGCGACGCGGCCGTCGCGCACATCGCGCGCCACGAACACGACATCCGCCTTCTCGCCCGGATTGGACGCCACCGGCAGATCCGCGGTGAGGCTGAGCACCACGCGATGCTGGCCCGGGTCCGCCGCCTTCATGACGTAGGTCGTGTAATCGACCTTCAGGCCCTGTTGCACGAACGGCGCGCCGAGCACCGTGTTGATCGAGCGGCGGCGATCGAGCGTCGCCGCCTCGGGCTTGAGCGCATAGCCGGTGCGCGCGCTCACGCGCGCGCCGGGCCGCGAAACCGTCACCGACACGCGCTGATACGTGCCGCGATTGAGGCGCGCATCCTCGGAAGGCGTAAAGCCCACCAGGTAGTAGTCCTGCGCCTGATCGGCAATGCGATCGAGGGCCTCGCCGCTGCGGGCCGACGCGTCGAGAATCAGCATGCCGTCGGTTTCCGCCGCCAGCGTGCCGAGCGGCGCCACCCGCGCCTGAATCTCCGCGCCCATCGTCGTCTGCGAAATATCGGCCTCGGTGATCGACGGCGTGCGCGCATTCAGGTCGAACGCATAGAACACCGCGTAGGTCTGCGCCGCGGCGGCGGCCACCGCCTCGAGCTCGCGCGACAGGTTGTCCTGATAGAAGCCTTCCGAGAAGAGGACGACGGTCTTGCGGCCTTCGATGTCGTTCAGGCCAGTGATGACGTCGGCGAGCCGCTGCAGGAACTGGCGCGACTCGGAATCCGACTGCGCGACGACCGTGCGCGCGTTCTCACGGAGCACCGACGTAGCCACCGCGGAGCTCTCGGCGGTGGCGCCTGCGAGGCCTGGCCGCGCATCGTTGTTGCCGCGGGCGGCCACGAAGTCGGCGCCCGACTCGGCGTTCATCCGGATCATCGTTTCAGCGATGATCTTTTCGTCGCCCTGCGTGATGCGGTGCGCCTCGAAGTGCGTCATCGTGCCGAGCGGCGTGGTGGCCGACCGCTGGTAGCTGCCGCGAATCGCGGAGAGCTCGGCGATCGCGCGCAGCGTGTCGGCCGTGAAGCCGATCTGCGGGCCGGGACCGGGCACGCCAAACAGCGCCACGCGATCGGACGGCCGCACGCGCGTGCGGATAAACTGCTCGGCCGCGACGCGCGCGCGCTGCTCGTTGCCTGGCGTGATGTGCTGCTGATCGAAGATCAGGATGTAGAGATGTCCGCGCGGGAACGCTTCGTTCGACGACACCTCCGCGCTGACCGCGCGCATCGCCGCGTCGACGTACGAGCCGGACGGCTCGGTGACGCGCTGGAACAGCACGACGGGCAGCGCATCGCCGTCTTCGCGAATCGTGATCTCGTCAGGACGAAGGTCGGTGATCGGACGCCCGCTGGCGTCGGTGATGCGAACGTCGAAGCGTACGAGATCGACGCCCGACTTGAAGGTCGCCTGGCCTGACTGCGCGCGGACGGGCACGACGAGGCCGCCGGCGAGCGTGCACGCCAGGATTACCGCCGGAAGTGCTCGGGGGTTCACCCCGCGATTTTACCGTGCCCGCGCGCGGGCCGCAGCCGCCCGATCGGGCTGGCCGAACATCGTCCACAGCTGCGCCGCCATGGAAAAACCGGCGGAAGTCGGCGAGATTCGCGTGATGGCCTCGACCTCGGCCGCAGCCTCGCGCGGGCGGCCAGTGGCCGCGTACAGCATGGCGAGGCCGGCGCGCGCGCGAAGGTGCGCGGGAAAGACGGCGAGCTCGGCCTTGAACGCGGCCTCGGCCTCGCCGTAACGTTCGAGTCGCGCCAGCGAATCGGCGAGCACATAGTTCACGTCAGCCACGCGCTCGGTGCGCGCGTTGAGCGCCTGCGCCGCCTGCGCGAGGTGCGGCACGGCGCCCGCGTAGTCGCCGCGGTTGTACGCGATCAGGCCTTCGATGATCTGCGGCATCGGCAGTGTGTTGTCTGCGTCGAAGGCGAGCTGCGCGTTGTGGCGCGCGGCAGCGGCGTCGCCGCGCTGCAGCGCGAGCCGCGCGAGCAGCTCGTGCGCGATGGCCGGCGCGACGTCGACCGCGAGCTCCGCATGCGCGCGCGCCTCGTCGAAGCGTTCGAGCTGGATCAGCGCGCCCGCCGCGCCGGTGAGCGCCGCGGGATCTTTCGGGCTGCGCGTGATGATCTGTTTGTAGGCCTCGAGCGCGGCGGCCGGCATGCTGCGCCGCTCTGACAAGCTCGCGAGCTGCAGCCAGACGTCGGTCATGCCGGGGTTGTCGCGCAGCAGATCGCGATACGCGCTCATTGCCTCGTCGAGCCTGCCTTCACCGGCAAGCGACGTGGCGCGGCGGTACTGGCGAAGGACGTCGATCTTGTCCTTGGGATCGGGAAGCGTGTCGCCGGGCGCGTCGAGCGGCGCGGTCGACTGCGTGCCGACGTAGCCCAGCGCGGCCAGCCGCTCGCGATCGGCAGTCGACACGGCCGACGGCGCGGTGACCGCGGCGTTCGCGATGAGGCTGTCGAGCGCGCCGCGCATGGCGGCGCGCACCTGCGGCCGTTCGGCGGCGATGGAGGTGGTCTCGCGCGGATCCTGCGCCAGGTCGAAGAGCTCGTCGCGCGGCGCGCGGATCAGGCGATAGCGATCGTCGGTGAGCGCGTAGAGCTCGCTCCAGCCGTAGTGATAGCGGGGCGAGAGTGACTCCGCATAGATGCTGGCGGGCGCAAGCGCAGCGCTACCGTCGATCGCCGGCAACAGGGATCGGCCGCGCATGTTGGCCGGCGCATCCCCGCTCAGCGCCAGCAGCGTCGGCATGATGTCGACGTGCTGCACGGGCGCGGCGACGCGACGCCCGGCTTCGCGCGCGCCCGGCAGCTTGATCATCAGCGGCACGCGGATGGTTTCGCGATACAGGAAGATGCCGTGCTCTTCCTCGCCGTGATCGCCGAGGCCTTCGCCGTGGTCGGACAGCAGCACGATGGTGGCCGAGTCGTACAGCCCGCGCTCGCGCAGCTGTGCCAGCAGATGCCCGACGATCTGATCCGCCTGCTCCACATCGGCGTCGTACGTCGGCGTGTAGGGCGTGTGCGGCTCGTAGATGTGGAAGAACAGAAAGAACTTCGGTGTGGCGAGGCTGCTGATCCAGTTGAGCGCGGCGCCGGCCGTCTGCATGCCGGGCCGCTGCAGCTGCCCGAGCGGCTTGTCGGGCGAGGCTGCCGGCATCTGATCGTCGTACGCGTCGAAGCCGCCGCCCATGCCCACCTGCCGCCGCAGCACATACGACGACACGAAGCCGCCCGTGGCGTAGCCGCGCTCGCGCAGCGCGTGCGGCAGCATATGTTCATCGGGCGTCACGCGGAAGCCGATGTTGTCGCGGACGCCGTGCTCGAACGGCAGGCGGCCCGACAGCAGCGACGTGTGCGACGGCAGCGTCTGCGGCGAGTGCGCGTACGCGTTGTCGAAGACCACGCCGTCGCGCGCGAGCGCGTCGATGTTCGGCGTCTGGATCTTCGTGTAGCCGTAGGCCGGCAGCCGATCGGCGCGCAGCGTGTCGATCGAGATCAGGATGATCGGCCCGCCACGCTCCGGTTGCGCAGGCATCCGCACCCACCACCACGCGGCGAGGGCGGCGGCCAGGACGGCCGCCAAGGTAAGACCTTGACGCCCCAGTCGGTAAGACGATATCTTACTCATGTGAAAACGACCGTGTCTTCCAAGGGCCAGATTGTGCTGCCCGCCGAAATTCGCGAGATGGACCGCATCGAGCCAGGGCAGGAGTTCGACATCGAGCGCGTCGACCGCGGCGAGTATCGGCTCGTGCGGAGGACCGCCCGCCCGAATGAGGGACTCGTCGACTGGCTGCTGGCGTGTCCCGCCAAAGGCTTCTTCGTTCCGATCGAGTCGGAGTCGACCGACACGCTGTGATCTATCTCGTCGACGCGAACGTCCTCAGCGAGCCGACGCGTCCGGCACCGGACCCCGCGGTTGTCGAGTGGCTGCGCCTCCACGAACGCGACCTCGTCGTCGATCCCGTGATTCTCGGCGAAGTGCGCTTTGGCATCCTGCTGCTGCCAAAAGGCAAGCGCCGGGCGCGTCTCAAACAATGGTTTGACGCCGGAGTACAACGCATCCAGTGTCTTCCGTGGGAGGCAGAAACCGGGCTGCGCTGGGCGGAGCTCCTTGCGAGCCTCCGCGCCTCTGGCCGGGCGATGCCCGTCAAGGACAGTTTGATCGCGGCGACGGCGCTTGTTCATGATCTCGTTGTCGCCACGCGAAACCGCACCGACTTCGAGAAAGCGGGCGTGGAAACTATCGATCCTTTCACGCTCGGCTGACGGCATCTCACTCAGCGAGTCAGCAGCGGCGCCAGCCGGTCGATGTCGCGGCCGTAGAACGCGCGCGGGGCGGTGCGGACGAACAGCTCCACATATGGCCGCGCCTCGGCCATCCGTCCCGCGTTGATCAGCTCGGTGGACAGGTTGAAGAGCGCGTCGAAGTTGCGGCGATCGAGATCCACGGCGCGCCGCCAGCGCGCGATGGCCTCGTCGCGGCGGCCGGCGTCGAGCGCCACCACGCCGAGGCCGGCGTGCGCCCGCGAGGACGCCGGCGCGAGCTCGAGCGCGCGCGTGAATGCCGCGCCCGCGGCCGCCATGTCGTTGCGCTGCAGGTGCACCGTGCCGATGTTCTCATGCGCGTGCACGTCGCGCGGGTCGATCGCCAGCACGCGAGTGAACACTTTCAACGCATCCTCGTTCCGTCCCGCTCGCGCGTATGCGATGCCCAGCGCATTCAGCGCTTCCGCGTGGCGCGGATCGGCGGCCGTCAGGCGCTCGAGCATCGACGTCGCCTCGGGCAGCGCGCCGGTTTCCGACAGATAGGTCGCGAGCCGCACCTCGGTGTCGACATCGCGCGCGCCGCGCGCCAGCGCCGTCCGCAGGGTTGTGACGGCGCCGCGCACGTCGCCGGCCTCCCACTGCATGAAGGCGAGCCGGCGCCACGCCATCGACATGTCGGGCCGCGCCTCGACGACCTTGCGGTACGCCACGATCGCCTCGCCGAGCCGGCCGCGGCCGAACAGGTCGATGCCCTCGAGCATCTGGCGATCCAGCGCAATCAGCGTCTTCGGATCGTCGGCGGCCGTGAACGCATCCTTGCGCGGCGCGCTGCCGGAAACATAGCCGAGCGATTCGAGCCGGCGCCGCACCTCGGCGTTCTCGTCACGCTGCGCGCCAGGCAGCTCCGCGCCGAGCTTGGTCAGCGTCTCGAACAGCGTGCGCGCGCGCGCCGGCTGCGACGCCGTGAGGTTGCGCGCCTCGCCGGGATCCGCCGCAAGGTCGTACAGCTCCTCGACCGGCAGGTCGATGTACTTCTCGCGCTCCACGATGACGCCCCTGAGCGGCGCCCAGCCGCGCGTCAGCATCGGCGTCATCGCCTCGAAGTAGGACGTCACCGGCGGCCGCCGCGGTATCGCGCCTCCGAGTTCCTGCGTCAGCGGCGCGCGCGGCTCCTCCGGCTGCGGCAGCCCGAGGGCGTCGAGCACCGTCGCAAAAATCTCGATGTGCCGCACAGGGCGCTCCACCACGATGCCGGTCTCGCCGCGCGGCCCGCCGCCGCCAACCTGTGCCACGATCAGCGGCACGCGCAACGTCGATTCGTACGCAAAGGTGCCGTGCGTGATTTCCCCGTGCTCGCCAAGCCCCTCGCCGTGATCCGACGTCACGATCACCAGCGTCGGGCGCGCCGACGCGCGGGCCTGCTCGAGCAGCGGCCCCAGAGCCTGGTCGACATACGCCACTTCGCCCGCATACGGCTGGTCCGCATACTGCTGATTGAACGGCGCAGGCGGCGCGTACGGCGCATGCGGATCGAACACATGCACCCACGCCAGCCACGGCTTCGCCTGCTCGCCAATCCAGCCGCGCGCGGCCGACACCACCGCGTCCGCCTTCCGCTCCGCCAGCGCGAATTCCGCCTCCGCAATCCCCAGCCCGCCCACATCGTCATACACATCGAACCCCTGATTGAGTCCGAACTGGCGATCGAGCGGGAACGCGCCGACGAACGCACCGGTGGCCAGGCCCGCGCCGCGCGCGCGTTCCGCCAGCGTGTCAGCCGCATCGTCGAGCCGATAGCCGCTGTTGTCGCGCACGCCGTGCTGGAAAGGGTAGCGGCCCGTGTGGATGCCGGCGTGCGAGGGCAGCGTCATCACCGCGTGTGCGTGGGCAAACGAGAAGCGCGCGCCCTCGCGCGCGAGGCGATCGAGGTTCGGCGTCGCCGCGCGTCCGCCGTAGGCGCCAAGGGCATCGGCGCGAAGGGTGTCGATCGTGATGAGCAGAACGTTCTGGTCTGCCGTGCGGGCGAGCGGCACGAACGCCGCGGGCACGACGGATTTCGGACGCAGCCAGGCGATGGCGCCGGCCGCGGCAGCAATCGCGGCCACGAGAAGAATGAGGGTCTTGCGGGTCAAACGTCGAGTATAGCGGTCAGACCGCCGAGGGCCGCTTCTTCAGGTACATGTCTTCATCAGCGGCGGCGATGATCGGTTCGATGACCTTGGTGCCCGGCGGCGCTTCTGCGCAGCCGACGCTCAGGCCGACGCCGTTGCCCAGCGAGGTGACGAGCGGCGCGGCTTCGTATTCCGCCTCGAGCGTCTGCATGCGTTTCATCGCATCCACGCCCGGGCAGGACATCAGCACCAGGAACTCGTCGCCGCCCCAGCGGAACACGTAGTCCGTCTCGCGCAGCTTCCGGCGAAGGAACTCGGAGACATCGCGCAGCAGGGTGTCGCCAACCGAATGCCCGTGCACGTCGTTGACGGTCTTGAAGCGATCGACGTCGATGAAGACCACCGACAGCGGCTCCTTCGCCCGGCGATGCCGCTCGAGCTCGCGCGCAATGATCTCGTCGAAGAACCGCCGGTTGTACGCGCCCGTGAGCGGATCGGTAAGCGCGAGGTCGCGCAGCTCTTCGCGCGCCGCTTCGAGCCGCTTGTTCGACAGCCGCAGCTCCTTCGTCGTGTCCTCGAAGATCAGCAGGTGCATGCCGAGAGTGACGATGGCGTAGGCGAGAAAGATGAGGCCCATCAGGCCGAGCACCGTGTCGGGCGACTCGATGCCGACGGCGCGAATCATCCACAGGTGTGAAAGCGACACGATGGCGAAGCCGACGGCCATCAGGCCGGCGCCGGTGAACTGCTCGCGCCGCGCGAGGCGCGCGAAGCGGAAGCTGGCGACCGCCAGTGCCGTGGCCGCGACGAGATAGCCCGGAATGAGAGCGCCCATGATGCCGAACACGGGCGTGCCGAGCGCGAGCCACACCCCGAGCAGGAGGGCGCCGAGCGTGTGGCGCAGCGTCCAGCCGAGCGTGCCGCCGACCGCCGAGGCGCTCAGCGCGAACGCCAGGGCGCTCGACACGTTGACGGTCTGGAAGAGCCCGACGAACCGCGCGAAATTGCCGCGGAAGCGTTCCTCGTCGCCGAGGATGACCATGCTGGCCGCGATCAGCGCCCAGCCGACGATCCACAGCAGGACGTACGCCCTCCGCCTGTTCAGATAGAGCAGGAAGAGCAGTCCCGCAACGATAGCCGCGCCGGCCGCGGCAACGAGCCGCGGCTCGACAAGAGCCGGAGCCGGGTAGTCCATCTTGGAAGCGGGGAGTATACGACTAATTCAGAGGTGGTGAGTTCAGAATTAAGAATTACAGGCGGTAGAGCATGACGTAGACGATGACGCCTGTCACTGACACGAACAGCCAGATGGGCAGGGTGATGCGCGCGATGCGGCGATGGCGGGCATCGTCTCTCCGCAGGCCGCGGCGCAGGGTCACGATCGCGAGCGGCACGACGGCGGCGGCCAGGATGACGTGCGGGATGAGGATGGAGAAGTAGAGCGTCCGCATCCAGCCCGTGCCGTGATACGGCCGCGAGCCGGCGTTGGCGTGGTAGGTGACGTAGGAGATGAGGAACAGCGTCGACGCCGCGAACGCCGCCAGCATCATGCGCCGGTGCGCCTGAATGCGCCGCTGCTTGATGAACACCCAGGCGACGATCAAGCACACGCCGGCGATCGCGTTCAGCGTCGCGTTGACCGTAGGCAGGTAGGGGATGACGGCGGTCATCGCTCCAGCGGCGACTCGGTCTGTGCTCACCAGCAACCAACAACCAGCAATCAGCAACCGACTAGGTCCGGTCGAGCATCATCACCACCCACGCGGCCGGCAGGTAGATGAGCGACATCAGGAAGAACAGGCGCGCGTTGGGTTTGCTGCGCGTGATGGCGAAGCGGATGCCGGTGCCGATGAAGGCGAGGCCGAGGACGAACGCCGAGACGGCGTAGATGATGCCGCTGAGGCCGAGCGCGGACGGCAGCATGCTGACCGGCAGCAGCGCGGTGGCGTAGAGCAGCGACTGGCGCGCGGTGCTGGCGCCGTCGGGATCGACCACGGGCAGCATCGGGAAGCCGGCGCGCGCGTAGTCTTCGCGATAGAGCCACGCGATGGCCAGGAAGTGCGGCAGCTGCCACAGGAACACGATCAGGAACAGCGCGATGGCCGGCGCCTCGATGGTGTTGCGCGCGGCAGCCCAGCCGATCAGCGGCGGCAGCGCGCCGGGCACGGCGCCGACGACGGTGGAGAACGACGTCACGCGCTTCATCGGCGTGTAGACGAAGGCGTACAGCACCAGCGTGGCGGCGGCGACGATGGCGGCGAGCAGATTAGCGACGCCGGCCAGCAGCGCCACGCCGCCGAGCGAGACGGCCCAGGCGATGACGCGCGCTTCGGTCACGCTCATGCGGCCTTCGGCGACGGGGCGATGGCGCGTGCGGTCCATCAGGCTGTCGAGATCGCGCTCGCTGATCTGATTGAGGGCGGCGGCGCCGCCGGCCACGAGCGCGGTGCCGGCGACCGTCGCAATGAGCACCGGCACGTTCATGGCGTCGGGCGACCCCATGTAGAACCCGCCCGCGGTGGTGGCCACCACCAGCGAGTTCACGCGGACCTTGGTGAACACGATCAGGTCCGCGAGGCGGCTGCGCGCGGAGGCGACGTGCACGGCGGCTGAGCTCATGCCGTAATTCTTCCCGGTTGAATATCCCCGGTTGACAAGCCCACTGAACCGGGGATATTCAACCGGGTTGAATTACCGAAGCGCGCGCGGTGCGCGTTGAGCGCCAGCGTGAGCGACGTGACCAGCACGAGCGCGCCGTTGGCGACGTGCGCGGTGTTGATGATCTCCTGGCGGCCGGTCAGCACGACGAAGGCGCCGAGCGTGACCTGCGAGGCCACGAGCACAAGAAGCAGCGTAGCCGGGCGCGTGAGCTCGCGGCGGCCGCGATGGTGATAGAAGACGTGTCCCGCGACGGCCAGGATGGCGAGCGTCACGAGCAGCGCGCCCACGCGGTGCGCGTAGTGCAGCGCGACGCCCTGATTCCAGACGTGCGGTACCAGCCGGCCGAACGCGAGCGGGAAGTCGGGAATCGCCAGGCCCGCGCCGGTGTGCCGCATGGCCGCGCCGAGGAGAATCTGGACGAACACCAGCCCCGTAATGAAAGCGGTGAGGCGGCGCAGCATGGCGTCGTTGGCCGGCGGACGCGCGGGCTCGAGCCATCCGGGCGACGTGAACACCGCAATCGCCACGGTGAGGCAGAAGAAGATTTCGGCGAGGCCCGCGTGCGCCACCGACACCGGCGCCGGCAGGAAGTAGAGCACGGTGATGCCGCCGAGCACGCCCTGCACGATCACCGCGGCCAGCGCGACGAAACCGAGGCGGCGCATCCAGCGGCGCGCGTCCACCTTCCACAGCCACACCGCGAGGATGATGGTGAGAAAGCCCACCGTGCTCGCGATCATGCGGTGGCCGTGCTCGTAGAAGATGCCGCCCACCATGTTCTTCAGCGGAAACGAGAACATGAAGTGGCCGTAGGTGTTCGGCCAGTCGGGCACCGACAGACCCGAGTCGGTGCTGGTCACCATGCCGCCGGCCGCGATGAGCAGCAGCGTCGACGCCGCAAGAAACCAGGCGAAGCGGTGAAGCCAGCGATTGTAAATCGTAGATGGAGCCGCCTTCATGACGAACCTGCGAACGTAAAGACGGCGTCAGCCGACTGCTTCGGCCCGATCGTGATCTGCTGCGTGCGCGTGCCGAGCTTCTCGTGCCAGACCTCGAGCGTGTAGGTGCCCGGCGGCAGATTCGGCAGCGAGAACGCGCCCGTCGCGTCGGTCACCGCGAAGTACGGGTGCGCGACGATGCCGGCGTAGGAGGCCATCCAGCCGTGCACGTCGCACTTGAACGGCACGCCGACTTCGGGCGCCGTGAAGGTTTCTTTCAGCTTCATGCCCTGCAGCGGCATGCCCTGGTTGAACTCGCCGTTGCGCTGCGGCATCGCGTGCACGTTGTGCAGCGTCGCGTCGCTGTTGAGAATCTCGACCGGCTGGCCCACGCGCACGCCGAAGACGTGCGGCTCGTACTTGCAGCCTTTCTGGTCGAGCACGACGGGCTCGGTGGGCGTGTCGAACGCGTAATCGGCGAGGCCGTCTTTCACGTAGACGAACGCGTTCTTCAGCCCGCCGCTGCCGTCGACCACGAGGGACTCGTCGACCAGCGTGTTGCCGTTGGCCGTGCAGGCCGGGTCCGCGTCGATTTTCAGCGTGGCCGGCGCCGGCGCCGTGCCCTGAAACGTCACGCGGCCCGCGATCGACCCGGCCGTGGCCGGATCGACGCGTTTGGTGCCGGTCTGCTGGACCGGCACCGGCGCGTCATCATTGCCGCCGCACGCCGAAACGGCCGCAGCGAGGAGGAGTGCAGGAAGGATCAGATATGAGCGCATGGAAACGCTCAATTATATCGAGTGGGCCACAGGGTTGTCGGTAACCGGGTACCGGTAGGCTGTGAGAGCCGGGCGGGACAACGCCCGCCCGTCTGAAATACTCAGGCGCGCGGCCGTTGTGCTGTGGGCCTCGCACCGACAACCGGTTACCGGCTACCCGTTCCTGCTGTGTCAGCGCAGCTTGCGGAGGATTCTGTCCTCGATCCAGTGCTGATCCCACCACTCGACGGGGTTGATCGACTGGCCCTGCAGCAGCATCGTGTAGTGCAGGTGATCGCCGCCGGCGAGGCCGGTGATGCCGGTGCGCCCGAGTTCGGCGCCGCGCTCGACGGTCTGGCCCACGCTCGTGCCAATCGACGACAGGTGCGCGTACAGCGACTGCAGGCCCATGCCGTGATCGAGGATCACGCAGTTGCCGTAGATCCCGAGATAGCCCGCGTAGACGACGGTGCCGCGGTTGCCGGCGATGACCGGCGCGTTGGCGTTCGACGCGAGATCGAAGCCGAGATGCGTCTGCTTGTCGACCTCCTTGCCCTGATACACGTAGGTGCGCGAGTCGGCGAAGGACGCCTGCACCGCGCCGTTGGCAAACGGCACGAACGCGCCGCTCCACTGCAGCTCCTTCGACGTCTTCTCGCGCAGCTTCGCAATCGCGTCGTTGTTGGTCTTGCGCAGGTCGCGGTTGATCGCGAGATAGCGGTCGATGAGGCTGCCCTGCGCCGTCAGGCTCGTCGTCTCCGCCTCGATCGCCGGCACCACCCGCGACAGAAACGCATCGTCGAGCTGGATGGTGCTGTTGTTGAACGCCTTCGGAAACACGCGGCGCTCGAAGTCGGCGCGCGCGCGGTTGCCCGCCTCGTCCTCGGCGAACAGATACATCGGCGCGTTTGGATCCTGATTCCAGTCGAGCGCGAAGAAGGCGATGTGCACCGCGGGATCCGACAGCTTGTCCTTCGCCAGATCGGGCGCGAGATTCGCGGCGCCTGACGCGGGATAGCCGGGGAAGCGGTGATCGCCCACCATCACGCCCGACGGCACGCCCGCCGGCTCGACGCGATAGACGATGGCTTCGGCGCCGCCCTGGTTGATGTAGTGATGGGTCGAGAGCACCTGCACGCGCGGCGGCTTC
This sequence comes from Vicinamibacterales bacterium, assembly GCA_036675475.1. Classification (GTDB taxonomy): domain Bacteria; phylum Acidobacteriota; class Vicinamibacteria; order Vicinamibacterales; family SCN-69-37; genus JALYRV01. The sequence continues at coordinate 40,395 of JAKFEY010000033.1, forward strand.
AGGCGGACTTCGAGGGCCTTCTCGGCCGACGCGGCCTTCGTTTTGATGCGGCCGAAGGCCATGCGCGATGCGGACACGCGCAGCTTGCCGGCCCCCTCCTGCACGTTCTGCAGCACGCCGCGGCCGATGGGGCCGCGGACGACGACGCCGTCGCCCTCGGCGACGACTTCGGCGGGCGTCAGCGCGGTGACCTGGCCGTTCTGCTCGAATTCGACGGCGAGATCCGCGAGTTCGGCCTGCGGGGCCGACACCGTGAATTCGTACTGGGCGTTGGAGCCGACAAACCGCGCCGGCTGCCGGATGTCAATGGAGGGCGCATACATGCGGCCGACGGCGAACCAGGCGACGCCGGCGATGATGGCCAGAAGGACGAGGAGTTTGAGCAGAAACTTCATGGCCGGGCTGTATCCAAGAGTTGCGCCGTTTCCGGTCGGTACGCCACAATAAGGGTTCTTCACCCCCTGTGCCGGTATCGTCTAGGGGTCAGGACACGTGGTTCTCAGCCACGGGACCGGGGTTCGAATCCCCGTACCGGTACCACGCCCGCACGATCTCGAGCGGGCGTGCTGCTCGATTTACCATTTACAATTTGCGCTCATGCGAAAGCTCTGGGCTGGCTCAGCCATTGGTCTTGCGGCTGCCGTGCTGGCTCTCGCCATCGGCCACCTCCCGCTGTTCGTCGTGGCCGAATCCAAGCTCTACGATTGGCGGCTGTCGCGGGCCGCGCGCGCGCACGGCCAGCCGAACCCGGCCGTCGCGCTCGTCGAAATCAACGACGCCAGCATCACGGAACTCGCGCCGCTGATTGGGCGATGGCCGTGGCCGCGCGTCACGCACGCGTCCATCATCGATTTCCTGGCGACGGGCGGCGCGACGATCATCGCGTATGACTTGCAGCTGACCGAGCCCGACTCGCGCCTTTCCTTTCAGTACGGCGATCAGGTGATGTCGGGCGACATCTCGGATGCCGAGCTCTCGGCCGCGATTCAGCGCGCGGGCAACGTCGTGCTGCTGGCCGACGCGGTGTACGAAGGCGTGACGGGCGTGGCGTCGCGGCCGTCCGATCCGCTGCCCGACGCCGGCTATCCGATGAGCGACCTTGCGGAGGCGCGCGACAAGATCGCGGCGCCGATGCCCGCGTTCGCGGCCGGCGCGCGCGCGCTCGGGCACAACCGCCTCGAGCTCGACGCCGACGGCGTGGCGCGGCGCGTGTCGCCGTTCGTGCGCACCGGCGATCGCATGGTGCCGTCACTGGGTTTTGCCGCGGCCTTCGAGGCCGGCGGCGTCGACAAGACGCAGGTGCGCGTCGAGCGCGAGCATCGCATCTGGTTCGAAGGGCCGCCGGTTGATGCGAACGGCAAGCGGCCGTATCCCTCCTACGAAGCGCGCCACATCCTGCTCGCCGCCGCGGAGCTTGCCGCCGGTGAAACGCCCTCGATCGACCCCGCCGTCTTCAACGGCCGCATCGTCTTTGTCGGCGTCACGGCCGAAGGCGTCGGCGATGTGTTCACGTCGCCGTTCGGCGACGCGGGGAAGCTGCCCGGCATCCTCATGCACGCCAGCGTGGCCGACAACGCGCTCTCGGGGCGTGCCGTGCGCCGCGTGCCGCGCTGGGTGAACGTGCTGGTGCTGTTCGTGCCGGTGCTGCTCGTGGGCGTCGTTGCTTCGCGGCTGTCGCTGTTTGGCGGCACGCTGGCCGCGGTCGTGATTGCGGCGGCCGTAACAGCCGCGTCGTTCGCGGCGTTCGGGCGCGGGCACTGGTCGTTTCTCGCGGGCCCGTGGCTCGGCATGGCGCTCGCGCTGTTTGGCGGCGTCGGCTATCAGTATTTCTTCGAGGATCGCGAAAAGCGGCGCGTGAAGCAGCTGTTCGGCCGGTATGTATCGCCTGATGTCTTCGAGCGGCTGCTCGAAAATCCCGCGCTCGCGCGGCTCGGCGGCGAGCGGCGCGAGATGACCGTGCTCTTCTCCGATATCCGCGGCTTCACGTCAGTGTCCGAGCGCGGCAATCCCGAAGACGTCGTCGCGCAGCTGAACCAATATTTCGGTCGCATGGTCGACGTGGTGTTCCGCCATGGCGGCACGGTGGACAAGTTCGTCGGCGACATGGTGATGGCGCTGTTCGGCGCGCCGGTCACCGATCCGCGGCACGCCGATCATGCCGTGGCGGCGGCGGTCGACATGACGCGCGAGCTCGACGCGCTCAACGCCCGCTGGGCCGCCGAGGGGAAGGCGCCGCTCGACATCGGCATCGGTGTCAACACGGGCGAGATGATCGCCGGGAACATCGGCTCCGAGCGCATCATGAGCTACACCGTGATTGGCGATGCCGTGAACCTGGGCGCCCGCCTGGAGTCGCTCAACAAGGACTATGGCACCCGGATTATCATTAGCGCCTCCACGCGGGCGCAGCTGACCGGCACGTTCGGCCTGAGGCCGCTGGGCCAGGTCACGGTGAAGGGCCGCGCGGCCGCGGTCGACATTTTCGAGGTCCGGGCGATGGCGCCCGCTGAAAGCGAGATCACGACATGAGAAAGATGCTGTTGTTCGCTGTTGCGCTGCTGGTGGCCGCGCCGGCCGCCGCGCAGGTCCCCGGCGCGCTTCGCAAGGCCGCCAGCGCCAAGGACGCGTACGACTCGCTGACGTTTTCGCCGGCCGAGCGCACGCAGCTTGGCCAGGCGATCAGCGCCAAGCTCCGCGACCGCTACGGCGTGGTGCAGGACGCAAAGGTGACGAAGTACGTCTCGCTGGTCGGCCTGACGGTTGCCAAAGGCACGCCGCAGCCGGAGCTGGGGTGGCAGTTCATTGTGCTCGACACCGACGCCATCAACGCGTACGCGACGCCGGGCGGCTTCATCCACATCACGCGCGGCGCGCTGGGCTTCATCACGAATGAAGCGGAGCTGGCCGGTGTGCTCGGCCACGAAATCGGTCACGTGATTGGCGATCACACCATCGCGGCCATCCGCAAAGGCAAGATGGTGGACCTGGCCGGCAACCTCACGCGCAGCCAGGTGCTCGATCGGATCGCGAACAAGGCGTACGAGATGACCTTCGAGAACGCGTTCGATCGCGGCGACGAGGTCGACGCCGACAAGATTGGCGTGCAGGCCAGCGGCAAGGCCGGCTACCAGGCGACGGCGATTTCAGGATTTCTCACGCGGCTCGGCGACCGCAACAAGGGCAACCCGGATCGCAACGGCCTGTTCGCGTCGCACCCGGTGATCACCGAGCGCGTCGGCAAGATTGAGAAGGTTGCGAAGGACGGCAAGCTGACGTCGGCCGCCGCGGTGCAGGCACGCTACGCCGCCAATGTGTCGTACAAGCCGATTCCGATGAGCGCGATTGCCACGGTCGCGCCGCCCGCGACAGCCACCGCCGACGCGAAGCCCGCCGAGTCGAAGAAGCCCGGCCTGGGCCTGAGCCGGCTGAAGGGTGCCGTGTCGGGCGGATCGCAAACCAACAGCACCGCGCTGGCCTCGTCGGCCGGCGCGCGCGGCGTGACGCCGGATCGCGACGCGAAGGGCGGGCCCAACAAGGCCGCGGTGCGCGTCACCGTGACGGCCGCCGACCTCGCCGCGTTCAAGGCGGGCATTGCCTAGCGTCATTGCCAGCATGGGCGCCGGCACCTGGGCCGGCACCTGGGCCGGCACCGGGCTCCTGATCGCGCTGGGCGCCGCCATGATGATGGCGGCGCTCGTCGCGGCGTTCGTCACGCGCAACCGCCTGGTTGCGCGCAAGCTGCGGCTGTCGATTTATCTCGTCGGCGCCTCGCTCGTCCTGCGCGTCGTCCTGGCGCAGAGCGTGCTCCAGAGCCCGGAACTCATCGCGCAGGTCGATGCCATCAGCCGTCTGCTTCTGCTGCTGGCGGCCATCAACGGCGTGGTGGCGCTCGGCGTCAATCCGCTGCGTGAAGATCGCGTGCCCGATCGCCTGCCCGCGATCGTGCAGGACGCGCTGGTCATCGGCCTCTTCCTCGTCATCGCCACGCTGACGTACCCCGACAAGCTGCTCACCGCATCAGCCGTCGGCGCCGTCGTCATCGGCTTCGCGCTGCAGGACACGCTCGGCAACGCCTTCTCGGGCCTGGCGATTCAAATCGAGAAGCCGTTCCGCGTGGGCAACTGGATCTCCGTGGGCGCCTTCGAGGGCCGCGTTACCGAAATCACCTGGCGCGCCACGCGGCTGCGCACCAAGACCGGCAACTTCGTCATCGTGCCCAACAGCGTGATGTCGAAGGAGGCGATCATCAACTACACCGAGCCGGCGAGCCCGACGCGCCTGCAGATCGAGGTGGGCCTGTCGTACGACGCGCCGCCCACGAAGGTGAAGGCCGTGATGCTCGAGGCCATCCGCCAGGCGCCGCTCGTGCTGGCCGAGCCGAAGCCCGACGTGCTGCTGATGGACTTCGCCGCCTCGTCGATCACCTATCGCGCGCGCGTGTGGATCAACGACTTCCGCCTCGACGAGGAGGCGATCGATCAGGTGCGCACGGCGCTCTACTACGCCTGCCGGCGCAACGGCCTCGAGATTCCGTATCCGATTCAGGTGGAGTACTCGCGCGAGGAGCAGCCGGTCGACACCGCCGCGCAGCACGCGCGGCGCACGTCGGCGCTGGCCGGCGTCGAGATGTTCGCGCCGCTCAGCGACACCGAGCGCGCGCTGCTGGCCGCCGCGGCCGAGGAGCGCACGTACGGCGCCGGCGAGCGCATCGTGCGCCAGGGTGAGGCGGGCGAGTCGATGTTCGTGCTCATCGACGGCACCGCGCGCGTCTTCGTGGAGCCCGACACCGACGTCGCCGTGATCGAGGCCGGCGGCTGCTTCGGCGAAATGTCACTGCTCACCGGCGACCCGCGCACCGCCAGCGTGGCCGCGCGCACCGACTGCAGCGTGCTCGAGATTTCACCCGACGCCTTCAACCAGATCGCCCAGATGAACCCCGCGGCCCTCGACCGCGTCACCACCCTCGCCGCCGACCGGCGAGCCCCGCTCGAACAAGCCCGCCTCGCCGCATTGGCCGGCTCACAGTCGGTGACAGCCACGGGGCTGCTGGCGCGCATGAAGCGGTGGATTCGCAGTTAAAGCCTTAAGCCTGAAGCCGGAAGACTCAAGAGAAGACCCAAGCTCAGAAGACTCAAGATCGCAGTTTTCGCAGCGCATAGCGTGCCGCAAACTCCTTACTGCGTGTTAAGCCCTTCACTCTCAGCGAGATTCGCCCCGATGCTGCTGGCCGCGTCGAACAGTTGATCGCACGCGTTGCGAAGCGCCGGATGCTTCTCGCGCGCGTGCTTTGAGAGCTTGTAGACCGCAATAGAAAAGAGCCTGGCCCGGTGCCGCAGGTCGGTCGCATAACGAGTCATGCGAGCGACCGATAGCGACGACCGTGCCAGGCCCGTCTTTCGGCTTCCGGCTTCCGGCTTTCGGCTTTAACGGTATCTCTGATACTCCCTGTACCCCCGCTCGTACCCCGCCTTGAAGCCGTCGCGATACGCGATCTTCCACTGGTCCTTCGTGCCGTACCGGCGGTCGTAGTTGTTGTCGCCGTCGCGATAGTCCTTCGCGCGGATCGGATCGAAACGGTCGCCGTCGCGCGCGTCCTCCGCGCCCTGCTCATACCCATCGTCAAAGCCCGAAGCCATCGCGGGATCGGCGGCGTAGATGCGCGAGCCGGCGCCGTAGCCGCCGCGACCGCCGTAGCCGTCGCGGCCACCGTACCCACCATCCCCACGGTACCCCCCACCACCGTACCCACCATTCCCACGCACACCCACGTACCCACGACGGTAACCCTGCTCGAACCCGTCGCGGAACGCGCGGTTGCTGCCGGCGCGCTGCCAGGCGCGCTCGTCCTGGAAGTTGAAGCGATCGTTGCGGCGCGCGTCGGTCTGACCTTCGCGCAGGCCGTCGCGATAGCCGTTGTCGAACTGCGCCTGCACGGCGCGCTGGTTGGTGATCTGGCCCTGCGCCTGTCCACGCGGGATGGCACGGCGTCCCTGCGCGTGGGCAGTGGAGACAGTAATCGTCAGCGCGGCTGTCGCCAGAACAGCCAGGCGGCTGAATGATCTAGACATGATGCACTCCGTTTTCGGACAGGCGGCACGGAGTGCTTGTGCAAACGGATTGCCACTTACTGCGTCCACACGAGGACGCGCTGCCCGTTGCTGCCGCGATGATCCAGCAGCAGCGACGGCCCATAGCGCTCGAGCTCCTCGGCCGTCAGGTGCAGATCCTCGAACTGCAGATCGCGCCCGGCGCCGATGCGAATCTTCTCGCGCCCGAGCCGCAGCATCCAGAACGGAATCGTCACCTGGACGATGCGCGACTCGTCATCGTCGTAGGCCATCACGTGCATCGTCGACGGCCGCTCGCTGGCGGCCTGCGCGGGCGGACGGCGCGTCAGCGTCACGTTCTCCTGGCTGTCGAGCGTGATGATGGGCGCGTCCTTGAAGCGGGCTCGCACGTCCTCGAACGACTGCGACGCCTCGGCGGTGGTCGCGGTCTTCATGTCGAGATTGCGCGAGACGAAGTAGAAGCCGAAGGCCGCTACCGCGATGACGCAGAGGATGATGAACGCGAAGATGCCGAGGACGATCCAGAGGATCTTCCGCGACTTCGCCGGGGCTGACGCAGGCGCTGGGGCGCCGTCGGGGGGAGTCATGTCGGCTCGCTTTCGGTTGTCGGACTTGCCTAACGATAGCGCGATCCGGCCAGCCGCGTAGCTTCTTCCCTGCAGGCCGGGTCCTGCTGCCCCTGGCAGATGCCGGCCGCCCGCTGATACAGAGCCACGGCCTGGGCCCGCTGGCCATCGAGATCGGCGGCCTTCCCGAGCTCCACGGTGATGCGGCCCTGGACCCACCCGAGGGGGCCCTGCGTGAGGGCAGCCTCGAGGTCGCGCCGCGCGGCGGCGGTGTCGCGCAGCAGGATGCGCGCGCTTCCGCGCTTGTAGAGCCACAACGCCCGCTCGCCCGGCATCTTCGCGCGATAGTCCGTATCGAGCTTCCGCAGGCCTTCGGTGAGCACGGCATCCGCCTCGGCGCCTTTGCCCGCGCGGATGGCCGTCGCGCCCTTCTCGAGCCACAGCAGCCGGTTGCGCGGGAAGCGCCGCTGCAGATCGCTCAGGATGCGCAGCGCCTCGTCGAACCGCCGCTCGCGGTTGTAGATCAGCACCAGCGCGAACTTTGCGTCGATCTCGGTTTCGCCGTAGCGCGACGCGCCTTCCATCAGCTGCACGCCGCGCTCCTTGCCGCCGCCAAAGCCGACGACGTAGGCCGCCCAGCGCGCGGGAAGCGAGAGGACGGAGACGACATAGCGATAGGTGCCGACGATCAAGCCGGCATCGAGCCGGCGCGGATCGCGCTCGAGCACGTCTTCGTGCAGGTTGTAGGCACGGCGCGCGGCGCTGAACGCCGCCCCCACGCGTCCCTCGATGGTGGCCACATACGACGCCTCGAGTCCGAGCGCGGCGCCGAGGTCGTAGAGCGCGTCGACGTCGCGCCTGTTGGCGCGCACGCGCGCCTCGGCGAGGGCGATGGCCTTTGCGGTGTAGGTCTTGAAGCCGGTCTCGAGATCCGCCGGCGGCTTCGGCAGCTTGAAGCCGGACCGCGTGACGCCGCCGAGATAGGAATCGACCGTCACGGATCCGCGGCGGAAGAGGATGTTGAGCCACGTCACGACGGCGACGTGGCGATTGGCATCGGCGCTGCCGGGGTTTTCCTGTGCGGCCTTCTTGAGCAGCGCCATGGCCTCGTCGTGATCGAGGTTGTAGGCGAGCTCGTACGCCTTCTGATACGCCGCCTCGGGTTGCGGAACGGCGAGCGTGAGTGTGAGCGCCAGAAGCAATGCCATGTTGTTAATGCGCTTTACACGGCGATGGCGGCTCCCGCGCCCGACGCCTTCGCGCGCTCGAACACCAGATGCGCCGCGACGACATCTTCCACCGCAAGCCCGAGCGACTTGAAGATTGTGACGTCATCCGCCCCGGTACGGCCTGCGGCGACGCCGGCGCAGATCTCGCCGAGCTCGGCCGAAATGGTCGCGTCCACGCCGTCCTGCCGCGCCAGCAGAATGTCGCCCGCTTCCTTCATTGCCGCGGCGAGCGAGTCGACGATGAGGCGCGCGCGTCCGACGAGGGCCGCCGGCATCTCGCGCTGATTCGGCCGGCAGGCGCCCACGCCGATGACGTGCGTGCCTGGCGCGATCCACGCGTCTTCGATCACCGGCGTGGTGGCCGACGTCACGAGCACCACGACATCGGCGCCCTCGACCGCGGCCTGCGCGGTTGCGGTAGGCCGGGACTTCAGTCCCGGCGCGGGTGTCATTTCTTCAATCTCCCGCGCCGCGGCCTCCCGGTGCGCCGCCGTCGGACTCCAGATGCGCAGCTCCTTGATGTCGAGCACGCGCGCCAGAGCGTCCGCGTGACTGCGCGCCTGCACGCCCGCGCCGATGATGGCCACGGTGCGTGCGTCCCGGCGCGCAAGGTGACGCGCCGACACGGCTGAGACCGCCGCCGTGCGCGCTTCGGTGATGTAGCGGCCGTCGAGAATCGCTTCGAGCGCGCCCGTTTCGTGATTGAGCAGCACGATGGTCGCCAGATGCGAGGGCAGCCCGCGCGCGTGATTGCCGGGCACCACCGTCACGAGCTTCATGCCCGCCGTCGCGGGCGACGCCAGTGCTGCCGGCATCACCCCGAAAAAGCCGTGCGCGCCGAGCTCCACGATGGACCGGACGGGCTGGTTGACCTGCCCGGTCGAAAAGAGCGACAGGGCGCGTTCCATGGCGTCGATGAGGTCGGCCATGGGCAGCAGCTGTTTGACGTCATGCTCGGTGAGCAGCAGAGCCATAGGAGCAGCATCCTACCCGGTGGCATCGAGGTTGCGGAAGTAATTCGCCGTGAGACACCTGGCATTGACCTTCGCGCTTCTGTCGTTCACTCCCTTGTTCAGCTCGATCGCGCTGGCGCAGGACCCGAGCGTCTACAGCATGGTGTCGGAGCTGCGGAAGCAGAGCCACGCCGACGCCCTCACCATTAAGGAGGTGTACCGCCCCCTGATGGACACCACGATGTTCGAGGACGAGGAGGCGCTGCGCGAGGCGTTCGAAACTGGTGAGCTGGTGCCGCTGTCGTCGCTCGAGCTGGAGCATCTCCAACCCCGGCTGTGGGGCCATTCGCCGATTGCCGAGCGCGATCTCGAGAACCAGGACCTGTACGTCGCGCTGCGGCCGGCCGCCATGGGCATGCTCATCGACATCACGCGGCGCGTGGAGCATGGCCCGGTCGAGGTGACCAGCGCGGTGCGCAGCGCCGAGTATCAGCGCGCGCTGACGCGCGGCAATTCAAATGCGAACACCGACGTGCCCACGCACGTGATGGGCTATGCCATCGACATCGGGCTCAAGTACTCGGCTGCCGACACCGCGAAGGACCTGCGGCGCGTGCTCGACGAAATGCGCGACGCCGGCGACGTGTATTTCATTGCCGAACGAAACCAGCTGACGTTCCATGTGGTGCCGGTGCCGTCGCGCATCCCGCACTTCGAAGCGCTCTATCGCGACACGCTGACTGCGCAGCAGGCTGCGGCCGCCGCCGCTGCAGCGGAGCCGCCGGCGCCCGTTGCCGCGCCCGTGGAAGAGACCGACGATGGCTTCACGCCCTTTGCCGATCTCTGGTCGTGGATCACGGGTTTGTTCGACTGACCGCCTCGCGCAGCGTATTGGCGTGGATGCGGGCGATCACATCCACATCCGCGCAGTAGCCTCCGGCCATCGTGACCACCACGGGCGCGCTGTGCGCGGCCGTCGCGGCGAAGACCCGCTCGTCGCGCTCGCGCAGGCCTTCAATCGAAAGCGCGAGCTTGCCGAGGCGATCGCCCTCGTACGGATCGGCCCCTGCCACGTAAAAGACCATTTCCGGCCGGGCGTGCCTGAACCCATCGTCGAGCGCCTCATCCAGCACCGCCAGATACTCGAGGTCGCCCGTTCCGTCGGGCAGCTCGATGTCGATGTCGCTCTGCTCCTTGCGAAAGGGAAAGTTCGACGCCGCGTGGATCGAGAGCGTGATGACGGCGGGATCGTCCGCGAAGATCGCGGCGGTGCCGTTGCCCTGGTGCACGTCGAGATCGACGATGAGCACGCGGCTGATGCCGTGACGGTCCTGCAGATCGCGCGTCGCGACGGCCACGTCGTTGAACACGCAGTAGCCTTCGCCGTGATCGGCGAATGAATGGTGCGTGCCGCCCGCGAGATTCGCGGACGCGCCGTCGACGAGCGCCTGCCGCGCCGCGGCAATCGTGGCGCCGACCGAGCGGCGGGCCCGCTCGGCCATCATGGGGCTCCAGGGAAATCCGATGCGGCGCTGCTCGCGGGCGTCGAGCGTGCCGTCGAAGACGGCATCGACATACCGCCGCGTGTGCACGCGCTCGAGTTGTTCGCGGGTGGCCGCATCCGGCACGCGGAGGTCGCCGGGCGCGATGATGCCCTCGGCGATCACGAGCTCGCGCAGCCGCGAGTACTTTGTCATCGGAAACGTGTGGCCGTCGGGCAGCGGCAGGACGAAGTGGTCGGTGTAGAAAGCGATCACCGAGATCGATCGTCGGGATCCTCTGGTTCGGCCGGCAGCAGTGTGAGATCCATCAGATCCTTCGGCCGCCCTGTGGCGCGCTTGTTGGCGATGAAGTCGCGGCGCCCGATCACGCCGACCTGGAGATCGCCGATTGCTATCTCGACTCGATTGGGCCAGGCCTGATCGAAAGAGACCCCGGAAATGCTGCTCAGAATATCGATGCGCGCGGGTGGGAGCCCAATCTGAAAAACCGTGTCGGGCGTCGAAAGATCGTCGACAGTCAGATCGAGGAGGGCGGTGCCGAACGTCTGCAACGCTGCGTACACGCGCGCAGCGTTGTCCGGCGACGAGCGGATCCAGATATCGAGGTCGCCCGTTGCCCGCGCGACGCCGTGCGCCGCAAGTGCATGGGCGCCGACGATGAGGAACTTAGCGCCGGCCGCGGACAATGCGGACAGCATCTCGACGAAGTCTCGGTTCATCGATGGCACCGTCCTTGAACATCCGGGCCTGGAGCGCGATCTGCCACATCATCGCGACTCGCTCGCTCGGCGTCAGCGTTGACGAGTCGTCCCGGGCGCCTTCCTGCGAAAGAGGAATTCGACGAATGGTCCGCCTGTCAGGCACGTCTCAATTGTACCATTCGGGCATGCAGACTTTTCGCACCATCGACGCGCACACGGCGGGCGAGCCGCTGCGGCTGATTGTCGACGGCTGGGCCGAGCCGCAGGGCGACACGATTCTCGAGCGCCGCGAATACGCGCGCGCGCATCAGGACGCGTTCCGGCGCGCGCTGATGCTCGAGCCGCGCGGGCACGCCGACATGTATGGCGCGCTGCTGACGCCGCCAGAGCGCGAAGGCTCAGATACCGGCATCCTGTTCATGCACAACGAGGGCTTCAGCACGATGTGCGGCCACGGCACGATCGCGGCCGCCACGATCATGATCGAGCGGATGGATCGCTACGCGGACGCGCGGCGGATTGTGTTCGACGTGCCGGCCGGCCAGGTCGTGGCGCGCGCCGAGGTCAGCACACGCAGGGACGGATCGCGCCGCGTCGACCGCGTGGCGTTCACGAACGTGCCGTCGTTCGTGCTGGCGGCGGGCGTGCCGGTGCAGGCGCGCGGCCGTGTCATCCGCGTGGACGTCGCGTTCGGCGGCGCGTTCTACGCCATCTGCGACGCGGAATCGGCCGGCCTGGGCGTGAGCGGCGATCGGCTGCACGACTTGCGCGAGCTCTCCGTCGACATTCGCGCCCAGGTGGAGAAGGCCATTGCCGTGGTTCATCCGCTCGAGCCGGGCCTGCACGGCATCTACGGCACCATCTATACCGCCCCGCCGAACAGCGACGGCGCGGACCTTCGCAACGTGACGGTGTTTGCCGACAGGGAAGTCGACCGTTCGCCCTGCGGCAGCGGCACGGCTGCGGTGATGGCCGTGCTCGACGCGATGGGCATGCTGCCGGCCGATCACGTCTTCACGCACGAGAGCATCATCGACACGACGTTTCGCGGCCGCGTGCTCGAGCACACGACGGTCGGCGACATCGCCGCGATCGTCCCGGAGATCGAAGGCAGCGCCTCGATCACCGGCGAGCACACGTTCATCGTGAGCGACGACGATCCGCTCCGTGACGGCTTCCGCCTCTAGTTAGTCTGCGCGCCGTCGGGCGGGGATCCGGCGGTCACCTGCTGCGCGGCGATCAGTTGCCGTGCGGGCCCTCGCAGCGCCGGCAGCTGCGTCGCGAACCAGATGCCGCCGCCGATGCAGATTACACCGCCGATGGCCACCGTCTCCGGCGCGCCGATCGGTTCGGCGAGTGAGCCGGCCATCAGCGCGCCGAGCGGCGCCATCCCCATGAACATCATCGAATAAACCGACATCACGCGCCCGCGCAGATGGTCGGGCACCATCGCCTGGATCAGCGTGTTCGACGAGGCCATCTCGAGCATCATGAAGAAGCCGGTAGGCACCAGCAGGAATGCGGACAGCCACAACGAGCGTGACATCGCAAAGATCACCAGGCACGCGCCGAAGCCGCACGCCGAGATGGCGATGATGCGGCCGAGTCCCTGCAAGGTAGACCGCAGGGCAAGGGTGCCTGCGCCGGCAAGCGCGCCGAGTCCTGACGAGGACATCAGCAGGCCGTACGCCGACGGCCCTCCGCCGAGAATGCGGTCGGCGAAGATCGGCATCAGCACGACATAGGGCATGCCCATCAGGCTGATCAGGCCGAGCAGCAGCAACAGCGCGCGCACCGGCGGCGTGCGCCACGAGAACTCGAAGCCTTCGACCACGCGCTCCCACGCCGAGATGGTGGCGGGCGCCGCGGCGCGCCGCGCGTCGATGCGCACCAGCGCGCCAATCACCGCGATGTAGCTGACGCCGTTGATCAGAAAGCAGTAGCCTTCGCCGACCGCGGCGACCACGCCGCCGGCAACGGCGGGGCCGAGCAGGCGCGCGCCGTTGAACATCGACGAGTTCAGCGCGATGGCATTGGGCAGCGCGGTCCGCGGCACCAGCGAGGCGACGAAGGCCTGGCGCGCGGGGATGTCGAAGGCGTTGGCGAGGCCGAGCAGCGCCGCCAGCGTGAAGATGTGCCACACGCGCACCGCGCCCGACAGCGTGATCGCGGCCAGCAGCAGCGCGAGCACCATCATCGCGGCCTGGGTCGCGATGAGCACGCGGCGGCGATCGAAGTGATCCGCGATGACGCCGCCGAGCGGCGCGAGCAGGAAGACGGGAATCTGGCTGGCGAAACCGGTCAGGCCCAGCAGCAGCGCGGAATCGGTGAGCCGGTAGACCAGCCACGACTGCGCCACCGTCTGCATCCACGTGCCGATGAGCGAGGCGAGCTGGCCCCCGGCAAACAGACGGTAATTACGCGACTCAAGCGCGCGCAGCGCAGGCGGGAGGCGCACGCGTCAAGCATGACGCGGTTAGTACCCGATCGCCAACCCGTCCTTCCGCGGATCCGATCCGCCCATCAGCACGCCGGTCTTCGGATCGATCAGGATGCCCTGAAAGCCGCCGAACACGCCGATGCTGTTGAGGAGCCGATGCCCGCGGCTGTCGAGATGGAAGCGCGCCTCCGGCGCGATCGCCGACTCGAGCGCGAGGCCGCTGCCGGTGTGCCGGAAGCGCGGCGCTTCCCCGGCTTCCTGCACGTTCATCCCGAAGTCGATCAGGTTGACCAGCACCTGCACGTGGCCCTGCGGCTGCATGTCGCCGCCCATCACGCCGAACGACAGCCACGGCTTGCCGTCCTTCAGCACCATCGCCGGCACCAGCGTGTGAAACGGCCGCTTGCCCGGCGCGATCACGTTCGGGTGCGAGGGATTGAGGCTGAACTGGCTGCCGCGGTTGTGCAGCACGATGCCGGTGTCGCCGGCGACGATGCCGGATCCGAAGCTTTCGTAAATGGACTGGATGAGCGAGACGACGTTGCCGTGGCGATCGGCGACGGTGAGATAGATGGTGTCGCCCATGGCGGGCTTGATGTTTTCGTGGACTCCAGGCTCCAGGCTCCGGACTGCAGGTATATCCGCGCCTCCCGGCGCGTATTCTCGTGCGCTTCGCGCGGCATTGATCTCGGCGCGGCGCTTTGCCGCGTACTCCTTCGACAGCATCATCGTGATGGCGTCGGCCTTGACGGCGTCGGGCGCCGCGAGATGCGCGTCGCGATCCGCAAAGGCAATGCGCTTCGCTTCGACCAGATGATGCAGATAGGCGCCGGAATTGTGGCCCATCGCCTTCAGGTCGAAGCCCTCGAGAATGTTGAGCATCTCGAGCGCGGCGATGCCCTGCGTGTTGGGCGGCATCTCGTGCACGTCGTAGCCGCGATAGTTCGTGCTGATCGTCTCGACCCAGTCGGAGCGATGCGCCGCGAAGTCGGCGGCCGTGAGAATGCCGTCGCGCGCCTGCAGGTCCTTGGTGATGCGCGCGGCCAGTTCGCCCTTGTAGAAGGCGTCGCGGCCGCCCTTCGCGATGGCCTCGAGCGACGCGGCCAGATTCGGGTTGCGGAAGATCTCGCCAGGCTTCGGCGCGCGGCCGTCGATCAGGAACGTGCGTGCCGCCGCGGGATCGCGCGCGAGCGTGGACTGCGCGTCGGCCCACTGCCAGGCGAGCACTTCTGCGACGGCGTACCCGTCGCGCGCGTAGCCAATCGCCGGCGCGAGGGCCTGCGCCATCGGGATCGTGCCGTGCTTCGCGAGCAGCTCCGACCAGCCGTCGACCACGCCCGGCACCGACACGGACAGCTCGCCGCGATACGGAATGCTCGTGAGCTTGCGTCCCGCGAAGAACGCCGGCGTGGCCGCGGCGCCCGCGCGTCCGCTCGCATTCAGCGCGCTCAGCTTCTTCGTCTTCGCGTCGTAGACAATGGCGAAGAGATCGCCGCCGATACCGTTCATCGTGGGTTCGACGACCGAGAGGACGGCGGCGGCGGTGACGGCCGCGTCGATGGCGTTGCCCCCATCCTGCAGCACCTTCAGGCCCGCGGCGCTCGCGAGCGGCTGGCTGCTGGCGATGACGCCGTTGCGTGCCATCACGACCGAGCGCGTCGCGCGCGGGTTCGGCGTGGGCCGGTCGCCGGGAAGCTGGGTGGTCATGAGCATGGGCAGCAGGACGAGACAGGCAATCAGGCTCGTGCGCATGGCGCATTCTAATGCGCAACGGCCGGGTGCTATCCTTTCCCTGATGTCCGTGCGCGATCGCGTCGCTCAGCTGCTGTCGGAGATGCCGAAGGCGCCGCAGTATCCCAGCCAGGGGGCGACGCTCTTTGTCGACCTCGAGCGCCAGACGGTGGACCGCGCCTACACGCCGCTCGCCGTCGTCAAGCAGGTGCTGGCCGGCCGCGGCGCGAACATGTTCTACCTCTATCGGCTGCTCGACGAGTCGCGCACGCCGCTCGATCCCGACATCCCGCTGATTTTCGGCGCCGGCGTGCTCACCGGGCTCGTGCCCAGCGCGGCGCGCGGCAACGCGACATCGTGGGCGCCCGAGTCGGGCGTGATCATGGACTCGAACTGCGGCGACTACTTCCCGTCGTTCATGAAGATGAACGGCATCGATCACATCGTGCTGTTCGGGCGCGCGGCGGAGTGGACGCTGCTGAAAATCAACCCGGTTGATTTACCCCGGTTGCCCGGAGACGCGGCCAGTCAACCGGGGAAAATCAACCGGGTAGAATTTCTCGATGCGCGGCCGTACGCGGGCCTCGACAACATCGATCTCCGCGCGCGCGTGGCCGCGGACCTCGGCGGCGCGTGGACGCGCGATCTGGCGATGGCCAGCATCACGCGCGCCGGCGAAAACCAGGTGCTGACGTCGGGCATCATGGGCGGCCAGAAAGCCATCTACGCGCGCGGCGGCCCCGGCGCGAAGATGGGCTCGCTCCACCTGAAGGCCATCGTCATTCACGGCGCGGCGCAGGATGTGCCGACGGCGAAGCCGTACAAGCCGTTCAACCGCGAAATTGCGATGAAGCTGCTGGCGACCTCCGTCGTCAAGCACGCGCTCAAGAAGGTCGGCACGCAGTTCCTGTATCGCCCGAGCCGCCTGCTTGGCGCGATGGGCACGAAGAACAACCAGGAGACGACCTGGAGCGCGGCGCTCGATGCCGAGCATTTCGATCAGTACCGGCCGGGCATGGAAGGCTGCTTCCGCTGTCCCGTGAACTGCCGTCCGCTCAATCAGCTGAATCAGGATCCGTCGGACAAATACGGGCATGGCGACGGGCCCGAGTACGTGACGCTCGGCAAGTTCGGCCCGAATCTCGGCATCGATCAGGTCGCGTCGATCATCCGTCTCAACAACATCTGCAACGACCTCGGGCTCGACACGTCGTCTACGGGCTCGGCGCTGGCGTGGGCCTTCGAGCTGTATCAGCGCGGCATCATCGACCAGACGCACACCGGCGGGCTCGAGCTCGCGTGGGGCGATGCGGCGCTGGTGGAGAAGCTGCTGTTCATGATGGCGGCGCGCGAAGGTTTCGGGAATGCGCTGGCCGACGGCACGCGCGCGGTGGAGAAGGGGCACTATCCGGCCGAGGCGCTGAAGTACCGCATGGCGGTGAAGGGCCTGATGCAGAGCGATCCGCACGACGCGCGCATTCTCAAGGCGTTCGCGCTCGGCCTGGCGGTCGCCACGCGCGGCATGGATCATCTGCGCAACCGCGTCACGCTCGAGATCAACGCGCGCATTAATGACGATGCGGCGTTCAAGGAGCGGTTGTATGGCGCGCCGGTGAGTGCGGAGCCGAACAGCTATGTGGGCAAGGAAGCCGCCGTGCGCGCGTGCGAAAACACCTACGCGGTCGGCGACTCGGTGGGCATGTGCCGCTTCACGACGAAGCTGTTCAACAGCCCGTCGCTGCCCGGCTTCGAACAGTTTGCGCCGCAGCTGACCAACGTGACCGGCATCGACTTCAAGGAGGACGATCTCGCGGCCATCGGCCTCAACATCATCGGCATCGAGCGGCTGATCAACGCGCGGCTCGGCATGACGCGCAAGGACGACACGCTGCCCGCGCGCTGGTTCGACGAGCCGATCACGGTGGGCCAGTACGCCGGCGAGAAGATCGACCGCACCGAGTTCGACGCGATGCTGTCGCGCTTCTATACGGTGTCGAGCCTCGACGCCGAGGGTCATCCCGCGGGCGCCCTGCGCACCCGGCTCGACGCGCTGCTCGCCGGACACGCGTGATCACCGTTCGCCTGCCGTCGGCGCTTCGCGGAGGCGGGGGGGCCGGGTCAGGCGGGTCGGGCGCCGGGCCGGGCGGGTCTGGCGCCTCGGGCGGCTCGGGCGCCGGGTCGGGCGCTGGTTCGGGCGGCGGGTCGGGCGCTGGCTCCGGCGGTGAGTTGCGCGTTGACGAGCCGGTTGCGAATCTTGCGCAGCTGGTGGCCGCGCTCGAGCGCCTGCGTCCCGACCTGCGCGAGCATCTGCACGACAGCCTCTATAACTTCGCCGTCAACGACGCCCTCGTCCTCCACGGCGCCGACGACTATCCTCTCCAGCCCGGCGACATCGTAGAAATTATCCCCACGATTGCTGGGGGATAGATGCGGACGCCGGATGGCAGAAATTTACTCGTTCTGGAACGAGTAAATTTCTGCAACGCGCGGCACCGATGTTGTGCCAGCCCCAGGATGGGGGCCCGGCTCTCGCGGTTGCAAATCGCCCGGCCGT
>JAKFEY010000101.1:0-14173 GCA_036675475.1 Vicinamibacterales bacterium
CGACAACCCCGAGGTCGGCGCGTCCGATCCCGCCCGCACCGCGGAGCTGCAGCCGAAGATCGTCGAAGCGATCAAGACCGTGTTCGACCCGGAAATTCCGGTCGACATCTACGAGCTCGGCCTGATCTACGACATCTGGGCCGACGCCGACTCGAACGTCGCGGTCAAGATGACGCTGACCAGCCCCGCGTGTCCGTCCGCGCAGCAGATTCCGAACGAGGTGCGCTGGAAGGTCAAGGCCATCGAGGGCGTGAAGGACTGCTCGGTGGATGTGGTGTGGGAGCCGACCTGGACGAAGGACCGCATGTCCGAGGTCGCGAAGATGCAGCTGGGGATGTGGTGAGCGGTGTCTGACCTCCGCGACCTCTATCAGGAGGTCATCCTCGACCACAACCGCCGCCCGCGCAACTGGGGCGCGATCGAGTCGCCGGACCGCAAGGCCGACGGCTACAACCCGCTGTGCGGCGACAAGTTGAAGCTGACGCTGCGCATGGACGGCGATCGCATCGCGGACGTGAAATTCGAGGGATCGGGCTGCGCTATCTCGAAGGCGTCAGCCTCACTCATGACGGATCTCGTCAAGGGCAAGACCATGCCCGAAGCGGAAGATCTCGTCGACAAGCTGCAGGCGATGGTGACCGCGCCGATGGACGCGCCCGAAGAGGACGCGTCGCTCGGCAAGCTCGCGGTGCTGTCGGGCGTGCGTGAATTCCCGGCGCGCGTGAAGTGCGCGACGCTCGCGTGGCACACGCTGCGCGCCGCGCTCGAGGGCGAGGCGGCCGCGTCGACGGAGTAGTGGCAAGCCGGGGCTGAAGCCCCGGCCCACCGCCCGCGTGCCGGGACTGAAGTCCCGGCACGCCGCCTACCGCGTCTTCAGCAGGTCGATCACCCACATGCCGCGGCCGTAGGTCGACGCCACGAGGATGTTGTCGCGGCCCTGCACCTGCAGGTCCGACACCTGCACCGACGGCAGCCCGCCGCCCAGCACTTCCCACCGCTTGCCCTGATCGCGGCTGATATAGACGCCGTGATCCGTGCCGACATACAGCGTGTTCGGATCGCGCGGATCCTCGCGGATGACATTCACCGGGCCCGCCGGGATGTTCGCGACGATGCTCGTGAAGGTCTTGCCCGCATCGGTCGACTTCCAGATGTACGGCGCGAAGTCATCGTCCGACCGCCCCTGCTGCGTGACATACACGACGTTGGCGTCGTGTCCGGAGGCAACGACGCGCGAAATCCAGCGCCGCACGGGAATGCGCTCGGTGAGCTCCGTCCACGTCTTGCCCAAGTCCGTCGTCACGTGCAGCTTGCCGTCGTCCGTGCCGGCGTAGAGCACGCTCGCGTTCTTCGGCGACTCCGCGAACGCGACGATCGTCTGGTAGGGGATGGCGCTCGAGTGCTTCGGCAGCATCTCTTCCTGGTCGTTGCGCGTCAGGTCGGGGCTGATCCGCGCCCATGAGTCGCCCTTGTTCGTCGAGCGGAACAGGTACTGATAGCCGGCGTAAATCACGCTGCCGTCGTGTACGGAGACCGCGATCGGCGCCATCCACTGCGCGCGAAGCTCGGCCTCGAGGTCGGTCAGCTTCGGCTGAATGTCGGTGACACCCGCCTGCCCGCGGCCACGGCCGCGGCCCGCCTGGCCGCCTGCGGCCGCCGCGGCCGCGCGCGCTTTCTCCTGTTCCGCGAGATCGGTGCGGCTGAAGTTTCCGTAGAAGCCGTGCGAGTAGACGATCTGGTTGTTCGGATCGATCGCGTGGTTCGAGCCTTCGCCACCCGGCGCGTTCTCCCAGCGCACGGCGGGAATCTTGTCGCGGCCTCCCGAGAGGATGATCTGGCCGCGGCGGCTGCCGTGATCCTGAATCGATCCGTACGCCCACGCCGGCGTGCTGTTGTCGACCGCCACGTTGTAGAACTGCGCGCCCGCGGCGGTCACCGCGAACTTCCATGTCTTGCCGCCATCCTCGGTGTGATAGAACCCGCCGTCGTTCGTGTTGTACATCTTCAGCGGGTTCGCGGGGTCAATCCACAGGCCGTGATGATCGCCGTGCACGCGGCCGCCCGACTGATCGCCGACCACATTGGTGGCCGCGGGGCCATTGACCCCCGAGAAGGTCTTGCCGCCGTCGACAGACTTGTTGAGCCCGAGGCCCATCGTGTAGACGACGTCTGGATTGGTCGGGTCCACGCGAATCTGGCCGAACACCCATCCGTAGGTGCCCGAGTGATTGATCATGTCGACCGCGTTGACCTGCTTCCACGTGGCGCCGCGATCGTCGCTCCGATAGATCTGCGCGGCCTTGATGCGCGCGTTCTCGATGGGGCGGCCGTACGCGTCGCGCTCGTTCGCCTGCGGCTCGCGGCCGATCTCGTAGCTGTCGACGAACGCATACAGAATGTTCGGGCTCGATCGCGCGATGTCGATGCCGATGCGGCCGCGATGCTCGGGCTTCGGCAGCCCGTTGCTCGCGTCGGTCCACGTCTTGCCGCCGTCGGTGGTCTTGACGATGCCGCCTTCGCGATAGCCAGGCTCCACGCGCGGGTCGCTCCACTTGCGGCGGATGCGCTGCCACAGCGACGCGTAGAGCACGTCAGGATTCGTGGGATCCATCACCAGATCGTTGGCACCGGTGCGCTCGCTCTTGTAATAGACCTTCGCCCACGACTTGCCGCCGTCGGTGGTCTTGAACACGCCGCGCTCGGCGTTGTCGGTCCAGCCGTGCCCGGTGGCCGCCACGTAGACGATGTCGGGATTGGTGGGGTGCACGATGATGCGCGCGATCGTGTGCGTTTCGGGCAGGCCCATGTGCTGCCACGTCTTGCCCGCGTCGGTCGACTTGTAGATGCCGACGCCCGCGAGCGACGCACGGAACAGGTTCGCTTCGCCCGTGCCGACCCAGATGATGTCGGGATTCGACGGCGCGACCGCCACGTCGCCGATGCTCGTCGACGGCATGTGCTCGAAGATCGCGTTCCACGTGGCGCCGTTGTCGTCGCTCTTCCACACGCCGCTGGTGGCGTAGCCCACGATGATGCTGCGGCGGCCGGCCTTGTCGGCGATGGCCACGTCGGTGGCGCGCCCGCTCACGTTGGTGGGGCCGATGTACTGCCACGGCACGCCCGCGGTGGGCGACGCCTGCCGCATCTGGCGATAGGTGTCGTAGCCCTTGATCAGGGCAGCCGCGTCGAAGCGCGCCTGCTGGGCTGAAGCCGTGTACCCGGTGTATCCACCCGCGCTCACCGTGAGCGCGGCCGTCACCACCGCCAGTGTGAGCATCCGCGTCTGTCGCAACATCTGGTTCCTGCCTCCGAAGAGAACTACGCCGGGACGAGCCCCTGCGTTGACGTGAGATAATCAACCCGGACGGCCCGTTGTGCCGTCCGGCCATCGTGAAGACGCCAATTTACCTCGATTACCACGCGACCACGCCTGTCGACCGGCGCGTGCTCGACGTCATGCTGCCGTACTTCCTGGATTGCTTCGGCAACCCGGCGAGCTCGACGCACGAGTGGGGTTGGAAGGCGCAGGAGGCGGTCGAGGACGCGCGCCGCAAGCTCGCGGGGCTTATCGGCGCAACGGCCCGCGAGATCATCTTCACCAGCGGCGCCACCGAGTCCAACAACCTCGCCATCCGCGGCTGCGCGGAGATCAAGGACACGGGCCGCACCGAAATCGTGACATCCGCCATCGAGCACAAATCGGTGCTCGAGAGCTGTAAACGCCTCGAGCACTCCGGCTGGAAAGTCACCTGCCTTCCCATTACCCCCGACGGCATCATCGACCTCACCGCAGCCCAGGCCGCCATCACCGACCGCACGCTGCTGGTCAGCGTCATGTTCGCCAACAACGAAATCGGCACGCTGCAGCCGCTGTACGAGCTGTCGCAGCTCGCGCACGCGCGCGGCGCGCTCGTGCACAGCGACGCGGCGCAGGCCGCCGGCAAGGTGCCCATCGACGTCAACGCCCTCGGCCTCGATCTGCTGTCGATGACGGCGCACAAGATGTACGGCCCCAAGGGCTGCGGCGCGCTCTACGTGAAGCGCAAGCTCGCGCTCTGCCCGATCATCGAAGGCGGCGGCCAGGAGCGCGGCGTGCGCTCCGGCACCCTCAACGTCCCCGGCATCGTCGGCTTCGGCGAGGCGGCGCGGCTGTGCAAGCAGGAGATGGGCGAGGAGGCAACGCGCACGAAGCGGCTGCGCCAGCGGCTGCTCGAGGGGCTGCAGGCGAACCTGGATGGCGTGCGCGTCAACGGCACGCTCGACGAGCGGTTGCCGCAGAACCTGCACGTGAGCTTCGAGAATGTCGACAGCGAAGAGCTGATCGTGGGCATCGGCGACATTGCCGTGTCAGCGGGATCGGCGTGCCAGTCGGGCAAGGGCGGCGTGTCGCACGTGCTGCAGGCGCTCTATCGCGGCCACGCGCCGCATGCCGCGGCGGTGCGGTTCGGCCTCGGCCGCTACACCACGGACGAAGAGATCGACTACACGATCAACAAGTTCAGTGCTGTGGTGCGGCACCTTCGTCCGCCGGTGGCGCGTCCATCCGGCCAATCTCTCCAGCCCGCCCAAGGGCGTTCCTGAGCAGCACCGGCCCGACGAGCTGATTGATCGCAATCAGCGACACCATGAGCGTCTGAAACGGCGCGCCCCACTCCGGAAATTCCTGCGCGGCAATCAGCGTCAGGCCCAGCGTGACCCCGGCCTGCGAGACCAGCGCCATCCACAGCATGTTGCTGACCGGCGGCGTCTGTCCGGACAGGCGCGATCCCATCGCCGCGCCGGCATACGCCAGCGCGCCGCGCAGTGCCGCAATGATCAGCGCGACGATGCCGATGGTTTCGAGCGCGTCGATCTGCAGCGAGGCGCCGGCCGCCACGAAGAAGATGACGAGCACCGGCAGAGCCCCGCGCTCGACGGCCTGCTTGAGGGTGTCGCCGTGTGGCGGCGCCACGTTTTCGACGACGAGGCCGGCCGCCAGGGCGGCCAGGACGGGCTCGAAGTGCAGCGCGCGCGCCGCGACGCTCAGCAGCGTGCACACGCCCACGAGAACGAGCGTGACTTCGCGGCCCACGGCGCGCAGGTACATCGAGAAGAGCGCGCCGATGATGGCGCCGAAGGCGAGCGAGCCCACGATCTCCCACGACGCGCTGGCCAGCAGCCCGACTTCCTGGGTGCCGCCGGCGACGAAGCGCACGGCCTCCATCGCGGCCGTGAACATGAGGATCAGCACCAGGTCGGCGAGGATCACGACCGCCAGCGACGTTTCGGTGAAGATGCCGGCCGAGCGGCTTTCGGCCACGACGGCAATCGTCACGGTCGGCGAGAAGCTGGCGACCACGGCCGTGAGCAGGAACGCGAGAGCGGCCCGCACGGCGGGCGGCGCGTCGGGCGCGATGGGCAGCCACGGCCACGCGATCCAGAAGATGGCGAACAGCGCGACGTAGAGCGTGCCGAGAATGACGCCGCTGAGCCGCGTGATCGCGGCCAGCCGCGGGCGCAGCCGCGCGACGTTGATCTCGAGGCCGGCGATGAACGCGATCAGGGCGACGGCGAGGCCGTTGAACAGCTGCAGCTCGCGCGCCATTGGCCGGTTGATGATGTTGAGCAGGTAGGGACCGCACACCAGCCCGAACAGCAGATAGCCCGTGACCTTGGGCAGGCCGAAGCGCTCGAGCAGCGCGCCGGCGAGATAGGCGGCAATGAGCGTAATGCCCAGCGCGAGGCCGGTGATGCGCAGCGGCGCCCCTTCGGGCGCGTCGAGGCCGCCGACCCACCACGCAAGCGCCAGGATCAGTCCGAGCGCGGCAATGCGTCTCACGCGGCTTCGGCCTCCGCGGGGGGCGCCGGAAACAGCAGCAGCGCGATCACTTCCGACAGCACGGTGCCGGCGGCGGTCACGCTGACGATGATCTGCCCGGTCTCGGGCGGCAGCGCCAGCATGAACGTCAGCGAGAAGCCGACGCCGATCACGCCCGGTGGCACGAGGTAGCCGGCGAGGTCTCCCGGACGCATCGACGGCAGCAGCGGCCGCGCGGCATAGGCGCCAATCATCTTGCCGACGAGCCGGAACAGCACATACGGCGCGAGCAGCCACAACGCGGCCGCGGCCGGCACGAAGAACGCGCCGGCGGTCAGCAGCAGCAGCGCCACCAGCGGGTGCTGCAGGTTCTGGGCGTCGCGCGCGAGAATCTCATCCGCGCGTCCGGGCAGCGCCGTCCAAAGCACGCCGGCGACCAGTCCGGCCGCCAGCGACGAGGTCATCAGATAAGCCGACGCGCCGCCGAGCATGGCGACCGCGCCGAGCGCAAGCAGGCCGCGCTCCGATTCGAGCGCCGTGTGCTCAAAGAGCAGCAGGCCCGCGATGGCCACGACGCCGCCGATCACGAGCGGCGCGAAGTACAGCACCCACGACACGGGGCCGTACGTGCCGCGGATGAAGACGAGCAGGATCGCGCCGGCGACGATCAGGAGCAGGTCGTCGAAATCGGCCACGCGCGCGGCAGCGCGCGCGCGCTCATCGTGGCGGGGATCGGCCCCGTGCGCGGCAGACGCGGCGGCCGTGACGGCCAGGCACAGCGCCACGAGCATCGGCGCGACGCCCACCGGCACCTGCGACCGCGTGATCGTGAACCACAGCGCGAACGCGACCACCGCCATGGTCAGCGCGCATTCGACGTTGCCGGCGATGATGAGCCGGAACCGGCGAATCTCTTTGGTCAGGGCACGGCCGACGAAAATGCCCAGCAGCGCGAGGGCCAGCGACACGCCGACCTGCAGGTGCGCGAGCACGTCGATCGAGAGGATGTTGGCGGCATTGGGGCCAAGGAGGTATCCCGCCGGCACGAGCACGATCGCAGGCGCGATGCCGGGCCGGAGGCCGAATGCGGCGCGGCGCTGCAGCAGCGGCACGAACCGCTCGAGGCCGAGGCGGACGATCAGCGGCTGCGCGGGAATGCCGAGCTGCGCGTCGAGCGGGTCGGCGCCGCCGAGCTCACGCGACTGCAGATGCCGCCTCATCGCACCTGCAGCATGCGAACGACGGCGGCGTCGAGAGCCGGGCCGGGCACGCCGGCGGCGAAGCCTTCCTCGATGATGCAGAGGCCGACGAACGAGCCGTCGAGGCTGAAGATGAGCGAGCCGGACGAGGCCTGCAGCACGCCGCCGAGCACGAGCAGGCCCTGCTCATACCGATCGTCGCGCACGGGATCCGTGCGGCCGAGGAACATCGGCCGCAGCGCGGCGCCGCCGCGCGTGCCTTCGATGGCGGCGACGTAGCGCGGCGCCGAGGTGCCCGCGCCCGCCGCGCGCAGGTTCACGACCGACGTCGCGTCGGCGGCCACGCGCAGCAGCACGAGCTCGCGGCGCTCGTCATAGGCGGCGATCTCGACAGGCTGCGGCGACTCGGCAAATGCCAGCACGCGGCTGTCGGGCGGCACGTGCGCGAGCAGCAGGTCGGGCCGCACCCGCAGCGCCGGCACGAAGCGCTGCATGCCGCCCTGCTCGACCCGGATGACCATCACGCCCGGTGTGACCCGCCTGCCCAGCTCGGCGATGATCGTGGCGAGCTCGTCGTACGTCGCGCGCGCGGCCAGCCGCTCGAGCGGCAGCGGCGTGGCGCCCGCCGTGGCCGCGTCGCGGGGCGCGTCCGGAAACCGGAACTGCGACAAGGCAAGCAGCACGGCCGCTGACAGCGTGATCACGATCAGCAACAGACGAGTTTCTCGCGACGGGCGCGAGCGTGAGGAGTCGCTCATCCTGATGAGGATACAGTTAAGGGATGGCCTCGCGCCGCTCCATTCTGGTCGTATCCAACCGGGAGCCGTACCTTCACAGGCGCGGCGACGACGGGCAGATCCGCTGGGTGCACACGCCCGGAGGGGTGTCGGTGGCGCTCGACGCGCTCATGCGCGAGCGCGGAGGGGTCTGGATCGCGCACGGGGCGGGGGATGCCGACCGCGAGGTCGTCGACGAGCACGATCGCGTCGCGGTGCCGCCCGATAATCCCGCCTACACGCTGCGCCGGATCTGGCTGAGCCCGGAAGACGAGCAGCGCTATTACAACGGCTTTTCGAACGAGGGCCTGTGGCCGCTCTGCCACGTCGCGCACATCCGCCCGGTGTTTCGCACCGAGGACTGGGAGGCGTATCGCGACGTGAACCGCCGGTTCGCGGCGGCCGCCGCCGAGGAAAGCCGCACGGCCGGCGACACCGTCTTCATCAACGACTACCACATGGCGCTGGTGGCCGAAGAGCTGAAGGCGCTGCGGCCCGGTATCCGCACCGCGATCTTCTGGCACATTCCGTGGCCGCATGCCGATCGCATCCGCATGTGCCCGTGGCGCCGCGAGATCATGACGGGACTGCTCGCCAACGATCTTGTCGCGTTTCAGCTCGACCGCGATCGCCGCAACTTCCTGACGTGCTGCCGCGACGAGTTTCAGGCGCGCGTGCGCGACGGCCGCGTGCACATCGGCAAGAAGTCCACGCGCGTGGTGACCGCGCCCATCGGCATCGATTTCGACCGCATCAACGACATGGCGTCGGATCCGTCGATGCGCGGCGAGATGGAGCGCGCGGCGCGCGAGTTCGATTTGCGCACGCCGATCATCGGCGTCGGCGTGGATCGGCTCGACTACACCAAGGGCATTCCCGAGCGGCTGCAGGCGATCGGCCGCCTGCTCGATCGCCGTCCTGAGCTGGCGCGCACGTTGACGTTCGCGCAGATTGGCGTGCCGTCGCGCTCCGCCATCGAGTCCTACGCCGACATCGAGCGGGAAATCGACGGACTCGTGTCCGCCATCAACACGAAGCACGCGGCCGCGCGCGGCGACGAGGGGCCCATCCGGTACCGCAAGGTGTCCCTCAAGGTCCGCAAGCTGACCGCGCTCTTCCGCCTCGCGCACTTCTGCATCGTCAGCTCGCTGCACGACGGGATGAATCTGGTGGCGAAGGAATTTGTGGCGTCGCGCGAAGATGGCGACGGCGTGCTGGTGCTCAGCGAGCTGGCGGGCGCGGCGCAGGAGCTGCGCGAAGCGCTCATCATCAATCCGTACGACATCGACGGGTTCGCCGGGCGGCTGGGCGAGGCGATCGACATGCCGAAGGCCGAGCGCCGCAGGCGCATGCAGAACATGCGGCGCGTGGTGGCGGGGCGCGACGTGTTTGCGTGGGCGTCCGACATTCTCGAGGGACTCGAGAACGACGGGCGGCGGCGGTTCCTGCCGTGGGGCCGGCGGAGATGATCACGTACAACGCTCCGGCTGACGTGGCGGCGAGCGTCGTGCAGCGAAGTGCCGGCCGGCCGCTGCTGGTGCTGCTCGATTTCGACGGCACGCTGTGTGAGTTTCAGCCCGAGCCGGGCATGGTGTGGCTGCGGCGCCCCCGCCGCGAGGTGCTGCAGCGGCTGATCGGCAGCGAGCGGGTCACCGCCGGCTTCGTCAGCGGCCGCAGGCTGGCCGATTTGCGCGAGCGCGTCGGCCTGACCGGCGACATGTGGTTCGCGGGCCTGCACGGACTCGAGATTGACGGCTTCGGCCGCCACTTCATTCACCCGCGCGTCGAGGAGGCCCGCGGCCTGCTCGGCCTGCTCGGCCGCGCGCTGCGCGTGCAGACCGCCGATCTGCCGGGCGTGATCATCGAGGACAAGGAGCTGTCGATCGCGCTGCACGTGCGGAAGGCGCATCCCGACGACAAGATCAAGGCCGACGCCGCGTTCCTGCGCATGGCGCTGCCGCACATCGACGATAAAACGCTGCGGCTGATGCCGGGCTCGAACGTGTCGGAGCTGCTGCCGAACATCCCGTGGACGAAGGGCGATGCCGTGGCGTGGATCCTGGATGCCGAGCGCGATCGGCGCGGCCCCGGCGCGGCGGCGCCCGCGGTGATTTATCTGGGCGACGACGTCACCGACGAGGACGCGTTCAAGACGGTCGGCCACGAGAACAGCATCATGGTGGGCCCCCGGCCGTCGATCATCCCCACGCGGCTCGAGAATCCTGCGGCCGTGGAGGAATTTCTGACGGCGCTCACGGCGGCGATCTAGCCGCGCCGCGAATCAGCTCGTCACCGGTGAATCGCCTGCTCCAGCAGCTCGATGCCCTCGGCGATGCGCGGCCCCGGCACGACGACGCGCTCGTCGAGGACGATGCGGATGCGGCCGGCGGCGACGGCCGGCACTGAGGGCGCGGCGTTCCAGGCTCGGCGCGTGTCGTCCGCCCATGTGGGTCCGCGAGGCGTGGTGCCCGCCCGAATTTCCAGAATCAGCCCGGGGCGGCGCTCGATGATGCTCTCGAGCGACGCCTGCACGTTCTCGCGCGGCACGTCGGCAAAGACGTTGCGCCCGCCCGCGGCCTCCACCATCTCGTGAATGAAGCCCTCGCCGCCACTCGCGTAGATGCCGCGCAGCGTGCCTTCCTCGCGGCCGAAGACGACAAGCGTCGAGGGATGCGGGCGCGATGCGACGCGCGCGCGTACGGCCGCGATCGTGGCCTCGATGCCGGACGCGACGTCGTTCGCACGCGCCTCGTGCCCCACGATCGAGCCGATCTGCCGGATGCTTGACACGACGTCGCTGATCCCGCCGTGCCGGTAAGTCTCGACGCGGATGCCGGCCGCCTGCAGCTGCCGCGCGAGGTCCTCCTGGCTGCCGTAGAGGAACACGAGATCGGGCCGCAGCGAGAGGATGCGCTCGGTGTCGGGATCGATCAGCCCGCCCACGCGCGGGCGCGTCGCCGCCTCGGCCGGATATGTGTCGAAGGAGCCGACGCCGACGACCTTTGCGCCCGCATCGATCGCGAACAGCGTTTCGGTGACCGCGGGGATGAGCGACACGATGCGCTGCGGCGCCGCGGCCGGCTGCGGCGGGGGGGCCGCGCAGGCGGCGAGCAACAAAATAGGGACGGGTCTAATTTTTCGCAGAAATCCCATAAAAATTAGACCCGTCCCTATTTTCTTACGAGCATCCATAAGAAGAACGGGCCTCCGATCGTGGCGGTGACGATGCCGACGGGCAGCTCCACGGGGGCGAGCAGCGTGCGCGCGATCACGTCGCACGCGACGAGAAACGCGCCGCCGCCGAACGCGGCCGTGGGGAGCAGGATGCGATGGTCGGCGCCGGCCGCGAGGCGCACGAGGTGCGGCACGATGATGCCGACAAAGCCGATGGGCCCGCCCACGGACACGGCCGCGCCCGTGATGATCGACGCGCTGAAAAAGGCGAGGCGCTGCGTGCGGTGCACGTCGAGGCCGCGCGACTCGGCGGCGCCGGCGCCGGCGGCCATCAGGTTGAGCGGCTTGGCAAGCCACACGAAGATCGCGGCCGCGATCAGGACGATCGGCAGCGCGCCGGCAAGCGGGCGATAGCTCGACACGTCGAGATTGCCCATCAGCCAGCGCATGGCGCGATAGACGTCGGCGAAGTTGCCGATGTACTGCACGAACAGAATCAGCGCCGAGAAGAACGCATTCAGCGTCACGCCCGCCAGCAGCAGCACCGTGGTCGACAGGCCGACGTGCCGCGCGCGCGCGAGCCAGTAGACGATCAGCACCGAGCCCATGGCGCCGACCAGCGCCGACGCCGACACCGCCGGCACCGCGAGCAGCGGCACCGTCCATCCAAACGTGATGGCGAGCATCGCGCCGAGCGACGCGCCGGTGGACACGCCAAGCGTGTAGGGCGTCGCCAGCGGATTGCGCAGCAGCGCCTGGAACACGACCCCCGCCGCCGCCAGCGACGCGCCCACGAGCGCCGCCGCCAGCGCGCGCGGCAGCCGCGCGATGAAGAAAATCTGGGCGTCGACGTTCTCGGCGAACGGCACGCTGACATCGAAGACGCGCGCGAAATCAATGCGCGCGGATCCGATGAGCGGCGCGACGAGCACCGACACCACGAGCAGCGCCAGCGATCCGGCGACGAACGGCCAGCGCTCGCGGACAGGCGCCTTCATGATCGAAGGTGCCGCCGCGGCACGACCACGACGCGCCCGGAGACCTCGTCGCGGTGCACCGCGGCCTCGACGTCGTAGAGCGCGCGGATGTTCGACACGGTGAGCACGTGCGCCGCGGGGCCCGCCGCGATGACGCGCCCTTCGCGCAGCAGCACGATGTCGTGACAGACCGCCGACGCAAACGCGAGATCGTGCGTCGAGATCGCCAGCGTCAAGCCGCGCTGCTCGTTGAGCTCGCGGACGAGCGCGGCCACCTCGAGCTGATAGCCGAGGTCGAGCGCAGCCGTCGGCTCGTCGAGCAGCAACACCTCTTCCGTCTTTTGTCTTCCGTCTTCCGTCTTCGCGCGAGCGATCTGCGCGAGCGCGCTCGCGATGACGACGCGCTGCCGCTCGCCGCCGCTGAGCGTCGTGAACAGGCGGCGCTCGAACGCTTCGGTGCCGGTCGCGGCCAGCGCGCGCCGCGCGATCGCCAGATCCTCCGGCCCCTCGATCTCGAGCGCGCCCAGGTGCGGATAGCGCCCCATCAGCACGACCTCGAGCACCGAATAGTCGAACGCCAGCTGCGTGTCCTGCGACACGACCGCCAGCCGCTGCGCCACCGCGCGCCGCGAGAAGGCGCGCAGGCTGCGCCCCTCGAGCGTCACCTCACCCGCGCCAGGACTCAACGTGCCCGCCAGCAGCTTCAGCAGCGTGGTCTTGCCCGAGCCGTTGGGCCCGAGGATGCCGACGATGCGGCCCGCGGGCACGGTGAGCGAGACGCCGTTGATGACCGGCGCGCCGTCGTACGCGAAGCGGACGTCAGCGGCCTGCAGCAACGCGCACGCCTCCCGCCACGCGTCGTCCCGGCGCGGGGAAGCCGAAGATTTCCTCGTAGCGGCGATCGAACAGGTTCGTCACGCGGCCGAAGACGGTGACGTGGCGCGCGACCTGCCAGGATGCGCCGGCCGATGAAGACGCGTAGCCGGGGTTGTCGAAGAGGCCGCCGAACAAGCCGAACGACGGCTCGATGTCGAGCGTCTCGCCGCGCGCATCGATGGTGACGAATGCCGAGGCGGCGCCGCGCGTGAAGGACGCGTCGACGAACGCGTGATGACGCGGCCGGCGCAGCAGGCGATCGCCCACCTCGAACGGCGCAAGGCCGGTGACGGGGATGCCGTCAGCCGCGAGAATCTCGGTCGCAAGCCACGTGTAGCCGGCGCGCAGATCAAGCCCGCGCAGCACGCCCGTGCCGCGCGCCGCGGCCGACAGCTCCACGCCGCGCGCCTTGGCGTTCGACAGGTTCGCGCTGCGGTATCGGCCGGCCCCCTCGAGAAACTGCACGGTGATGATCAGATCGTCGTAGCGATTCCAGAAGGCCGTGGCGGCCAGCTGCACGGCGCCGCGCGTCATCGTCTGCTCGAGCGCGACTTCGCCGCTCTGATTCCGCTCGGGTTTGAGCGACGGGTTGTCGGTCGACGACAGCTCGAAGGCCGACGGCGGCTTGATGCCGGTGGAGAAGCCCGCGCGGATGCGCGTGGTGTCGGCCGACGTCGAGGGCGTGAGATACAGCACGCCCGACACACGTGGATTGAACGACCAGACGGTGTCGGCCGGCATGTCGGGCCGCGCGCCGAACGGGCTGGCGTCGCCGGCGAGCGCGTCGCGATGAATCTGATCGAGCCGCGCGCCCGCGGTGAACAGCACGCGCGTGCCGGCCGAGCCGCGCGCCTCGGCGAAGTAGCCGGCGATGGTGCGCTCGATCGGAAGCTCGGCGCCGGCGCGATCGACGATGAACGTGCTGCGGCCGGATTCGCGCGCCACCTCGGCGCCCGCGGTCACGCCGAGCGTGCCGCCGAACAGGTCGTCCACTGTGGCGTCTGCGGTGTAGCGCAGCGCCGCGCGCCGCGTGGAGGACGTCGAGTGATCGACGGCGCCCGCCTCGAAGAACGACGGGCTCGCGAAGTCGCTGTCGAGCCGCATCCAGGAGGCGACGACACGGTGCGAGAGCGGGCCGGATGCGGCGTCGAACGACAGGCCGGCGGCGCGGTGCGCGTTTTCGCCGCGCGAGATGGTGTCGACGCCGCTGTAATTGCCCACCGGATTGGAGCCGTACGGGCCGGGCACGCCGCGCTCGTTGCCGTTCCAGCGCGCCGTCGCGCGCACGCGCGCGCGCGCGCCGAGCGGCCGCGCGGCCACGCCGGCGAGCTCCACGCGCTGATAGTCGTCATTGCTGACGCGCGTGCCGTCGGC
>JAKFEY010000090.1:0-2501 GCA_036675475.1 Vicinamibacterales bacterium
CCGATGGCCGAGATCAACATGGTCCCGCTCATCGACGTGATGCTGGTGCTGCTGGTGATCTTCATCGTCACCGCGCCGCTGCTCACCCACGCCGTCAAGCTCGAGCTGCCCCAGGCGAGCTCGCAGCCCAACGTGCTCAAGCCCGAGAAGATCGAGTTCGCGATCGACGCGGCCGGCACGCGCTTCTGGAACGGCGCGGTGGTAAGCCGCGACGAGGCCGCGCAGCGCTTCGCCACCGAGGGCAAGCGCGAGCCGCAGCCCGAGGTGCACCTGCGGGCCGACCACACCGTGGCCTACGGACTGGTGGCCGAGACGCTGGCCGATGCGGCCAAGGCCGGGCTGAGCAAGGTCGGGTTCGTGACCGAGCCGCAGGCCACCGCCGGGCCCTGAAAGGAGCCGCCTGCCAACACACGTTTTCTTCACACCGCGTCTGTAGCCGCCGCCAGGGACGTTTCTCACCACAACGACAACAGGATTCCTCCTTGAGCACTCTCTCGTCTTCTTCCCGCACTTCGATGCCCGGCGTGCCGCTGAGCCTGCGCGCGGCAGCGCTCGCCCTGGCCTTCGGGGCGGCGCATTCCCCGCAGGCTTCGGCGCAGGGCGCCCCGCCCACGCCCGCGGCGACCTTGCCCGAGGTCAAAACCAGCGCCACTCGCGAGCGCGACAACTCCCGGGCTGCCACCGGCGCCAAGTTCGCCGCGCCGCTGCGCGACCTGCCGCAGTCGGTCACCGTCATCGACCGCGAACTGCTCGACTCGCAGGCGGCCGCCTCGCTGAAGGATGCGCTGCGCAACGTGCCCGGCATCACGTTGGGCGCGGGCGAAGGCGGTGTCATCGGCGACAACATCAACCTGCGAGGCTTCTCGGCGCGCACCGACATTTACCTCGACGGACTGCGCGACCGCGGGCAGTACACGCGCGACGTGTTCTCGCTGCAGGCCATCGAGGTGCTCAAGGGCCCCTCGTCGATGCTGTTCGGCCGCGGCTCCACCGGCGGCGTCATCAACCAGATCAGCAAGACACCCGACCTGCGGCCGCGCGGCGAGGCAAGCATCACTGCGGGCACCGACGACTACTACCGCGTCACGGCCGATCTGAACCGGCCGCTGTCGGAAACGTCGGCCGCGCGCATCGCCGTGTTCGGGCAGGACGTGCAGTCCACGCGCGACGTGACCGAGATGCGCGGCTACGGCGTGGCGCCCTCGCTGCGCTTCGGCATCGGCACGCCGACCGAGGTGACGCTGTCCCTGCTGGTGCAGCGCAACTTCGAGATTCCCGATTACGGCTTCCCGTTCCGCGCCACCGCGAGCGGCGTGCGCAAGCCCATCGACGCACCCCGCGACAACTTCTACGGCTACAGCGACGACCGCTTCGACCAATCGGTCAACGTGCTCACCGCCAGCGTGCAGCACAAGCTGAGCCCGAACGCCACGCTGCGCAACCGCACGCTGCTGAGCGTGAACCGCACCGACGCCTCGCCTTCGCCGCTGGGCGCCGTGACGCGCATCGACGGCGGTGCGGTCGGGCCCGGCGATCCGCTGAGCGAACTGCAGGCGCCGCGCCAGGATCGCAACCGCCTCCTGCACGACCGCTCGCTCGTCAATCAGACCGACCTCATCGTCAAGCTTCAGGCGGGCGGCATGCAGCACACGATCACCACCGGGGTGGAGCTGGCGCGCGAGGAGAGCCACGAGCAGCGCTACGTGTGGAACACGGCCGACGCCGACCGGCTGGTCAACCTGAGCGATCCGCAGATCGGCGAACGGCCGGGCGAGCGGGCGCTCACGCGCAGCGTCGACACCACGGCCGACACGCTGGCCGCCTACGTCAACGACCAGATCGACCTGAACCCGCGCTGGAAACTCGTCGGCGGCGTGCGCGGCGAGCGCTTCCGCGCGCGCTCGGACTTGCGCAAGTACGACCTGCCCGCCGGCTTTCCGGCCGACACCACCGAATCTTCGGCGCCCAAATCGCAGACGCTGTGGAGCCCGCGCGCCGGCGTGATTTACCAGCCGAGCGCGGCACAGTCGTACTACGTTTCCTACGGCACCTCCTTCAACCCGTCGGCCGAAGCAGTCACGCAAAGCGCCAGCACGGCGGCGCTGGACGCCGAGAAGAACCGCTCGGTCGAGGCCGGCGCCAAGCTCGAGCTGCTGGACGGCGAACTGAGCCTCACGGGTGCGGTGTTCCGCATCGAGAAGACCAACGCGCGCTTCCGTGACGGCGCAGGCTCGGTGCAGGTGGTCGGCGGCAAGATCCGCGTCGACGGCGCCGAGCTCGGCCTCACCGGATACCTCGCACCGTGGTGGCAGGTGTTCGGCGGCTACACCTTCCTCGACGGCGAGATCGTCGACTCGCCCGAGATCGGCACCGGCGCGGACGCCGGCATCGCCGCCGAGGGCAAGCGCTCGCCCAACACGCCGCGCCACAGCGCCACCGTGTGGACCACCGCCCGCCTGAACCCGCAGTGGGAGATCGGCGGCGGCGTGCTCTACAGCGAC
>JAKFEY010000082.1:0-56909 GCA_036675475.1 Vicinamibacterales bacterium
TCCGCCGGAATGAACGGATGCAGCTTCGAGAACTCGGGCCACGTGATCGGCAGCATCTCGCTCGCGGCGTTCAGCTTCATCGTGCACGAGCCGAGCGGAATCATCGACGTGTCGAGGCCGATGTCCTTGCGCTCGAGCGACCGGATGTACCGCATCATCTCCGTCTCGGAGTGGTGCGAGTTGAACACCGGGTGCTGCATGTAGGCACTCGCGCGTGCGAGCGCGCCGAGCACGTCGGGCAGCGACTCGGGGTCGTGGGACGCCGACGCCGAACGGTCGCGTTTCGGGCCGGAGCCGCGCTTACCCGCGCCCTCGGCGAATGCCGCCACGATGTCGGCGGCATCGTGCCTGTCGACCGTCTCGTTGATCGAGATGCCGATGACGCCAGGCGCCGGGTAACGGAAGTTGATGCCGCGCTCGAGCGCGGCGCCGCGAATCGACTCCCACGTCTTCGCGCTGCCGACGTCCACCCGCAGCGTGTCGAAGTACGCGCCGTTGCTCTGCGCAAATCCGAGCGCCTTCAGCTCGCCATCAACCAGCCGCGTGATGTCGTGCACGCGCTGCGCGATGCGCCGCAGCCCCTCGGGCCCGTGAAACACGCCGTACATCGCCGCCACGTTGGCCAGCAGCGCCTGCGCCGTGCAGATGTTCGATGTCGCCTTCTCGCGGCGGATGTGCTGCTCGCGCGTCGCGAGCGCCATGCGGTAGGCCTTCTGCGCCGCCGCGTCCTGCGATACGCCAATCAGCCGGCCCGGCGCCTGCCGCACATAGTCGTTGCGCGTGGCAAAGAACGCCGCGTGCGGACCGCCGTACCCGAGCGGCACGCCGAGCCGCTGCGAGTTGCCGATCACCACGTCCGCGCCCATCTCCCCCGGCGGCACGCAAATCGCGCACGCCAGCAGATCCGTGCCCACCGCCACGAGCACGCCCGCGCCATGCGCGCGCGCAATCAACGACGTCAGATCGCGCACCTCGCCGTGATCGTCGGGCGACTGCAGATACATCCCGTAGACATCGTCGCTCAGCCCGACGCTCTCGACGTCGCCGAGCCGCAGCTCGATGCCCAGCGGTTCGGCGCGCGAGCGCAGCACGTCCATCGTGTGCGGGAACACGCGATCGGACACCACGAACACGTTCGCGTTCTTCTTCTTCGACGAGCGATGCAGCAGCGTCATCGCCTCGGCGGCCGCCGTGGGCTCGTCGAGCAGCGACGCGTTGGCCACATCCATCCCCGTCAAATCCGCCACCATCGTCTGGAAATTGAGGAGCGATTCGAGACGGCCCTGCGCGATTTCCGCCTGGTAGGGCGTATACGGCGTGTACCAGCCGGGATTCTCGACGACGTTGCGGAGAATCACCGAGGGCGTGATGGTGTCGTGATAGCCAAGGCCGATGTAGGAGCGGAAGATCTTGTTCTTCGCGCCGGTTTCGCGCAGGTGCGAGAGGTACTCGTGCTCGCTCTCGGCCTCAGGCAGATCGAGCGCCGCGCTCAGGCGGATGTCGGCCGGCACCGCTTCGTCGATGAGCGCGTCGAGCGACGAGGCGCCCACGGCCTCGAGCATCGGCTCGAGGTCTGACGGGCGCGGTCCAATGTGGCGGAAGACGAACTTGTCGGGGGATTCGAAAAGCAACGAAGCGGGCTCCTATCCCGTGATCTTGCCGTAGGCCTCGGCGTCCATCAGCGAGCCGGCCTCGGTTTCGTCCGAGAGCCGGATCTTCACCATCCACGTCTCGTGGGGCTTGCTGTTGACCGCCTCGGGGTGGTTCGTGAGGTCGCTGTTGACCTCCGTCACTTCCCCGCTCAGCGGCGCGTAGAGCTCGGAGACGGCTTTCACCGACTCAATCGTGCCGAAGACTTCGCTCTGCTTCAGCGTGGCGCCCACCGAGGGCAGCTCGACGAACACGACGTCGCCCAGCTGCTTCTGCGCGTAGTCGGTGATGCCAACCGTGGCCACGCCGTCTTCGATGCGGACCCATTCGTGTTCGTTCGTGTACTTCAGATCTGCTGGATACATGGCAGCCTCTTGCTGTCCGGCGGGCCTAAAGGCCCGCCCTACCTCGTTTGTAGAACGGCGTCGGCACAACCACGGCCTTCGCCCGGCGGCCGCGGCAGTCGATTTCGAACTCCGTGCCGTTGGCCGTGGCGTCGATCGGCAGCATCACGAAGCCGATCGCCTTCTTCAGATACGGCGTCTGCGTGCCGCTGGTGACCACGCCGGCTTTCTCGCCGTTCACGTACGCGTCGTAGCCGTGGCGGCCGATGGCGCGGTCGATCATCTCGAAGCCCACGAGCTTGCGGGTGACGCCCTCGGCCTTCTGCCGCTTGATCACGTCCGACCCGATGAAGTCCGTCTTCTTCCAGCCGACGATCCAGCCGAGATCGGCCTCCATCACGGTGGTGTGCTCGTCCATGTCGTTGCCGTACAGGCGCATGGCCGCCTCGAGCCGCAGCGTGTCGCGCGCGCCGAGGCCCGCGGGAATGACGTCGAACTCCTTGCCGGCGTCGAGAATCGCGCGCCAGACGCGGTCGGCGTCGGCCGGCGGCACGAACACTTCGAAGCCGTCTTCCCCGGTATAGCCCGTGCGCGAAATCGTGGCGCGCACGCTCGCCACTTCCCCGGTGGCAAACCAGTAATACTTGATGGCGCTCAAATCCACGCCCGTCAGCTTCTGCAGCGTGGCTTCGGCCTTCGGCCCCTGCAGCGCCATCAGGGCGTAGCGCGAGCTGTTGTTCACCGCCACGGCGTCGCCGGCGCCCTTGATGTGCTCGACGATCCAGGCGTAGTCCTTGGTGATGTTGCCCGCGTTGACCACGAGCAGGTAATGCTCGTCGGTCATCTTGTACGTCAGCACATCGTCCACGAACCCGCCGTCGGGGGTGGTGAGCGCCGAATACTGAATCTGGCCGATCGAGAGCTTGCCGGCGTCGTTGCTGGTAATGTGCTGCACGGCATCGAACGCGTTCTTGCCCGCGATTTCGATTTCGCCCATGTGGCTGACGTCGAACAGGCCGGCGCGCTCGCGCACCGCCATGTGCTCGTTGACGATGCCGGAATATTCGACCGGCATGTCCCAGCCGGCGAACGGGATGACGCGCGCGCCCATGGCTTTGTGCGTCGCGTGCAGCGGAGTCTTTTTGAGCGTCTCTGGCTGGGTCATTTCGGGGTGTCGAACGAGCCATGGTACTCGGCGGCGGCGGCTCGGGTCAAAAGGATCTTGGAGGGCGGTTGAGCCGGGCGAGCCGGCAACTGCGCATTCACAGGTATGACGACACTTCTTGCTCTTACCGTTGCGGCGGCGATCGGCACCTCGGCGCCTGCCGCTGTCCCCGTTTCCGAGCCCCGGCCGGCGGCTGTTTCGAACGGCGATGTCGAGCATTCCGCCGTGCCGGCGAGGCGAGTCGCGCCACAGAGCGGTCGCTCCGACATCCTTTTAACGCCGTCACAGCAGAACGCTCGACATCGCCAGCGCGCGTCGCGGGGAGTGCAGGCGACACACGCACGGCCCGCACTCGTGTCACAGGCCGCGGCGATAGCCGCGCGTCCCTCGACCGCGGCCGGCGGCGCGACGTTTGCCCCGCCCGGCGGCGACTCGCTGAAGAACGGCGCCATCATCGGCGGCGTCGTGGCCGGCGTCGGCATGGGCTCGTTCATCTACTGGCTGTGCAACGCGCTCGACGACACGGGCGGCGATCAGCCCTGCGCCGGGCCGGCGCTGGTGTGGGCGGGCATTGCGGGGGCCGGCGGCGCGCTCGTGGGCGCAGGCGTCGATGCCCTGTTCGACGGCACGCCGCAGGCGCGCATGAAGCCGCGCCCCGGCATGCCGCCGCGTTCCGTCCGGCCGGGTGTGGCGATCCGCTGGCGCTTCTGACGCGCCAGCCGGACGCCGCCTGGCCGCACGCGCCGGGCAACGCGCCTAGCGGCGCGGCGTCGCGACCTTCGCGTCCTCGAGCAGTTCGGCGAACAGCGCGCGATAGTGCACCAGCGCCTGACGCAGATCCTCGGTGGACGCGCTGCCCGTCGAGTGGCGTCCGGCGATCTCGTGCGCGGCGCGGTAGTGATGGCACACCTCGGCGTGGTCCACCGTCAGATCTTCCACGCGCTGCTCCCAGTCGCTCATCGGATAGCCGCGCGTGTTCATCACTTCGGTGACGAGGAAATCGGCCTGCGACACCGCCGCGCCCGGATCGTCCACGAACTGCGCCTGCACGTGCTGCCACAGGCTGGTGAAGCGCGCGCGCTCCTCCGGCGTCAGGCTGCGGATCTTGTATTTCGAGACGCGCTTCTCGCGCTCCAGCAGCGCCGCCTCAGCCGCCGGCGCGCTGCCGGCCGTTCCCACTGCCTGGTGATATTCGGGGCCAAAGCGCTCGCGCAGGTGCACGCGGCGTTTGCGGGATGAGTACGACCAGAGCGCGATCGCGGCCACCGCGGCAATAACCACGGCCGCGACGATCCAAAGTGTGTAATCGGTCATCGATAAGCTCCTCCGCGAGTTCTACTCGCAAAGGAGATACCGCTTACCAGCCGGGCGCGCTGAGCGCCGACCACACACCGTTGGCGCACACGTAACCGACCTGCAGGCGCCCGGGATCTCGCGGCCGGCCGAAACGCACCTGCCAGGCCACGCCCTTCGTACGCGACACCAGTGCATTCATTACATCGATCGCCGATGCGCGGCCGGCAGGAATACTGACGGGCTGCTCGACGCGACACTCGGGTCCCGCGCCCGGTTCCGGCGTCGACACACTGCCCATCTGCCGCCGCGACAGGCTTCGCAACACCACGTCGTACAACGCGAGCGAGAACGTGCCCTTGATCGCGTAGTGCGTACGAACGGTGTTGAGCGCATTGAGCACATCGGCCGGCGCCTCCACGTGCGTGAAGACGAGCGCGCCCTTGTCGCGCGTCACCCGATATTGCCCGCGCGCCGTGAACGCCGCGACGGCCTCGTCCAGCGTGATCATCTCGCCGCTGTCTGGCGGAAGCATCCCTTGGCGCACCGAACCGGGCATCACAAATCCCGCCGCATGCCCCGCCTTCGCCAGTGCGCTGGCAAACGACATCGCATCCATCCCCGTCATCGTCTTCGACACGAGGCCTGGCTCGTTGCGTTCAGGGGCGGCGACGATGCGGGTGGGCGCGGTGGGACGAGGCGGCGCCTGCGAGAGGGTGGGCGCGGCCGCGACGACGCCGATGAGCGCGAGCGCGGCCGCGAGCTTCACTGCGGTGGATCCTGGTGGTACTTCGCCTTGATCGCGGCGTAGAACAGCTCGGCGATCTTCACGTTGCCGGCCTCGGTGATGTGCAGGCCGTCGGGCATGAGCATGTCGAGCGTCACGTTGGCGTTGAGATTAATGAGGGTCGCGCCCTCTTCGGTGGCCAGCGACGGCAGCCACGAGTTGAACTCGGCAATGCGCGCGCCGCCGGTGGCTTTCGTGGTCGGCTTCTGCGGCGGCAGGTTGCCGAGAAACACGTGCTTCACGCCGCGCGCGTACGCGATCTCAATCATCTCTTCGATCGCCTCGACGATGGTGAGGATGGGATCGGCGGCGTTGACGTTGTTGACGCCGTGAATCAGCAGCAGCACGTCGGGCTTCTGCAGATCGAGCGACGAGATCAGGCGGTCCTTCGCCGAGCCGATGGCGAACTCGCCGCCGAGGCCGCGGTTGAAGACCTGGATGTCGGTCTGGCCCGTGTAGGTGGACGTGAGCGTGGCCTGCAGCTTGGCGGGATAGCTGGTCGACACGCCTGGCGTGTTCGGGTTGTGCGACGTCCGCACGGGCAGCTGCCCGAGCGACTCGCCTTCGGTGAGGCTGTCGCCAAAGGCCATGATCTTCGTGATCGTGAGCGTCGGGGGCACCGGCGTTGGCGTCGGCGTGGGATTCGGGTTCGGGTTGGGATTCGGCGTCGGGTTGGTTGGCCCGGTCGGAATGTTGCGCGTGCCGCTGCCGCCGCAGGACACCACGGCCAGCGCGAGAAGCGCGACAAAAGGGAGCGATCGCAAGGTCACGAGTTGGAGTCCGTTCCTGAGAGCGGAAGGTCGAGCACGAGCTGCCGTTTGACTTCCTTGAAGCCGGCGCGGCGATAGAAATCGCCCGCGCGCAGGCGGATGACGTTGGTGCGCACGCGCAGGCGCGTGCAGTGGTGCTTGTACGCCCATTCGGCCGCTTCGCCGATCAGCGCGCGGCCGATGCCGAGACCGCGCTGCTCTTCGTGAACAACGAGGCCGAGCAGGTCCGCCTCGAAGCCGTGATCGAGCGCCCAGTCGGCATGGACGTGCGCCCAGCCAATCAGCTGGCCGTCGAGCTCCGCCCCGACCAGCCGATGATCGGGCCGGCCGCCGATGGCGTCGAGCCTGGTCCTGGTGACTTCGGTGGTCGTCGGATACCCGAGCTGGGCGCAGAGATCCGCCACGGCCGAGGCATCCTCGGGCCTCACCTTTCTTAAGCGCACATCAAAAGTATAGCGGTCACCTCACAACCTTCAGCATCACAGGGTCGCGGAGGTCGGGCCGGACGTCGATCACGGCCGGCTGAATTGCGATTTCCTGCCCCGCGCAGACGGCTTCGACTACCCAGCGGCCCGGCAGCGGCGCCTGAAACGCCCACCGCCCCGGCTGCCCCGCTGTGAACGACACGATGGAGAGCCCGGGACTTCCGAGCGGGCCCACGGCGATCACGCGACAGCTCGGCTGAAGATCGAGCCACACGTCGACGTCGATGTCGGGTTCGAGCTTAATATCGCCGAGCTCGAGCGCCGGCGACACGCCGGACACGTCACCGAGGTCGAGCCGCAGCGCGGCGCCATCCGCCATGATGGTGAGCGCCACGCGCCCGGTGTCGGGAAGCATCACCTCGAACCGGCCGTCTGCCCGCGTCCTGGCCGGTTGTGCCATGAGCATCAGCGGATTGGATGCTTCCGCCAGCGCCTCGAACGCCGGTGCGACTGACACCGTCGCGCCCGGCACGGGCACACCGGAGCGAAGCACGCGCCCCCGCGCGACGGCCGGCGGCATGAGCACCACGCGCGGAAACGCCGGCGGCGTGACGACCAGCCGCGCCCGGCCCGCCGCGGCGTGCAGCGCCACGAGCTCGTACTTTTCGCGATCGAGGCCGCCGAATCTGAATGAGCCGTCGGCGCCGGTCGACACCTCTCCAATCAACTCGCGCGGCCTGTCTTCATCTTTCAGGACGGCCGGCCCCTCAATGAGCCGCGACAGCGTGACCACCGCGCCCTCCACCAGCGTGCCGCGACTCTTGACCGATCCCTCAATCACGTCTTCCGGCCGCAGCGTGATGTCGGCAACCACCGTAGGCGAGCCTCGCAACTCGGAGAGCGGAATGCGCATCGTGGCCGCGCCGGGCGCGCGCACCTCGAGCCGGGCGTTCGCCGCGCTGGGCGCGTCTGGCGCCTTCGCCGCGTTCGCGTTGGCCGCGTTCGCCGCAAGGCCGATCCAGAATGCCGCGGCGCCCACGCGCATGACTTCAGCGCCCGGCACCGGCGCGGCCTCGCGCAGCAGGCTCTTCCCGCGACGCAACACCGTGTCGAGTTGCCTGACTCTGACGGTGAGGCCCTGTGTTCCGCCTGGAGCATGAATCCGCACGAGCCGGCCAGGCGCGGCCTCCTGCCACGCAGCCGACACCGCTCCCTCACCCACCACCCCCAACATCGTGCGTCCGCCTGATTGGGAGACGATGACGCCTGCTTCCGGTGTTGGGACAAAAAGACAGCGCGTGTGATCGGGAAGCGGATCGCAGTCCTGTACTGAGCCGCCGAGCCCAACGAACTGCGCATGCGCGCCGGCCGGCGGCGCGCGGAGCGTGCGCAGCAGGCGCGGATAGAAACGCACCGGCGCGGCGTTGCGTTCCCAAACAATCTCCGCGCTTGCGAAATAGACGCTCCGGTACGTTTCGCGAATCAGCACGCGGCAGCGCGCGCCCTCCGAGGCAGTGACCCGCGCCGCGCCGGGATTGACGGGCTGCCACTTCTCTATCGCGACGAAGCTGCCGGACGCCTCTCGGCACAGCGGCAGCACTTCCGCGGGCCCGCCGATCGCCGCCGGCACGACGAGCTGCAGCGAAAGCGCCGCGGCGGCCATCACGTCGGGCGTCATGGCCGGCCTCGCAGCTCGTCGAACATTCGGGTAAGCGCCGCCGCGTCGGGGCGTCCCCCGCCCGCGACGTGCGGAACGCGCAACGTGCCCGATGCCAGGAAGGCGAACGACGTGCACACCTCCGCGACATCGTGCAGGCGATGCGACGACACGATGAGCGCGGCGCCGCGCGCGTGATGGCGCTGCAGCTGCTGCCCGAGCCATCGCGCGCCGTCGGGATCGAGCCCTTCCCAGGGTTCATCGAGCAGGCCGATGCTCCAGTCGTCGCGCGCCAGCCACGCGCGCAGGCCCACGAGCTGCCGCATGCCTCGCGACAACTTGCGAATCTGCCGCCTGACACCAGGCAGTGCCACGCCGGACGACACCAGCGCAGACCAGCGATCGGCGCCACAGCCCGCCGGCAGCGTCGACTCGCCGCCGAAGTACAACACCTCGCCGTTTCTGAGGACACGCCCGCGCCTCGGGCGAATCAATCCGGCCGCCACGCGCAGCAGCGTGGTTTTTCCCGCGCCGTTCGGGCCAATCAGGCCGACCGTTTCTCCCCGGCGGACCGTGAGGTTGACGTCGCTGAAAATGCGCGCGCGGCCGTAGCGCACCGACACGTCTTCGAAGCGCAGATTCATAGCGCAGGCTCCAGCGCATATTGCCGGCGCGCGATGAACAGCGTCCCCGCGGCGATTGCGGCGACGGCCAGCAGCAGGAGGGCCACCGACACCTCGACCCGCTGCGGCATGCGCGAGCCGAGCATCACGAACGGACAGACCATGGCGACGGCCAGCGCGTGCGCGAACTGCATCGCACCCGCGGGCCGCGCGAGCAGGTCCCCGTACTGTTCGAGTCCCACGCGCGTGGTCGCGGCAGCCAGAATCGTCGCCACCCAGAGACTGCCAACTATCAGGCGAGGCGCGGGCAGCGACAAGGCCCACGCCACGCAGCCAACGAAGATGAACGCGGCCAGCCGGCCATGCTCGAACGCGAGCGCCCCATCGTCCCCGCGCGCGAGTTGCAACACACCCGCAATCGCCCACGCGATGCTGACCGGGGCAATCGCGAGCAGCGCGTGCGCCAGCGCGATGGTGGCTCGCGGCCGGCGAATCAGCACAGGATCGAAGTGGCCGGCGCGCGCGTGCCCGGCGTAGCCACGGGATGCGCACAGCATCTGCCACAGCAGCAGCATGCCGAGCGCGTCTTCGGCGCCGCGCGGATCGATCCAGATCAGCGCCGACCCGTAGGCCGCGACCGCGCCTGTGATCACCCACATCCACGCCGGGAGCCCATCGACGGCGTGTAGAAACCGCAGCGTCCACATCACAGCCGCACCTCGACGAGCATGCCGGACGTGCCGACAGCGAGAACTGATGTTGGCGAGATCGACACCAGCATGCGCAAGCGCTCGGGGACCGCGCGCGTGAGACTGACGCGGCCGTCGCGGTCGAACAGCGTGACGGCCTGCGCGTCGGAAGCGCCAGGGCCCCGGTGCAGCACCAGCAATCCCCGCCCCTCGTCGGCGATGGCGTCGTGAATCACCTGCGGCGCGCTTCCGCTTGCGACCCAGGTGGCCATGGCGGCCGTCAATCCCTCGAGCGGGGGGCCGGCCCGCAACACGTCGCCCGTGAGCGACAGCGGTTGCGCGGAGCCCGGCAGCCAGCACGTCACGCGCGGCGGCGTACTGCATGACAGCAGGTGCGCCACGCCTGCCTCCGCGTTCGACAGCGAGAACGGCGCGCGCGGAGGGCCATTCATCGGCGACAGCGCGCCGTCAGCCGCCACAGTCCACGCAAGCGGCCGTCCCGCCTCGTCATGCGCAAACTGTCCGGCCATGCCGCCTTCGGTATCGAACAGGTTCGCGAAGGGCCGCGACAGCCTCGTGACCACTGTTGCGCGACCGTCGGGATCGATCCGCACGAGATCGGCGAAGCGCGAGATGCTGTACAACTTGCCGCCGGATTCGCCCAGGCCCCAGAGTTCGAGCACGTCGCGACTCGCGCCGCGAACCTGGACGCGTTCAGTGCGCCGGGCAGCCGGATCGATTGTCACAAGCGCGGGCGCGCTGGTGAGCACCGCGAGCCGCCCGTCCCACGACGCGCGGCCGATGATGGTTTCTGATGCCGTGATGAACGGCGCATCCGCACCCGCGTGCTGCGCTCCGGGCGCCGAGCACGCAGCCGCGACGAGCAACACGACCGCGGCCAGCGGTACCGCCGCGCCGGCGAGACGGCTGGACGCCCCGCGGGCGTCCAGCCTGCGGAACGTCAGCGGCCGAGAATCTTCCGCCGTGCGCACTCGATGTAATCGAGCTCGCAGTCGAGGCCGCCCGTCCACCGCTCCATGAACGAGTCGCGCTGCGCGACCTCGTAGAAGCAGGCGGCGAGCTCGTCGGTGCAGCCGGCAAGTGCCGGCGCCGGCACGGCATTCAGCGCCGCGCCCGCGATCAGGACGAACAACAGTTTCTTC
Source organism: Vicinamibacterales bacterium (assembly GCA_036675475.1). Classification (GTDB taxonomy): domain Bacteria; phylum Acidobacteriota; class Vicinamibacteria; order Vicinamibacterales; family SCN-69-37; genus JALYRV01. The sequence goes on from JAKFEY010000082.1 coordinate 10,567, forward strand.
ATCTTCCCACTCCGATGAAGGCCGGCCGGCGGCCGGCCACGCGCGGCTCAACCAGCCGCAGGCGACCCTACGTACCTCACGACATGGACGCATGTGCGCACTCCGCGTCCGGACGCTCGCGGCGGCGGCGCTCGCCGCTCCAGCGCAGATGCCCCTCGAGCGTGTGATAGCTGATGCCCAGCAGCCGGCAGGCCTGCCGCTTGTTTCCCCGGCAGCGGTCGAGCACGATGCGGGCGTAGTGGCTGGCCCAGGCGCGCATGGTGTCGTTGCGGGCGGCCGCTTCGACGGCCATGCCGGCGTATTCGCCGCTCACCGCCGCGGGCAGATCCGCCACGTCGATGACGGAGCTCGAGGCCAGGGTGACGGCGCGTTCGATCACGCGCTCGAGTTGACGCACGTTGCCGGGCCACTCGCACGCCTGCAGGATGTCGAGCGCCGACTGGCTGACGCGCACGCGCCTGACCGCGCGAAAGCGCTCGAGGAAGTGTTCGATCAGGATCGGAATGTCGTCGCGGCGCGACCGCAGGGGCGGTACGACCACCTCGACGCCATTGAGCCGGTAATACAGATCCGCGCGGAACGCGCCCTGCGACACCAGCGCCGACAGCCCGCGGTTGGTGGCGACGATGATGCGGGTGTCGATGAGGCGGCTGGTATGGCCGCCGACGCGCTCGATGGCGAGCTCCTGGATGGCGCGCAGCAGTTTGGCTTGCGCCGACCCGGAGAGATCGGAGACCTCGTCGAGAAACAGCGTGCCGCCTTCGGCCTGTTCGAACTTGCCGCGGCGCCCGCGCACGCCGGTGGCGGTGCGATCCTCGATGCCGAACAGTTCCGCCTCGAGCAGGGTTTCGACGATGGCGGCGCAGTTGACGGCGACGAAGGGTCCGCGCCGGCGGCGGCTTTGTTCGTGGATCTGGCGCGCGACCAGTTCCTTGCCGACGCCGCTTTCCCCTTCGATGAGGACGGTGAAATCCGTTTCGGCGACGCGTGTGATGCGCTCGCGCACGCGCTGGATGGCCGGTGTGGTGCCGATGAGCGCGCTGTCGGTGACGCGGCGCGGCGGGCGGATGGGCGGCGCGGGGCGGCGATCGAGTTCGGAGACCACGGACGCGAACGACGTGGCGGCGCGGAGGAACGCGCGGTGGCTGTCGGTGAGCGCCGGGTCGCCGACAAACAGCACCCAGTTGCTGCCTGGCACGTCGGCCGCGAACCCCTGCGGCAGCACGTGCGGCGGGATGGCTTCGCGGAGATAGACCGCGACACCGGGATGCAGTTCGCGGAGCGCGTCTTCGAGCACCACGCGCAGCGGCACGGGCGAGTACTCGCGCCCCGCCATGTTCACCCGGTCGATCAGGTACTCAATTCCGGGCCTGGAGTCTGCTCCCTCGCGCGGCGATGCCGCAGCGATACGATCGTTGACGCTCACGTTCGCCTCCCGGGGAGTGGCAGCCGGCGGAGTAACCAATTGGAGTGCCAAGGTGCTAACCCTTTCTCTCTCTGCGAGTTGCGCCGGCCGTGCCTCTGCGATGGGGACTCCGTGGGTAACGTCTACCCGTCGATCCAGATCGCAGAATCTGCAACATGGGTAGTTCCTACCCATTCCGGCCGCCGTTCCTCAGCGCATTTGTTCCCAGACCTGGCGCTGGCGATCCCATCGCCGGACCCGCACGCGGCCGGTCGCCGGCGTTACCGTGACGGCCAGCTGCGAGCGGCCATCCGTGAGATAGAGCGAGCCCGACGAGGCGCTTCCGTCCGGATCGAACGTCGCGATGTCCGAGGCCCCGAAGCGCACCGCGTCATCATCGAGCGACCCGTTGACGTCGGGCACGCCCGGCAGGCGCGCGATGCGGACCGAGGGGCAGCGCGCGGCGAAGGCGGTTTCGGCGTCCATCACGCTGTCGATGCCGGCGCTGATGTCGGCGCTGCGAATGCCCGTGCCGTTGCCGTCGGCATACATGCCCACGCGCCAGTCATCCCCGCCGGCGCCATCGGCGCGAAACCTGACGCCGACCGGGCGGCTGCGCGTGACGGCCTGCAGGCGCGCCTGCTGCAGATAGCCGGTGATGAAGGCGGCCGCGGCGCGCAGCTTCATGGCGCGGTTCACCTCGAGCACGGCCGGAAGAGCGGCGCCTGCCGCCGCCAGCATCAGCGAGAGCGCGAGCAGCACCTCGATGAGCGACACGCCGGCGGCGGAAAGGCGCGCCATGGCCTACCGATCGATCGGCTCGGTGCGCGGCGGCGCGACGCTCACCAGGGGCTTCAGCTTCAGGAAGCTCTTTTCGCCGATGCCGCGCACGTTCATCAGGTCTTCCACCTTCTTGAACGGCCCGTTCTTCTGCCGGTATTCCACGATGCGCGCGGCCGTGGCCGCGCCGATGCCCGGCAGCTTCTGCAGATCGGCGGCGGTGGCGGTGTTGATGTTGACCGGCGCCGTGTCGGCGGCGGCCTTCGACGAGGGTTTCGACGCCGCTTCCTGAGCGGACGCCACGCTTGCGGCGCCGAGGCACAGGACGAGGGACAGCGGGAGTGCGAGTGTGTTCAGACGTGACATTGGATTGACCTCCGGAAAGTGGAGGGCCCGCACCGAAACAGCAAGCCGGTGACGTAAGGTCGGACACCTGTTCGCGGCGTCCGGGCAGGCCCGCGCGGCTCAAGGGCAATCGCGATGCCTGCCGCGCGCGCGCACGTCGCGTGGCCGCAAGCCGATGACTCGCCCGTGGTTAACGATGGCGACAACGAGCGGGCGGGTTGGGCGGCCGCGCGGCGCGTCAACCAGCGTTGCGCGCGAACGCGCATTCACGGGAGCGGCCCAGTGCGACCGCAGTTGCCTGTTGAGGCGCGCACTGGCGTCGCGCGTCAACTGCGGTTGCAGCAGGCCCTCGCGCACCGCCGGACGCCCCTATAATCAGGACGCGCGATGCGCCATCCATTAATGATCGCGGCGCTCCTGGCACTCGTCGCGCTGCCGTCGCTGCCACTCGCCCAGGCGCAACCCGCCGCGCCCGTTCCCGTCGGCGAGCTCCTGGCGCGCGCCTCATACTGGACCACGCGCTTCGAGCGCAGCCTCTCGGGCCTGCTCTTTCGCGAGCGCTACCGGCAGCAGCGCGGCCCCGGCAGCCGCCTGCTGGAGGCCAACGTCTTCATGCTGCGCCCGCCCGGCTTTGCCGGCTTCGTCGTGTATCGCGATGTGTATCGCGTGGACAGCCGTGACATCGGCGATCACACCGCGCGGCTGCAGACCCTGCTCACCGACGGCTCGGCGTCGGCCATGGCGCAGGCGCGCCGGCTCACCGACGAGAGCGCGCGTCATAACCTCGCCGGCGTGCGCCGCAACATTAACGTCCCCACGATGCCGTACGAATACCTGACGCCCGCGCATGTCCGTGGCATCAGCGTGCGCGAAACCGGCCGCGACATCGTCGCCGGCCTGAAAGTCGTGGTCGTCGACTTCGAAGAGACCGCGCGCCCCACGGTGGTGCGCAGCGCCGGCAAGGCCGACGTGCCCGCGACCGGCCGCTTCTGGATCCATCCAGAATCGGGCGCGGTGCCGCGTGCCATGGTCGAATTCATGATCGAGCGCGACAAGGGCCGGCTGGACGTGCAGCTGACGCTGCACGGGACCTTGAAATTGTGGGTGCCGAAGGAGATGACCGAAGTGTGGCGGGGCCAGGGCCGCCCGCTCGACGGCCTCGCCCAGTATGATCGCTTTCAGCGGATCACCGTGTCGACCAACGAGATCATCAAGTAGGATTCCTCACCCATGCAGCGGCTGCTCTGGCTGGCGCTCGCGGCAATGTTCGTGCAGCAGGACGCGCCGCGCGCGATCGACATCTGGAGCGCCGACCCGATTGCCATCGACGTCGACTGGATCACCATCGATGCCGCCGGCACGCAGACCATCACCGCCAGCCGCAAGACGGTGGCAGGCCCGCCCGCGCCGCTCACCTTCGTGCACGGCCCCGGCCGCTTCGTGCGCTTCTCCTACGAGGGTGCGTCGCCCCGCACCTTCTCCACCGCCGAGTTGCTCGCCGCGACGAAGCTGCACGTGCCCGACGTGCTGCCGGGCGGCGAGTTGCTGCTGCTGATTCCGCCGGCGCCGGTTCGTCCGGTGAAGCTGCTCGTTCAGGGCCAGCGCTCGCTGACGGTCCCAATCGGTGCTGCGACGCACGCCAGCCTCCCCGGCCTTCCCGCCGGCGACTATCGCATCATTCCGCACTATGAGGGCGACATCAGCGGAGAGACGCAGCGCGTCACGGTGGGCGCGGCGGCGACATCCGTGATGGCGATGCCGATCGAAGACGTCGGCGCCGTGCGCGTGTCGGCGCCCGATCATGTCTGCGGCGCATCCACCGAGGCCGGCATCGACAGCCTCGTCTACGCGGACGTCGGCGTGAACTTCCGCACGCCGCCAAACCGCAGAACTATTACGCGCTCGAAGGAGCCGCTCTGCCAGATGACCTTTGGCGGCCTGAAGCCCGGCATGTTCGAAGCGTTCTATCGCAGCGGGCGCCTGCCCCTGGGCGCGGCGGAGTTTTCGATCACGCCGCAAACCGTAACGCCCGTCGAGATCATCCCGCGCAGCGTGCTCGTCGAGGGCCGCGTGACGCTCAACGGCCGGCCGATGAAAGGTACCAACGTCAGCTTCACGCTCAGCGGCAAGGACCGCACCGGCGGCGTCGCGCAGGCACAGGTGACGACCGACGATGCGGGGAATTACCGGGCGATGCTCGAACGGCCCGGGGAGTACAGCATCGTGCCGATGGCCGCGCGCATCCACTCCCGCATGATCAGGACGGTGACGCTCGTCGAAGGCCGCAACATTCACGACATCGCGTTCACCGGCGGCACGATTAAGGTCGAGGTGACTGGCTGGCGGCCCGGCACGCCCGTGCAGATCCGCATGGAAGGGCGCGCGCCCGACGCGACGTCGAGCAGCACCTCCATGTCGATGTTCATGTCGCCGCCGAAGGAGCCGGTGGTGTTCGAGGCCATGCCCTTCGGCGACTATAAGATCGCGGTCATCGCGGGCCGCCCTCCAAACACGCGCGCCACGTCGCGCGACATGACCAACGCGAAAACCGTCACGCTGTCTGCCTCGTCGCCCGAAGCCACGGTGACGTTCGACATCAGCAGGCGCTGATCACCGGCGTCGAGCAACCTTTTGTCTCGCACTCCCGTCTCAGCCCGTGTGTTCGAGAGCTGGATCATGGACGTCCGCTACGCAGGCCGCCGCCTGCTGCGGCGCCGCACCTACGCCGTCCTCGCCGTGCTCACCCTCGCGCTCGGCGCCGGCGGCACCGCCGCCATCTACAGCATCGTCCGCACCCTGCTGCTCGACCCGCTGCCGATCGCGCGCGAGCAGCAGGTGGGCGTGCTCTGGTTCGACGGCTCGTGGACCGAGCAGGAAGTCCTGCACCTGCGTCCCAACTTCCCCGGCTTCGCGCGCATGGCCGCGTATCGCCCGAACGACCTCACGCTCGACGTGCCGGGCTCGCCGCTGCGCCTGATTCCGGCGGTCGCGGCGTCGCACGAACTGTTCGACGTGCTCGAGGCGCCGCCGTTGCTGGGCCGCACGTTCCGCGCAGGCGAAGATGTCGTGGGCGCCGAGCAAGCCGTCGTCATCAGTCATTCGCTCTGGCAGGAACTCGGCTCGAATCAGCAGATCGTCGGATCGCGCCTGCTGCTGGGTGGCGCGCCGCGCACCGTGATTGGCGTGATGCCGCCCGGATTCTGGTTCCCCGCCCCCGACACGCGCATCTGGAGCGCCGCGCAGCTCAATCCCGAAAATCGTTCGGGCCGCTACACGCTGGTGGGCCGCGCGGCCGATGGCGTCGACATCCGCAGCATGGACGGGCAGCTGAAGGCGCTCGGCGGTCTGCTGGCGGCGCGCTTCACCTATCCCGAGCAGTGGGACAAGACGAAGGCGCCGGCCGTCACGCCCGCGCGCGAGTTCTTCGTCGGCGACGTACGCCCCTCGCTCGTGGCCACGCTCGCGGCGATGGGCGTGATCCTGCTGATCGCCTGCGCAAACGTGGCGGCGCTCATGCTCGGCCAGGTCGACGCGCGCAAGACGGAGCTGGCCGTGCGCGCCGCGCTTGGCGCCAACCGCCAGCGTCTCGTGCAACAGCTGCTGCTCGAGTCCCTGTTGATAGGCCTTGCCGCGGGCGCCGTCGGCGCAGGGCTCGCCGCGGCGAGCTTCGGCGTGCTGGTGGAGTCGCTCCCGCTTGGCGCGCTCGCGGAGAATGCGCGGCTCGACTGGACGATCTTCTGGGCGTCAGTGCTCGCGTCGCTGTCGGCCGCGCTCCTCGTCGCCCTCATTCCCGGCATCGCGCTCTGGCGCGGCAGCACGCTGCGCGCGACGATGGCGACCACGCGCACGGGCGGCGTGGCGGGCCGCGGCGGCCGTCTCGAGGGCGGACTCGTCGTGGCGCAGATGGCGCTGGCCGTACTGCTCGCCGCCGGCGCCGGCCTGCTCATTCGCAGTGTCGCCAACCTTCGCGCCATCGATCCCGGCATCGACACACAGAGCCTCGCAATCATCGACGCCACCATGCCGCTCGGACTCACACCCGAGATGCGGCGCCGCACCATTCTCGACATGGTGACCGACCTGCGCACGCTGCCCGGCGTCACGTCGGTTGCAGCCGCACAGAAACTGCCGCTGCGCGGCTCGGGCGACAACTGGGGCATCGCGGTGCGCGGCAAGCCCGATGCGGGCGGCACGACGGCCTTCCGCATGGTCACGCGCGACTATCTGGCGACCATGGGCATGCACATCCGCGAGGGCCGCAACTTCGACGTCTCCGACCGCGAAGGCGGCCCCCGCGTCGTCATCATCAACGAAGCGCTGGCGGCGGCGTATTTTCCCGGTGAGGACCCGATCGGCCAGGTGCTGCTGACTGGACTTGACGATGGCGAGGATCGCGGCGAGCGCATCGTCGGCGTCGTGGAGAATGCGCTCGAGGCGGAGTTGCAGGACGGCGCGGTGCCGGCGCGCTACATGGTGCTCGAGCACATGCCGTTCATCTCGAATCAGGTGTCGTTTGCCATCCGCACCAGCGCGCCGGGCGCGCTGCCGCAGATCATCGAGGCCGCGCGCGGACGCATCGCGCGCGAGGGCACGCGCCTCGCGGTGCAGGAGACGACGACGATGCAACGGGTGTTCGATGCGGCGATGGGCCCTGCGGGGCAGATCGTGACGCTGCTGTCGCTGCTGGCAGGTCTGGCGCTGGTGCTGGGCGCGATTGGCGTCTACGGCGTGATCTCGCACTACGTGACGCGGCGGTCGCGCGACTACGGCATCCGCCTCGCGCTTGGCGAGCGGCCGTCGCGCGTGATCCGCCAGGTCGTGTCGCGCGGCACGCGGCTCGTGGCGACGGGCAGCGCGATCGGCATCGTTGCCGCGCTGTATCTCACGAAGGTACTGGCGACGCTGCTGTACGGCGTCGACGCGACTGATCCGCTGGCGATGGCGGGCGCCGTCGCGGTACTGCTGGCGGTCGGCGCGATTGCCGCCTTCATCCCCGCCCGCCGCGCCAGTCGCACCGACCCGGCCGTGATCCTCCGCGAATCGTAACACCCCGGGGACAGCCCCGGGGGGTTACGCCGTCTTCGAGCGCAGCGCCTTGATGCCGCGCTCGATGCGCTCGGCGAGCTCGCGCTCGGCCTGCAGCGCCCGCAGCGTCGACTGCCCCGACGCCACCATCTCGTTCAGCTTCGTCAGGTTTTCCATGACGTGATCGAGGACGGCGCGCTGCTCGCCCACCGTCTCCATGTTCACGCGCACGTCCTCGAGCAGGTTCGTAATCACGCCGACCTTCAGCTGCACCTCGTCGACGAGGCGTTTCTTGGCGTTGATGTCGGCAAGGCGCGCTTCGGTGTCGCGGATGGATGCCACGAGCTCGTCGACGCGCGTCTTGAGCGCCAGTACGTCGGCGCGATGCTCTTCGACGAACTCCAGGTCGGCCTTCGACTTGGCGCTGACCTCGAACACGCCTTCCACTTCCTTGCGCACCGACTCCACGACTTCTTCGCGGGCGGCCAGCGCCTGGATGCGGCGCTCGATCTCCTCCGACATCGAGCGCAGCTCCGACAGCTTGCCCTCGAACGCGCCGATGCGTTTCTCGGCAAACGCGAGCTGCGTGCGGCGCTGTTCGAGCTGCCGGAACGTCGCGTCGAGCCGCTTGAGATGATCTTCGGCCGCCTCGCTTTGCGCGGCCACGTCGCGCTGCCGTCCCTGCACGCGCGTCAGCTCCTCGAGCATGTCGTCCTTGATGGACGATGAGCGCGAGAGATAGTCGCTGAGGCCCTCGACCTTCTTGAGATGGTCGGCGGCTTCGGCGGCCACGCTCTTCACCGACGCGAGCATCTCGGTGACGCGGCGTTCCTGCTCCGACAACTCGGTCTCGTCCGTGAGTGCCGACGTGACGCGCGCGTTGGCCTTGTCGACGGCATTCTTCAGCACCGACACCTGCGTGGTCAGCGGCAGCAGCTTGCCCTGCACCTGCGTGACGCCTTCGAGCTTCTGCTGCACGTCGGTGACCTGCAGCGCCACGCTGTCGCACGCGCTCTTGAGCGCGTCGATTTCGGCGCGCCGCGCCACCTGGTCCTCGACCTTTCGGTCGACTTCCGACGTGAGCGCGTTGAGCGCGTTGAGCCGCGTTTCCACGCGCTCGACGAACTGCTGATAGCCGGCGAGCCGCGTCATCTGCCGATCGAGATCGTCGGCAATGGACACGAGGTTGGCCGCCTTCTCGGTGCCGTCCTCGACGATCGAGAGCTTGTTGGTGATGCCGTCCATGCGCGCGTCGAGCTCGGGCAGCGACACGCTGAAGGCGGTGACGCGTTCGAGGAACGACTCGAGCGCGGCGCGGTCGGACGCGAGGCTGTCGCGCAGCTGCGCGGCGGCGGCGTGCGCCTTGTAGAAGTCCTGGATTTCGCGGCGCAGCTGATCGAGATCCTGCCGCGCGGCCTGCAGCGTCTCCACCTGCCAGGTGGTCTTGCGCGCCAGGTCGTCGACCTGCGCCAGCCCTTCCTGCAGGCCGTCGAGCGCCAGCTGCTTGCGCGTGAGGTCGTCGGCCTGCGCGGCCACCGACTCCATGCTGCGCGTGAGCGCGTCGACGCGCTGTGTCATGGCCGCGACGCTGCGCTCGCGCGACGCGAGGCTTTCGTGCGCCTTCTCCAGATCGCCTGCGGCGGTCTGCAGCCCGCGCACGCGCGTGTCGATCAGCTCGAGCTCGCGGCGGCTGGCGTCGACCTTCTCTTCGTGACGCCGGACGAAGTCGGCCAGCGACGTGCGCTCCTTGTCGAGGCGCGCCAGATCCACGGCGAAGGCGTCGCGCGCCTTCAGGCCGCCATCGAGCTGCGCGGCCGTCTCGCGCGCCAGCTTCTCGATGCGCTCCACGGTCTCCTCGACGCGGGCCGCGGTCTTCGTGCCCTCGTTCAGCTTGCCGACCTGCACGTCCATGTTCCAGACGAGATCGTTCAGGCGGTTTGATTCGACAAGCGCGTGCTCGATCGTGTGCTTCTGGTTCTCGAGCAGCTTGGCCTTCTGCGACACGTGCTCGGCCAGCGCGTTGAGCGCCGCGATGCGCTCCTCCGTCGTGCGGCTCATCTCCTGCAGCTTCGCGAGCGAGCCGAGCTTCTTCTCCACTTCCTTCACGGTTTCGTGCGTGGCGGCGGTGTCTTCGCGCGTCTCGCGCGCGGCGTCGCGCACCTTGGCCTGCTCCTGCGAAATCTGGACGGCCGCGGCGCGCAGCTGATCGATCTCGGCCTGCAGCGCCACCGCCTTGTCGTGCGATTCCTTGAGGCCGCCGGTCGACTGCCGCAGCTCGTCGCGCAGCGTGTCCAGCGTCTCCTGCTCTTTCTTCAGCGCTTCGAGGCTCGCCTGCGTCTTGAGGGCCTCGGCCGACAGCTGCTGCACCGCCTGCCGCTGGCGCACCAGCTCGCCGTCGGGCGCCATCAGCCGCTCGGCCTGCGCCACCGCGTCCGAGAGTGTCCGGATGCGGGCATCGATGGTGGCGAGCGACTGCACGTGGGCGTCGACCGCGCCAATCTTCGACGCGAGTTCGTCCACGCGGCCCACCGCTTTCGCGGCCTTCTCTTCCACCTGTTGCACGGCTTTGCCCGCCGCTGCAACCTTCGCCCCGTGCAGCTGCACTTGCGTCAGCATCGCCGACAGGGCGGCCCGCTCCTCGCGCGCGGCCGCAATCAATCCTTCGAGCTCACCGGCCTGCTGCCTGTTGCCGCCGGCACTCATTCTCTTAATAGCGTCGAGCATATTCGTAGCTTTCCTGGGAAAAAGCTGTTGTCAGGGGAGCGGAAGGATAGCACATCCGCGCACCCTCGGCTCGCTCGCTCCCCCGCTGGCTCGGAGGCCGCGCTGAGTGCGGGCGTCGATCTCTGCGACGTCCGCGCGCCCTACTGTTCGCGAATGACTTTGGCGAGGCGGAAGACGTAGTCGACGGCCGAGGCGAGCGTGATGACGAGCGCGGTGTAGATGAAGGCCCAGACGATGGGCATGGGGCGGCCGATGTAGTTGGCCACGAGCACGGCGACACCGGTGGCGAGGAAGACGGCCGTGGCGAGCTTGCCGAGCGGCGACGGCTTGAACGTGCGATGCCCGATCGCGAGGTTGATCACCGCGACGGTCATGACGATGGCGACGTCGCGGCTGATCATGAGCACCGTGAGCCACAGCGGCAGGCGGTTGGGCGCTTCCGACGGCAGCGTGAGCACCACGACCATGCTGAAGATCAGCAGCTTGTCGGCCATCGGATCGAGCCAGGCGCCGAGCGTGGTCTGCTGTCCGGTGCGGCGCGCGATGAGGCCGTCGAGCATGTCGGTGATGGCGGCGCACAGGAACGTCGCGAGCGCCCAGCCGTACATGTCGTAGAGCACCGTCAGCACGAACGGCGGCACCAGCAGGATGCGCAGCAGCGTCAGCTGGTTTGCGGCGGTGAGGGCCGATGTCCACGACATCGCAGACAGTGTAGCCGAGGCTGCGCGGAGGAATGCGGCGCGGTCAGCGAATGAGTGCTTGCAGGCGCGCGAGCGCCTCGAGCGCGTCGGCGCCGGTGAGCGGGCGCGTGAGGCCGAACGCATCGTCCGGCGCGGTCATCACGCCGCTGGCGACGGCCGCGGATGCGGCGGGATAGGCCAGGTGGCCGGCCGAGAGATCCGTGAACGTGGGGCGCGCGCCGCGCCACTTCGCAGCGAGGTCGGGACGCCGGCTGCTGATCACCGCCAGGGCGCGCGACACCACCTGCGCGAAGTCGCCGCGGCGGACGATGGCGTCGGGCTGGAAGGTGTGGTTGGCGAAGGCGTCCATCAGCCGCGCGCGCGTGACGCTCTGGATGTACGCGCTTGCCCAGTGGCCGCGGATGTCGGTCATCACCACCGGCGCGCGCTGCGGCGCGGCGGCGACGAAGCGATCGAGGCGGCGGCCGAGCAGCGCGGCGAGTTGCGCGCGCGTGATCTGCGGCGAGGTGGCAATCGCCTGATACTCGGCGGGCAGCGCGGCCTCGTCGGCCTTGCGCCGCAGCTCCGCCGCGCGCGCGCGATACGCGGCGCTCTCTTCGATCGCGGCGGCCGTGTCGAATTCGGCGGCGGCGGCGGCGAACTCACCGCGGCCCTCGAGCACGGCGCCGGCAATGGCGTGCGCGGCGGCGTCGTTGCGATCGAGCTCGATGGCCTTGCGGGCGTGCGCGAGCGCCTCGTCGACGTTGCCGCGCTGCTGCTCCACCGCCGCCAGCTCGCGATAGAGAAAGCCGCTCTCGGGCGACGCGGCAATCGCGCGCTCGTACGCGGCTTCGGCCTCGTCGAGGCGCCCGGCGCCGGCCGCGGCCTGCGCGCGCGACACCTGCTGCTGCACGGCGCGGAACCGCAGCACATCCACGCGGCTGCGCACCGTCGTCATCGAGGGATCGACCGACAGCGCCTTCTCGAACACCTCGAGGGCGGCGGCCTGCTCGTCCTGTCCGAGCAGCGCTTCGCCCTTGCCGAGCAGCGCGGGCACGTAGGCGGCATTCACGGCGAGGGCGCGGTCGAAGTGCCCCACTGACGCGGCGAAATCCTTGCGCGCGAGACTGACGTATCCGAGGCCGGCCGACGCCGGATAGAAACCGCCGCCCGATGCGAGCGCGGTGAAATCGCGCTCCGCGCCGCGCAGGTCGCCCGACTGCAGCCGGTTCCACGCCTGCTCGTGGCGCGTCGCGAGGGCCGGTGTCGCCAGATCGCTCGGAATGTCGGGGAACGAGAAATCCGGGTACCGCGCCGCGCTCGGAGGAACAGGCCCGGGGGCCGCCGTCCGTGTCGCGCATCCGGCCGCGAGCAGGAACGCGCCCAGCACCGCGAACAGCACAGGCCGCCGCGCGCTACGCACTGAGCACCTTCTTCTTCCATCGCGGCAGGTCGGCTTCGAGCCGGGTCGCGATGGCCTTCAGCAGCTCGGCGCGCCCCTTCCCCGTCGCGGCGCTGATGAACACGGCATCGGGCCGCATATACCGCAGGCGCTCGAGCGCCTCGGGCTCGATCACGTCGATCTTGTTGATGACATCCAGGCGCGGCACGCCCTCGGCCTTCACCTCGCGCAGCACGGTGTGCACCGCCTCCTCGCGCCGTTCCAGATCGTGGGCTGACCCATCGACGACGTGCAAAAGCAAATCTGCTGCCGCCACCTCTTCAAGCGTCGCGTGAAACGCCGCCACCAGCTGGTGCGGCAGGCGGTCGATGAAGCCGACCGTGTCCGACAGCAGCAGCTGCCGCCCGTCCGCCAGGCGCACGCGCCGGATGAGCGGGTCGAGCGTCACAAACAGCGCATTCGACGCCACGGCGCTGCTCGCCGTCAGCAGATTGAACAGCGTCGTCTTTCCCGCGTTGGTGTAGCCGACGAGCGCGACGGTGGGCTGGGCGTTCTTCTCGCGCCGGTCGCGCAGGTGCGCGCGGCGGCGGCTGACGTCCCGGATGTCCTGCTTGAGATTCGCGATGCGATGGCGGATGCGGCGGCGATCCGTTTCCAGCTTTGTTTCGCCGGGGCCGCGCGTGCCGATGCCGCCGCCCAGGCGCGACAGCGCCTCCGACGATCCCACCAGCCGCGGCATCAGATATTGCAGCTGCGCGAGTTCCACCTGCAGCTTGCCCTCGCGCGTGCGCGCGCGCCGCGCGAAGATGTCGAGAATCAGCTGCGTGCGATCGAGCACCTTGCGCGACAGCGCGGTCTCGAGATTCCTCAGCTGCGCGGGCGAGAGCTCGTTGTCGAAGATGACGGTGTCGACATCGGCCTCATCGCAGGCGCGCGCGAGCGACAGCACCTTTCCGCTGCCGATGAACGTGGCCGCATCAGGCTTCGGGCGCTCCTGCACCATCTTGAGCGCCACGCTGGCGCCGGCGGCAAGCGCCAGGCCTTCCAGCTCTTCCAGAGCCTGATCGTGATCGATGTGCTGTGAATGCCGGGTGACGACGCCGACGAGGGCCGCGCGCTCTTTCATCTACTTCAGCGATTCTAGCACCCGGTTCCACGCGACCGCCCCGTCGCGCAGCAGCATCGGGGTCGCGCCGCGCAGGTCCGCGATCGTCGACGGCTTGCCACCGGGCGTGCGGCCGCCGTCGATGATCATGTCGACGAGCTCGCCAAGCGATGCGGCGACCTGCTCCGCCGTTTCCGCGGGCGGCTCGCCGGTCTTGTTCGCGCTCGTGGACGTCAGCAGCGTGCCGGCGCGTTCGCACAGCGCGCGCACGAAGTCGTGCGAAGGCACGCGCACGGCAATAGTGCGGTTGCTGGTTGCTGGTTGCTGGTTGCTGGTGTGTCCCGGTGTCGCCCTGCGAGATGGAGTCGCCGGCAGGACCAGCGAGAGCGGGCCGGGCCAGAAGGCCTTCGCGGCTCTGGCGCTGCGGGCGTCGAGGGGTCCGACGAGTGCGGCCACCTGCTCGAGGCTTGCCGCCACCAGCGGCAGGTTCATGGTCGCGGGCCGGCCTTTGATCTCGAAGATGCGCGCCGTCGCGGATTCGCTGCGCCAGTCGGCCGCCAGGCCATAGAACGTCTCGGTCGGCACCGCCACGACGCCGCCGTCGCGAATGATGGCGGCCGCGCGCTCGAGCGTATCCGCGTCGGAAATCGTGGAAATTAGACCCGTCCCCATTTATTTCATGTTGCGGCTGACGATGACGGTCAGCGCCGCGAGGCCGATGGCGTTGGCCACGAACACCGCGTTCATGCTGGTCGATCCGATCAGGCCGCCGAACACCGGGCTCAACGCCAGCCCCGTCAGCGACGCCGTCGTCAGCAGCCCGAAGCCGGCGCCGTGCGAGCCGGCGGGAATCATCTTGCCGGCTTCCGCATACGCCGTGGTCATGGCCACGCCGATGCCGAGGCCGAACACCGCCGCCGATACCAGCATGAGCCATACGGGCGGCTCGACCGCGAAAAGAATTGACGCCAGCATCGACGCCGCGGCGCTGCCCGCCAGAATCGGGCGCGCGTGCCGCGCGAGGAGCAGGCGACCGGCGACCCAGTTGCCCACCGCTCCGCCGCCGGCCGCGATCGAGAAGATCAGGCCGGCAATGATCGCCACGCGCTCGGTCGCGACGCCGGCATGATCGAGATACAACGGCAGGATCGGGCCGAAGCTGCGGTCGATGAACTGCAGGCCGAACACCACCATCATCAGGATGATGAAATTCTCGAACGAGAGCACGTCGCGAAACGACACGCGCTCCTTCGCGTCCTGCTCGTCGTGCGGCGCGATGGGCGCCTCCTTATAGAGGAAGAACACCAGCACCACCGCGAACAGGTAACACGCGCTCGCCACCAGGAACGTGTTGCGGAGGCCCACCAGGTGCGCCAGCGATCCGCCAATCACCGGCCCGAGCGCCGGGCCCAGCCGCTGCGCGGTGTGCACATACCCGATCGCGTCCGCCATGCGATGCGGCGGCGCCGACTCCGCCGCCATCGTCAAGGTCAGCGCGCCGTAGCCGGCAAACAGGCCCTGCACCGCGCGCAGCGCGAACACGTGCCAGGGCTCGCTGACAAACGCCATCGCGCCCATCACGATCACGAACGAAAAGAGCGACCGCTCGACCATGATCTTGCGGCCGAAGCGATCGGCAAGCCGCCCCCACGCGGGCGCGAGCACCGCGGTCAGCGCCGGCGTGACGCCCATCGAGAAGCCGGTCCAGAGCGCAATCTGTCCGGTGTCCTGCAGGCCGAGCTCGCGGAAGTAGAGCGGCAGGAACGGCATCACGAGCGTGAAGCCCATGAAGCCGATGAAGCTCGCGATCGTGACCGCGAGCTGGTTCCTGAACCAGGTCGTCACAAACGATCAGAAATGAATCTTGACGTTCGCGTCGTCCTTCACGTGGATGGTGTCGATGAAGCGAATCAGGTGCGGATTGGTCTGCATGACGATGGAGCTGGTGCGGATGCCGTCGCCGAAGAAGCGGACGCCGCGCATGAGCGTGCCGTCGGTGACGCCGGTGGCCGCGAAGATGATCGACTCGGCCGAGGCGAGGTCGGCCGAGCGATAGACGCGGCGGAAGTCGGTGATGCCCATCGCGCGGCAGCGATCCTCGTCTTCGGGCGTCTTGACGACGAGCCGCGCGAAGATTTCGCCGTTGAGGCAGCGCATGGCGGCGGCGCAGAGCACACCCTCGGGCGCGCCGCCCGTGCCCATCACGGCGTGCACGCCCGTGCCGACGACCGCGGCGGCGATGCCGGCCGACAGGTCGCCGTCGCCGATCAGGCGGATGCGCGCGCCGGTGGCGCGAATGTCGGCGATAAGCTGCGTGTGGCGCTCGCGATCGAGCACGACGACCACGAGGTCCTGCACCTTGCGGCCGAGCGCGTCGGCGATGTTGCGCAGGTTCTCGGCCACCGGCTTGTCGAGATCCACCTTGTCTTTCGAGGTGGGTCCGACGACGAGCTTCTCCATGTAGAGGTCGGGCGCGTGCAGCAGCCCGCCGCCGGTTGACGCGGCAAGCACCGCGAGCGCGTTCGGCTCGCCGAGCGCGCACAGGTTCGTGCCCTCGAGCGGATCGACGGCGATGTCGACTTTCGGAAAGCCGTTCGGCCCCCCGGTCTTGCCCCTGGCCGCCAGGCCGACCCGCTCGCCGATGAACAGCATCGGCGCCTCGTCGCGCTCTCCCTCGCCAATCACGATCGTGCCGTCGATCGGCACCGAGTCGAGCTCCTTGCGCATCGACTCGACCGCGGCCTGATCCGAGCCGTGGCGATCGCCATAGCCCATCGTGTGCGCGCACGCGATGGCGGCCTGTTCGACCACGCGGAGGAAGTCGAGCGAGAGGTCCTGGTCGTTGTTGGCCATGGAGTTAGCTCTTGCCGCCGTACGCGGGTAACTCGCAGCGCGTCGGCTTGTCCTGGCGGTAGCCGAGCAGGTAATCGGCCTGCATGATGGTGTGGATTTCGCGCGTGCCTTCGTAGATGACCGCGCCCTTGCAGTTGCGATAGAAACGTCCGACCGGATACTCGTCGGAGTAGCCGTTGGCGCCGTGCACCTGCACCGCGTCGCCGGCGCAGCGCTCGGACGCGACCGTGGAGAACCACTTCGCGAGGCCGGTTTCACGCGTGTTGCGGCGGCCGAGGTTCTTCATCCAGCCGGCGCGCAGCCAGAGCAGGCGCGAGTTCTGATAATCGCTCTCCATGTTGGCGATCATCTGCTTCACGAGCTGGTGCTCGCCGATCTGCACGCCGAACGTCTTGCGCTCGAGCGCGTACTTCACGCTGGCGTCGCGGCAGGCGCGAATCAGGCCGGTGGCGCCGGCGGCCACGGTGTAGCGGCCCTGGTCGAGCGCGAACATCGCGATCTTGAAGCCCTCGCCTTCCTTGCCGAGCAGGTTGTCGGCGGGCACTTCCATCTCTTCCATCTTGAAGAAGCCGGTGTTGCCGGCGAGGATGCCCCACTTCTCTTTCAGCGTGCCGCTCGAGAAGCCCTTGAACGTGCGCTCGATGATGAACGCGCTCAGGCCGCTGACGTCGCGGGCCTTCTTCTTGTCGAGATCGGTCCACGCGAACACGAGATAGTTGTCGGCCACGTCGGCGAGCGAGATCCACATCTTCTCGCCCGTGAGGTAGTAGCGGTCGCCCTTCTTGATCGCCACCGTCTGGATGCCGCGCGCGTCACTGCCGGCGGCCGGCTCGGTGAGGCCGTAGGTCGCGATCTTCTCGCCCTTCGCCTGCGGCACCAGGTAGCGCTGCTTCTGATCCTCATTGCCCCATGCGAGCAGCGTGAGGCAGTTGAGCCCCGCGTGCACCGACATGATCACGCGCAGCGACGTGTCGACGTATTCGAGCTCCTCGCTGATGAGACCCAGCGAGACGTAGTCCATGCCGGCGCCGCCGTACTGTTCGGGCACCGAGCACCCGAGCAGGCCCAGACTGGCCATCTGCGGCAGGATCTTCGGATCGAACTTGTGCGCGCGATCGAGATCGCGAATGTGGGGCTGAACTTCTTTGGACGCCCAGTCGCGGACGGTGTGTTCGAGCAGGCGCTGTTCTTCGGTGAGATCAAAGTTAAGCATTTAGCCCAACATTTTATGTCGTGCCAGCCTGCTTGCGCCAGAACAGGCCCCATGTGGGCATGCCAGGGGCGAATTCCCCCTCCCCCACCACTTCGTAGCCGAAATGCCGGTACAGCTCCACATTCCGCGGATTCTCCGTCGTCAGCGACACGCCGGCCGACTGCGGATCGGCCTCGGCCAGCGCGCGCACGTGGTCGAGCAGGAGGCGCCCGAGCCCGGTGCCCTTCGCGGCGGGCCGCACGCCAATCATGTTGAGATGGTGGTGCGGCGGCAGCGCGGTGAAAAAGTTGGAGGCCGCCGCGTACTGGTCGTACCGCAGCCGCGCCTCATCCCCCAGCTCGCGCCACGCCTGCGCCGACATTTCGGCGACGATGTCGGGCGGCGGAGGCTCGACCGGCAGCGTCAGCAGGACCGCCCCCTCGATATTCTTCCCGGTTGAATTATCCCGGTTCGAAACTGCGTACATCGGCCCGCCGCGCGCGACGCGCCGCGTCACGAACAGCCGCACCAGCCGCCGCTCGCGCGCCGCGATGTCGCCGATGTCGCCCTGGCCGCCGACTGTCCACCGCATCACCGGATAGCCCGCAAACGCGTCGCCAAAGACATCCACGACGTCGTCGAGGCGATCCGCCGGAACAGGAACGATGCGCAGAGCCGGGCTGGTCACGCGCGCCAGTCTATCGCGGCATGGGTTCGCATGCGCTTCGCGCAACTCTGGCCGGCCAGAGTTCGGCGAGCACCGTGCCAGGTGCGCAGATTCTGCGACCTCGGCGCTCGCCGGCCTGCGGGAAACCTGTGGAAACTGGATCCAGATCCAGTTGCGGGCCTGCTCTAGTCGGGGTCGTACAGCGTAAGTCCCGGCACGTCCTGGAAGTCATCCGGGTTGAGAGTCCAGAGTTGGGCGCCGTGCTCGATCGCGCACGCAGAGATCGCGAGATCCATGTCCCTGCCGCGCGGCCGCTTGACGGTCCGATAGAGTCTTGCGGCACGGGCAGCCTCCTGCTGCCCGAAGGGTCTCGCATCGCTGGACGGGAGCAGCGACTCCTGATCCTCGAGCTCCTCCGCTGTCCGCGGGCCGCGAAGCCATTCGTACAGGGCGAGCGACGAAACAGCCAGCACGTGACCCCGCGATACCGCGCGCTCGAGCACAATCAATGACCGCCGCCTGCCACTGAGCGCATCAACAAGAACGGAGGTGTCGAGATGCACGATCATCGCGTGGTCCGGGACCACCCCGTGCGGCGCGCGGCGCGGATTTCTTTCAGTTCTCGGTCGACGGCGGCCTGCGGCCGGGTGGGCGGGCGCGTGGCGATTCGACGGAGAACGCCAAGCAGGCGCTGGCGTTCCGGGTCTGGCAGCACTTCCTCACGCGCGGCGTAGTGCGCGATGGCCTCGCGAACAATCAGGCTCTGTGCCTTTCCCGTCCGATGCGCCGTCGTCCGGAGCGCCTCGACGGTCTGGTCATCGAGCGAAAACGTAAGCTTGGGCATATTGCAATACTACCATATGGCAATACCGATCTTATAACGCGCATTAGAATCCATCAGCGATGCCGCTGCTGCTGATTCCCGTCCTGCTCGTCCTGGCGATCATCGTGCTGATTCCCATCGGCATCGTCCGCCGCTATCAGGTGGGCACGTCGCGGCAGCGCGCGCGGGGATGGCTCGCGGCGATCAACATCGCCGGCTTGACGCTGTCGGCAGCGCTGTTCCTGGTTGCCGCCGCGGTCACGAGCCTGTGGGTGCCCGAGGTACTGCTCTACACGGCGGCGGGATTCGCCGGCGGCGCGACACTGGGCCTCGTCGGCCTCTGGTTGACCAAGTGGGAGCCGGGACTGAGCGACCTGCACTACACGCCCAATCGGCTGCTCGTCCTTGCGCTCACGCTGACGATCACGGCGCGCATTCTCTATGGGTTCTGGCGATCGTGGGAGTCGTGGCGCGCCGGGCTGTCGGGCGAGTCATGGTTCGTCGCGGCCGGCATCGCCGGCTCGATGGCTGCGGGCGCCGTGGTGCTCGGCTACTACCTCATTTACTGGCTCGGCGTCCGCCGCCGCCTTCGCGCGCATGGCCGGCGACGGCTGCGGCGCGTTTGAGCCTTCGTTACTTGACGCGTGCTTTCAGTTCTCGGCCAAACCCGAGCACCATGACGACTTCATCGGGCACGGCCGCGCGCGGCGCGGCTGCATCCTGCAGGGATGTCGCGAGGCGGCGGCCATCCTTGTGCAGGGCCCACGAGTATGACGCGCCGCGCGGCAGCAGCCTGCCGTTGGGCACCTCCTGCGGCCGGCCCGCGCGGAACGCCGCGCCGTCGATCTCGTAGCGCACCGTCATCAGCTGCCCGCGCATCGTGACGTAGTAAAGCGTGTTCGACGTCCGCGACCACATCGGCCAGCCGCCCGTCCCGCTGGAAATGAGCCACCGGCCTTCGCCGGCCGGAAACGGGCGCACGTACACCTCGGTGTCGCCCGACTCGTCGGACGCATACGCGACCCATTTGCCATCAGGCGAGAACGCCCCGTGTCCTTCGAGGGCGGGAGACGCGACAAACGGCGCCACGGTGCGCTCGGGCATCGTGAGCACCAGGAGGTCGTAGTTGTTGCTGCCCTGCGAAAACAGCAGGCGCTTGCCGTCGGGATGCCAGCTCCACGGCAGCTGCACGTCGTTGCTCTTGAGCAGACGCTCGGCCGGCGCGCTGCCGTCGGCCGGCTGCCAGAACAGATTGGGCGGGCCGTCCTGCGCGCTCGTGAAGACGACGCGCCGGCCGTCGGTCGTCCACACGGGATTGAAATCCTGCACCTGGTTGATCGTCAGCCGCGTTTCCGTGTCGCGCTCGAGATCGATCACCCACATCTCAGGCTGCTCCTGCCCCTGCAGGCGGTCGATCGCGAGACGGGTGCCGTCGGGCGACAAGGCCAGCGACGTCCAGTTGTCCTTCATGTCGTAGAGCGTGGATCGCGTGCCCGCGGTGTCGAGCCAGAACAACCGCGTGCCGAGCGCCTGCAGCTCCCCGCGCGCGTACGCGATGTCGCCGTTGGCGGCGATGGCGAGCTGCGCGCCGCCGCTGACGGGCGAGGCGAGGATGCGCTCGACGACCGGCACCGCGGTGCCGGTGATTTCGAGGCGATCGAGATCGAACGGCACGGCAAACAGGGTGCCGGTGTGCACGTACACGATGTGGCCGCTCGAGACGTAGCGCCAGTGATAGCCGCCCTTGAGCAGCGCGCGGGGCGCGCTGCCGTCGAGCCGCTGCAGCACGAGCGAGGCTTCCTCGAACGTGTCGACCGTCGTGTGGCCGGTATAGATGATGGCCGTGCCGCCCGGCAGCACCTGCGGCCATCGCTGCGTGGCGTGGCCCTCGAGCATGGGGCCCGCAGGCTCGGGCGCGCCTCCGCCCGCCGGGATGCGCATCAGCCGTCCTCCCGCGCTTGCCACCGGCGTGAAGTAGATCATCCCGTCTTCGCCCCACGCCGCGCCGCGCGGAATCTGCACGTCTGCGAGGTCGACCGGCGCGCCTCCCGTGAGCGCGATCTTCTTCAGGCGGGATCCGGAGCGGAAGCCGACCCACTGCCCGTCAGGCGAGAAGAACGGATCGGTGGCGTCCTCCGTGCCGGCAAGCAGCGTGGCGTCGAGCTGATCGAAGCGACGCACATACAAGCGGAGCGTGCCGACGTCGTCCTGCACGGACGCGACGAGCGTCTGGCCGTCGGGCGAGAGCGCGAACGCCGGCCCGAACGGCGTGTGCAGCGCGCCGGGAAATCCCGTATCGAACTTGAGCCGCGTGATGGCGCTGTCGACGGGCGCGCGCCACCAGGCATTGACGCCTGCGAGGACGGCGATCGCGACGGCCGCTGCGGCCACCGCCCACGGCAGCAGACGGCGCATCCCCGTCTGGACGCGCGGTGCGGCGACGGCCGGCGCCTGCTCGCGGGGGTCGAGCGCCTCTTCGATGTCCAGGCGCGCGGCGCCCATCGAGTCGAGCCGCTTCGCCGGATTCTTCTCGAGGCAGCGCCGCAGCAGGCGGCGGATCGCCGGCGGCGTGCCGGCCGGCAGTGCGTCGTGCGACGGCGTGTCCTTGATCACCGACGCGAGCACTTCGGTGATGTCGCCGCCCTCGAACACACGCTTGCCAGTCAGCATCTCGAACAGCACGACGCCGAACGCCCACACGTCGGCGCGGCGATCGATGGCGCGGCCCCTGGCCTGCTCGGGCGCCATGTAGGCGGCCGTGCCGATGATCATCCCCATCTGCGTGGCGGGGCTCGTGATCGTCGGCGAGTTCATCACATCGGCGGATGGCCCGCCGGAACCGAAGTCCCCGCCGGCCCCCATCGCTTTCGCGAGGCCGAAGTCGAGCACCTTCACCGTGCCGTCGGCGCGCACCTTGATGTTGGCGGGCTTGAGATCGCGATGGATGATGCCGCGCTCGTGCGCGGTCTCGAGCGCGCCAGCGAGCTGCCGCGCGATCTCGAGCGCCTCCGCGATGGGCACCGGACCGCGCGCGATCCGCGCGGAGAGATCGTCGCCCTCGACCAGCTCCATCACCAGCGCCGATATTCTTCCCGGTTGAATATCCCCGGTTGCCCCGGGCGCGGCCTCCAGGCCGTGGATCTGCGCGATGTTCGGATGATTCAGCGACGCGAGCGTCTTCGCTTCCCGCTCGAACCGCGCCAGGCGCTCGGCGTCGGCCGCGAACGCCGCCGGCAGAATCTTGATGGCCACGTCGCGATCGAGCCGCGTGTCGCGCGCGCGATAGACCTCGCCCATGCCGCCGGCCCCGATGGGCGCAACTATCGTGTAAGGGCCGATGCGGTCGCCCGCAGGCAAGGTCATATGGGGAGTGTGCGCGGATTATACGCTGTCCGCAGGCCTGCCCCGGATTCGAGGCGCTGGCATGCTCTTCGCGCGACTCTGGCCGGCCAGAGTTCGGCGAATCTCGTGCCAGGCGCGCCGCTTCTGCGCGTTCAGAACCAATGGACGTGATTCGGCATGATCTCCATCATCCGCAAGTCGCTCGAACGAAGCCGATAGACGGTTTGCGGCTGCAGGTGCCCAGCCACGAACGTGAGGAAGGCCGCGCGCTCCTCATGCTCGCGTACCCGTTTCTGTAGTTCGTCGCGCATCGAGCGGCTGTAACCTTCGGGTGCCTTGTCGGGCGCAGCGAGCAAGTCGCGGAGCGCCAGCCCGTGCTGCGCGTTACCGCGCTGGTGCCACGCGATGCGCTGCCTGATTCGCGCGACGAGTTCGCTGCCGCGCACTTCGAACACCACGCCGTCCTGCACGACCGCATGCTTCCGGTTCTTCGTAACTACCGGCTTCGTTTTCGCCATCACGCCTTCGCGATAGAACAGACGACGACGGTCTCATCGTCTGTTGGAGATCGCAAGACAGAAACGGATGGAAAATCGTTGGCACGCTGTTCGCGCGACTCGCCCCGGGGCGAGTTCGGCGAATCTCGTGCCAGGCGCGCCTGTCCGCAGGCCTGAAGGCCTGCGCTACCGCGGCGCGATGTAGCTTTTGCGGGCGCGCGGCTCGAGGCCGCGGTCGGCGAGGCGCACGTCGAGGTCGTGCTTCTTGCCGTCGCGTTTGGGCGGCGCGAAGCCGAGCAGATATTGACTGTGGAGCTCGTCCGCGACCCGCGCGAAGGCCGCGCCGAGATCGTCGCGCGGACGCACGTCGCTGTAGCCGCCGCCGGTTTCGAGCGCCGTGCGTGCCAGCGCCGGATCCGGCTCGTCAGCCTGCAACGCCGCCGACAACCCGCCGCGGCCGATGCCAACCGGCGATCGATACTGCCGCGAGCCGCGGCTCTGGAGGCCGATGCCGTACACCATCACGTCTTCGCGAATCGCGCGCTGAATGACTTCGCCCTGGCTGATGAAGCGCTTGCCGAGCAGTGGCCCGCTGTCGGCGCCGTCGCTCAACACCAGCACCACCTTGCGCCGATCTGACGCCGCGTCGAACGCCTTCATCGCATCGTCGAGCGCGCGCCACAACGGCGTGGGCGCGGTGGGATCGATCGCAACCGGCAGCGTGGCCTCGAGCGCCTTCGCATCGCGCGTCCACTCAGGGCTGATGACGACGTCGTCGCCGAATGCGCCGACGCGCGCGACATCCTCGGGCCCGAGCCGCGCGAACAACTGACGCGCACCCGCCCGCAGCAGCCCGAGGTTCCCCTCCATGCTGCCCGACACGTCGAGCATCACCACGAGCTGAATCGGCTTCGGCGAGTTGTCGAACAGCGTGATCGGCTGCGGCTTCCCCTCGTCGCGCACCTCGAACTTGTCTTTCGTGAGGTCCGTGACCAGCCGTCCGTCACGATCGGTGACGGTGACGAACACGCGCACCGTGTCCGCGCCCGCGCGGAACGTGGGCTGCTGCTGCTGTTGGGCCGCGAGAGCAGCGCCAGCCGCGATCGCGCACAGTGTGCTTAAGAGAAGGAAGCGCTTCATCCGTCTACCAGTGTAAGACGACGGACGTCCGGCCGGGGCCGGGTGCGAGTGAGGCCGAATCCGTGCGGCCGACTCAGCTCGGCCGCAGCAGCACGCTCATGATCGCGCTATTCCGGGTACAGCCGGGCGAACTCGGGGTCGTCGTGCAGCGGGGCCAGGTCGGGGTCGCGGCGCGCCCAGACGGCGTCCTTGAAGCCGGCGTCCCACGCCTTCTTCAGCGCGTCGAGCGCCTCGGCCTTCTTGTCGAGCATGCAGAAGGTGCACGCGGCGTTGTAGAGCACGGTGGGCTCGTTGGGGCGCAGCATCATCGCGAACTGCGCTTCGCGCGCGGCATCCTCGGGCCGATCGAGCGCGGCAAACGTGACCGCCAGCTGCATGCGCGCCCGCGCATCGTCCGGCACTTCTTTCAGGTGCGTCTCGAGCGCTTCGGCGCGGCGCATGTTCATGTTGCGCAGCGCGTCCGTCTTCCCCATCGCGCGCAGCGCGTTGAGGATCGGCACATAGATGTTGTAGTCGGCGCCGCTCACGCGCACGGCCTCGTCGGCGATGTCCGCAATTTCCTGATAGCGGCCCGCGGCGAACAGCGATCGGCCGAGCATGTAGTACACGCCTTCGCAGTCGGGTTTCTGCGCCAGCGCCATGCGGCCTTCGGTGATCGACAGGTCGTACTGCTTGTTGGCGTAGAACACCCAGCCGCGCGCGACGTGCGCCTCGGGCAGATGCGGCTGCAGCGACACGGCCTTCTCGGCCGCGTCACCGGCGCGCTCGAGCCAGCCCGAGCCCGAGCCGTGCCGATAGTGGTGCTGCGCGCACACGTTGGCCATGCCGGCGTACGCGAGGGCGAAGTTGGGATCGAGCTGCACGGCGCTCTCGAACATCTGGAGCGCGAACTCCAGGTCCTGCTGCGTGAGCCGCCGCGCGTAGCTCTTGCCGCGCAGATACAGATCGTAGGCCTGCAGGTTCTCGGTCGGCTTCTGCGACAGCGCGGCCTGCTCCTGCGGCGACAGGGTGATGCGCAGCGCCTCGGCAATCTTCCGCGCGATCTCGTCCTGCACCTCGAAGACGTCCGCCATCTCGCGGTCGTAGCGCTCGGACCAGAGCGGAAAGTCGGTGCGCGTGTCCACGAGCTGCGCGTTGATGCGCAGGCGGTTGCCCGCGCGGCGCAGGCTGCCGGCCAGCACGTACGCGGCGCCGAGCTGCTGGCCAATCTGCACCGGCGTCACCGGCTTGTCGCGGAACGCGAGCACGGTGGGCCGCGAAAAGGTGTTGAGTCCCCGGATTTTCGACAGCTCCGTGATGATGTCTTCGGTGATGCCGTCGCGGAAGTACTCGTCTTCCTTCACGCCGCTCAGGTTTTCGAAAAAGAGTACGGCGATGGAGCGCTCGGCGGCCTTCGTGCCGGCACTGGGCGAATCCCCCGCCGGATGCGACGCGCGCCGGCCCGAATCGATGTCGCGCTTGAGGCGCACGAGATCCGTGCGCAGGTCCGTCGCGCTCTGATAGCGCAGGTCGCGATCCTTCTCGAGCGCCTTCTCGATGACGCGTCCGAGCGCCTCGGGCATCGCGCCGTTCAGCTGGCTGACCGGCACGGGCTCCTTATTGAGGATGGCGTCGAACACCACGGCCGTCGTGTCACCCTGAAACGGCAGCTTGCCGGTGGCCATCTGATACAGCACCGCGCCGAGCGAAAACAAATCGGTGCGCGCATCGGTGAGCTGGCCGCGTGCCTGCTCCGGCGACATGTAGGCCACCGTTCCCATCGCGGTGCCCGGCACCGTGAGATCCGGCCCCGCCTTCGTCTCTGCCTGCGCGTTCAGCTCCGCGGTCGTGCCGAACTTCGCCAGGCCGAAATCCAGCAATTTCACCTGTCCACGCGCGTTGACGAAAATGTTCGCGGGCTTGATGTCGCGATGGACGATGCCCTTCGCGTGCGCGGATTCGAGCGCGTCGGCAATCTGCACGCCGATGTCAGCGAGACGCGCAGGCTCGAGCGGCCCGCGGCTCACGAGATGCGCCAGCGTTTCGCCCTCGAGCAGCTCCATCGCGATGAAGTGCTGATCCTCCCACTGCTCGATCGCATAGACGGTGCAGATGTGCGGATGATTCAGCGCCGACGCCGCGCGCGCCTCGCGCTGGAAGCGCTCGAGCGACACCGGATCGCAGCAGAGCGCGGCCGGCAGGAACTTCAGCGCGACGCGCCGTCCGAGCTGCGCGTCCTCCGCTTCATAGACGATACCCATGCCGCCTGTGCCGAGCGCATTTTTGATGTCGTAGTGCGAGACGCGGGTGCCGATCATTGGGGAGGCGGCGATTATACCGTGCGCCGTGCGGTTAGACCGCGACGGCGTCCGGCGACTGTCGCACGGGAAGGGTCAGCAGCACCTCGGTGCCGCAGTCGCGGCCGGCGCTGAGGATGCGCACATTCCCGCCGTGCGCCTCGACCAGCCGTTTGACCAGCGCGAGACCGAGCCCGAGTCCATCCGACCGCTCGCCGCCGCCCGGCTGCCAGAACGGATCGAAGATCCGCTCGAGGTGCTCGGCCTCGATGCCGGCGCCGTTGTCGGCGATACCAATCTCGAGTCCGCCGGCGCCCGGATGCGCGGCCACCGTCACGAGCCCGCCCGCGGGCGTGAACTTCAGCGCGTTGCTCAGCAGGTTGAGCAGCACCTGCCGCAGCCGCTTGGGATCGCCTTCGACGCGCGGCAGCAGCTCCGACACCGCCAGCTGCAGCCGAATCTGGCGCGCGTCGGCGATGCCGCGCGCCGACGTCACCACGTCGCCGAGCAGCTCCTCCACGTCGATGCCCGTGCAGTTGAGCGTCAGCTTGCCGAACTCCGCGCGGTTGAAGTCGACCACGTCCTCGATCAGCCCGTGCATCATCTGCAGGTTGCGATCGATGGCGTCTTCCGCGCGCCCGGCGGCATCCGCCGGCTTGCCGCTCCTGAGAATGTGAAACCAGCCCATCGCCGCGTTCAGCGGCGTGCGCAGCTCGTGTGCCAGCAGCGCAATGAAATGCTCCTTGCGCCGGTTGGCGGCCGCCAGCGCCTCGCGCGCGGCCGTTTCGCGCGCCAGGCTTTCGGCAACCGCCTGCTGCGCCAGCATGCGCGCAGCCTCGAGCCGCGCCTCCGCCATCTCGCGCGCCCGCGCAAACAGGATCACGGCGACGATGAGGCCGGCGAAGGTAGCGAAGCGCAGGACGTCGTCGCCGGTGCGCGAAATCCAGCCGCCGTGCGGCGGCATCAGCGCCGCAATCAACACGAAGCTCGTGGCGGCCGCCGCGGCGCCGACGCGCCATCCTGATTTCCACGCGCTGAGAATGACGACCGAGAGGGCAAGCAGGAACGTGCTGCGCTGCTCGAGCGCCGGCACCATCGAGGTGATGAACACGGCGGCCGCCGCCGACGCCACGGCGCCGATGTACGAGCCGCGCGTCGCGCCCACGACGGCAAGCGCCATGACTCCCAGCAGAGGGAGAGGGCCCGATCGAATTGGCATGTCCGGTAGGCGGATTATGCCAGAGGCGCCGGGCGCGGGATATACCCACGGCCAGCATGACAACGCGTGACGAGGCCTTCAGCTCCGCGGTTATCCGTTGGAACGCAGCGCCAGCATCGGCTCGATGCGCAGCGCGCGGCGCAACGGTACGGTGCATGACACCAGCGCGACGATCAGCACGAACGCGCACACGCCGAGGGTGGCCACGATGGCGCCGGCGGTGGTCAGCGATCCCACGTCGCCGGTCAGCGACTGCATGATGACCATGCCCGGAAGCGCGCCCACGGCAACGCCCAGCCCGACCTGCCGGGCCGCCCGCGCGAACACGCTGGCGATGACGCGGCCGGGCGCGGCGCCCAGGGCCACGCGAATGCCAATCTCGCGCGTGCGGCGCGACAGGGTGAACGAAATGAGCGCGTAGATGCCCGCCGTTGCCAGCAGCAGCGAGATGGCCGCAATCACCGCAAAGGCGCGCAGGAAGATGCGCTCCGGCAGCGCCGCCTCGAGCGCCACCTGCGCCATCGTCCTCAGGCCGTCGAGGCGGATGTCGGGATTGACCAGCAGCGCCGCCGCATACACCCGCTGCGCCACCGCCGGCGCGCTGCCATCGACGCGCACGAGCAGCCTGCTCGGCGTGTCAGGCGACGCCACGCGATACACGGTCGCATCGTCCGGTCCGGTGCGGCTGCCGGTCGTGGCGTCTTTGACGACGCCGACGATTTCGAGCCAGGGGTGCGGCTGGTCGTCGGTGTTGCGCGCGCGTTCGCGGAGCCTGACGCCAATCGCGCTGCGCCCACCGAGCACGGTCGAGACAAACGCCTCGTCGACAACCGCCACCGGCGCCGCCTGGCTGGTTTCCGCCAACGTGAAGGTCCGCCCTGACACGAGCGGAATGCCCGCCGTCTCGAAGAAGCCGTGGGCCACGCGCGCGCCGTCGGACCAGAGATCTTCGGTGACGGTGTGCGCATCGGCGACCGCCTGCAGCTCCGGCGATTCGAGCTCGAAGATGAACTGCTCCCAGATTGTGCCGGGTACCGCGGTGGCGTAGCTTACGGCGGCGACACCGGGCTCCAGCCTGAGCCTGTCTGCGAGCGCCCGCAACGTGCCGGCACCAGCGGGTTGTGTTCGGCCGGCATCCGGGTCGTCCACCACGACGCGCGCGGTCAGCAGGTTCTCGCGCGAATAGATCACGTCTTCGCCGGCGCTCTTGCTGTTGCCGCTCTGCCCCAGCGCCACGACGGCGGCGAGGAACATCACGGTGATCGATGCCTGCGCCACGATGATGGCGGTCCAGATGCCGCCGAACTTCATGGTGGAAGTGCCCGACGCCGCGTCGCGGATGCGGCCCTGGAGCTCGCGGCCCGTGGCTTTCATGGCGGGGATCAAGCCGACAATCGCGGCGGCCACAACGGCTAACAGGAGCGCGTACGCGATCGTCTGATAGCCGAGCGCGTCGTTCCACCAGAACGGCACGGGCCCGACCCCACGCTCGAAATATCCCTTCAGCGCGCCGCCCACGAGTCGCGCCGCCACCAGGCCTGCGCCCGCGGCAAGAACGCACAGCACGAGCGCCTCGGCAAACAGCTGCGCGCTGATGCGGCCGCGGCCCGCGCCGAGCGCGGTGCGCACGGTGATCTCCCCTTCGCGCATGGCGGTGCGCGCGAACACGAGCGTGGCGACATTCGCGCCGCAGATGCCGAGCAGCAGGATGAAGACGAGATTGATGGCGCGCACCACCGCGATCTCGGCCGATTCGCGATCGCCGCCAACCACCGAGTCGAGATATGGACGCACGCGCACTGACGCACGCTCGGCGAGCGTCCCAAGCGTAACCATGCCCGCGAGCTCGGCCTCGGCCGAGGCGGTGGTCGTGCCCGGCGTCAAGCGCCCGAAGATCTCCTGAACCCACTCGGTGCGTTTCAAAGGCACCCACACGTTCTGATTCATCGGAAAACCAAAACGCCCGGGCATGACGCCGACGATGGTGTGCGGCGTGGAGCCGAGGCGGGCCAGCGTGCCCACGACATTGGGGTCGGCGTGAAAGCGGCCGCGCCAGACGCTCTCGCCGATCACGACGACGGGCGGCGCGCCGGCGCGCTCGTCTTCGCCCGTCAGCGGCCTGCCCAACAGCGGCGCGACTGGCATCAGCCGGAATGCCGACGCGCTGATCTCGACGCCGCGCACGCTTTCGGTGCGGCCGTCGGCGGTGGTGAGGTCGCGTGGAAACGGCCGCGCGGCGCCGAGGTCTTCGATCAGCCGCGCCTTCGCGCGCCATGTCTCGAAGTCGCGGATGAGGAACGTCTCGTCGAGACGCGCCTGCGCATTCCATGCGCGAATGCCGACGAGGCGCTCGGTGCCTGGCATGTCGAGCGAGGGATGCAGCAGGTCGCGGGTGAACTCGAGATACGCCGCGCCGGCGCCGATGGCCACGGCGAGCGCCGTGACGGCCACGAGCGTGAGGCCCGGCGACTTCGCGAGCATCCGCACGCCCAGCTTGAGATCCATCGGCCAGCCGGCGAGCCAGCGAAACGCGCGCGCGTCGCGCTGCGCTTCCTTCACCTGCTCGACGCCGCCGAACGTCCGCCGCGCCGCATACCGCGCCTCGTCACGCGACATGCCGCGCGCGACGAACTGATCCTCGAGCAGCTGCAGGTGCGCCTGAATCTCGCGCGCGAGCTCGTGCTCGGCGCGACCCGAACGAAGCAACGTGGCGATGCGTTGGAAGAACCGTCGAACCTGACGCATGGTGTACCTGGAGCCTGGAGCCCTAGCCCTCGGCGAGCAGCTTGTTGACCAGCCCGGACAGGCGCTGCCACTTCTCCGCCTGCCGCTTGAGATCGCTCTCGCCCGCGCGCGTGATGCGATAGAACTTCGCCTCGCGGTTGCTGTCGGTCTTGCCCCAGGCGCCCTTGATGAGCCCCTTGTGCTCGAGGCGCACCAGTGCCGGATACAGCGTGCCCTGGTTGAGCGACAGCGGATGGTCCGAGACCTGGGCCAGCCGGGTGGCCAGCGCGTAGGCATGAAGCGGCCCCATCGTGGACAAGGCCCGCAGGACGATCAGGTCCAGCGTGCCCTGCAGGAGTTCGACATTCTCACTTGCCATTCAAGTGGAGAGTCTACCTCTCTCCACTGGGATGTCAAGTGCGGACGGGCTACTGCTGAAACATCTCCGCCGTAATCGCGATGGTGAGCGTGTCGAACGTGCGCGGCACGAGCGTGCGCTCGCCGCCGCCGGCGTAGTAGGCCTTGCCCGCGATGGTCACCTCGCGCGCGCCGCGAGTGAGGCGCAGCATGGGCAAGGTGATCTCCGAGCCGCGGGTGCCGGTCGCCGACAGGCGCAGCGGGCCGATGGACGCGCCCGACGTTACGGTGATCTCCACGTAGTCGAAGGCGCCGCGCTGTTCGTCGGTCGCCGGCAGCAGGTTGCGGATCACGACCTTGTCGACGATCTCTTCGCCGTTGAGCACGTGGAAGTCGGACGCGAAGCGCTCGGGGTCGAACGCGATCTCCACCGATTCCGGCGGCACACGGAAATTGCCGCCCACGCCGGCCGGCGCCACGCTCTCGCCCGGCGCAATCTGCACCGGCGGATTCAGCGGCACGAACCCATCGTCGCCCGTGCGCACGTAGTGCACCGTCGCCGCGCTCGTGCCGGTGTTGCGGATCTGGCCGTCCGCCACCTCGAGCTGCGGCGCGCGCTGCCGGGCGACGCTGAGCGGCGGTCCCGCCCACGTGCCTGTGACCACGCGGTTCGTGCGCGGCTCGCGATATGTCCAGTCAACCGTCCATGGCAGGCCGCCGGTGTTGAGCAGCCGCCAGAACACCAGGTTCGCGCTCGCGGCGTCGGCCACGAACCGCGCGCGCAGGCGGCGTCCGCCCGGCAGCAGCGTCGCGGTGGCCGAGCGCACGCCGAGCTCCTGCATCGGCTTCGCCTCGAGTCCCCACCCGGAGAACACGCCGCGAAGTTTCGCGCCGCTGCGCAACTCGGCGGCGGCAAGCTTTTCGATCCACGGATCGACCGTCAGCTCCCACTCGATCTCGATCGCGATCTCGTCGGGACGATCGGTGCGATAGTCGAGAACGCCCAGCACGGAGCGCCCTGCCCCGCCGGCGCGCACCGCCAGCGCATGCGTGGGCGCGAGCGTGGACTGCAGGTTCGATCCTTCCGTGAACACCGTCACCACGCGCGGAAGTCCGGCCGGGCTCACCGTCACGTCCTCGACGAACAGTGGCGCCAGCGCGGTTGTGCGATAGGTGTTGAGGTCCTTGACGATCTCGAGGTACTGCGGACGCGCGGCAGGCGCCACCAGCGCCACACCCGGCGCGAGCGACTCGTATTCCCGAAACAGCGCCAGCACCTTTCCATCATCGCCGCCACTCGCGGCGGCGTAGATGGCCATGCGCAGATAGTCGAGCCGCGCGATCATCCACGCGGACGCGGCTTCGGCCGCGGCCGGATTGTTCGCGCGCGCGGATTCGATGTTGCGATGGATGCGCACGCTGCCGGCGGCGCCGCCCGGCAGCTTTCGCGTGCTCAGCACCGGAGCGCCGCCACCGCGATGGTCGCGCACCTGTGCCACGCCGCCGGGCCCGCCCGCCGCCGTGTGCGTGATGCACGGCGGCTTCGCATTCGCGCCCGTGATGGTGAGCGAGCCGCCCGGCGCGGAAGGCGCGCCGCCGTTGGCGACGATGTCGAGGCGCCCGGCGCCCTCGCACGTGATCGTGCGCGCCAGCAGCATGACTTGCCCGCCCGGCACGGCGGCCTGCCGCGCCGAGATGTCGATGACGGCATGGCCGGCGATCTTCAGCGTCTCCGCAAGAATGATGACGAGCGGCGCCTGCACCGTCAGGCGCTGATCGTTCAGCACGAGATCGCGCGCGAGCACGAACACGCCCTTGCCCGACGCGGGCAGCGACGAGGGCGCCTGGCCATCCTCGAGCGCCGGCTCGATGTGAAACGTGCCGCTGGCGGGCCGCGTCACCGGCCTCGGCGGCGGAGGCATGCGCGCGCCGGTGCGGCTGCCGATGATCACCCGCGATCGCGGCGGCGGCGGCTGCTGCATGGCGGGCAGCACGCCGTCGGGCGCGAGCACGAGGACCATCGCCACCACCGCTCCGGACGTGCGCATGCCTGTCTCCTTCTCCTACTGCTGGCGCCAGTCGGCGTCGAGCAGTTCCAGGAACAGATCGCCCGCGCCCGCCGAATCGGCCGCGAGGTTCCTGCCGTTGTGCGCCCAGTTGATCGTGCGGCCGTCCTTCAGCCGGAACGTCACGGTGGCCGTCACCGGCCCGCCGCGCGGCACCACCCAGTTCACCGTCGCCGGCGGCGCCAGCTTCGCGTCGAGCAGGCGCGGCTTCACCAGCGTGGTGAACGCCTTGTCGCCCGCTTTGATCGACACCGTTGCCGACACGAGGTCGGAGTCGGGCACGAGCCCCGCGAAACTCAGGGACGAGGTGTCCAGCCGCACCACCTTCACCGCCGAGAGCGGCGTGACGATGGCGCGCTGGTCGTCGACCGGAAGGGAATCGGTCACGCGCAGCACGTCGTTCTTGAGCGTGACCTGCGTGGCCGTTTCGAACTTCACGTCGCTGAGCGCCGGATCCTTCGCATACAGATCCATCAGGCCAAACGCGATGAGCGTGCGCGGCTCGGCGCTCGTGCCGCCCACGCCGCGCCAGCCGGTGGCCGGCTTCCACACCGCCACCTGCGTGGCGTGCGTGGTGTTGCCGCTCCGCAGGCGAATCTCCATGTCCACCTGGCTCACGCCAATCTCCTGCGCGTCGCCGACGTTCGGCAGCACGAAGTACGCGCTCTTCCACGGACCGGGCGGGACGATGGTGACGAGGCGCTTGCGGACGTCTTCGGGATACGCGCCGATGCCGACGAAGCCCGACGCGAGCGTCTTGCGGTCCTGCAGCTTGCGCGAGTGGAAGCGGACGGTCTCCTTGCCTTTCCGCGTGACCTTGCGGTCCTTGATCGCCACTGAATAGCCGACCGACCCGAAGATTTTCCCCGTGAGCTTCTTGAGAATGTTCTGTTCGAGCTTCGGATCCACCGCGGCCGCGTCGGCCACCGTCTGCGGCGGCGTGGTGGCGGCAAGCAGCTCCTGGTTGATGCGCGCCAGGATCAGCTGCAACGCCTTCGACGCCTCCTCGCTGCCCTCAATCTCCGTGACGGTAATCACCTTGTTCGTCTTCAGCGACTCGACGAGCTTGTTGCGATCGACGCTGGCTTTCGCGCCGAAGTACGACAGCACCGACAGGTCGGCGCGCAGTTTCTCGTCCTTGCTGAAGAACGAATAGGCCATGTCCCAGTCCACTTCCACGGTGAAGCCGGTGGGCGGCGTCAGGCCCGTGTAGGTGAACTCGATGCCGGCGGCGAGCCCGGTCGTGCCGTTCGCGATGGTGTCGTACACGTCGGAGCCGATCTTCGACAGCGGAATCGCGAACGTCATCTTCTGCGTGGCGAACGTGGGCGCCACGCCCGGGCCCACCGGTTCTGACGCGACCAGCAGCCCGCTCTTCGGGATGTAGAGGTGCACGGTCGCGTCCTTGAACGGCAGCGCCGCCAGCCGGATGCTTTCGGGCGCCACCTTCGCGTGCGCGGCAATCGCGGCCTTCATCTGCGGCTGCGCCTCGGGCGGCAGCGCGAGCGTGATGGCGAACTGCATGAAGCCGCCTTCGGCGAGCGCCTCGGGGTTGGCCGGATCGCGGAACTGATAGCGCACCAGCGTGAATTCCGGCTCGCGGTTGCCGTTGCTCATGCGCCGCTCCGACAGCCGCGGCTGATCGGGCGCGTAGTACCACTGATCCTTGTTGATGGCGTCGCGAATCACCGTGAAGCGGTGCGACTCGTCGCCGATCTTGACCACCACCTCGTCGATGATGTCCTCGGACGCGAGACTCGCCTGGGCGTGCGCGGCCCGCGGCGCGAGGAGCAGCGCGACGCCGGCAAGCGCGAGAACGAACTTCGTGTTCATGGCGGCTGTTCCTTCGTAAGGTCAGTAATAGAAATAGAGCGCGCGATCGCCCTTGCGGGCGTGGTCGGACACCCTCGGCATCATCGCCTTCACCGATTCACACAGGTCGAGTCCGGTGTCACGCGCATGCAGCTGCCGGAAGTGCTGAAACGCGCGGAACAGGCTGCTGTTGGTGATTTCCAGGGCCTCGCGGAACTTTTCCGGCCGGTCCTTGTACGCCTGGTAGTGCGACACGATGTCGACCCGCAGGCGGCGGGTGCAGTTCTTCAGCGCCTCGTCCGAGGGCACGCAGCGGCCGACGAACGTGTAGCAGGCATCGAGGCCGCCCATCGCGGGCGCGACGTTGTACCAGGTGTCGTCGAAGTCCTTGCCGTACTTCGCCATGCCTTCCAGCACGCCGCGGAAACGCGGCAGGCCGGAGTGGCTGCGGGTGTCGGAGTCGAGCAGCGCCTTCGTGGCCGCTTTCGCGGCTTCCTTGATCTGCTCGTCGGTGGGATCCATCACCAGGCCGGTCGGCTGCGGCACCGGCGTCACGTCGACAGGGCCGTCCATGTCCACGGCGCCCTGCGCGCCTTTGACAAGAAACGACACGGTGTCGACGCCGTAGCAGGTTTGCCCGGCGCGCGTGAAGGTCAGCGGCTCGTACTCCGGCAGAATCGTGACGGTGCGCGTGCGCGGCAGATCCTTCATCAGATTCCACGCGTGCGTCACGCTGTCGTCCGCGTCTTCGACGAGCGCGGCGGCGCGCCCCTTTGACACGCACGTGCGCATCCAGTCCGTCAGCGCGGCGCGCAGCGCCGCTTCGGATGTGGGCACCGTGAGCGTGAGACTCTGGCAGCGCGCCACGAGCCCGCGCGGCGGCGGAGATGGTGCGCAGAAGTCGTCGGTCTGTTGTGTGGAAACGCCGGTGAATGCAGTAGCGGTCAGTGCGAATGCGGCCGTTGCGACGCGGAGCGATGTCATCGCGCCCTCCTTGAAGGCGCAAACGTTAGCACCGCGTATTCGGATTATCGAGAGCCTATTTCGTCGATCGTCTTCAGTTTTGTCATCGCGCATCACGCGCATGTTGCGCTCGTGCGCGTTGCGAGGACGCGCGCGCGACGATTTGGAAATTCACGCGCGCATTTTGAAGCCGGCTCGACCGCAGCGCACGCGAACGGCGCGCTACGGCAGAGCCGGCGAGTAGCTACTTAGCGCTTGCGGCCGCCCTTCCTCTTCCCTTTGCGCGTCGCTTTGCGAGCCGCCGAACGCTCGGAGTCCTCACCGCCGCCGGCGTGGGCCCTGTTGGCCGCCTTCTGGTTCAACCCGTGCTCGGCCAGCATCGACAGCTTCTGATCCGCCGCGCCTTCTTCCTCGAGATTGAGCTGCAGCAGCCGCGCCGCCTCGGTGTGCCCCATGATCTGCGCCCAGGCCACCAGCGTGCCGTACGCCGCCATCTCGTAATGCTCCGCCCGCTGTCCCGCCGCAATCAGCGCCGCATCCATCGTCATGTCATCGAAATCCTCGGCGATGACGGTGTCGCCTTCTTTAATGATGCCGGCCATGCCCTCGCAGTGCTTGCCGCGCGGCCGCTCGCCGAGCGAGGCGAAGGCCTTCTCGAGCCGCCGCACCTGGCCGCGGGTCTGATTGAGGTGCGACGAGAACGCCGCGCGCAGTTTCGCGGAGCTCGCCGCCTTTGCCAGCTTCGGCAGAGCTTTGATCAGCTGTTTCTCGGCGTCGTAGGTGTCGCGGAGTTCGTCGATGAACGCGTCGTGCAGAGTCTTGTCAGCCACAGTCATCTCCTGATGTAGGGCCGCGCACACACACGGCCGCCTCTACCTCAGGAACAAAGCATCATTGATGCCACGCGGCTCGAACGC
Source organism: Vicinamibacterales bacterium (assembly GCA_036675475.1). GTDB lineage: Bacteria > Acidobacteriota > Vicinamibacteria > Vicinamibacterales > SCN-69-37 > JALYRV01. The sequence continues at coordinate 46,881 of JAKFEY010000082.1, forward strand.
AACGCGACCGCTCAGGCCGCGCCCACCATCGCCGACATCACCGCCGTCAACGCGACCACCTGTCCGAGCCAGAACGCGAACGACCACCGAAGCAGCCGCCCCTCCATCTCGGACATTCGCAGGCGCAACCCGGCATCGACTTCAACCAGTCGCCGCTCAAATCGATCCGCTGCCGCGATCATCACTTCGTCCTTCCATTCCCGGCCGGCGTCGTTGACGGCCTTGACGAGGCCGAGCGTTGCAGCTGGCCCCAGCCGATCCTGAAGTGCCGGTAACACGTGCTCGATATCCATGACTTCACTTTCTGTCCGACCTCGTGACGACGATGCCATCGTCGTCGGCGAAATTCAAGCGGACAGATCACGTGCCAAACGACAAGCACGCGCCATTGGCAGATTCTGCAACGCGCGCGAGGCCGCCGAAGCCGGCGCGAGGCCACCGCGAGGCTGTCCTATGTGCCGCAGAACGTGCGGTAGCCGGGCATGTCGGGGGGTGGCGTGCTGAAGTCGGGCAGATCGTGGCTGTAGTCGTATGGCGCGCGCAGCACGTCGAGCAGGCGCTCGAACGGCGCGAGGTCGCGCGCCATGGCGGCGGCGAGCGCCTCCTCCACTTTGTGATTGCGCGGGATGAACGCGGGATTGTGGCGGCGCATCAGCGCCTCCGCTTCGTGGCGCGGCTGCGGCTGCCGCGTGTGGCGCGCGTCGAGGCGCGCGCGCCAGGCGGCCCACTCCGCATCCGACGCGTCTTCCGAATCGGCGCCGGTGGTGGCGGACAGATCGCGGAAGGTGTTGGTGAAGTCCGCGGAGCGCGCGTGCATCCACTCGAGCAGATCGTCCGCGAGCGCGCGGTCATCCGCCTCCTCGGTGAACAGTCCCAGCTTCGCGCGCATGCCCTGCAGCCAGTGCGCCTCGAACAGCTCCGCGAAGCGATGCACGTCGGCCGTCGCCTTCTCCACCGCGCGCGCCTGATCGCTGTCGAACAGCGGCAGCAGCGCCTCGGCCAGCCGCGTGAGGTTCCACTGCGCGATCCCGGGCTGATTGCCATACGCGTAGCGGCCGTTGTGGTCGATCGAGCTGAACACCGTGCGCTGATCGTACGCGTTCATGAACGCGCACGGCCCGTAGTCAATCGTCTCGCCCGACAGCGCCATGTTGTCGGTGTTCATCACGCCGTGAATGAAGCCCACCAGCTGCCACTGCGCAATCAGGCGCGCCTGACGCTCGACGATGGCGCGAAACAGCGCGAGCGCGCCGTCCGGCGATGACGCGTCAGCAAGGTCAGGGTAATGACGCGCGCGCGTGTACTCCGCGATCGCGCGCAGCGCGTCAACGTCGCGATGCGCGGCCGGCCACTGCACGGTGCCGACGCGGATGTGACTTGCCGCCACGCGCGTGAGCACCGCGCCTGGCAGCTCGTCCTCGCGGAACACCGGCTCGCCCGTCTCCACCACCGCAAGGCTCCTCGTCGTCGGAATCCCGAGCGCGTGCATCGCCTCGCTGATGAGATATTCGCGCAGCATCGGCCCGACCGCCGCGCGCCCGTCGCCGCCGCGCGAGTACGGCGTGCGGCCCGATCCTTTTAATTGAATGTCGACGCGCTCGCCCGCGGGCGTGATCTGTTCGCCGAGCAGAATCGCGCGCCCGTCGCCGAGGCCCGTGAAGTGGCCGAACTGATGGCCCGCATACGCCTGCGCAATCGGCCGCGAGCCGGGCGGCAGCAGGTTTCCCGCGAAGATGGCCGCGCCTTCCGGCGTATTCAGCGCGCCGGCATCGAGCCCGAGCTGCTCAGCCAGCGCGACGTTGAACGCCACCAGCCGCGGCTCGCGCACAGGCGTCGGCTCGATCGCCGTGTGGAAGAGCTCGGGGAGCGATGCGTAAGTGTGCTCGAGACGCCAGCCGGCCATGGATCAATCATAGCGGCGGCGGTCGGCTAAACCGCCGCCGCCCGGCGCACGGCGGGTGCGCGCAGCCGCGCCCACGTCCACAGCGCGCCGGCCGCGTCGATCGCCGCGTTCATGAGAATCGCGGTGGGCAGCTGCCCGAGCGCGACAAACAGCAGCAGGCCCGACACCGCAATCGCGCGGCCCCACACCGTCAGCGGAAAGAACGCGACGATTTGCTGCCGCGCCGCGGCGATGTAGAAGAAGCCGATGATGCCGAGCACCATGCCGAACGGCCGCAACGGCACCTCGGCGCCGGCCGGCAGGCTCATGTTCGACACCGAAATGTCGGGCCTCGCCGCCATGACGAGTCCGGAGATGACGAGGTAGACGCCGAAGACGAAGACGCTGCGTGTAGCTGGATGCATGTGCCCTCCTTCGCCCGCCGCTGTTGGCGGGGCCTGATCGATTTACTTATCCACAGTGGAGACGAGGACGACGTCGGAGCTCAGGCGGCCGCGCACCACCGCCAGCCGCTTGGAATCGGGCGCGCTCGCGTAGTTGAAGATCTGCTCGGCGCCGAACTGCGTCACCGGCACCGGCACGGGCGTGGCGATCGCGCGGCGCATCAGGTTGGACACGCCACCGCGCGTGGCGACGTAGAGAAAGCCGCGGCTGTCGCCGGTCCATTGCGCGCTCGGCGGAACGGTGTCCAGCAGTTGAATCGCGCCGCCGTCGGCCGGGAACACCGCGATCCGCTCGCCTTCGTTCGTGGAATAGTGCCCCGCCAGCCAGCGCCCGTCGGGCGACGGCATCGGCTCGTGGAAACCGGCCGGCAGCGGACCCGACAGCTTCGCGATCACCTCGGGCGACAATATCGGCAGCACGTCGCCGCCGTCGATCGACACCTTGCGCGACTCGCTCCTGGTGTCGTTGTAATAGATCCACCTGCCATCGGCCGACAGCGTCGCGCGCCAGCGCAGCACGGCATCAGGCGACAGGCGCGTGGCGCCACTGCCGTCGAGCGCCATGCGCCAGATGCGGGCCGCGCCGTCACGGTCGGAGACATAGACGATGTAGCGGCCGTCGCTCGTGACGCGCGGCGACACGTCCTGCCCCGGGTTCGTCGTCAGCTGCACGCGGCGCGAGCCGTCGGCGTTCATGATCCAGATGTCGGGGTTGCCGCCGGCTTCGGTCGTATACACGATGCGGCCGTCGGGCGTCCATGCGATGCCCTGCGCCCCCTCATCCGCCGACGCCTCCGCGGTGATGGCCGACGCGCTCGCCGCATCATCGGCCGCCATCGTCCAGATCGCGGAGCGGCGTTCGTTGCGGATGGCGACAAACGACCGTCCGTCAGGCGCGACGTTCAGGCCCGAATAGCTCGAGAGATCGTTGGTGAGCCGCCGCGCGTCGCCCGCGGGATAGCTGACGAGAAAGATCTGGTTCGACGATTCGCCGGCCGATTCCTGTGCGTTGGCAAGCAGGCCGCTGCCGTCGGGCAGCCAGGCCACGCGCGACACCTGCCGCCAGTCGGGCGTCGACAGCACCGTTTCCGTCTTTGCCTCGACATCGATGATGACGATTTGGCCGCGAAGCTCATCGAGGTTGCGGCCGGTCGCGGCGATGCGCGTGCCGTCGGGCGACCACGCGATGCCCATCAGCGTGTACTCCAGCGGCCGGTCGCGGACGATGAGCTCCCGTACGCTGGTGCCGTCGGCGCTGGCCACCATCACCGCGCTCCGTGCGCGATCGGGAAACCCGCGGATGAACGCAAACTCGCGCCCGTCGGGCGAGAACGCGAGCGACGTATCGACGTCTTCGAGCACCAGGCGCGCGCCGCCGCCAAGGATGGGCACCTGATACAGATTCGCGATGTTGTCCGAGCCCGGATAGATCGCGTAATACAGATGATTGCCGTCGGGCGAAAACGTCAGGCCCGTGTAGCGCACGTTGGCCGGCGGCACCACTTCCACGTTGCTCGTCGTCGCAATCTGCCGCAGCCACAGGCTCTGCTGGCCGTCGCGGATCGACACGTGCGCGACGTAGCGTCCGTCGAGCGACATGGCCGCAAGGCCGGCGGTGCCGGTGGTGGTGAGGCGCGACAGCTTGATCGCGTCGAACGGCCGCGTCGCCGCTGCGTCCGTGCCGCCGCCGGCGTTCCACCAGGCGGCCGCGCCCGCGGCAACGACGACCGCCGCTGCGGCAATGCCCGCCACGAGCCGCGTGCGCGACGAACGCGCGGTTGCGGCCGCCGCGGCGCGCTCGCCCGATCCGCTGATCGGCACGATGTCGCCTGACGTCAGATCATTCTTGAGCGCGCGCAGATCGTTGCGCAGATCCTTCGCGGACTGATAGCGGTCCTCGACGTCCTTCGCCAGGCAGCGGTTCACGATCTTCGACAGCTCGCGCGGCAGGCCCGGGCGCACGTCGCTCACCAGCTTCGGCGTGTCTTTGATGATGGCCGACAGCGTCGACATGGGCGTGTCGCCCGCAAACGGCCGCATGCCCGAGGCGAGCTCGTACAGCATGATGCCGAGCGAGAACACATCCGTGCGCTGATCGACGGGCTTCCCTTCCGCCTGCTCCGGCGACATATACGCGACGGTGCCGACGATGCGGCCTTCGCCGGTGAGGGCGGCGGTGGGCATGGCGGCGGCCGCGGCGAGCTGCTCGTCTTCGCGCACCTTCGCCAGGCCGAAGTCGAGCACCTTCACGCGCCCGTCGGCGGTCAGCATCACGTTGGCCGGCTTCAGATCGCGATGCGTGATGCCGCGCTGGTGCGCGGCGCCCACGCCGTCGGCGAGCGCGATGCCGATTGTCAGCACGCGATCGAGCGGCAGCCCGCCGGCGGGAATCAGCTCGGCGAGCGTCTGTCCGTCGATCAGTTCCAGCGTGAGGAACGCCACGCCGTCGATCTCCTCAACGGAGTGGATGGTGACGATGTGGGGATGGTTGAGCGCGGCGGCGGCGCGCGCCTCGCGCACGAAGCGCTCGCGGCGGTCGGGATCGGCGGCGAGGGCCGGCGACAGCACCTTGAGGGCGACATCGCGTCCGAGGCGTGTGTCGTGGGCGCGATAGACCTCGCCCATGCCGCCCGCGCCGATTGGTCCACGGATTTCGTACGGCCCGATGCGGGCGCCTGTCGCAAGTGACATGTTGGGTGGCGGCGATTATAGCCGCCAACCCATCCGTGCGCGAGAAGATCTGGAGCTGGAGCCGGCGCCGGTGGCACGCCTCTCGCACGGCTCCGGCTCTCGAGGACACACACATGCTGAACCGTAAGGATGCGCTCGCGACCATCGCGGTCAAGTCAGTGAAGGAGGCGCGCCGGTTTTATGGCGAGGTGCTCGGCCTCGCGATCGAGGAGTCGGGCGAGGAGGGCGTGCTTACCGTCAAGAGCGGCAACACGCCGGTGCTCGTGTACGAGTCGCAGTTCGCCGGCACCAACAAGGCCACGGCCGCGACGTGGATCGTCGGCGCCGACCTCGACGCCATCGTCGCCGCGCTGAAAGAGCGCGGCGAGACGTTCGAGCATTACGACTTTCCCGGCACCACGCGCAAGGGCGACATCCACGAGGCCGGCAAGACGCGGGTGGCGTGGCTGAAGGATCCGGACGGCAACATCCTGTCGCTCGTCAACGGATAGCGCGCGGCGAGCGGGGCGTCTGCTACCCTGTCCGTCGATGCGTCGCCTTGCTCCCCTTCTCGTTCTGTTTCTCGCCTGCGCGGCCGCGGCGCCGGCGCAGCATCCGCTTGCGGATCTCGTGGGCCGCACGGTCGAGGGCCGCGTCACGCGCGTGAGTGACGGCGACACGCTCGACGTGGTGCCTGACGGCGAGCGGCGCGCCATTCGCGTGCGCGTGTTCGGCATCGACGCGCCCGAGCGCGGCGAGCCGTTCTCCACGCAGGCGCGCAACCGCACGCGCGTGCTGGCGTTCAACAAGACGGTGCGCATGACCGGCGTGTCGGTCGACACCTACGGCCGCCTCGTCGCGCGGCTTCGGATTGGCGACGTCGATCTCGGGCTCGATCTGCTCGCGAGCGGCCTCGCGTGTCATTACCGCCGCTACTCCGACGATCGCGCGCAGGCGAATGCGGAGGCCGCGGCCAAGTCGCGCGCCCTGGGCTTCTGGGCGAGCGACGCGCAGAAGCCGCGCTGCACGACGGCTGTGCGGTGAGCCCGCGGAGTGGTCGTATAATTGTGGTCATGGGGAAAGTCACGAGGGTACCGGCGGCAAGCTTCAAAACGCAGTGCCTCGAGCTGATGGACCGCGTTCGCGAGACTCGCGAGAGTTATGTCATCACCAAGCATGGCAGGCCCGTCGCGCGACTCGTGCCGTATGAGGAGGCATCTGAGAAGCCCTTCATCGGATCCATGGCCGGCACGATCCTCAAATACGAGCGCCCCTTCGATCCCATTCCAGGCGAATGGTTCACGGATCCGTTCTTGAACCCACCGCCACCCAGACGGAAGCCCTCGAGACGGAAGCGCCGCTAGGCATGCTGCTCGATACCCATGCCTGGCTCTGGTCCGCGACCAACGATGCCAGGCATCTCGGCGCGCGGGCCGCTCGCGCCATCGAGCACGCGCGCAAACGGGGCGCACTCCTGGTGTCGGTGGCCTCCATGCTTGAAATCGCGTCACTCGCGGCGGCAGGCCGTCTCGCGCTGGTGCCCACGGCCGAGACGTGGATGCGCCAATCCATCGAGCTGGGCGCGATTCGCGTCGCTGAAGTCACCGCCACCATCGCGATCGACGCCGGCAGCATTCCGCCATCCACGCTTCCGGATCCGATGGATCGTCTGCTCGTGGCGACGGCCCGCGCATGGGCCGTGCCCCTCGTGACTCGCGACGCCGCCATCCGGGCGTATGCAGACGCGACGCGCTCGATTCGCGTACTCGACGTCTCTCGCTAGCGCGGCCTCGTCCTACTTCGTCATCGCGAACGTCTGACCGGTAAGGCGCGAGCCGTGCGGCGTGCCCGACACGCTATATCTCCTCCCAGGTCCGGCGGCTGATGCCTGCCTGCCGCAGGATGACGGCCAATAGGCCTGGCCCGATGTCGCCCCGGTGGGGATTCGGGATGGTCAGCACGCGATCGGCGCGAGTCATGAACTCGTGGCGAAGCGAAGCGATCAGGAGGAGGGAACAGAGAGACCGCGCGCCACGCGCACGAGCACCCACTCTTCGACGACGGATGCAAGCTCGCGCCGGCACGCCTCGAGCGTGTCGCCGGTCGCAATCACGCCTTTCAAACCGCGCACTGTGGCCGCGAAGCCGTCATCTACCAGCCTGTAGTCGGCACGCGAGAGTGCCTCCTCGATGTAGGCGGTGATCATGGGTTCATTCTATCGCCGGGGGCAGAACGGAACAACGCGCGGGCCACCGGCGTCGAGCGGCCTTATGGTCGTGTGCCCCGGCGCACTGCATGCAGCGCCGCGCCCGCCACATGCAGATCGCTAGCGCGGCACCAGGGTCTATAATCCGCGCACCATGAAAAAGCCCCTGCTCGTTCTCTCTCTTGCTCTCGTGCTCGGCGTCACCGGCTGCGCAAAGCCGGCGGTCGATACCGAGGCCGAAGCGAACGCGCTGATGCAGACCAGCCGCGACTGGGCGAAGGCCGTAGCGGGAGGCGACGTCGAGGCCGCCCTCTCCTACTGGGCCGACGATGCGGTGGTGATGGCGCCGGACCAGCCGGCCATCGTCAGCAAGGCCGCGCTGCGCGAGTTCGTGCTGGGCATGCAGAAGATTCCCGGCTTCAGTATCACGTGGGAGCCGGAGCGCGCGGTGATTTCGAGCGCCGGCGACATGGGATACCTCATCGAACACAACCGTACGACGTTCGCCGCGCCGAGCGGAGAGATCCAGACGCAGTTCGGGAAAGCCGTGACCATCTGGCGCAAAGACGCGTCGGGCGCGTGGAAATGCGTGGTCGATGCCTGGAACAACAACCCGACCGAGCGCGTGCTGAATCCTGCGGGGGATTAGGCCGGGCCGGTTCCCCGGCGTATCTCGTCAACGATCTCGGATGCCGGCCTGACGTGGCCGGCCTTGGCCTGCTGCATGGACAACTCCAGGGCGCGGTGCAGGGCCTCGCGGTCGTCGTCCGTTAGGTCATCCCGGTCCGCTGCGACGCGACCTCGGTCCTCCGGATTCATGGCTTCAGGTTACGCGCCGGCGCGAGACGATGCAACGGTTGCAGAATCTGCAACAGTAGCGGCTGACCTGCTTGACCTCCGGCGCCGCCCGCGCCAAGATCGGGCCTTCCCATGAAGTTAGTCGACGGCGCGATTCGTCTTTCGCCGACGGATCTCGCGAATCATCTCGCGTGTCCGCACCTGACGTCGCTGGAGCTGTCGGTTGCGCGCGGTGAGATCGACGCACCCGAAGGCGGGCTGCCGATGGCCGACGCTTTGCGCGCCCGCGGCGAGGCGCACGAAGCCGCCTATGTCGAGCATCTTCGCGCTCACCATCCCGTCATCGTCGACCTCCGCGAGCACAAGTACGACGCCGCCGGCTTCGACGCCACGCTCGAGGCGATGGCTGCTGGCGCCGATGTCATCACGCAGGCCCCGCTGGCGCTGCGCGACGATGGCCGTGTGGCGTGGGTGGGACGCGCCGACATCCTTCTCAAGGTCGACACTGCCAGCCGTCTTGGCACGTGGTCGTACGTTCCGTTCGATACCAAGCTCGCGAAAGAGACCCGCGGCAGCGCCGTCCTGCAGCTGTGCACCTACTCCCTGATGCTCGAGGCCCTGCAGGGAGAACTGCCCACGTGGTTCGCCGTCGTCGCGCCCGGCGACCCGTTCGTCGAGTCGCGTTACCGCATGGCGGACTTCGCCGCCTATCTGCGCTTCGTCCGGCGCCGGCTGGATGAGGCGCTCGCGGTCGCGCAGGCCTCGGCGGGAGCGCAGGGCGCCCGGGCGGGAGCGCAGGACGTCGGGGCGGTGGCGCAGGCCTTCAGGCCTGCGATCACCTATCCCTCTCCTGTCGATCACTGCGACGTCTGCCGCTGGTGGAAGGCGTGCGCTGACCGACGCCGCGCCGACGATCACCTCTCTCTTGTCGCGGGCATCCGCAGAAGCCAGATCGCGGAGCTCGAGCTGCGCGCGCTCGACACGCTCGCGCGTCTGGGCGACGCGCCGCTGCCGTTCACCTTCAAACCTGATCGCGGGTCGATCGAGAGCCTGACGCGGATGCGCGAGCAGGCGCGCATCCAGCTCGCGGGCCGGCGCGCAGGCCGATACCTGCACGAGCTTCTTCTTCCAATCGAGAACGGGCGCGGCCTCGCCGACTTGCCCGAACCATCCGAGGGCGACATCTTCTTCGATTTCGAAGGCGATCCGTTCGTCGGCAAGTCCGGGCTCGAGTACTTGTGGGGCTACGTCGAGCGCGAGCACGGCGCGTGGCGGTACCGCGAGCGATGGTCGGTCACGTCCGGCGAGGAGAAGGACGCCTTCGAGGCGTTCGTCGACCGTGTGATGGAGCGCTGGGCGAACGATCCCGGCATGCACATCTATCACTACGCCGCCTACGAGCCGTCGGCGATGAAGCGGCTGATGGGCCGTCACGCCACGCGGCAGGACGAGGTCGATCGCATGCTGCGCGGCGGCCTCTTCGTCGACCTCTACGCCATCGTCCGCCAGGGCCTTCGTGCCAGCGTCGAGCGCTACTCGATCAAGAACCTCGAGCCGCTCTACGACTTCGCGCGCGAGATACCGCTCGAGCAGACAGGTCCGCAGCTCAGGGCCGTGGAATACGCGCTCGAGATGAACGACCCCGGCGGCGTCACTGAGGATCTCCGCAGAGCCGTCGCCTCGTACAACCGTGACGACTGCGCGTCCGCGCGGGCGCTGCGCGACTGGCTGGAGCAGTTGCGATCGCAGGTCGTGGCCGGCGGCACCGAGGTGCCACGGCCCGAGCCGAAGTCCGACGAGCCTGGCGAGGAGCTCAGCGAGTGGCTCGCCAAGGTCGAGGCGCTGCGTGCGCGCCTGCTCGAAGGCGTGCCTGACAACCCGGACGAGCGCAGCCGCGCGCAGCAATCCCAGTGGCTGCTCGCGCACACCCTCGACTTTCACCGGCGCGAAGACAAGGCCACGCACTGGGAGAAGTACCGGCTCAACAAGCTGCCCGACGAGGACTACCT
>JAKFEY010000031.1:0-2438 GCA_036675475.1 Vicinamibacterales bacterium
GAAAGTCCTTGAGGTCGCCGTTGTGTGCGAACACCCAGTAGCGGCCCCACAGCTCGCGCACGAAAGGGTGCGTGTTCTCCAGCGCCACGCGGCCCTGCGTGGCCTTGCGGATGTGGGCGATGATTTGCCGGCTGCGGATCGGGTAGCGCTTGACCATGGCGGCCACCGGCGAGGTGCTGGCGCTCGTGTGGTCGACGAAGCAGCGCACGCCCGGCCCTTCGAAGAAGGCGATGCCGAAGCCGTCCTTGTGCTCGGCCGCGCGCGTCGCGAAGCCGGTGAAGCTGAAGACGATGTCGGTCGGCGTGTTGCCGTTCATGCCGAGCAGTTGGCACATGGTTGCGGCGGTGCTGATGCTGCGTAGAAGACGTGCGCAGTATCGCAAGGGCCTGCGGGAACGCCGATGCAGGCCGCTTCGTCGCCGCAGGCTACGCGGTCAGCGCGTCACCACGTAAGCACGGCACTGATACGGAACTGCGGTCGATCGCATCGATGCCATGCCTGCATCCACCACCCTCACCCCAACCCTCTCCCACGAGTGGGAGAGGGGGCAATCGGAACGTCGGCACGTCAGCGCCGCCCTCGCCATCGAGAGAGAACCGCCCCGAGCGCCACGCCGGCCAGCAACAGGCCGCCACCGAGCAACAGGCTTCCTTCGCTTGCCGGTGGCGCCGGTTTTGGCGCGGCCGGCTCGAGTGAGAGCGAGCGGAACGTCGCCTGCCATTCCGCCGGGCTGATCTGCGTCATGCGCGGCGCATCGGCCAGGCCGTAGATGCACATTTCGCCGCCGGGCAGCTTGCAGAAGCGCTCGGGCGGGCAGGTGGTGAGGATCTGCTGCGCCTCGTTCTCGCCGCAGCGCGCGCCGGCGCTGCGCAGCACTTGCAGGGTGACATCGGGGTGCTTGGTGAGCTGCTCGGGCATGTCGTCCTCCCGGAGATGAGCCGCGATTCAGCATAGGCGACGGCCCCCGACCCCGCCCGCAGCTTCGTCATTCGCCGCGCGCGTCGGCCGCCAGCTCGGCACCGATCCACTCGCGAAACGCCGCGACCGCGCGGCTGTCGCGCTCGGCCTTGCGGTAGCGCAGGAAATGCGTTTCGCGCTCGATGCGTCGAAACGCGGGCCCGTCGAGCACCACGAGCGCACCACGGCTCAGCTCGGCTTCGGCAAAGCGCGTGGTTTCGAGCGCGATGCCCAGCCCGTCGGCCGCGGCGGCGATCGCGAGCGAGCCCCGGTCGAAGGAGGGCCGCGCCCGGTCGGTCAGGCGGATGCCGTTGAGCGCGCACCAGTCGGCCCATTGCACCGGATTGAGCTGCGAGTCGATCAGCGTGAACCGCGCCAGATCGGCCGGCGCGACCGAGGCGAGCCCCTCGACAAGCCGCGGCGAGCACATCGGCAGCGTCGCTTCTTGGCCCAGCGCCTCGACCACCACGCCCGGCTGCGGGGGCGGCACGCCGTAGGCGATGTCGATGTCAGGCGCCTCGTCGCGCCGCAGGTCGGCCGGCTCGGCGCTCGACGACATGCGCAGGGTGATCGACGGATGCGCCTGCATGAAATGCGCGAGCCGCGGACTCAGCCACTTGGCCGCGAAGCTCGGCGTGCAATGCACGGCCAGCGCCAGCTTCTGTTGCGAAGGACGCAACTCGCCGCAGACCTCCTCGATGCGGTCGAACGCCGGCGTGAGCCCGTCGATCAGGCGCCGGCCGTCCGCCGTCAGCGTGACGCTTCGCGTCTGCCGCAGGAACAGCGGCCGCTCGAACCACGATTCGAGCGCGCGCACCTGGTGGCTGATGGCCGAGGGCGTCTGGCTCAACTCCTCGCCGGCGCGCTTGAAACTGCCCAGCCGTGCGGCGGCCTCGAAGGCGCGCAGGGAAAAGAAGGAGGGCAAACGTCGCATGGGGCAGCCGCCTGAAAGCACATCGCCGGCCGAGGATAGATGAATCGGATTGACCCATCGGTGAAAAGTCGTCGTTTGTCAGCCGGGACGGCCCTTCGCATGATCAGCGTCGTCAAGGCCCCGCGCGGCCTTGCGCAACGATCATTCCGAGGAGACACCCATGCTCGACACCACCAAGCGCATCTCCGTGTACCAGCCCGAACAGGTCGGCCTGCGTTTCCCCGAAACACCCGTGTTCGCCACGCCGGCGCAGGAGCGCCAGCACCGCAAGGAGCGCCTGGCCGCCGCCTGCCGCGCGTTCGCCTTGGAGGGCTTCGACTACGGCTTCGCCGGCCACCTGACCGTTCGCGACCCGGAGCGCCCCGAGCTCTACTGGACCAACCCGATGGCGGTGCATTTCTCGCAGGTGAAGGTGTCCAACCTCATCCTCGTGGACCACGACGGCAAGGTCGTCGAGGGCGACTACGCCGTCAACCGCGCCGGCTTCGTGCTGCACGCCGCCGTGCACGAGGCGCACCCGGACATCCTGGCGATGTGCCATGCGCAC
>JAKFEY010000087.1:0-13714 GCA_036675475.1 Vicinamibacterales bacterium
GACGTGAACAGGCCGTTGCACATGAAGATGGCCTGCTGCCCGCGCTGAATCATCTCGCGCTGCGCGTGCCAGTAGTCGAATCTTTGCGGCGGGGGCCCCTGCACCCCGCCTGGCTCGGTCGCTTGCGGGGCCCCAACGCCCCGCGCCGCTCCCTCGCCAGCAGGACGCTGCTGCTGTGCGGCAGGAGTGGCGATGATGGCGACGGCGGCAAGAAGGGCAGCGGCAAGGCTGGAACGCATGGCGAGAGAATAGATCAAAAAAGGGTCCGACAGCTGCGCTGCCGGACCCCACGACTACTTCCGTCTTTAGTCTTCAGTCTTTGGTCTTAGTACATGCCGCCCATGCCGCCGCCGCCACCCGGCATCGGCGCTTCCTTCTTGTCTTCAGGAATCTCCGAGACCATGGCTTCGGTCGTGAGCAGCAGCGATGCGATCGACGACGCGTTCTGCAGCGCCGAGCGGACGACCTTCGTCGGGTCGATGACGCCGGCCTTCACCAGGTCTTCGTAGGTGTCGGTCGCCGCGTTGTAGCCGAACTCCGTCTTGTCGTTCTCGCGAACCTTCGAGACGATGATCGAGCCTTCCTGGCCGGCGTTGGTCGCGATCCAGCGCATCGGCGCCTCGACGGCCTTGCGGATGATGTCGACGCCGACCTTCTGGTCGCCCTCGACCTTCAGCCCGTCGAGCACCTTGCTGGCGCGCAGCAGCGCCGTGCCGCCGCCGGGGACGATGCCCTCTTCGACGGCCGCCTTGGTGGCGTGCATCGCGTCTTCGACGCGGGCCTTCTTCTCCTTCATCTCGGTTTCGGTGGCCGCACCGACCTTGATGACGGCGACGCCGCCCACGAGCTTCGCGAGCCGCTCCTGCAGCTTCTCACGGTCGTAGTCGGACGTGGTCTCCTCGACCTGCGCGCGAATCTGCTTCACGCGGCCCTCGACAGCGGCCTGGCCGCCGCCGCCCTCGACGATCGTGGTGTTGTCCTTGTCGATCGTGACCTTCTTCGCCTTGCCGAGGTCCTCGAGCTTGATGTTCTCGAGCTTGAGGCCGAGATCTTCCGTGATGGCCTTGCCACCCGTGAGGATCGCGATGTCTTCGAGCATCGCCTTGCGGCGATCGCCGAAGCCCGGCGCCTTGACGGCCGCCGCCTGCAGCGTGCCGCGCAGCTTGTTGACCACGAGCGTCGCGAGCGCTTCGCCGTCGACGTCTTCCGCGATGATCACGAGCGGCTTGCCCGCGCGGGCGACCTGCTCGAGCAGCGGCAGGAGGTCCTTCATCGAGCTGATCTTCTTCTCGTGGATCAGGATGACAGGGTTCTCGAGCACCACTTCCATGCGCTCCGGATCCGTCACGAAGTAGGGCGAGAGGTAGCCGCGATCGAACTGCATGCCCTCGACGACCTCGAGCGAGGTCTCCATCGAGCGCGCTTCCTCGACCGTGATCACGCCGTCCTTGCCGACCTTGTCCATCGCTTCCGCGATGATGGTACCGATCGTCTCGTCGCTGTTGGCCGAGATCGTGCCGACCTGGCCGATCATCTTGCCGCCGACCTCCTTCGACATCTTCTTCAGCTGCTCGACGATGGCCTCGACGGCCTTCTCGATGCCCTTCTTGAGCTCCATCGGGTTGGCGCCGGCCACGACGTTCTTCGCGCCTTCGCGGTAGATCGCCTGCGCCAGCACGGTCGCCGTCGTCGTGCCGTCGCCGGCCGTGTCGGACGTCTTGCTCGCGACCTCGCGCACCATCTGGGCGCCCATGTTCTCGAGCGCGTCCTTGAGCTCGATCTCCTTGGCGACGGTGACGCCGTCCTTGGTGATCGTGGGCGAGCCGAACTTCTTGTCGAGGACGACGTTGCGTCCCTTGGGGCCGAGGGTAACCTTCACCGCGTCGGCGAGCGCATTGACGCCGCGCAGGATCGCCTGGCGCGACTCTTCACCGTAAATAATCTGCTTAGCCATTACTTGGTCTCCACTACGCCGAGGACTTCTTCCTCACGCATGATGAGGAATTCTTCGCCATCGAGCTTGATTTCCTGGCCGGCATACTTGCCGAACAGGATGGTGTCGCCGGCCTTGACGTCGAGCGGCGTGACCTTGCCGTCCTTCTCGACCTTGCCCTTGCCGACGGCAACGACCTTGCCCTGCTGCGGCTTTTCCTTGGCGGTGTCGGGGATGATGATCCCGCCGACTTTCTGTTCGCCTTCTTCGAGGCGCGTAACGATGATGCGATCGTGAAGCGGTCTGACCTTCATGGGTCTCAACTGTCCTTTCGGAGGAATAAAACGCGGCTCGAAGCTGGCACTCAGACGCCCTGAGTGTTAGCAGTCTCCCTAGCCAACTGCTAATTCTATGGGGGGCGGCCGGGGAGGTCAAGGGCCGCCTTCAGGCCTCGCCTGCGTCAAGAGCGAGGCAGGGGCGGGCCAGAGGCCAGAGGCCTGAAAGAAAAAGCCCGGAGGCCGTTGTGCCTCCGGGCTCATGCCCATGGTCTCTGGCCTCTGGCCTCTGGCCTCTGGTCTCTGGCCTATCGCCTATGGCCTGTCACTTGACCGTCTGGATCCACCGGTCAACTCGCTGTTCGAGCACCGTCAGCGGCATGGCGCCGCCGCCGAGAATCGTGTCGTGGAAGGCGCGGATGTCGAACTTCGGGCCCAGCGCGGCTTCGGCCTTGCGGCGCAGCTCCTGAATCTTCAGCATCCCGATCTTGTAGCTCGTGGCCTGGCCCGGAATCACCATGTAGCGGCGAATCTCGGAGCGCGCCTGCGCCTCGGTGATGGCGGAGTTGGCGAGGAAGTACTGCACCGCCTGCTCCTCGCTCCAGCCCTTCGCGTGCAGCCCCGTGTCGACCACGAGCCGGATCGAGCGCCAGATCTCAGACCCGAGCCGCCCGAAACGTGAATACGGGTCCTGATACGTGCCCGGCATCTCGCGCGCGAGCCACTCCGAATAGAGGCCCCAGCCTTCCGAATACGCGCCGAAGCCCGCCTGGCGGCGGAATGTCGGCACCGACGTCAGCTCCTGCGCGATCGAGATCTGCATGTGATGCCCCGGCAGGCCCTCGTGATACGCAATCACCTCGAGCTCGTGCTTCGGCATCGCCGTCATGTCCGACAGATGCGCGTAGTACACGCCCGGCCGGCTGCCGTCGGGCGTGCCGGGGAAGTAGTGCTGCGCCGCGCCCGGCTGCTCGCGGAACGGCTCCACCCGCTTCACCACGAGATCGGCCTTCGGCAGGATGCCGAAATACTTCGGCAGCACCGCCTTGATCTTGTCGATGGCGGCCGTCGCGTCGCGGATGTATGCCTGCCGGCCCTCGTCGGTGTTCGGGTAGTAGTAGCGGGGATTGTCCTTGCTGTCGCGCAGCTCGCTGAAGAACGCCGGCAGATCGCCGGTGAAGCCGACCTCGTTCTTGATCGCCTCCATCTCTTTGCGCAGGCGCGCGACCTCAGACAGCCCGATCTTGTGAATCTCGTCCGCCGTAAGCGTCGTCGTCGTGCTCGCCGCGAGCCGCTCGTTGTAATACGCCGCGCCATTCGGCAGCGACGACACGCCTGACGTCTTCTCCGGCGCATTCGCGCGGTCCTGCTTCTGCCATGCAATCAGCTCGAGATACGCGCTCTTGAAGGGCCCCGTCAGCGCCGCCCGCGCCTCCTCCAGCATCGTCTTCGCGCGCGCCTCGTCAATCGCGCCTTTCTTCTGCAGCGCGGCAATCTTCGCCTTGACGTCGGCCCAGAGGGCGCTGTCGGTGCCGCTGCCATCGAACGGCACGCCCGTGATGATTTTGGTCGCCTCGTCGATCACGAAATCAAACGCGAAACGCGGCGGCCGCACGCCCTCGACGGCGTTCTTCTTCGAGATCTCGATGAGCTGCCGCATGGCCCGGCCCGACTCGCGGATGCGGTTGATGTACGCCTCCATGTCGGGCGCGGCGTCGACGGCATGAAACGCGATGAGCAGCTGCGGGAAGAACCCGTGGATCGCCGTCATCTGGTCGAAGATGTACGCGTTGCCGCGGAAGGGCAGCGCCGCTTCGGCCTGCTGCAGCTGATAGATCCAGATGTCGTAGGACGTCTGCGCTTCAGGCGTCAGCTTTGCGTAGTCGAAATTCTTCTTGAGGTCGGCAACCGTCGCCCGCCGCCACGCCAGCTGCTTGTCCTGCGCGGCCAGCGTCATCTCGTCGATGGCGTCCGACTTGCGGCCCAGGAACGTCTGCTGAATGGGACTGAAGGCCAGCTGCTCCTCGAAGCGCGCCTCGAACCAGGCGTTCAGCCGGGCCGTTTCGTCGGGAGCATGCTGGGTCTGAAGAAGGAGGCCGAGGCCAAGGGCGGCGACGAGCGCGGGAAGCTTCATTCCCGAATTCTACGGTGTTTTCAGGCGCTCTTCTTCCGGTGAAGATGCAACTCGTCGATCTTGCGGCTGAGGGTGTTCCGGTGCATGCCGATGCGCTCGGAGGCCTTGCACACGTTGCCTTTGCAGTCCTGCAGCGCGCGCGTGAGGAACACGCGGTCGAACTCGCGCCGCGCGTCGGCGTAATGCACGCCTTTCGCGATCATCAGATCGACCAGCTCTTCGAGTTTGGCCTTCACGGACGGCCCTTCATGCCTGGAACGTCTTTCCGCTGATCCGCTCGTAGGCTTCGACGTACTTGTCGCGCGTGCGCCGGGCCACGTCGGGCGGCAGCGACGGCACGGGCGGCTGCTTGTTCCAGCCGATCGACTCGAGCCAGTCGCGCACGTACTGCTTGTCGAAGCTCGGCTGGCTCTTGCCGGGCTCGTACTGGTCGGCCGGCCAGAAGCGCGAGGAATCAGGCGTCAGCACCTCATCGATGAGCACAAGCTCGCCGTTATCCAGCCCGAACTCGAATTTGGTGTCGGCGATGATGATGCCGCGCGTGCGGGCGTAGTCGGTGCCGCTGCCGTAAATCGACAGCGTCAAATCGCGCAGCCGCGCGATGAGCTCCTTGCCCACAATTTCGCCGGCTTCTTCTTCCGAGATGTTCTCGTCGTGGCCCGACTCGGCCTTGGTCGCGGGCGTGAAGATCGGCTGCGGCAGCTTGTCCGAATCGCGCAGCCCCGGCGGCAGCGCCACGCCGCACACCTTGCCGGTCTTGTTGTAGTCCTTCAGCCCCGAGCCCGACAGATAGCCGCGCGCGACGCACTCCACCTGCAGCGGTTCGGTTTTGCGCACCAGCATGGTGCGGCCGCGCAGGATGTCGGCATGCCTGCGCGCCTCGGCAGGGAAGTCGTCGACGTCGACACTGATCAGATGATGCGGCACCAGGTCCTGCGCCGCGATGCGCTGGAACCAGAACGCCGACAGCTGCGTGAGGACTTTGCCTTTGTCCGGGATGCCTGATCCGAGCACGTAGTCGAACGCGGAGATGCGATCGGTCGCCACGATCAGCAGCTGCTCGCCGAGATCGTAGACGTCACGTACCTTGCCGCGGCGTTGAAGCGTCAGGCCTTCGAGATGGGTTTCGAGAACAGGTGTGGTCACGGCTGGAAAGGCGGAAGTCTATCACCGGATCGTGATCGTTGTCGCAACCCCCCGCACGAAAATTGCGGGCGCCTGCGGCCCCGCCGCTTTCGTGACCGCGGCTTCGTTGCCGCTTGTCGTTTTCTGCAAGGAATCCGGCACGCGCAGCTCGCCGCCCGCCGCGCGCACGTCAAGACTGTAAGAGGCCGGATCTTTTGGTAACACCAGCTCGAGGCTCGCGTCACGCACCTCGATTTTCGCCACGGCCGCCTTCGCCCAGTCCACCGTCACCGGCGCGTCGCGCAGGTCGAGGTCAATCGGCGCGCTCACCTCGTTGAGCTCGATGTCGCCGTCCACGACTTCCACGCGGAGGTCGCCGCCCACGCCGTCCATCCGCACGCGCACGTCGGTGCCCGTGATGTCGACGCGGCCCGTCGACTTGGCCATCCGCACTTCGCCGGATCGCACGTTGAGCTTCACGTTGCCGCTGACGTTGGTCAACGTGGTCTCGTTATTGGCGATCGACAGGTCCACCGCGCCCGCGCCGTCCACCGTGACGGTGCCGCGCGATTCGCCGTTGACGAGCGACGTGATGCCCGCCAGCTTGAGCTCGCCCGATTGCCGGGCCAGCGTGACCGCATTGACGCCCGTCACCGCGGCGTTGCCGCGTCCCTCGAGCTGGACGCGCAGCCGCGCCGGCACCACAAGCGTGAGCTTGGGCTGCTGCCGGCCTGGTTCCGGGAACTTCCAGCCGACGACGACGCTGTCGGCGAAGCGGGAGACGGTGATTCCGGCCTCGCTGGCGAGCTGTTTCGCCTCGGCTTCGTCCACGCCGTCCGACACGATGGTTAGTTCAGCGCTGATGTCAGGGCGCTCCTCGGCCTTGATGGTGATGTCGCCGCCGGCGCTGAGCGTCAGCCGCAGTTCGGTGATGGAGTCGTCAATGGGAATCGCCGGGTGGGTGACGAGCTCGGCCGACGCGGTCCTGGGCCGCATTTCGCGGCGCGCGTTCGCGATGATGCGGCCAATGGAAAAGCCCTCGCCCTGCGACTCGGTGGCGGTGAACTGCCACACCACAACGCCGGCCACGATGAAGCCGAGGATCAGGCCTAACTCTCTTTTGCCCATAAAGTTGCCGTTATAGTAAGGCCATGCGCCTCACGCGCCGAACCGTGCTGGTCGCCCTGGCGACCCTCGGCCTGCTTGTCTTTTTTTTCAGGCAAGCCGACCTCGGCGGCGTGTGGCGCGCGCTCGTCACCGCGGATCCGCTGCTGATTCTGCTGGGCACCCTGATCACCGCCCAGACCTACATCATTCGTACCTGGCGCTGGAAGATTCTGCTGTCGCCGATTCACCCGGTCGGCTTCGTGCCTGTCTTCCGCGCCACCATCGTGGGCTTTACCACGCTGTTTCTGCTGCCCGCGCGAGCGGGGGAGCTCATCCGCCCGTGGATGCTCTCGCGCGAAACGCCGATTGGCGCGTCGGCCGCCTTCGCCACCGTCATCGTCGAGCGCCTGTTCGACCTCGTCGCGGTGCTGGCGCTGTTCTGCGTGTGGCGCGTGCTGCCCGTGCCGCCCGGCGCCGTCGAGATTGAAGGCGTCACGCCCGCGGCGATTCTCGCGGCCGTTGCCGGCGCGGTGGCGCTGGCCGTGACGTTCCTGCTGGCCGGCCATGCCGAGCGTGTCGCGGGCCTCTCGACGTCGCTGGCGCGCGTGCTGCCGGCGCGTGCCGCCACCGCCATTGTGACCTTCGTCGAAAAATTCGCGCGCGGCCTCGCCATCATGCGCCGTCCGGGCCCGATCGTGGCCGCGCTCGGGCTGTCACTCGTGCTCTGGGCATCGATTGGCCTGGGCACGTGGGTGATTTCCCGCGCATTTGGTATTACGTTTCCGTTTCCGGCTTCGTTCCTGATCACCATGTTCCTCGTCGTCGGCGTCGCGGTGCCGACGCCGGGCGGCATCGGCGGTTTTCACGCCGCGTACAGCTTTGCCGTCACGCGCCTGTTCGGCGCGACGCAGGAGCAGGCCGTCGCCTGTGCCATCGTCCTGCACGCCGTGTCGTTCGTGCCGGTGACGGCGCTGGGGCTGGTGATCATGGCGCAGGCCGGCCTCACCATTCAGCGCGCGAAACAGGCCGCCGAGCAGATGTCGGCCTCGGAAGGAACGCCATGAAGTGTCCGTTTTGCGCGCATCTCGGCGACAAGGTCGTGGACTCGCGCGAGAGCAAGGAAGGCGAAGTGATTCGCCGCCGCCGCGAGTGTCTCGAGTGCGGCCGCCGGTTCACCAGCTACGAGCGGATCGACGAGATCCCGTACATGGTGGTGAAGAAGGACGGCAGCCGCGAGCGGTTCGAGCGGCAGAAGCTGATTGCCGGCCTGCTCAAGGCGTGCGAGAAGCGGCCCGTCAGCGTGTCGGCGCTCGAGCGCATCGCGGATCGCGTGGAGAGCACGCTGCAGGAAAAGTCCGAGAAGGAAATGACCACCGACGAGATCGGCGCGTTCGTGATGCAGGAGCTCAGAGGCCTCGACGCGGTGGCGTACGTGCGCTTCGCGTCGGTCTATCGGCACTTCCGCGACATCGGCGAGTTCATGACGGAGTTGAAAGGGCTGCTCGGCAAGGAATGACGGCTGCCCGGCTGCTGATCGCGTTCGTGCTCGTGACGCTGCCCGCCGACGCGATTCGCGTCACGCCGCTCGTGCGCGACGGCGAGCTGCTGCTGTCGTTCACGGCGCCCGGCGCCGTCACCGCGGAGCTGCGCGAAGCCATTCGCAGCGGCATGGTCATCACGTTCACGTACGACGTGTCGCTCAGGCAGGGCGCGTTTCTCTGGTTCGATCGCACGATCGCCGACGCCGAGGTGGCGGCCAGCGTGCGCTTCGACAATCTCACGCGCACCTATCACGTCACCCGCATGGTGGACGGCCGCGTGACGTGGAGTGAAAGCAGCACGAACGAGGAACAGGTACGCGGCTGGCTCACCGACTTCGATCGGCTGAAGCTGTTTCCGGCCGGCGCGCTGCAGCCGAACGCGGAATACACCATCGACATCCGCGCCCGCATCAGTCCGCGCCGCGCGTGGGTGCTCTGGCCCTTCGGCCAGCACGATGCCACGGGCCGGGCGCCGTTCACCTATATCCGCTGATCCATGTCGCTGGGCCTTCGCGACGTACCGCCGGTTGAGGACGCGCCGGAGCCGCGCGTGCCGGCGCCGGCAGCCGTGCCGGCCGAGCCGCGCCGCGCGCTCGACAGCCCGCGCTTCCTGCTCGTCGTCATTCTGATCCTGATCGGCGGCCTTGCGGGCTTCGTGTGGATGGCGCGGCGATCCACCGACCTCAGCCCGATGTTCCTGAGCGAGGTCGTGCTTTACGCGCTGTCGGCCACCAACGCGGCGATGCTGCTGGTGCTGGCGTTCGTGCTGGCGCGCAACGTCCTCAAGCTGGTGGTGGAGCGGCGCAAGGCGCTGCCGTTCGCGCGCTTCCGCGCCAAGCTCGTGGCGGCGCTGCTGGCCATGACGCTCGTGCCCGCGGTGCTCGTGTCGATCATCGGCAGCGAGATGATCCGCACCAGCGCCGAACGCTGGTTCAGCGCGCCGGTGGACGAGATCGTGGCCGGCGCCAGCGGCATTGCCAGCGACTTCTATGCGGAACGCCGCAGCGACGTCGTCGCCCGCGCGGAACGCATCGCGCACGCGCTGCCGGCCGGCGCGCTTGCGCCGGGCGACGTGACCGCGCTGCAGGCCATGCTCGCGCCGGAGCTGCGCACGTCGCGCGCGCGGCTGATCGAGCTCTATCGCGTCACGCCGCCCGACGCCGCCGCGCCGGCCCCGGCAGACGCTGCGCCGACGGCCGCATCAGGCACTGCGGCCGCCGCCGCAGCGGGCGACGTCGAACTCGTGCTGGGCGTCGAGACGCCGTCGCTGCCGCGCGATCACGTGCGCGCGTCGGCCGAGCGCCTCGCCTCGCGCGCCACATCGGGCGGCGGCACCGAGGCGTCCGAGGATCCCATCGAGAGCGGCGGCGTGCTCGTGCGCGCCGCGGCCCCCGTGCGCGACGCCGCCGGCCGCGTCATCGGTGCCGTCGTCGCCGGCGAGCATCTCGATGCCGCCGTGGCCGACAATGCGCGCCGCATCACCACGGCCTTCGAGCAGTACAACCAGGCCAAGGTGTTGCGCGGACCGCTGCAGGGCGTCTACGTGTCGTTCTTCTTCATGATGACGCTGGTCATCCTCGTCAGCGCGACGTGGCTCGGCCTGTACGTCGCCAAGCGCATCACGAAACCGGTGCAGCAGCTGGCCGAGGGCGCGCGCGCCATCGGCGCCGGCCGCCTCGATTACCGCATCGAGCCGCAGTCGGCCGACGAGCTCGGCTCGCTGGTCGACGCGTTCAACACGATGGCGGCCGAACTCCGCGGCAGCCAGCGCCGGCTCGATCGCTCGCGCGTCGATCTCGAGCGCAAGCATCTCGAGGTGGAGGAGCGCCGGCGCTACATCGCGACGGTGCTCGACCGCATCGCCACCGGCGTTGTCTCGATGGCTCCCGACGGCGCCATCACCACCATCAACGGCGCGGCCGCGCGCCTGCTCGACGTCACGCCGGACGTGGTGGGGAAGTCCGTATTCGAATTGTTCGCGCGCGAGGACCTCAAGCCGCTGCATCCGCTGGTGGCCGCCACGATCGATCGCCCGCACGAGCCCACCGCGCAGGAAGTGACGATCGGCCGCGAGGGCCGGGAAATCCATCTGGCGGCCGCCGCCACCGCCCTGGTCGGCGCGGGCGGCGTCGTCGAAGGCCGCGTGCTCGTCGTCGACGATGTGACGCCGCTGATTCGGGCGCAGCGGGTGGCGGCGTGGCGCGATGTGGCGCGGCGGCTGGCGCACGAAATCAAGAACCCGCTGACGCCCATTCAGCTCAGCGCGGAGCGGCTCAAGCGCCACTTCCGCGACGCGCCGCCCAACGCGCGCGCGCTGGTCGACGAGTGCACCACGGCCATCGTCACCGAAGTGGAGGCGCTCAAGAACCTGGTCGACGAGTTCGCGCAGTTCGCGCGCATGCCGGCGCCGCGCACGGTGCCGACCGACCTGAACGCGCTCGTGGACGAGTCGCTGTCGCTTTACGCCGGGCTCTTTCCGCACATCACGATCGAGCGCGCCTTCGACACCGCGCTGCCGCAGGTGCGGATTGACCCGGAGCAGATCCGCCGCGTCGTCATCAATCTGGTGGACAACGCCATCGAGGCGCTGAACGCGAGCGCGTCGTCCGATCCGGCCGTGCGCATCAGCACGTCGCACGACGTCACGGCCGGCGTCGCGAGGCTGGTGGTCTCGGACAACGGCCCCGGCATCTCGCCGGCCGATCGCGACAAGCTCTTCATGCCGTACTATTCCACCAAGCTCAGAGGCAGCGGCCTCGGCCTCGCCATCGTGCGCCGCATCGTGGCGGAGCACGGCGGCAGCATCGAAGCCGAGGACGCAACACCGCGCGGCACGCGCTTCGTGATCGAGTTGCCGGTATGACACAGGCTCCAGACTCCAGACTCCAGGCTCCAGGTACCGGGCTCCAGGCTCCAGGCGCGAAACACTGATGTCGGCTCCTTCGATTCTGATCGTGGACGATGAAGCGGGCGTGCGCGCGTCTTTGGCGGGCGTGCTGCGCGACGAGGGCTACGAGGTCGACGCGGTCGATTCGGGCGAGGCGTGCCTCGAGCGCGTCACGCGGCGGCACTACGACGTGATCGTGCTCGACATCTGGCTGCCCGGCATGGACGGGCTGGTGACGCTCGAGAAGCTGGGGCAGCGGCGGGTGAACTCCGCGGTGGTGATGATTTCGGGGCACGGCAACATCGAGAGCGCGGTGCGCGCCATCAAGATGGGCGCCTTCGACTTCGTCGAGAAGCCGCTGTCGCTCGAGAAAACCGTGCTCGTGGTGCGCAACGCCATTCGCCAGCGGCGGCTCGAGGAAGAGAACCGGCGCCTGCGCGCGAGCATGGACAAGCGCCTCACCATGGTGGGCGAGAGCTACGTCATGGCGCAGCTGCGCGAGCAGGTGGCGATGGCGGCGCCCACCAACGGGCGCGTGCTGATCTACGGCGAGAACGGCACGGGCAAGGAGCTGGTCGCGCGCACCATCCACGGCCTGAGCCGGCGGCGCTCGGGGCCGTTCGTCGAGGTGAACTGCGCGGCGATTCCCGAGGAGCTGATCGAGTCGGAGCTGTTCGGCCATGTGAAGGGCGCGTTTACCGGCGCGGTCGCGGATCGGCGCGGCCGGTTCGAAGCGGCCGACAGCGGCACGCTGTTCCTCGACGAGATTGCGGACATGAGCCTGAAAACGCAGGCCAAGGTGCTGCGCGCGCTGCAGGAGCAGGTGGTGGAGCCGGTCGGCCGCACGTCGGGCGTGAAGGTTGACGTGCGCGTCATTGCAGCGACGAACAAGGATCTCACCACGGAAATCCGGCAGGGCCGCTTCCGCGAGGACCTGTACTTCCGGTTGAACGTGATCCCGATCTTCGTGCCGCCGCTGCGCGATCGCGAGGCGGACATCCCGCGGCTGGCCGAGCACTTCATCAACGAGTTCGCGCGCGAGTACGGGCGGCGCGCGAAGGCGGTGGATGCATCCGCGCTCGCGGTGCTTACGTCGTACCCGTGGCCGGGCAACGTGCGCGAGCTGCGCAACACGATGGAGCGGCTGATGATCATGGTGCCGGGCGATGTGATCACCGCCGGCGATCTCGCGTTTCTCGAGGGCGCGTCGGCGCCCGTGCCGTTCGACGAGGGGGAGCCGGGCACGATCACGCCGCTGCACCAGGCCCGCGATCGGTTCGAGCGCGACTACATCCTGCGCGCGCTCGCGGCGCAGCAGGGCAACATCTCGCGCACCGCGGATGTGCTCGGCGTCGAGCGCAGCAATCTTTATAGGAAGATGCGGGGCTTCGGCATCGGGCCGAGCCGGGGATCGGAAGAAGGGTAGGGGCCGGCTCAAGCCCGCTCCTGCTACCCCCGCAGTTTGTTTTCGAGCACCTGCTCCGGTTTGAAGCCTTCGATCTGAAGATAAAACTCGGCGGCTGAGGTGAGCGCGCCGTTCGGGATGAGCCCTACGATTTCGCTTTCCAGCACCATCACGCCGTACCGCTCCGCCTCGCGCTTCACCATCTCGAACACGCGGAAGATCGGCGTCTTCTCGTAGTTGGTAAGATTCATCGAGACCTGGACGATGCCGCGGTCGGCCAGTTCGACGCCCATCGCTTTGACGAAGCGGAGGCCGCCGCTCGAGTGGCGCACGGCACTAGCGATCTTTTTCGCGACCTCGAGGCGGTTGGTGTTGAGGTTGATGTTGTAGGCGATGAGCGGCATGCGCGCGCCAATCACGGTGGCGCCGGCCGATGCGTGCGGCGCCGCGGGGCCGAAGTCGGGCGCCCAGCCGTCCTTCGCCATCTTCGCGGCGAGACCCTCGAACTCGCCGCGGCGGATGTCCTCGAGATTCTTGCGCGCGGGATTGGCGCTCGCGTCCTCATACAGATAGACCGGCACGGCGAAGCGCTTCGCGACTTCCTCGCCGACTTCCTTTGCCAGTGCCACGCACTCGGCCATCGTGACGCCCTCGATGGGGACGAAGGGGACCACGTCGACGGCGCCGAGGCGGGGATGCTCGCCCTTGTGCGCGCGGAGATCGATGGCCGGCACGGCCGCGGCAAACAACGCGAGCACGGCCTGCTTGACCGGCTCGCGATCGCCGGCAAAGGTGAGCACCGAACGGTGGTGCGACGCGTCGGACGAAAGGTCGAGCAGCCGCACGCCGGGCACGCCGCGCACCGCCTGGGCGCACGCCTCGACAACTTCGGAGCTGCGGCCTTCGCTGATGTTCGGAATGCACTCGATGACGGCCATAGCCGAAAGTATAATTCGAGGGTTCACATGCGCGACATTCACGACGAGGCCACGCCGGGTCCGCAGATCGAAGATCTGCTGGTTGCGGGCCTCGATCGCTATTTCGCGGGCCGTCACGAGGAGGCCATCCACATCTGGACGCGGGTGCTGTTCATCGATCGCGGGCACCAGCGCGCGCGCGCGTACATCGAGCGGGCCCGGCTGGCGCTGGCCGAGCGGCAGCGCGAGCAGGAAGCGCTGCTGCAGGACGGCGTGGCCGCGATGGGCCGCGGCGACACCGGTGCGGCGCGCACGCTGCTGTCGCGCTCGATTCGTGACGCGGGCCCCGACGACCGCGCGCTGGCCGCGCTGGCGCGGCTCGACCGGCTC
>JAKFEY010000013.1:0-54731 GCA_036675475.1 Vicinamibacterales bacterium
GGGTTGATGGCCTGCCCGTTGAGCAGGACTTCGTAGTGCAGGTGCGGGCTGGTGGAGCGGCCGGTGGAGCCGACGTAGCCGATCACGTCGCCGCGGCGGACGGTCTGGCCGCGCGACACCGCGAGGCGCGACAGGTGGCCGTAGCGCGTGGACAGGCCGAAGCGGTGGCTGACCAGCACCATGTTGCCGTAGTTGCCCGAGTAGCCGGCTTCGTTGATGGTGCCGTCGGCCGTGGCGCGCACGGGCTTGCCCTTGTCGGCCGAGATGTCGAGGCCGGCGTGATAGTCGCGGCCGCCCGTGAACGGGTCGACGCGGCCGCCGAAGCTTGACGTCAGCCAGCCGGCCGTCGGCCAGATGGACGGCGTCGCGTTGGCGAGAATCTGCTGCCGTTCGACGGCCGAGCGCACGCTCGAAATCTGCGCGTCGATGACGTTGAGCACGCCGCGCAGCACGCCGATCGTGGTTTCGGGCTGCACGTTGTCGTTGGCCCCGCCGCCCATGGCGCGGTCGCGAAGACCCTTGGGCAGGTTGGCGATGGCGCGTTGGGTTTCGGGGGCGAGGTTGGCGTCGTTGCCGAGCTGATCGACGGCGGTCTGGAGGGCGGCCACCTGGCCCGCCAGCTCTCCCGTGGCCTGCCGGTAGCTGTCGTTCTCGAGCCGGTACGCCTCATTCGCCTGCTGCAGCGCGGCGAGCTCCGTCCGTGCAGACCACCGGGCCCCCAGCCCAATCAGGACAGGCACGGCGACGATCGCGAGCAGCCCCAGCACCACCGGCTTGAGCGGCAGGGTGAAGCGGCGGACGACGCCGGATTCGCGGTTCGCGACGAGGATCGTGTAACGGGTCGAGCGCATGCTTAATGGTTCGAGAACGGCCTGTCTATGGTGGCCAGCAGGGGAGCGGGCCCGTCGTTGCAGAGGTGCTACAGGGTAGCATGAGGTAGGGGACGGAGGGAAGCGGCAAGCTCAGCCGTAGGCGGGCCCATCGGTTTATCTCAGAAACTGCCGCCTTTTGCAGGCGAGTTAGGGCAATCGGCGTCTGCAGAAATCTACTCGTTCCGGAACGAGTAGGTTTCTGCAACGTGCCGCCTGACTTTTTGTGGAAAACCTGTTGAAACTAGCGGCGCCGTTAGTTGCCGAAACCAACGACGGGCCTCACGGCCCACGAAGGTGCTAAGAGGGTCGCCTGCGGCTAGTGCACATCAATCCTGATCGCTGAAGGGAAGGTGGTCTTGGCGGTTGCCAACAGGAACTCCAAGATGTACGGCCCGCGTGCCAATCCCACCAAACTGACCCTATAGAGTCCGTCCGGCCCGCCGGATCTCTCCTCGGCCTCAAAAGCGCGAACCACGCGTTGGTCCTGACGCAGCACAAGACGGCGGGTGGCACCCGGCGCAGGTCGTAAGACGCGAGTCAACACCAGGAGCTGCGATCGCGCAGCGGCCCCGACAGCTTGCCCGCATATTGCGCCTTCATCACCGGCGTGCATTTGCAGCGGCCGCTGCCGTCGCCGTCGAACCCGCACGGGCATCCCCGCGTTGCCTTTTTGCAGGGTGCGGATTTCGGGCAAGAGGCTCAGGGATTCCGCTTATCCGGCCGAACTCCGGACGGTCGGCGACCACGTGAGAGCCCGGCGGCTTGACTTGGGACTTTTCCAGCGCGACGTTGCCAAGCGGCTAGGGGTTTCCGAGGCGACTGTCTTCAATTGGGAACGGGGCAGGACTACCCCGGGATCCCGCTCCCTGCCCGGGCTAATTCGGTTCCTCGGGTACGAACCTCGCCCCTGCGCCTGAGGGTTTCGGGTAGAAGCTTCTGCGTAGGAGGGAACGCCAAGGCTTATCGCAGGAGGGCTTGCCCGTCGGCTCGCGCTCGACCCGGGCACCTCAGTCGATGGGAGCGGGGACTTGGACCGCCGATCGGCGAGCCCTGTGCAAGGGGCCTGCGGCTCTTGGAGGAGCACGACGCGTCCGTGTAGTGCCAACCCCATACAGCTGTCCCAAAGTTTGAGGGCCCGTCGCTAAGGATGGAATGCCGCTCTTGCAGACGAAGCCGCATTGATCCATACTCACCCCCCCCCAGCGTCGTTGGCAACGTCATAGCCTCGGCGGCCACGCCTACCGGTACGGATTCAGGCGTCAGGAGCGTGATAAGCAGCCGATATGTCGTCTACGCAGCTATGTAGGAGACGCACAATGTCAACACGCTCCCTGCTCGCGATCATTGGTATGTGGTTGGTTGTTTCGGTTGGTTCCGGCGTTTTTATGTCCGCCGAGCAGCAGAACAGACCGAACGTTCGTCGACACCTAAATCTTCAAGAGATGCCTGTGAGCGATGAATCCGTACCTGAGGCCACGCTGACCTCGGACGGAAAGGGGAGACGGCGTTATACCTTGAGCCAGATTCCCATGAGCAAGGATCGGGCAACTGTAATTTTTTGGGTAATAGACAAGCGATCGAACAGATATGCCGTGATTCGTTTGGGAGATGACATAGCCCAGGAAGCCAAGCGGATCAGCGGCTTGTATCAAATGCTCGGCGCCCGGGTCAATCCAGCCGACATTGAGCGGCATTATTCCGCGGTCAAGGCGGACGCGGAGGCGCGGCGTCGTCGTGACCTTGAGAGACGACCGGCCCGGCGGCTTGCCGAGCCAAGTCCTGATGCTGGGTCGGGGCCGTCAGCGGAGGTCATCGACGATATGGCCATTGAAGAGGAGTGTTCAGGAGGAGGCTGGGTAAATATCAAAACATATGAGCCAGCGGCCTACGTATTCCCCGTTTCGCATCTCAACGAAACGACGGTCAATGGCAGCTGGATGCGATATCCCGCAAGCGGGGAAGTGTGGGACACGTCCTCTGGTGGCGACTGCTGGGCAAATCCAGAGACATTCGCGTACACAACGTGGTTCATTAAAGAATGCATACCTCGACGTATCGAAAAAGCCGTGAACTTTATCGACATTTCAACGGTCGGCATTTATCACAACTACGATTTTTTTGATGACCGCTGGTCGGTGCAGGTCGAGCACACCGCTGCCGTTATGTACAACGGTGACGAAGCAAGGACTGGAATGCAATACGAGGAGAAGGATTTTTACCTCGGATATCCGGCTTCAATGGGAACAGATAGCGTCTTTATTTCTGGAACGACGGCAGGCTACGCCTTTGAGGATTGCGCAAGTGACGGAGAACCTGAAGAACCTGAGGACCCACTGCCCGCTAACGGCTCGGGATGTCCTGAGTGCAACTCCCCCCTCATCCTCGACGTCGCCAGAAACGGCTTCGACCTCACAGATGCTGTAGGCGGTGTTCAATTTGATCTCGACACGAATGGGAGGAATGAACTTATAGCTTGGACGCGGGCCGGATCCGATGACGCATTTCTTGCGATGGACCGAAACGGCAATGGCCGGATCGACAACGGTGCCGAGTTATTTGGGAACCACACCCCACCATACCCGTCCAAGAATGGGTTCGAAGCGTTGAAGGCACTCGACGACAATCGTGACGGCGTGATCGACAATTCGGATCGTGCCTTCGCGAAGCTACTGGCCTGGACCGATTCCAATCACAACGGCGTTTCTGAGGGCCATGAGTTGCGTCCACTCAGCTCAGTCGGACTGATGGCGATTCGAACGGACTACAGCAGTGCGCAGAAACGCGACCGCTACGGCAATCTCTTCCTGCAGCGAGCTAAGTCCGTGTGGGAGGAGCGTGACGGCTGGGTCTATGATGTATGGCTGTTAAGAGTTCAATAGTCTGCGAGGCTCGGGATGTATAAGACTGGGCTCTTACTGCTTCTTTGCGCGTTTGAACCGAGCCAGAGATCCGTACCACCACCCGGGTTCGAAGGGCGTGAATACCAGTCTGCCGAAACGCGACAAGTCTCTCCGACGGTTTTGGCTACCTGGATAAAGCGGGTGGCACCCGACAGCGAACGTACTGACGTAATCGTACTCTGGCGCGGGGAGCCTGGCTGGCATCTGACAGGCAGCCGTCGTGGCGTTTCGTCTTCGGCCACGCGAGACACTCATTACACGTCAATAAGCTACGGCGGCTTAGAACTCGAAATGAGCTACAACCGCAAACGGCAGGTCGTCACCATCGGCGGTCGAGAGGTGGATCTGAAACCTAATTTGAACGTTGTGCTCGTGGATCCGGTCGGATCTGATCCCGCCAAATTCAAGATCGAAACCTTCGCTGTCGAGGAAACCTTGCCACGCCACGGGCCCCAGTTGGAACGTGTGCTGGGAAGCTCTTCGCGAATCGTAGATTTCCTGCAATGCCAGTTGTCGCTGCCAGATTCCAGGGGCAAGCAAATGATCGAGCGAGTCTGCGCTCAAATCACAGGAAAATAGAGCGACTCTCTGGTACTCCTCAGAATGGAGCGATAACTCCGCAAAGTCGTCGGGAAGATTGTCCCTTGAGTCGATGCCCACTGGCGGCAGGGACGGTCGCCGCCGTGGGCGGGTGTTTGGCTTGAATGCCGTCATGACGTCGGCATGCCGGACCTGCACAGAGGCCGTGATTCGAGCGCGTCGAAGCGACAGATCGAGTCCGGTCAATCGGGTTCTGGTAGAGCGCCTGCGTGACGAATGCGATCTCGTCGCCGACGACCTCGACCTGCGTCGTCGAGAGCCGCGCTCTGTTCTTGGTCAGACTGGTTCGAGATCGTGGGGGGGGGCATGATCGATGCCTTCGTTTCGGCGTTCACCTCGGCGAACCTCGGGGGGGCTTCGTCTCGATGCACTCTTGAAGCTTTCGCATCGGCACCCCGCCTGCCTGGCTGACGACTTGCCGGCTCAGCCGCGAGCGGCGCCTTCGGGGCCTCAGTCTACTTCGATCCTTCCGCCTCTCGTCGGGCGCAGCGGCGTGTTAGCCGGCCCCATCGTGGCGAGATCTGTGCGGTCGAAGAGCAATGACCCAGAACACCGCCGCACCGCTCAAGCCAAGCATCGAGGAAAACGCAAGGCCCCGGAGGAGTCCTGACGGGCCGTATGTCCGGCCTGCCGCAGTGCCCATAAGGACGTACGGCAAGATGCCGAATCCAAGGCCGAATGAGAGCGATTCCCGGAGAGTCGGCCGCCGGCGTTTCAGCAGCCACACCGCCGTGGGCAGCACGCCGAGCAACGTCACCACGGCAGCCACGATGCCAGCGCCTACGGCCACAGACAAGGCGGCGTCGGTCGGATTCGACGGATACCCGCCCCCCAACGTCTGCCCTTCCCGGTCAAGGAGAAATACTGGGAAGGTGGTAAATGCGAGGGCGGCAGCAAGGAATGGCTGAACAACCGCGCCGCCGAGGAGCCGCATTTCTTCCAATCGGCTCAGCGTCCGAGGCGAACTCTTCATCTCAGCCTCCGCGTCATCACGATGGTCCGGCTAACGACCTGCCGCTCAGCCGCGAGCGGCGAACTCGGTGACCACTCTACGCTGAGTTGCCTGTCGCTCGTCGGCTGCAGCAGCGCTGCAGCAGTACTTGCGATCAGGCGGTGAGCGGATTTTCACTGCAGCATCCGGAACTGCAGCGCTTCGGCGATATGGTCCCAGCGCACGGCGTCTTCGCCGGCGAGATCGGCGATCGTGCGGGCGACCTTGCGCACGCGATTGACGCCGCGCGCGCTCAGGCCGAGTTTCGTGCCCGCCTTCTCGAGCAGCTGCCACGCGCCGTCATCCAGCGCACACGCCTCGACGAGCCGCGGACCGTCGAGCCGCGCGTTGAGCACGCCTCGCGCCCGCTGACGCTCGCGCGCGGCCAGTACGCGCGCGCGCACCGCGGCACTCGGCTCAGCGCCGGCCGCGCCTCCCAGCGCGGAAATCGGCAGCGCCGCGACGTCCACCGCCAGATCGATCCGATCGCGCAGCGGGCCCGACAGCTTGCCCGCATACTGTGCCTTCATCTGCGGCGTGCACATGCACCGGCCGGTTCCGTCGCCATGGAATCCACACTGGCAGGGATTCATCGCGGCCACGAGCGCGAAGCGGGCAGGGAAGCGCACCGCCCGCGACGCGCGCGCGATCGACACCGCGCCCTCCTCGAGCGGCTGCCGCAGCACTTCGAGCGCGCGCCGCGAAAACTCCGGCAGCTCGTCGAGGAACAGCACGCCCTCGTGCGCCAGCGAAATTTCGCCGGGCCGCGGATTCGATCCGCCGCCCACCAGCGCGGCATCCGAAATGGTGTGATGCGGCGCGCGGAACGGCGGCACGCGCACCAGGCTCGCCCCCGCCGGCAGCACCCCCGCCACCGAATGAATCGCCGTCACCTCCATCGCCTCATCGTCATCCAGCGGCGGGAGGATGCCGGGCAGACGGCGCGCCATCATGGTTTTGCCCGCGCCCGGCGGACCGGACAGCAGCAGGTGGTGCGCGCCGGCGGCCGCGATTTCGAGCGCGCGTCGCGCGAGCGGCTGACCGCGCACGTCCGAGAGATCGGGCACGGGCGATCCGGGAAGCGCGCGCGAGGCGCCAATCGGCGCGGGATCGGCCTGGCCGTCGAGAATGCCGGCGGCCTCCACGAGGCTGCGCGCCGGAAACAGGCCGACGCCGCCGACGACCGCGGCTTCGGGCGCATTCATGGCAGGCAGCATCAGCGACCTGACATCCGACTTGCGCGCGTGCACCGCCACCGGCAGCACGCCGCGCGCCGGCAGCACGGCGCCGTTCAGGCCAAGCTCGCCGATGAACAGCCAGTGGTCGAAGTTGGTGCGCTGCACGTGTCCGGCCGCCGCGAGTATGCCGATGGCAATCGGCAGATCGAACGCCGCGCCTGCCTTGCGCACATCGGCCGGCGACAGGCTGATGATGACTTTGTGCCGGGGAAAGGTGAACCCGCAGTTGCGGATGGCCACTCGCACGCGATCGCGGCTCTCACGCACGCTCGCGTCAGGCAGGCCGACGATGCCGAAGTGCGGCATGCCGATGTCGACCACCTCGACTTCCACATCGACGCGGATGGCTTCGATGCCGACGATGGTGGCGGTGCGGAGTCGCGCGAGCATGTCCACCGACAGTGCAAAGTCGGGGGGCAGCCGGGGTCAGAGGGTTACGGGGAAGTGGCGAAGAAAGTGCTCACCGGGTGAGCGCGGGTGATTGCAGGTAAGGCACAGGTGAGAGGGTAAGCGCGGACTCACCCCGCTTACCCGTGCCTCACCCGCACTTACCTGTGCTTACCTGTGGATCGTCAGTCTTGCGCCGATCTTGAGCGCGTTCGAGCGGAGCTTGTTCCAGCGCTTGATGTCGGCCACCGTGACGTCGTGGCGCGCGGCGATGGCTGACAGCGTGTCGCCCTTCTTCACGCGGTACGTGATCTGGGCCGGCGTCGAGGTCGTGCGCGAGGCGCGCTGCACGGGCGGGCGGGCGCTCGAGGAGTTGGCCGCGAGGGCCGTGGCCTGCGGGCGCGGGATGATCAGGCGCTGGCCGGTGCGCAGGCGCGCGCGCGTGCTGAGGCCGTTGGCGACCGCGAGCTCGGTGCGCGTCATGCTGTGCTTGCGCGCGACGCCGGCGAGCGTCTCGCCGCGGCGCACGGTGTAGCGCTTGAAGGCGGCCAGTTCGTCGGGATCGGCTGTCGCGAGCCGCTGTTCGAGCTGCACGCCGCGGCCCGACGGCACCTTCAGTTCGTAGCCCGGATAATCCACCGGCGTCGTCCAGCGGCGCAGCTCGGGGTTGAGCTCTTCGATGGCGTCGAGCGAGACGTCGGCCCATTCGGCGACGCGGCGCAGGTCGACGGCAGCCGGCACCTTCACCTTGTCGTAGGCGAGCGGCGCGAGCGGCGTGAGCTCGAAGCCGTACTTCGCCGGGTTCTTCGCGATGACCATGGCGGCCATGATCATCGGCACGTACTCGCGCGTTTCGCGCGGCAGATAGCTCGACGTGCGCGTGAGGCCCCAGAAGTCGTTGATGCCGGAGTTCTTCACGGCGCGCTGCACGCGGCCCTGGCCGCCGTTGTACGACGCGAGCGCGAGCGCCCAGTCGCCGTCGAAGATCTTGTGGAGCATCTTCAGATATCGCGCGGCGGCGACGGTGGATTTTTCAGGATCGGACCGCTCATCGATGAACCAGTCGTAGCGCAGGCCGAAGTCGCGCGCGGTGGGCACCATGAACTGCCACACGCCCTGCGCCGACACGCGCGATTTCGCCGACGGCTTGAACGCGCTTTCAATCAGCGGCACGTACGCCAGCTCGAGCGGCACGCCTTCTTCGCGGAACACGCGCTCGATCATCGGCATGTAGCGGCCGGCGCGCGTGAGGCCGTCGGTGAGGAACGGACGCAGCGATCCCTGAAACGCCTCGACGTACGAGAGCACGCGCGAATTGAGGGCGATGGGGAAGGTGCCGAACTGCGCGACGTCTTCGGTGACCGATTCGCGCGTTTTGTCCGACGCTTCCGGCGGCGCGAATGTGGCGTTGGTCAGCAGCGCGTCGATGACCGCCGCCTCGGCGCGCTTCTCGGTGAAGCCGTCGCCCTGGCGAAGCGCGATCACCTCGAGCGCGTTGATGCGGTCGACCAGCCGGTCGAAGTGCAGCCGCAGGCGGGGCTCGGTGCGCGCGCCGTAGGGCGACTCCAGCAGCATTTCGATCGACAGATCGAACGCCAGCCGGGCCTGCTCGAGGTGGCCGCCCTCGAGGTGCTTCCGCCCTTCGGCAAAGCGCCGCTCGGACTCGGCAATCAGCACGTCGATGGGATCCTGCGGCGTCGGCGCCTGGACCGCGACGGGAGCCGGGGCCTGAGCCTCGGGAGAGGGAACTGGGGGGGTAACGACCGGGCGCTTACCGCCGCCACAGGCAGCCGTGAACGCACCGAGCAGGATCAGCGTTGGTAATGTGTGTCTCATGCTTTCGCCAACGCTTTCTGCTGGGATAGAAAGCGAGCATGAGAGTAGCACCTGCGCGATATCAGGTCAACCGTAACGTCAATTAACGCTTCAGGTTGCGGGCGTACGAGGATAGGATGCCCCGGCAGTTCATGAGGCCCTCGACGACCACCGCGGCGCTCCTGGCCCTGGCCGCCTTTGCGGTCAGTTTCTGGTTCGGCGTGAAGACCGCGGCCGGACCCGATCCGTTCGGCTACGTCAGTCAGGCCTACCTGTGGCTGGACGGCACATTGATCGTCACGCCGCCCGCCGTCCATCTGGGCTCGTTGCCGGAGCGAACGCAATTCCTCATACCGCTCGGATACGGACCGGGCCCGCTGCCGGACACGATCGTGCCGAGCTATCCGCCTGGACTCCCGCTGCTGATGGCCGCAGGTCTGCTGGTCTTCGGCACGTGGGGCGCGTTTCTTGTCGTGCCTGCCGCGGCCGGCGCCCTCGTGATCGCCACGTACTTCCTGGGACGACGGCTGGAGAGTGCGGAGGCAGGTCTGGCGGCCGCAGGGCTGCTCGCCCTGAGTCCCGCGGTCATTTATTCAGGACTCTGGCCGATGAGCGACGTGCCCGCCGCGGCGCTTTGGACCTTGTATCTGCTGGCACTGATCCGAGCCCGCGACGCAGCGCCGGTCACGGCCGGCGCACTCGCGGGGCTCGCGATTCTGGTCCGGCCGAACCTCGCGCCGCTCGCCGTCATTGGTGTCTGGCTCATCTGGACGCACACCGGCCAGCCGGCACGGCGTATCAGGAAGTTGTCCCTCTACGCCGGGGCGCTGCTGCCGTTCGTCATCTTCCTGGCCTGGTTCAACAACCACCTGTACGGATCGCCGCTGCGCCCAGGGTATGGCTCGGTTGACAAGTTGTACAGCGCCGACTTCATCGCGCCCAACGCCGTGAACTACGCGACGTGGATGTGGCAGAGTCAGGGGCTGCTCTTCTGCCTGCTTGCCGCCTACGGCTGGCTCCGCGGCTTCACGCAACCACCGCTGCGCGCGCTTGCCGTCTTCGCGGCGCTGATCACGGCGTCGTATCTTCCGTACCTGGTCTTCAACGAGTGGTGGTTCCTTCGCTTTCTGTTGCCGGCGTACCCGGCCATCTTCATCATGACGGCGGCCGGCGCCCTCGCGCTCGCGCGCCGCGCGCGTCCGGCGATGCGCCGGGCGCTTCTCGTGGCGGCCATCGTGATCGTCGCGACCCACAGCGCCTGGTTTACCGCGCGCGAACGGCCGTTCGGCTTTCGGCATGGTGAGCATCGCTTTGCGGTCATCGGCGCTTACGTGCGCGAAGCCCTTCCGCCGAATGCGGCCTTCTTCACGATGCATCACAGCGGAAGCCTGCGGTACTACGGCGGCCGCCTGACGGTCCGCTACGACTGGCTGGACAGCGGCTTGCTGGCGCGTGCACGCGCGGCGCTGGAGGATGCGGGCTATGTGACGTATGTCTTGATCGACGATTCCGAAGAGGCACTGCTGCGGGAACGGTTCACACGGCCGGGCGAGCTGGCATTTCTCGATCAGCCGCCCATCGTCGAATTGCAGTCCGAGCCGCGCGTCCGCATCTACGCGCTCAGCGATGAACTGCCGCCCGACTGGCCCAAGTACGTGCAGCCAGCCAGGGCAGTGCCCGTCGCGCCGGCGCATCGGAAGCCTGTGATCTGGGATCCGCCCTCAGGACGCTAGCCGCGCCAGGACGCCTGGACGAACACCTTGTGCGCCTCGCCCAGATCGCGCGCGGCGGGCGTCACGATGGTCTTTTCGCCGAGCACGATTTTGCGCTTCTGCGCGATGGCTTCTCGCACGTCCGCCTCGCAAACGAAATCTGTTGATTTGCTGATCTGCTGATCTGTTGATTTGGCTTCCGGCGCGCTGGAGCGCGCTTCGCCGGGTCTGATCCCCCGGCCAGCCAGAAAGGCGTCGATACGCGACGACAGCTCGGCCGCGGGGATGCTCTTCACCACAGGCTTTGCCGCCAGCTTCGGCAGCGAGGGGCTCGTGCGGTTCACGGGTTTCGTCTCCCAGGCGAGGCGTTTAATGTTGAGCAGATGCTTCGGCGAGATGTTGTCCGACGTGATGTTGCCGCCCCAGCCGCCGCAGCCGAGCGTCATCGACGGGTCGAGGCCCGTCGTGAGGCCGATCGAGCCGAACGTCGACGGCGTGTTCACCGAGATGCGGAAGGCGGGCTTGCGCAGCCCGAACTCCATGATGACCTTCTCGTTCTCCGAGTGGATCGACATGGTGTGGCCCATGCCGCCGTACCGGAGAATCTGCATCGACCGCTCGCAGCCTTCCTGCCAGTCGCGCACGGTGTAGGACGACAGCACCGGGCAGAGCTTTTCGATCGAGAGCGGGAAGTCGCGGCCCACGCCGGTGAGCTCGGCAATCAGCACGCGCGTGCCTTCCGGCGCCTTGATGCCGGCCAGCTCCGCCACCACCATCGCCGACTTGCCGACCATCTTTGGATTGGGCAGCCGCTGCGGCGTGACCAGGGTCTTCGCGAGCAGCTCGGCCTCCGCCGCCGACAGGAAATACCCGCCGCGCTGCTGGAATTCGCGCTTCGCGTCGCCGGCGATCGGCTCGTCGAGAATCACCGAATTGG
The DNA here is from genome assembly GCA_036675475.1 of Vicinamibacterales bacterium. GTDB lineage: Bacteria > Acidobacteriota > Vicinamibacteria > Vicinamibacterales > SCN-69-37 > JALYRV01. Next base: position 11,453 of record JAKFEY010000013.1, read on the forward strand.
GCGACGAGCAGAGCACGCCGTAGTCGAACGTCTTGCCGGCAATGATGTCCTCAACCGCTTTCGCGACGTTCGCCGTGCGCTCGATGAAACACGGCGCGTTGCCCGGGCCCACACCATACGCCGGCTTGCCCGAGCTGTAGGCCGCGCGCACCAGGCCCATGCCGCCGGTGGCCAGAATCACCGCCACCTCGCGCGCCTTCATCAGCTCCTGCGTCCCCTCGAGCGAGACGGTGGTCATCCAGTTGATGACACCTTCGGGCGCGCCGGCCCGGCACGCCGCGTCGCACATCACTTCCGCCACGCGCGTGATGCAGCGCGCGGCCGACGGATGCGGGCTCAGCACGATGGGGCATCGCGCCTTGAGCGCGATCAGGATTTTGTAGATCGCCGTCGACGTGGGATTGGTCGAGGGCACCACGCCCGCGACGACGCCGAACGGCTCGGCGATTTCGATGACCTTGCGCTCGTCGTGGCGCGCGATGACGCCCACCGTCTTCATCGGCCGGATGAAGTCGTAAATCGTCTTCGACGCGAACAGGTTCTTCTGAATCTTGTCGGGCACGTTGCCGTAGCCCGTTTCGTCGACCGCCATCTGCGCAAACGCGGCGGCGTTGGCCGTCGCGGCCGCGGCGCAGGCGTCGACGATGGCGTCGATCTGGGATTGGGAGAGCTCGGCCATGGCCGGCGCGGCGGCCTTGGCGCGGCGCGCAAGCGTACGGGCCTCCTGCGTCGAAAGGAGGTCGCGATCGCGATCTGATGATGATGCCGTGGCCACGGCTGTTTCTTATCCCTTGGACGGCTTGCCGGCCGCAGCGCCGCCAGGCGCGGAGGCGGGAGGTGGGCCAGGAAGGATGCGCTCGAGCTCGGCGTGCGGCCGCGCGATGACGTGCACCGAGATGAGCTCGCCCACGCGACGCGCGGCGGCGGCGCCGGCGTCAGTGGCGGCCTTTACCGAGCCCACGTCGCCGCGCACCATGACGGTGACGTAGCCGGCGCCGATGTACTCCTTGGCGACAAGGATCACGTTGGCGGCTTTGACCATGGCGTCGGCCGCCTCGATGGCGCCAATCAGGCCGCGGGTTTCGACAAGTCCAAGGGCGTCGGATGTCATGTGGCGTTTACACCGGGAAGCTGAGCTGCAAAGGCGGCAAGCCTAACATATTGCAGGAGATACGAGAAAGACGCTACCATACGTTTTTCCCCCAACCGAGGACCATCTCCTGATGCGACGCTTGTTTGCCTGCGCCCTGCTCGTTGCCCCGCTTGGTCTTGTTGCGTGCGGCGGAGCCGAAGACGCGGCCCCCGTGGCCACGCCTGGCTTCACGGCCTCGAAGACGCGGCTGCCGCTCGGCAGCCCGGTGGATCTCACGTACACGTTCGACGTCGCGCCCGGCGCGAAGATCGACGGCGACTATCGCGTGTTCGTGCACTTCCTCGACAGCGAAGGGCAGCAGATGTGGACCGACGATCACGACCCGGCGATTCCCACGTCGCAGTGGAAGCCCGGGCAGAAAGTGCAATACACGCGCACGGTCTTCATGCCCGTTTTTCCGTACCAGGGACCCGCGACGGTGACGCTCGGCCTCTATAACGGCCCGACCATCGAGAACCGGCTGCCGCTGCAGGGCGAGGGCAAAGGGCGCGAATACACGGTGGGAACGCTCGAATTGCTGCCGCAGTCCGAGAACGTCTATCTCGCATTCCGCGAAGGCTGGCACTCGCTCGAGATGGCGCCCGAGGATCCGGCACGCGAATGGCAGTGGATGAAGAAGACCGGCACGCTCGCGTTCCGGAATCCACGCGCCAACAGCACGCTCTATCTCGAAACCGACGGCCGCCCCGACTTGTTTCCGGGCGCGCCGCAGGTGATCACGGTGTTCGTCAACGGCGTGCAGGCGCACCAGTTCCAGATCACGGCCAAGGATCCTGTGCTGCACCGGCTGCCGCTGACGGCCGCGCAGCTCGGCGATGCAGAAACCGTGGAGATCAAGCTCGAAGCCGACAAGGCGTTCGTGCCGGCACAGATTCCGGGCGCGGGCGGCGACCCGCGCGAGCTGAGCATGCGCGTGTATCACGCGTTTGTGGAGCCGGCAAAGTGAACTTGAAGGTTCTCAGGTTCCTGGGGTTCGTCTGGTTCGTCGGGTTCGGATTCCTGAGTCCCGCGTCTGCGGAGATCGTCTATCTCACGTCGGGCCGCACGGTGAACGTGGCGGCGCATCGGTTCGAGGGTGACACGGTGGTGCTGTCGCTTCGCAGCGGGGGCGAAATGATCATGGCGCGCGGGCTCGTGGCGAAGGTGACGCCGGACGAAGTTCCCTGGGTTCCACCGGTTCCTCGTTCCATGGGTTCGGTTCCGGTTCCGCGCGTTCAGGACGTTCCGGTGGCGCCTGCGCTCGTGGCGCCCGCGCATGTCGAGGCGCTCATCGCGAAGGCGGCCGAAGCGCACGACGTGGATCCGAATCTGGTGCGCGCGGTGATCAAGGTCGAGTCCGCCTACAAGCCGAAGGCGCGCTCGCACAAGGGCGCGATGGGGCTGATGCAGCTGATGCCCGCGACGGCGCGTGAATACGGCGTGCGGAACGCGTACGACCCGGCGGAAAACATCGATGCCGGCGTCCGGCACCTGCGCAGCCTTCTCGATCGCTTCGAAGTACGCCTCGCCATCGCCGCCTACAACGCCGGCGCCGGCGCCGTACAGCGCTTCGGCGGGGTGCCCCCGTACAAAGAAACCCGCGACTACGTACGAAAGGTGTTGGCGTTTGCTGGAGTCCAGTAATTCTGAACTCTTAACTCACCAACTCTGAATTTCCTCTGATGCAGTACCGCTGCCGCGTGGGGACGTCGACCGGGGAAGTGATGGAAGCGACCTACGTCGCCGACAGCGAATCACGGCTGCGCGCGGATCTCGAAGAGAAGGGCTTCTTCCTGCTGAAGGCCGATCGCCTCGACGGCCTCGCGGGCCTTCGCGTGCCGGGCCTGGCGCTCAGCTCGCGCGCCTCGCGCGGGCGCATCAAGACGGGCGAGTTCCTCATCTTCAATCAGGAGCTCGCGACGCTGCTCAAGGCGGGCATGCCGCTCGTGCAGTCGCTCGACATCCTCCGCCAGCGCGTCCCGAACCCCGCCTTCAAGCTCGTGCTCGACGATGTGCACGAGCGCGTGCGCAGCGGCAGCGCGCTGTCGGACGCGTTCGAGGCGCAGGGCGTGTTTCCCGGCGTCTACGTCGCGTCGCTGCTGGCCGGCGAAAAGTCGGGCAGCCTCGAGCTCGTCATCCGCCGCTACGTGCAGCACGTCAAGGTCGTCACGGCGGTCAAGAAAAAGACGGTCTCCGCGCTCATCTATCCCGCCATCCTCTTCCTCCTGTCGATCGGCGTCGTCGGCGTCATCGTGTTCAAGGTGATTCCCGAGTTCGGCGTGTTCTACGAGCAGGTGGGCGGCGGCGAGGCGGAGCTGCCGTTCCTCACGCGCGTGATCATCGGCGTGTCGAATCAGGCCGCCGCCAACGGGCTCGCGCTGATCGCCATCGTCGCCGCGGCCGTGATCGGCGGGGCGGTGTGGCTGCGGCAGCCCGGCCAGCGCGCGCGGCTCGATCGACTGCTGCTGGGCGTCCCGTTCTTCGGCCTCGTCGCGCGGCGCTTTGCGGTGGCGCAGGTCGCGCGCACCATCGCCACGCTGCTCGGCGGCGGCATTCCGCTCGTGGCCGCCATTGAAACGTCGGCCCGCTCGATTGGCAACCGGTTCGTCGCGGGCGAGCTCGCCACGGTGGCGCAGGAGGTGCGCGAGGGCCGGTCGCTCGGCGAATCGCTGCGCGACCGCCGCGTGTTCCCCGACGTGGCGCTGAAGATGGTGGAAGTGGGCGAGTCCACGGGCGCGCTGCAGGAGATGCTCACGAGCGTCGCGGACTTCTACGATGAGGAGAACGAAACCGCCCTCGGCCGGTTCGTCACCATCATCGAGCCCACGCTGCTGGTCATCATGGGCCTGGTCATCGCCGTGCTGCTGCTGGCGCTCTATCTGCCGATATTCGAATTGTCCTCCGTCGTCCAACGATGAGCGTCACCTTCAACGCCGCCGCCGAACAGACCGAAGCCCGCCGCCGGGCCGAGCGCTACCGCCTGGAGTTCGTCGACCTGGAGCAGTTCCAGATCGACCACGAGCTGTTCCGCAGCATTCCGGCCGACCTGATGCTGCGGTATCACTTCGTGCCGTACCGCCGCGAAGGCGCGTCGCTGGTCATCGTCGTGGCCGACCCGAGCGACCTGCCGACCATCGACGAGCTCGCGCTGCAGCTGGCGACGCCCATCAAGGTGCGCGTGGCCACGGCGTCGGCGATCGACCGCATCCTCAAGAAGAGCGAAAGCGGCCAGCGCGTGCTGGAGGAGGCGACCGAGAGCTTCCACATCCAGGTGGTGCGCGAGGACGAGAAGGGCGACGAGGCGCTGTCGGTCGAGAAGATCACCAGCGACCAGAGCCCGATCATCCGGCTGGTCGACTCGACGATCTTCACCGCGCTGCAGCGCCGCGCCAGCGACATCCACATCGAGACGCAGGACGATGCGGTGCACGTGAAGTACCGGATCGACGGCGTGCTGCAGCCGGCGGTCAATCCGATCGACAAGCGCTTCCACTCGACGATCATTTCGCGCATCAAGGTCATGGCGGAGCTCGACATCGCCGAGAAGCGCGTGCCGCAGGACGGCCGCTTCAAGGTGCGGCTCGCGGGCAAGAACATCGACTTCCGTGTGTCGATCATGCCCAGCGTGCACGGCGAAGACGCGGTCATCCGCATTCTCGACAAGGAATCGATCAGCGAGCAGTTCCGCGAGCTGCGGCTCGACATCCTCGGCTTTCCCGAAGCGGAGCTGCGGCAGTTCCGCAAGTACATCTCGGAGCCGTACGGCATGGTGCTGGTCACGGGCCCGACCGGCAGCGGCAAGACCACGACGCTGTACGCGGCGCTGTCGGAGATCAAGTCGGTCGAAGACAAGATCATCACGATCGAGGACCCGGTCGAGTATCAGTTGAAGGGGATTACGCAGATCCCGATCAACGAGAAGAAGGGCCTGACGTTTGCGCGCGGACTGCGCTCGATTCTGCGGCACGACCCCGACAAGATCATGGTCGGCGAAATCCGCGACCCCGAAACCGCGCAGATTGCGATTCAGTCGGCGCTGACGGGCCACCTGGTCTTCACGACCGTGCACGCCAACAACGTGCTCGACGTGCTCGGGCGGTTCCTCAACATGGGCGTCGAGCCGTATCAGTTCGTCGCCGCGCTCAACTGCGTGCTCGCCCAGCGGCTTGTGCGGCGCATCTGCGATCGCTGCAAGAAACCGGTTGAGGTCAGCCGCGCGCTGCTCGAGGAATCGGGGCTCGATCCCGACATCTACGCGTCGCGGGAGTTCTACGAAGGCACGGGCTGCATCGACTGCGGCGGCACCGGCTTCAAGGGCCGCACGGCCATCTGCGAGCTGCTCGACCTCACCGATCGCGTGCGCGAAATGATTCTGGAGCGCCGGCCGACCTCGGAAATCAAGCGCGCGGCGCGCGAGGAAGGCATGCGGTTCCTGCGCGAGTCGGCCGTCGAGCGCGTCATGGAAGGCGTGACCACGCTGCGCGAAATCAACAAGGTGACGTTCGTCGAATGAGCACGTGGCTCTCGACCGACGCGCCGGCCGCCGCGGTGGAAATCGCGAGCCATCGGGTCACCGTTGTGGGCCTGGGCAAAGGCGCGCAGCCGGTGGTGCAGGGGTGGGCCTCGGAGGCGCTGCCCGACGGCGCCGTGGTGCCGTCGCTCACCGCGCTCAACATCATCGACACGGCGGCGGTGGGCGAAGCGCTGCGGCGGGCGATGGGCCGCGCCGGCGTGAAGGGGAAGCGCGCGGGCCTGATCATTCCCGATCTTGCCGCCAAGGTGTCGCTGGTGCCGTTCGAGACGGTGCCGGATCGATCGGAAGATTTGTCCGAACTCATCAACTGGCAGGTCCGCAAGTCGGCGCCGTTCCGCATCGAAGACGCGCAGGTGGCCTTCGTCCCCGGCGCGCCGCATGGCGAGCGCGGCCGAACCTTCGTCGTGACGATCGCGCGCAAGGACGTCATCGGGCAGTATGAAGATGTCTGCGCCGCCGCCGGCATGCACGCCGGCATCGTCGACCTCTCCAGCTACAACGTGATCAACGCGGTGCTCGCGGGGCGCGGCCGGCCCGAGCGCGACTGGCTGCTCGTGAGCACGACGCGCGAATCGCAGACGCTCGCGATCATGCGCGACGATGCGCTGATGTTCTTCCGCAACCGGCCGGTTGAGGGCGACGAGACGCTGCCCGACCTCGTGCACCAGACCGCGATGTACTACGAAGACCGGCTGCAGGGCGCCGGCTTCGAGCGCGTGGTGCTGGCCGGCGGCGCGGCGTGGAGCGGCGAAGGTGTGCGGCGCAGCCTGTCGGAGCGGCTGCACGCGCCCGTGGCGTCCATCGAGCCGCGCCAGGTGGCCGGCTTCACGGGCCGCGAATTCGACGACCTGCAGCCCTCGGCCGCCGACGCGCTGATCGCGCCGCTCGGGCTGCTGCTGCGAGAAAGGGGGAGCGCAGGCCTTTAGGCCTGCGTGCGGATGCTGAAATCCAACCTCTCCACCCGCCCCTTCTATAACGAGCGCCGCGTCCATCTGGCCGCGGCCCTCATCGCGCTGATTGTCGTCGCCTTCACGGCGTGGAACGTCACGCGCCTCGTGACGCTGTCGTCGCGCCGCACGGAGCTGCGCACGCAGATTGCCGCCGACGAGCAGACCGCGGCCGGCTTGCGCGAGCAGGCCCGGCAGCTCGAACAAAGCGTGGACGACCAGGCCCTTGTGCTGGTGACGGCGGCCGCGCGCGAGGCCAACAGCATCATCGGCCGGCGCACCTTCTCGTGGACCACGTTCTTCAACACGCTCGAAGACACGCTGCCGCCGGCAGTGATGCTGTCGTCGGTGGCGCCGCATGTGGAGAACGGAGAAGTCGTGGTCACCATGACGGTGATCGCGCGCCGCGCGGAAGACGCCGAAGACTTCATGGCGAAGCTCGAGGCGTCAGGGGCCTTCACCGCCGTGCACCTGCTCAACGACACGGTGGGCGACGATGGGCTGCATCGCGCGTCGCTGAGGGGGACCTACAAGTGATCTCCTTCGAGCGCGTGTTCCGCGAGAAGCGGTCGCTGATGCTGCCGCTGCTGATTGCGCTGGCCGTCAACGTGGCGCTGCTGCTGCTGGCGGTGCTGCCGCTGACGCGCAGCGTGGCGGCCGAAGAGGTTCGCGCGGCCGACGCCGCGCGGCAGCGCGCCGGCGCCGAGCAGACGTTCGCGCGCGCTCGCGCGATTGTCGACGGCAAGGCGCGCGCCGATGCCGAGCTCGCGCGCTTCTACGGCGACGTGCTGCCGGCGACGCAGAGCGAGGCGCGCAGCATCACGTACCTCAATCTGCAGCAGCTGGCGCGCGCGGCAGGCCTCACGGTCGCCGGGCAGACGTTCGACATCCGCGAGCCGCGCGAAGAAGGCGAGCTCACGCTGTATTCGACCGAGCTCACGCTCGCGGGTACGTATCGCGGCATCCGGCAGTTCATTCACGCCGTCGAGGCGCAGCCGTCGTTTCTGGTGATCGAGCGGCTGGATCTGGCCGCGGCGGCGGGGCAGGACGAGCCGCTGCAGGTCGCGGTGACGCTGTCCACGTTCTACCGGGGGCCGAATGGCCGCTAGGCAGGTGACGCCCCGGACCCTGCTGCTGGCCGCCGCGGCCCTGGCGGCGCTCGTGGTGCTCGTGGCTATTTGGCCGCGCGGAACGGCCGATACAACGGGGAGCAGCCCGCAGGGGGCCGGTCCGGCCGTGGGCAGCCCGCTGGCCGACCCGGCGGTGCCACCGGCGCTGGGGCTCGAAGGCATGCAGGCCGCGCGCGCGGTGCCGGCCAACAAGCGTGATTTGTTCCGGTTTGGCGCGGCGCCGCCCGCGGGCGGCGAAATTGGCGCCGAGGGGCCGGACAGCTCCGGGCAGGCGCCCGCGGGCCGGCGCGGCGCAGCGCCGCCTCCGGGGGAGATCGAGCAGCCGGCGGCGCCGCCGCCTCCGCCGCCGATTCCGCTGCGGTTCGTGGGGCTCATTCAGACGGCGCGCGGCCAGGTGGCGTCGCTGACCGACGGCAAGTTCGTCTACAACGCCCGCGAAGGCGACATCGTCGAAGGGCGCTGGCGCGTGGTGAAGATCGGCGCCGAGTCGGTGGTGATTGAACGGATTGATGGAACGGGCCGCCAGACATTGCGGCTGGCGGGCGGGTAGGCGCGTGGGGGATGGCGGATTTGGTGATCTGGTGATTTGGTGATCTGGTGATTTATAGAGTGCGACGACTGATCGTTCTGGCGCTTGTGGCGGCCACGCTGGCCGGCTGCGCGAGCGGCCGCGCGTACCGGCGCGGGCAGGATGCCGCGCGTCTGGGCGACTGGGACACGGCGGTGGCGTATTACCGCCAGGCGCTGCTGGACAACCCGGACCGGCTGGACGTGCGCGTGGCGCTCGAACGGGCCACGCAGTCGGCGTCGCTCGAGCACCTGAGCCGCGCGCGCCGCCTCGAAAACGACGGGCAGTTTGCCGCCGCGGCGTCGGAGTATCGCCGGGTGCTCGATCTCGACGCCGCCAATCAGCTGGCGGCCGCGAAGGCGGCCGAGATGGACAAGCTGCTGCGCGAGCAGATCGACGCCGCGCGACCGAAGCCGGAGATCGATCAGCTGCGCGAGCAGGTGCGCAAGGAGCAGGAGGCGGCGCTCGTGCCGCTGATGGTGCCGCTCAAGGGCTTCCGCTTCAACGGCACGCTGCGCGAGCTCCTGGAGCTGATTGCCGCCGCGTCGAGCGTCAACATCCTGATCGATCCGGCGCTGGCGCAGGATCCGATCTCACTGAACCGCACCGTCGAGCTCAACCTGCAGCAGACCACGGTCGACGAGGTGCTGCGGTATCTCTCCACGGTCTACAAGCTGTTCTACCGCACGCTCGATCAGCGGTCCATTCTCGTGGCGGCCGACAACCTGCAGTCGCGGCAGCAGTACGAAGAGCAGGCGATTCAGACGTTCTATCTGTCGCACTCGAAGTCGGCCGATGTCGCCAACGTGCTGACGCAGATGCTGCGCGGCCCCGGCACGCCCACGGGGGGATCGGTGCCGACGATCATTCATCACGAGGGCAACAACACCATTACCGTGCGCGGCACGCCCGAGGTGCTGACGATTGCCGAGCGGCTGGTGCGCACCAACGATCGGCCGAAGGCCGAGGTGGTGATCGAGGTGTCGATTCTCGAGGTCGATCGCGCGCGCGCGAAGCAGCACGGCCTGGATCTCAGTCAGTACGCCGTGGGCGTGACGCTGTCGCCCGAGCTGGCGCCGCCGAACACCGCGAGCACGCCGGAGGCGTTTCCGAGCCAGCCGCCGCCGTTCAACGCCAACACGATCAGCCGCGGCATCTCGACCAACGACCTGTACCTGACGGTGCCGAGCGCGATGGTTCGTTTCCTCGAAAGCGACGCGAACACGCGCCTCATCGCGAAGCCGAACCTGCGCGGGCAGGACGGCGCGCAGCTGACGCTCAACCTCGGCGACGAAATCCCGATTCCGACAACCACGTTCGGGTCGGCCGCCGGCGGCGGGCTGGCCACCATCCCGATTTCGCAGTTCACGTACCGTCCCGTCGGCGTGAACATGCTCGTCAAGCCGAAGGTCACCTACGAGGGTGAAATCATCCTCGAGATCACCGTCGAAAGCTCGGGCCAGGGCCCCAACGTCAACGTGGCCGGCCAGGCGCTGCCGTCGTTCACCTCCCGCAAGGTGGTGACGACCATGCGGCTGCGAGACGGCGAGTCGAACATGATTGCGGGCCTGCTGCGCGAGGACGAGCGCAAATCGCTGCGCGGCTTCCCGGGCCTGCTCCGTGTGCCGTTTCTCCGCGACCTGTTCACGAGCAACGATCACCGCATCGAAACGTCCGACATCGTGATGCTGCTGACGCCGCGCATCGTGCGCACGCAGGAGATCACCGCGGATGATCTGCGGCCGATCAATGTCGGCACGTCGCAGAATCCGGGCATCGGATCGCAGGGCCCGGTGTTCGGCGGCCTGGCCGTCACGGGCCAGACGCCGCCCGCGCCGCAGGCGACCATTCCGGGCGCGCCGGCCGCCGGCGTGCCGGGACCGCCCGCCGCCGCGGCGCCGGGCGTGCCCACCGGCGTGCCCGTGCCGCCGGCCAACACCGTGCAGCGGCCGGTTCAGGACCTGCCGCCCACCACGCCGGCCGGCGTGCCGGCCGAGGCCGCGCCGCCGATGCCGGCCGAGCCGGTCACCGCGGCGGCGCAGGTCATCGTGGCGGCCGCGAACATGGTGCCGGGCACCACGTCGAGCGTGCCGGTGTCGATTGCCAACGCGTCGCGCGTCACGCAGCTGATGGTTTCCGTGTCGTACGATCCGAAGCTGCTGCGCGCGCGCAACGTGTCGCAGGGCGGCTTCATGGCGCAGGGGGGCGTGCCGGTGACGTTCCTGCCGCGCATCGACGAGGCCGCGGGCCGCGTCGACATCGTGATCTCGCGCACGGGCGACGTCGGCGGCGCCTCGGGCATGGGGCTGCTGGCCAGCATCCAGTTCGACCCGATCGCGTCGGGCGACGGCCGCCTGACGGTGTCGGGCACGGGCACCACGCCGGAAGGGCAGACGCTGCCGCTGACGTTCGTGCCCGCAACGTTTAGGATAAGGTAGCGCAGGGCTTCAGCCCTGCGTTCCGTTCAGCTCATGATCCTTCCGCTCCGCCACACGCACGGCTACACCTTCGTGGAGCTGCTGGTGGTCGTCACGCTGCTGGCGATCCTCTCGGCGGCCGCCATGCCGCTGGTGCGCGTGTCGGTGCGGCGGCAGAAGGAAGCCGAGCTGCGCTACGCGCTGCGGGAGGTGCGGACGGCCATTGACCGCTATAAGGACGCGGTCGATCGCGGCCTCATCGGCGGCACCAACGTGCGGCTGGGCAGCGAGGGCTATCCGCCGGATCTCAAGACGCTCGTGGAGGGCGTCACGCGCGCCAACGACGCGAGCGGCACGAAACTCAAGTTCCTGCGCCGCATCCCGCTCGATCCGATTATGAACTCGACCGACTGGGGCATGCGGTCGTACCAGGATTCACACGACTCCTCGTCATGGGGCGGGCAGAACGTGTTCGACATCTACAGCAAGGCGCCGGGCAAGGGCCTCGACGGCACGCCGTACCGCACATGGTAAAGAACCAGAAGGGCTTCACCCTCATCGAGCTGCTGATCGTCATCACGATCATCATGATTCTGGCGGGCATCGCCGTAGTGCAGTACCGCAACTCGGTGCAGGCCACGGATGAAACCGTGATGCGCACGAACCTGTTCCGCATGCGCGACGCGATCGATCAGTACTACGCGGACAAGGGGAAGTATCCGGCGTCGCTCGACGCCCTGGTGTCGGATCGCTATCTGCGGGAAGTGCCGATCGATCCGATCACCCGTGACCGCACGACGTGGGTCACCATTCCAGCCGATCCAGACCCGTCAAACCCCTCTGCCGGCCCGGGCATCTACGACGTGAAGAGCGGCGCGCAGGGCACCGGGCTGGACGGGAAGCGCTATTCCGACTGGTAAGGGGCCGGCTACTGAATCTGCACGTTCGTGCTGTTCGAACGTGAGCGGCCCACGACCGGTACTGCCGTAACCGTCACCACCCGCGTGTTCCCTGACGCCGACGAGGGCGCGGTGTAGGTGTGGGTCGCCACCGGGCCATCCGTCGTGCGCGTGGTGCCATCGCCGAAATTCCACGCGTAATGGTCGACGTTGACGGTGTTGGGCGCCACGCTCGCCGTAAACGTCACGGCGTTGTTCAGCGACGGATTCTGATTCGACGCGCTGATGCCCACCGCAAACGCACCTGCCGCGATGCTCGACGACACCGCCGGCTCGGTCGTGCCGTCGGTCATGGTCGCGGTGGCCGACACCGTGTACGGGCCTGAGTCCGGATAGACATGCGTCTGCGACGAGCTCGCGGGAAGCGCGCCGAGGTTCTCGACGGTGCCGTCGCCCCAGTTCACGCGCACGTTCTGCACGCCGGCCGCATTCGACAGCGTGAAGGTGAAGGTCGCCGGGGCGCTTGCCGTAATCGTGGTGGGCGGAATGATGCTGAGACCCGCGCGCGTCGCCACCGTGATCGTCGCCGTGCCGCTCTTGCTGCCGGCCGCGGCCGTGACCACGGCTTCCGACGTGGTCGTCAGCGTCACCGTCGCGACCCCCGATCCATCCGTCGTCGCGCTCTGCGCGCTGAGCGTGCCGCGCGTCGTCGAAAACTGCACCGTGACGCCGGGCAGGGGATTGCCGCTGGTGTCTTCCACCTTCGCGGTGACCGTGCTCGTGCCGCCCGAGGATCCGAGCGGCGTGGCCGACACGAGCACGCGCTCGGCGGCCGCGGCGCCGACGTTCAGCGTCAGCTCGCTGCGCGCGCCCCCTGAGTAGGCAAGGATCGTGGCCGAGCCCGAGCGGCCGTCGCCGATAAATTTCACTTTCACGGTGCCGTTCTCGGTGCGCGCTTCGGCGGGCTCGATGCGGCCGATGGTCGACGTGAAGCTCACCAGCGTGCCGTTGTGCACCGGCGTACCGGTGGCCGGCGTCGTCGTCGTGCCCGTACCCGTCCCGGTCGACGTCGTGCCCTGCTCGAGGAGTACGGCAATGATCTCGACCTGCCCCGTGGCAGGCACCGCGCTCGATGTGGCGTTGAGAAAGATGACCGTGCCGCCGGGCGCAAGCAGCGGAGCCTTGTCACACGCTGATGCCGCCACTGCCACGGCGGCAAGCAGGGCATAGAACGGGCGCAGGCGGCGGGAAACCGCGCGGCGGACTTGTAGTACCATATGGAGCGCTAAATATCTTACTTCCATGCACTTAGAGGGTCAAGGCGGCGGCTTGCCCTCCGAAGCCAGGCGCAGTCTGGCGGAGGAGGGGTTTGCGCTTGCCGCGCTGCTCGTGGCCATTGCCATCCTCGCCGTCATGATGCTCGTGGCGCTGCCCACCTGGCGCCACCAGGTGCAGCGCGAGAAAGAGGCCGAGCTCGTCTTCCGCGGCGAGCAGTATGCCCGGGCTATCGGCCTTTACCAGCGAAAGCTTGCGGGCGCGTTTCCGCCGAGTCTCGACGCGCTGGTTGAACAGAAATTTCTGCGAAAAAAATACAAGGATCCGATCACCGGGGAGGACTTCGTGCCGGTGTTCGCGAACTCTGCCGTTGGCCAGGCGGCGCTGCAGGAAGGCGCCGGACTCCGCGGCGGCCTCGAGGGGCCACCCGGACAGCCCGGACAGCCCGCGCCTGGTCCCACTGGCCGGCGCGGCGGCGGCTCGTTTCAGGGATCGACGACGTTCCAGACGCCTGACGGCGGCCGCGGACGCGGCGGCATCAGGACGTTTGAAACGCCGGCCGAGAGCCGGCAAGGGCAACCGGGCGCGCCGCAGCCAGGGCGTCCCATTTCGAACGGCATCATTGGCGTCATGTCGAAATCCACCGCGCCGTCGATTCGTCTCTACAACGGCCGCGATCGCTACGACCAGTGGATCTTCACCTACATGTCCGTGCAGGCCAACCAGCGCGGGCTCGTAGTCGCGCCCGGCCAGACTCCGCAGCCGCAGCCGCAAGCGCCGGGCCTCCCGCAGCGGGGAAGAGGCCCGGGCCGCGGAGGACAGTAATTCTCAACTCTTAACTCACCAACACTGAATTCAAGCTGTCAGAAGCGCGCTGTGAAACTGACGGCGCGCTTCCCTGATCTGATTGTTGTCGCGCGTCGGGTGCACGCGATTGGTGAGCAATACGAAATAGAGATCGCGCGCGTGATCGATCCACAGCGACGTGCCGGTGAAGCCGGTGTGGCCGATCGCGTCGGGCGACATGCGCGGTCCGCACGAAGACGCGGGCAGCATCGTGTCCCAGCCGAGCGCGCGCGAGCTTCCGGGCACGTCCGACTTCGACGCAAACACGCGCATCCACTCGGGACTGCCAAGCGCCGTCGTGTCGCGAAACGTGCGGAGCACGACGCGCGCGAACGCGCCGACGTCCGCCGCGGTGCCGAAAAGCCCCGCATGCGGCGCGACGCCACCGAGCGCGAAGGCATTCTCGTCGTGCACTTCTCCGACAGGCAGGCGGCCACGCCAGGGATCGAATTCGGTTGGGGCGATGTGCGCAGGCCTGAAGGCCTGCGCCACCCCGGCCTGCGCTGCCGCATACGCGAGTGTCGAGGGAAGCGCGGCCTCGTCGCGAAATCGATCGAAGATCACGTCCATCGGTTCGCCGGTCACCGATTCGATGATGTGGCCGAGGACGATGAAGCCGAGGTCGCTGTAGATGCTTTGTGTGCGCGGCGGGTAGTCGGGGGCGAGAGCGGCGATGGCGGCGCGATACTCGTCGCGGCCTTTGCATGTTTGAAACAGCGGCAGCCAGGCGGGAAGACCCGACGCATGTTCGAGCAGATCGCGCACCGTCACATCCGCGAAGGGGCCGGACGTCCATTCGGGCATGAAGCGGGCCGCGCGCGTGTCGAGCGGCAGGGCGCCGCTCGCCGCGAGCCGCATGGCCACACTCGTGGTCGCGATCACTTTCGTGAGCGAGGCCAGGTCGTAGAGTGTCGCATCCGTGGCCGGCGGCGCGTCCGGCTCATAAGTGAGGTGGCCGGCAGCGGTTGACCAGAGCGGGCCGTCGCTCGTGCCCGCTTCGGCCACGGCCCCGGGAAACGCCCGCGCCGCCACGGCCGCGTCGAGCACGCCGCGCGCCGCGTCGGTGTCCAGGCGCGCGCCAGTCATGCCCTTTCAGGCGCGGCCGGTGCAACCAGTGCCGCAAGGTGCGCAACCGCCGCGGTCACGGCCGATCCCGTGAAGGCGTACCACGTCCAGCCGGTCAGCGCGTACCACCAGACGATCATCAGCGCCGCGAATCCGCCGAGCATGCCGATCAGCATGTGCGTCGCGCCGACGCGCCTGCTCAACACGCCCACGAGGAACGCGCCGAGCACCGGGCCTGCCGACAGCGACAGTACCGCCAGGCCGGTGTCGAGCACGGATCGGATCCACTGCGCGCCAAGCGCGACGCCAATCTGCGCCACGCCCCAGAAAATCGTGGCGCGCCGCGACACGCGCATCAGCGTCGCCTCGTCAGCGCCGGGATTCACATACTTCGCGTAAAAGTCATTCACCGTCGTCGCCGCCATCGCGTTGATCGACGGCGAGAGAGCAGCGGCCACGATGGCCGCGACGATGAAGCCGGCGGCGCCGTGGGTGAGGGAAGTTACGACGAACGTTGGGAGCACCGCGTCGTTGGTCGCCAGCGGCGTCTGGAGGGGGTTCAGCTGATAGAAGCGCCACAGCATGACGCCGATCGCCAGAAACAGCGTGAACTGCGCGAACACGATGAAGCCGCTGAGGATCAGGCCGGTCTGCGCGGCGCGTGCGGTGCGGGCCGACAGCAGGCGCTGCACCAGGAACTGGTCGGTGCCGTGCGTGGCCAGCGTGAGGGCGACGCCGCCGAGCACGCCCGCCCACAGCGTGTAAATAGTCGTGGGCGTGAAGCTGAGATCGAAGACCTGGAATTTGCCGGCCGCCTGGCCCGCCTGCCAGACGTCGTTCCAGCCGCCCGGGATCAGATTCCACAGCGCGAAGAACACCACCAGCGCGCCGGCGATGTACACGAACATCTGCACCACGTCGGTCCAAATGACGGCGGCGACGCCGCCGCGCGTGGTGTAGACAATCATCGCGGCGCCGATGACGAGGATCGTCCACGGCACGGGCACCTGCGTGACGATCGAGATCACCAGCGCGGTGGCGAACAGGCGCACGCCGTCGGCAATGGTGCGCGTGATGAGGAAGATGCCGGCCGCGAGATCCTTGACGCGTGGCCCGAAGCGGCGCTGCAGCAGCTCGTACGACGTGAACAGCTCGCCGCGGAAGTACGCCGGGATGAAGAGCAGGCTCACCAGGAACCGGCCGATCACGTAGCCCATCGCCAGCTGGAGGAACGTCATGTTGCCGGCGTAGGCGGCGGCCGGAATGCCGATGAACGTCAGCGTGCTCGTTTCGGTGGCGACAATCGTGAAGCAGATGCCCCACCACGGCACGCTGCGGTCGGTGAGGAAGTAGTCGCGCGTGGTTTTCTGGAAGCGCGCAAACCACGAGCCGAACGCGGTGATGGCGGCGAGATAGAGCGCAATGACCGCGTAGTCGATGACGGTTAAGGTCATGAAGATGTCCGGTGCCGGGTGCTCAGTGTCTCGTGCCCGGCGCGCCGAAGGCGGCGCGGGCCACGTCGGTGAGATAGCGGCCGCCGTTGCGGCCCGATGACACGCTGTCGTACGAGAAGAGCAGCACGCCCTCCGAGCCGGACGTGCGCGCCTCGCGGATGCGCGACGCGGTTTCGAGCGGCGTCAGGCGATAGGCGCCGATGCCCATCCAGATCGGTACGGCGCCGGCGGCGGCGTGCGCGGCGTCCACCTGCGCGCTGAACACCGGGCGCTCTTCCGCGTAGGCCATGGGGCAGAGCGCGTCGACCAGGCCGCGCGCCGCCCACTCGGGCCAGTCCTGCAGCTTGACGTTCAGCGCCGCGGCCGGATCGGGCAGCACGGCCGCGGAGATGACGATGCGGGGGCGCTCGGCGCGGGCGGCGGCCGCCACGCCGGCCACGAGCGCGGTGACGCGGGCGCGGCGGAAGTCGGCCCAGCGCTGCGGAAAGCGATCGGCAAACAGCGTGGGTGTGGCGGCCAGCCGCGCGTCGAGCGCGGCCAGCTCGCCGGCGTCGAGATCGCGCGCCACGTCCGCGCGAAACTCGGCGAGTGCCGCCGCGCTGTAGTCGAAGCCGTCGTGCGGATACCGCACGTAGTCGAGGTGCAGGCCGTCGAGGTCGTAGCGCTTCGTGAGGTCGCGGACGATCGCCGCGGCATGCACGCGGGCGTCGCGCGGAATCGGCGAGACGTACAGGCCCTCGACGCGCGCGGTGTTGGCGCGCGTCCACCTGGCGAGCGCGTCGACGTACGCGCGGTCGCGCGGCCGCGTCTTCGCGGCATACGCGGCCAGTTCGCGCGGCACCATCAGCCAGTCGGGATGCCGGCGAATCAGGTGCGCCCCATCGTCAGGCAGTCCGCTCGCGTCCGACACGAGGCCGACGTTGATCCAGGCGTGCACGGCGATGCCGCGGGCGCGCGCGGCCTTGATGACGGTGGCGAGCGGATCGAAGGCGGCCGGCTGGTTCGCCAGCAGCGAGCCGCGCGGCTCGATGGCTGAGGCGTAATACGCGTCGCCGCGCGCGCGTACCTGCACGAACAGCGCGTTGATGCCCGACGCGTCCGCGGCGCGCACCATGTCGTGAATGGCGGCGGGCGAGGCCAGCGTGGAGCGCAGCACCCAGAGGCCGCGCACTTCGGCCTCGCGACTGTAAGCGTTTGCGCCCGCCGCGGCGGCGAGCGCGAGAAGTGCCGTGAGCACAAGACGATAGGGGCGGCCAGCAGGTGTCAAGAGACCGTCATTGTAGCTGCCCTCTGGCTATTCGTCACCGTTCGGCATATCCTCCCGGCGGCAGTCGATTATCGTCGGCCGCTTTCTTGGGGGATGGGAATGACTCATACACGATGGGGGCGGGCCGCCCGGCTGGCGGTCATGGCGCTCCTTTGCACGTCGCTCTTCTATCAGCCAGTTGCCGCGCAAGACACCACGGGCACCATCACGGGCGTGGTCACCGATCCGAGCGGCGCGGTGCTGCCGGGCGTCACCGTCACGATCAAGCAGACCGAAACCAACGTCTCGCGTGATTTCGTGACCAACAGCGCCGGCATCTATACCGCGGCGCTGCCGGTCGGCAAGTACACCGTGACCTTCACGCTGCAGGGCTTCCAGACCCGCACCGTGTCGAACATCGATCTGCACGTCGGCGACCGTCTCGACATCGGCGCGAAGATGGCCGTGGGCGCGGTCAGCGAAAACGTGGAAGTGTCGGCCGCCGCGCAGTTCGTGCAGCCGATGCCCGCCGTGCAGACGCTCATCGGCCCGACGCAGGTGCAGGAGCTGCCGCTCAACAACCGCGTGTTCGTGCAGCTCGCCACGCTCGTGCCGGGCGTGACCAGCGACCTGCCGGATGAAATCGGCATCGGCCTCACCAGCGCCGTCAGCATCTCGGTCAACGGCGGCCGCCGCAACGCGGTCAACTGGATGGTCGACGGCGTCTCGAACGTGGACGTCGGCTCGAACATCACGCTGCTGTCGACCCCGACGCTCGAGTCGATTCAGGAATTCAAGATCATCACCAGCAGCTACGCGGCCGAATATGCCCGCAGCGGCGGCGGTGTCATCAACATCGTCACCAAGGGCGGCACGTCGAAGTTCTCGGGCACGGGCTACGAGTTCTATCGCGACGACAAGCTGAACGCGAACTCGTTCTTCCGCAACCGCAGCTCGAACGCGGCGCTCAACAGCACGCCGCCGGAGCTCGATTACCACAACTTCGGCTACACGCTCGGCGGGCCGGTGATTCCGTGGCGCGAGAAGGCTTTCTTCTTCTGGTCGCAGGAGTGGCGCCGCATCCGCCGCGCGCCGGCGGGCTCGACCATCAACGTCGTCCCCGACGCGTGGCTGAACGATCCGGCCAACGCCAACTACGTGGCGCCGGCGCTGCGCGATCCCAACGCCGTCAAGCTGCTGTCGATCTGGCCCGCGCCGAATTCGGGCACCAGCCAGTTCGTTGCCTCGATTCCGGCGATCCAGAACACGCGGCAGGAAGTCATCCGCCTGGACTACGACGTCTCGTCGAACATGCGGCTGACCGGCCGGTACACGCACGACCTGAGCGAGACGCGGGAGCTCGGCGGCCTCTTCAACGGCACCACGGTGCCGAACTTCGGCACCACCGACACGGACGTGCCCGGCCAGGTGGGCGCGGTGGAACTGCGCTCGACGCACGGCCGCATGATGAACGAGGCGAAGTACCAGTTCTCGAGCAACCGGATCAGCACCATCAATCCGGACGGCACGCGCAACCTGCGCGACCAGTTCGGGGTCGACATCCCGGAGCTCTTCGCCGGCAACGCGGCCAACCGCATCCCGAACATCGCGGTGTCGGGCCTGGCGTCGGCCACGTCCCTGCAGCCGATCAACATCGAGTACTTCAACCACACGTTCATGGACAACCTGACGTGGCAGCGCGGCAACCACGCGCTGAAGTTCGGCGTGATGGCGGCCTTCGAGCGCAAGAACGAGAACGCGGCCAACAACACGCACGGCGGCTTCAGCTTCGGCGTGGGCGGCGGCCGCACCGCGTTCCAGAACTTCATGACGGGCAACCGCGACGGGCTCTGCACGACGACGTGCACGTACTCGGAGGCGGCGGTCGACATCACCAACCACCTGCGCTTCAACCGCTATGAGATGTTCGCGCAGGACACCTGGCGCGTCGCGCCCGGCTTCACGTTCGACTACGGCGTGCGCTACGCGCTGTATCCGGCGATCATCGACGCCGAGGACGTGCTGACCAACTTCGTGCCCTCGCTGTACGATCCGGCGGCCGCGCCGACGTACTCGAACGCCGCCGGCTCGGCCGTGATCAACGGCACCGGCAACCCGCTCAACGGCATCATCGTCGCGGGCCAGAACTCGCCGTTCGGCCGCGGCATCTACGAGACCGACAAGAACAGCATCCAGCCGCGCGTCGGCTTCTCGTGGGATCCGACCAACTCCGGCAAGCAGATCATCCGCGGCGGGTACGGCATCTACTTCGATCAGCCGCTGGTCGGCATCTTCGAGCAGAACGCCTTCGTCAACCCGCCGTTCGCGAGCACGGTGTCGGTGCAGGGCGCGGCCCTGTCGAACCCGAGCCAGGGCACGCCGCCCGGGACGTCGGGCGTGCGCGCGCTGATCGGCAGCAGCGTGCCGTTCGAGACGCCCCGCACGCAGCAGTGGAACATCGGCATGCAGCGCCAGCTCTACTCGCGCGGCATGATCGACGTCGGCTATGTGGGATCGCGCGGCGACAACCTGATTCAGGAAGTCGACATCAACATCCCGCAGCCGGCCGACGTCATCGCGCAGGGCGGCCTGAACGTGGCGCGTCCGTATGACGGCTACGGCTCGATCCGCATTCGCCAGACGACGGCGTACAGCCGCTATCACGGCCTGCTCACGAGCTTCCGCCACGAGCATGGCCGCAACGGCTCGGTGACGCTCAACTACACGCTGAGCCGCAACCGGACGACCGCGACCAACGATCGCGACGCGATCGACCAGCCGCAGAATCCGCTCGATCTCGACATCGAGTACGCGGACGCGCGCACGGATCGCCGGCACGTGTTCAACGCCAACTTCATCTATGAAGTGCCGTTCTATCGCAACAGCACCAACCAGGTGGCGAAGGCGCTGCTCGGCGGCTGGCAGCTGTCGGGCATCGTGAACGCGACGTCGGGCCCGCCCGTGCCGCGCATCACGGCGAACACGGACGGCGGCCGCCGCGGCAGCCGTGCCGACCAGGTGGGCGAGCCGCTCGCCGGCGAGCTCGAATTCCCGTACTGGTTCCGGCCGTCGGCGTTCGCGCCGCCCGCGCTGGGGCAGTTCGGCAACTCGCCGCGCGCCGCGTTCCGGCTGCCGGGACGGCATCAGTGGGATCTGGCGGCGTCGAAGAACTGGTACGTCAGCTCGCTGCGCGTCCAGTTCCGCGCCGACTTCATCAACGCGTTCAACCAGACGCAGTGGCTGGGCGTCGACGCGGCCTGCTCGGCGGCGAGCACGATCACCCTCAACCGCTGCGACATCGGCGGCACCGACACCTTCGGGCAGATCACCAGCACGCGCAACCCGCGTGAGGTGCAGCTGAGCCTGAAGCTGTACTGGTAAGCACACCGTAGGTTGCTGGTAGCTGGTTGTTGGTTGCTGGTGAACGGCCGGGGAGGCCGCGCACTAACAACCAGCAACCAGTAACCAGTAACCTAAGTAAATATGTTCGTTCTCGGTATCGATGCCGGCGGCACGAAGACGGTGTGCCAGCTGGCGGACTCCAGCGGCGCCATCGTCGGCGAATCGCGCGGGCCCGGCGCCAACCTTCAGGCCGCGGGCGAGCTGGCGGTCGAGAAAACCCTTCACAACCTGATGGACGAGGCGATGGCCGCGCATGCGGGCGCGCGGCTGGGCGCCATCTGCGTCGGCATGGCGGGCGTCGACCGCCCCGGCGACGCGGAGGTCGTGCGCGGCATCATGCGGCGCATCGGCCACGGCGCGCCGGTGCTGATCGTCAACGACGCGCTCGTGGCGCTCGAGGCGGGCGCGCCCGGCGCGCCCGGCGTGGTGATCATCGCAGGGACGGGATCGATCTGCTACGGCCGCAACGAGCAGGGGCAGGCCGCGCGCGCCGGCGGGTGGGGCTACGTGCTCGGCGACGAGGGCAGCGGCTACTGGATCGGTCGCCATGCGCTGCGCGCCGTGGTGCGTGAAGCCGATCGGCGCGGCCCGCGCACGACGCTGACACCAAGAGCCTTGAAACATTTTGGCGTGGATCGTCCGCAGGATTTGATCCACGAGATTTACTACGGCGGCATGCGCCCCGGCGCGATTGCCGCGCTCGCGTCGCAGGTCCAGGAGGCCTTTGTCGAAGGCGACGCCGTGGCCGCCGGCATCCTCGAAGTCGGCGTGCGCGAGCTCGTCTCGTCGGCGGCGTCGGTGGTGGCGCGCCTGCACCTCGAGGAGGAGACCTTTGCCTTCGTGCTCTCCGGAGGCATCTTCCGCGCGGTGCCCTGGATGCGCGAGCAGCTGACGTCGCGCCTGCCGCGCATTTCGCGCACCGCCGACATCCGGCACCTGCAGGTGGAGCCGGCCGTGGGCGCCGTCTATCTGGCGATCGCGCTGCTCGCCGGCAACGTGCGCGTGCCGGTCTACGTGGATCCGGCGGCGTCATGAAAGTTCGCATCCTGGCCAGCGCCGACGAGGTGGCGGATGCGGCGGTGCGCGAAGTGGCCGCGGCGATTCGCCTGAATCCCTCGCTTGTGCTTGGCCTGCCGACCGGCCGCACACCGTTGCGCCTCTACGATCGCCTCGTCGCGTGGGAACGCGCGGGCCGTGTCAGTTTCGCGCGCGTGACCACGTTCAATCTGGACGAGTTCATCGGCCTCCCGGCCGGCGATCCGGGCAGTTATCGCGCGTTCATGGAGCGGCACCTGTTCGGGCGCCTGCGGCAGCGGCCGCACCGGATCAATTTTCTCGACGGGAACGCGGCCGACCTGGACGCGGAACTCGAGCGCTACGACCGCGCGTTGTCGCGTGCCGGCGGCATCGATCTGCAGCTGCTTGGCCTCGGCACCAACGGCCACGTGGGCTTCAACGAGCCGGGCGCCACGCTCAACACGCACTCGCACCGCGTGCGCCTGCACAACAAGACGCGCGCCGCCAATGCCGATCTGTTCGAGGGAAACGTGCGCCGCGTGCCGCGCGAGGCGTTGACGGTGGGGATGAGCACGATCATGTGCGCGAACCGCGCGCTCATGCTGGCGACCGGCCGCGGAAAGGCCCCGGCCGTGGCTGCCATGGTGCAGGGCCCGCTGACCACGCGCCTGCCCGCGTCGTTCCTGCAGCTGCACCGCGACGCCGTCGGCCTGTTCGACACCGCCGCCGCCGCCGGCTTGCAGTAATTCTTAACTCTTACCTCACCAACTCTTAATTCACCCCGAGCAGCTCTTTGAGCCTCGGCTCGATGTCTTCGCCGCCGAGCGCCTGGCGCACCGAGTCGTCGGCCTTGCGCAGCTTCTTGATCGCGCCGGCCAGCGTGCTGCCGGTCTTCTGCATCACGATCGCGGCCTTCACGTCCCCCTTGGATTTCTTGAGCAGCTCGTCGGCCTCGTCGTAATCAAGGTCGGTGACGATCATCACGATGCGGCGCGCGCGATCCTTGAGCTTCTCGGATCCGGTCTTCACGTCGACCATCAGGTTGCCGTAGGTCTTGCCGACCTTGATCATCGAGATCGTGGTGAGCATGTTGAGCACCATCTTCGTGGCGGTGCCGGCCTTGAGGCGCGTGGAGCCCGCGATGACTTCGGGGCCGACGGCGGGGGCAATGATCAGGTCGACGAACGTCTGCAGCTCGGAGCCCGGCCAGCAGGTGACGAAGATGATGCGGGCGCCGGCCTTGCGCGCGCGCGTGAGCGCGCCGCGGACGAACGGCGTGATGCCGCTGGCCGACACGCCGATGATGACGTCCTTCTTCGTGACGCGCAGCCGCGCGATGGCGCGCGACCCTTCCTCGAAGTTGTCCTCGACGCCTTCGCGCGCCTTGAACACGGCATCCTGACCGCCGGCCATGATCGCCTGCACCATGCGCGGATTGGTGCCGAACGTGGGCGGCATTTCGGCCGCTTCGACGACGCCGAGCCGGCCGCTGGTGCCGGCGCCGACCAGGACGATGCGCCCGCCTTTCTTGACCGACGAGGTGATGATTTCGACGCCGTGCGCGATGCGTTCGCGTTCGCGCTGCACGGCGGCGACCACCTTCTTGTCTTCGGCGACCATCAGGTCGACGATTTCGGCGGTGGGTGTTTTATCGACCCCCAGACTCAGGGGGTTGATGGCTTCCGTAGGCAGTGACTGCCACTTTGATCTCTGAGGCATGACGAAGGCTCGACCAGCCGCTAAAGCTATCATGAACGGGTGCACGTTCACACCCGGCGGGTCATCGACGCATCGGGCTCGGTGACCGCGGCCGTGGCCGCGAAGCTGGAGCGCGAAATCGAGCGCGTCGTGGTGGGCCAGGAGCAGGCGGTGCACGACGTGCTGCTGGCGCTGCTGGCGGGCGGGCACTGCCTGTTCGACGGACCGCCTGGCACGGGGAAGACATTGATGGCCACGGTGATAGCGGACGGAGCAGGACTGCCGCTGATGCGCGTGCCCGGCGGGGCCGATGCGGCCGCGCGCACACTGCCGGCGTCCGGCATCATCGTGCTCGACGAGCTCGAGCGCACGCCTCCGGCCGTCCGCGATCAGTGGCTGGAACAGGACGCGGCGGATGCCATGGTGCTGGCGACGCGCAATCGCGCCGACGCGACCGGATGGCCGCTGACGCAGGCCGAATGCGACCGGTTTCTCCTGAGCACGCCGTTCGACTATCCAACGGCTGAAGAGGAGCGCGAGCTGCTGCGGTGCGTGGCGAGGCAGGGCGCGGCTGCGGCGGATGCGGTGATCGATCCGCACGACCTCTCCCGCGCGCGTGCCGAAGTGCGCGAGGTGCCGGCCGCGTCGAACGTCATCGAATACGCGGCGCGTGTGGCGCGCAGTACGCGGCCGCTCGCCGACGGTGAGGCGCCAGCATTCATTCACGAGCTCGTTGCGGTGGGCGCCGGCCCGCGCGGGGGCCACGCGCTGCTGGCCGCGGCGCGCGCGCACGCGCTGCTCGATGGCGCGGTCGCGGTGTCGCTCGACGATGTGGACGCCGTCGCGCCCGCGGCGCTTCGTCATCGGCTCGTGCTCACGGAGGCGGCGCGCCGGCAGGGGCGCACGGCTGACGATGTGATCTCGCGGCTGCTGCCGGTGGCGCGGGCGTAGGGATGCTGGCGGCGATGGGCGATGTGCCGGCGGCGCGGATGAAGACCGAGCGCGCGTTCGAGGCGGTGCGGGGGCGTGTGCGCGTCGCCGACACCTTCGCGGTGGCGGCGCACACGAGCCTTGGGGCGGCGTTTGGCGCGATGCTCGCGTGGATGGGGCAGGGCGGCCTCTGGTGGCTGATCGCGCTGACCGGCGGAGGCGCACTCGCATCAGGACTGTGGGCGCTCGCGCGGCTGCCGGTGGTTGCGGCAGGGCGCGTGATCGAGCGCCGGTATCCGGAGTGCCGGAATGTCCTCGTCACCGCGGATGAATTGCTGGGCGGATCGCTCGAGGCCAGCGACGGCGCCGCGGCGCGCGTGTTTTACCGTGCGGCGGATCTGCTCGGGCGCATCGACGCTGCGCGGGCGGCGAGCATCGCGCCGCGCGTGGCGGTGAGCGCGCTCACCATCGTCGCGAGCGCCGTGGCCGTCGTGGCGATCGCACGCGCGCTGCTGTCTGGCGGATGATGACCGGCGACATCGATACCTATCTGCGCCATCTGCAGGCCGTGCGGCGGCTGTCGGCGAACACGCTCGAGAGCTACGCGCGCGACCTGCGATCGCTCGACGAGTTTGCGCGCGGGCGCGGCCTCGCGCCGCGCGGGCTCGATCGCCAGGCGCTCGAAACGTGGGCGCGGGGGTTGATGGGCGAGGGCCGCGCGCCCACGTCGGTGGGGCGCGCGATTGCCGCCGTCCGCGGCTTCTACAAATTCCTGGCGATGGACGGCCGGCTTCCGGTCAACCCCGCATCCGAGCTGCGCCCGCCGCGCGCGTTCAAGGCCCTCCCGAAATATCTCGCGCTCGAGGAAGTCGATCGCCTGCTCGAGGCGCCCGACGTGTCGGACCCGGCCGGCCTGCGCGATCGCGCGATGATCGAGCTGCTGTATGCGACGGGCCTGCGCGTATCGGAGCTGATCTCGCTGCGGCCGCAGGACCTGCGCGTCGACGCCGGCTATCTGACCTGCACCGGCAAGGGTGACAAGCAGCGCATCGTGCCGGTCGGTGAAGGGGCCAAGGACTGGCTCGCGCGCTATCTGCGCGACGCGCGGCCGGGTCTCGTCGCCGGAAGCGGCAGGAAGGCGCGCGATCGCACGGGCGCGACGCTGTTCGTCAACGCGCGCGGCGGCCGCATGTCGCGTTCGGGCTTCTGGCGCATCCTCTCGGCCTACGGCCGCCGCGCCGGCCTCCGCGCCGCGCTCAGCCCGCACGTCCTCCGCCACTCGTTCGCCACGCACCTGCTCGAGCGCGGCGCCGACCTGCGCGCGATCCAGATGATGCTCGGCCACGCCGACCTGTCGACGACGCAGATCTATACGCATGTGCTCGAAGCCCGCCTGCGCACCGTCTACGACCGCTTCCACCCGCGTGAATAAATGGGGACGGGTCTTATTATTCATCCGGTCGGTGCAGCCGTCCGGCACCGGACGTGCGCATGCCCGACGTTGCGCAGCGGTGCCGAGGTGCGGGCGCGCCAAAGAGCGGTCGCGCCTGGGGCCCCGATGCGCTACACAACGTCGGGCACGCGCCAGCGCTGTGCTCGAACGACGTGACGCGCAGGGGCGCACTTCGGCCGCGCTGAGCGCGGTCGGTCTGTCGCGGCGACGTCGTTGTGCATGCGAGCAGAGGTCGCCCGAGCTACGCGGCGCAGCGACAGGCTGACCCGAGTGCCCGTTCGCGCGGCCGGGCGGCGATGAGGAATACCGGACATCGCCCCGGGCACCAGGCCCGAGCAGGGGTGGGCAGTCCTGTGCTACATTAAGCCGTTTCACCCGATATCAGATTCACTGACAGGGTTTTCCAAGGAGTTTGCATGGGCCGTATCGGGCGCCATCTTTTTACGTCCGAGTCCGTCACGGAAGGACACCCCGACAAGATTTCCGACCAGATCTCCGACTCGGTTCTCGACGCGGTGCTCGCGCAGGATCCGATGAGCCGCGTCGCGTGTGAAACGCTCGTGACGACCGGCCTCGCCATCGTGGCGGGGGAAATCACGACGAAGGCCGTGGTCGATCATCAGGCGATCGTGCGTCAGGCGATTACCGACATCGGCTACACGCGCGGCAAGTACGGCTTCGACGCCGAAACGTGCTCGGTGCTCAACGCGCTGCACAGCCAGTCCCCCGACATTTCGCAGGGCGTGGACACGGGCGGCGCAGGCGACCAGGGCCTGATGTTCGGCTTCGCGTGCACGGAGACGCCTGAGCTGATGCCGCTGCCGATCATGCTGGCGCACAAGCTCGTGCGCGGCCTGTCGGAACAGCGCCGCTCGGGCGCGATGAGCTATCTGCGTCCCGACGGCAAGTCGCAGGTCACGGTCGAATACGACGGCGCGACGCCGGTGCGCGTGGACGCGGTCGTCATCTCGTCGCAGCACAGCGCCGACGTGACCAACGAGACGCTGCACGCCGACGTGCGCGCCAACATCATCGAGAAGATCATTCCGGCGTCGATGATGGACAAGAACACCAAGGTCTACATCAACCCGACGGGCCGCTTCGTCATCGGCGGGCCGCACGGCGACGCCGGCGTCACCGGCCGCAAGATCATCGTCGACACCTACGGCGGCGCAGCGCCGCACGGCGGCGGCGCGTTCTCGGGCAAGGACGCGACGAAAGTCGATCGCTCGGCCGCCTACATGGCGCGCTACGTCGCGAAGAACATCGTGGCGGCGGGCCTCGCGGATCGCTGCACGGTGCAGCTCGCCTACGCCATCGGCGTGGCCGAGCCGGTGTCGGTGCTGGTCGACACCGACGGCACGGGCAAGGTGGACGACATGAAGCTCGCCGAGATCGTGCGCGCGAACTTCAAGCTCACGCCCAAGGCCATCATCGAGGGCCTGGACCTGCGCCGGCCGATCTTCCGCAAGACGGCGGCGTTCGGCCACTTCGGCCGCACCGAGCCGGAGTTCACGTGGGAGCGCACCGACAAGGCCGAGGCGCTCGCCGCCGACGCCGGCGTGAAGGAAACGGCACGCGTCTAGCGCCTGTGCGCGTTCCGAGCTGGTTGAAGATGACGGCGGCCCTCTGGGCCGCCGTTTTTCTTTTCATCGCCTTCACGCTGCCGCCGGCCACGCGCGACGCCCAGGGATTCATCGTGGGCCACGTGCGGCGAGGCGCGTTCCATGTGCACACGGCCGCGAGCGACGGCGGCGGCACGCGCGAGGACGTGGCGCGCGCGGCCGCGGAGGCCGGACTCGATTTCGTCATCCTCACTGATCACGGCGACGGCACCGCCGCGCCCGCGCCTCCCGCATATCTGCATCACGTGCTCATCATCGACGGCGTCGAGGTGACGACCAGCGCGGGGCACTATGCGACGTTTGGCGCTGCGCGCGCGCCGTATCCGCTGGGCGGGCCGCCGTACGCGGTGATCGAAGACATCGCGCGGCTCGGGGGATTCGGCGTGGCGGCGCATCCGGAGTCGGCCAGGGCGGATCTGCGCTGGCGCGACTGGAACGCGCGCATCGACGGCTTCGAGTGGATCAACGGCGACTCGGCCTGGCGCGATGAGGGCGCGATGACCCTTGCGCGCGGGCTGATCGACTATCTGTTCCGGCCGGGGCCGGCGCTGGCGGGACTGGTGGAGCGGCCGTCGCGGCTGCTGGCGCGGCTCGACGACTCTTCGCGCACGCGGCGCGTGGTGGCGCTCGCAGGCGCGGACGCGCACGCGCGGCTTCCGCTCACGAGCGACGAGGAGCCGCACCGCAGCGGATGGACGGTGCCCGCGCCGTCGTACAAACAGAGCTTCGGCGCGTTCGCGAACCTCGTGGATAGCGGCGCGCCCATCAGCGGCGATGCGGCGACGGATGCCGCGGCCCTCACGCGCGCAATCCGCGAGGGACGCGTCGCGTTCGCGATGACGTCGCTCGCGCAGCCGTCTGAAGTGTTTTTCGCCGCGACCGGCGGGACGGGCGGCGCCCGCGTTCGCCATCCGATGGGGGCGATCGTCGCGCCCGGTCCGCTCACCTTCGACGCGCGCACGTCTGATGTCGGTGACGATGGGGCGAGCCTGGTGCGGATGGCGTTGTATCGCGACGGGCGGGTGGTCGCGCGCGCGGAGGGGCCGGTGCTGACGCATCATGCGGAGGACGCGCAGGCCGCGCGCGGCGTGTGGCGCATCGAGGCCACGCTGGCGCACCGGCCGGACGTGCCGTGGCTGCTGACCAATCCGATCGTGGTCAGGGAGATGGCGGCCGGGGGTGAGCCGGCGACGTATGATCCCCGGCCTGCGGCGTCCGGGGAGGCGGCGGGCGGGCAGCAGGCAGGGGCGGCGCAATCCCAGCCGCAGCAGGACGCGGCCCCGTTGATCGAGCGCACGCTCGATTTGTCGGCTGGCACGTGGGTGGTCGAGAAGCATCCGCGATCCGAGGCCGCGATCGCGACCGACGGTGCAGCGCCGCGGATGACGTACGAACTGGCGGGCGGGGAGCCGGCCGGGCAGTTTGCGGCGGCGGTGCGGGCCACCGACAACACCGAGGCGTGGGATGCGGTGGTGCTGACGGCGCGCGCCGATGCGCCGACGCGGCTGTGGATCCAGTTGCGGCTGAGCGACAGCCGGACGGGCCAGCGGTGGGGCCGGTCCGTGTACCTCGATCAGACGTCGCGCACCGTGCGCATTCCGATCCGCGACTTCGCGGCGCTCGAGCCGCGCGCGTCGGCGAGCCGCCCGACTGTGGCGCAGGTGCGCGCGGTGCTCATCGTGGTGGACACCGTGAACAGCGCGCCTGGCCGGGCGGGGGAGGTGGTGATTGAGCGCCTCCGGCTGGAACGCGGCCGCTGAATCGCCGGAGCGGGAAGTCCCGCGGAGCCGCCGAGCGGGACGGTGCCGGGGCGCGCCGGCCCGCGTTCCGCGCCGGCTGGTTGGCTCACCAGCGTCCTAGAGCTCTAGTAGTCTAGTGCACTAGGTATCTAGTGTGCTATGCTCCTGCGCATGCGGCTCCAGATCGACGACAAGGAAGGACGCCCGGTCTATCGCCAGATCGCCGACGAGCTCGAGCGCGAAATCGCCACCGGCGTGCTTCGTGACGGGGAGGCGCTGCCCGCCCTCCGCGCGCTCGCCGCCGATCTCCACGTCAATCCGAACACCGTACAGCACGCGTATCGCCTGCTGTCGCTCCGCGGGCTCGTGCAGGTGCGCCGCGGCCAGGGCACCTTCGTCACGCCGCGCCGCGAGCCGCGCGCGCCCGACCGCACGGCGCGCGACATCGCCAATCGCGCGCTGCGCGACGCCTACCGCCATGGGTTGCTGGCGAGTGATTTGGTGAGAGCGGTGTACGAGCTGGCGCCCGAAACCAGGCCGAGGCCCTGATCGCTCGACCCACCCGATAGCCCCTGCGCCCACGCCGGACGCCTACAGCCGGAGGGGTCAGGTCCGTACCGTCAACAGCAGATACGTCGCGCCGGCGGCAAAGAACAGATTCGGCGCCCACGCCGCCAGTGCCGGCGGCAGGACGCCCGCCGTGCCCATCGCGCCGAAGATGCTCAGGATGAACCAGTAGGCAATCGACAGCGCGATGCCCAGCCCAATCCCATACAGCGCGCCGCGCCGCCCCGTCGTCACCGCGAACGGCACGGCGATGAGCGTCATGATGAGCGTGACGAACGGAAACGCCATCTTCTGATGCAGGTTCACCTTCGCCTCGGCCGCCTCCGCGCCGCTTGATTCCAGGTCCGCGACGTACCGCCGAAGCTCGCTGATGTTCATCAGGTTGGCCTCGGTCTCCACCGTGCCGAAATAGTCGGGCGGCTCGATGCCTTCGAGCGGCCCGGCCGGCAGCGGCGTCCGCACCGGCAGCGCGCCCTCGGGAAACGTCTGCACCCAGCCGGCCTCCGCCATCCACGTGCCGTTCACGAACACAGCCTTCGGCGTGTAGGTTTGCCGCGTCAGGCGCCACGCGGCGGGATCGATCTCGAAGACCGAGAGGCGCTGCAGCTGCCGGCCGCGCGGATCGAACCCGCCGTAGTGATAGATCCGGCCGCTGCGCGCCGCCAGCCAGTTGCGCGTCAGCACGTTCGTGCCCTCGGGCGGCAGCCCGCGCATCTCGCGGTTGATGATCTCGGCCTGCGCCGTGCCGCGCGCCAGCACGTTCTCCTGCACCAGGAACAGGAAGCCGCTGGCCAGCAGGGCGAGCAGCATCAGCGGCGCCGTGGCGCGATACAGGCTGATGCCGCACGCGCGCATGATCGTGAGCTCGCTGGTCTTGGTCAGGATGCCGATGGTGACGAGCGCCGCCAGCAGCACCGCCATGGGCACCACGTAATAGACGTATTCCGGCGTGATGAACACCATGTAGGCCACCAGCTTCCCGGTGGTCGACTGGCCCTTGAGGATCTTTTCCGACAGCTCGATCACCGTCGAGATGTAGAACAGCCCCATCAAGCCGAAGAACGTCAGCGCCAGCACGCGCAGATAGCGTTTGCCCACGTAGAGATCGAGCAGCGTCGGCCGCGGCAGCGACAGTTCCGGCACCTTGACGACGACGACCACGCGCCGGCGTCCGCCGCCGGCCGGCGCCGCGGCGCGACCACCGGTTGAGGGCGTCGTGCGGCCGCGCCGGAGCCAGGCGCCGATCGGCAGGCGGGGAAGCCGCCAGCCCGCGCCGTGCGTGCGGCGCCACAGCATCACCAGGCCCGCCGCGCCCAGCAGGATGTTCGGCACCCAGCGCGCCCAGACGGCGGGGAAGTCGCCGCTCTTGGCGAGGTTCTCGAACACGAACATCACGGCGTAGTAGACGAAGATGACGCCGATGCCCACGGTGAAGGCGGCAAACTTCCCTTCGCGCCGCGTGTGCATGCCGATCACGAGCGCGATCAGCGCGAGGACGTAGCAGGCCACCGGAAACGAAAACCGCTGCTGCCACGCGATGATTTCGGGATGCAGCGACAGGCCCTGATTGGCCTTCGCGTCCATCGATGCGCGCAGCTCGGCGAACGTCATGCTGTTGGGCTGACCGCCCACCGCCCCCGGCTGCGAAAACACCGTGTTCGGATCGAGCCGGTACACGAGCCCGTCGCGCGTCGCGAGGTCGTAGATCCCCTCGTCAGGCGTGCCTGGGGCGCCGGCTGCATAGCTGTGCACGCCGCCGAGTGACAGATCGACGGTGCGGGCATCGCGGTCGATGGCCAGCCGTCCGGTGCGCGCCATGTGAATCTGCGGGCGCACCGGGTCGCTGGTGTCGCCGATGAAGACGCGGCCCCAGCCGCCGCCCGGCGGCAGGTCCTGGATGAACAGCACCTTGCCCGGGAAATCGTCGAAGAAGACGCGCGGCTGGATGTCGCCTTCGACGCGCTCGGACACCAGCTGGAAGATGAGCTCGAGATATTTCCGGTTGCCGGTGGGGATGGCGACGATCATCACCCACAGCGTCGCCGCGGCCGCGATCGTCGCGATGATCGACACCGGCCGCAGCAGCCGGGTGAAGCTGACGCCGCAGGCCAGCAGGGCCACCGTTTCGCGATCGGCCGACAGCCGCCCGAACGCCATCAGCAGTCCGGCCAGCAGCGCCATCGGAATCGTGATGCCCAGGGCCTGCGGAATCAGGTACGCCAGCAGGACGCCAATGGTCGACGGCGGCACCGACTTGGCCAGCAGCGACTCGGCGGCCTCCATCATCGGCCGCACGGCCAGCAGGAACGTGAAAATCGCCAGCGCCATCAGCAGCGGCGCCAGCGTTTCGCGAACGATGTAGCGGTCGAGGATCTTCAAGAAGTTCAGAGTTTAGCAGGGACGGCCGTTAGGGCAGATGCCGCAGGAAGGGGCGCACAAACCATCCACAGGCCTGTTTCCTGAGGCAAACCTACAGAGTCTGATAATGTATGTTATGTTGACTAAAGCCACCGGCTCATCGAGTCTGGCCTCGTAGCGAGCGGCTAGTCGTCCTTCTGCTTCCGCAGTTCCTTGATGATCTCCTGCAGCGCCTCGATGACCTCGTCGCGCTCCACCTTGCTCTTCTTGAAACTCATCGTGAGGTTGAACAGCTTCGTCGGCGGCCGGAACGTGAACCGGAACGCCTTCGGCCGGCCAGGCTTCGGCTTCGCCGTGGCCTTGCGGGCCTCCTCACGCGTGGTTGGCGCGCCCTCGCGGGTCAGCTTCTCGATGAGCGCGATCATTTTCTCGGGGTCGCGCTGCCTAACTATCTGTAAAAGCAACGATTTAGAGGAAATGTCGGCCAGCCGACACAGGTTTCTGACCTCTTCGGGCATGTCCGTGAGCGCCAGCGACTCCGTAATCGCTGTTCGCGACTTGCCCAGCCGCCGCGCCAGGTCCTCGTGCGTGTAATGCGAGGTCTTCGCGAGCGACTGCAGCGCCTCCGCCTCTTCGAACGCCGTCAGGTCCTTGCGCTGGATGTTCTCAATCAGCGCAAGCTCGATGACCTCGCCATCGTCCACATCCCGGATGACCACCGGCAGCTCGCGAAGCCCGAGCTGCACCGACGCCTGATACCGCCGCTCGCCGGCGATGATCTGGAACCGCTGGCCGCGCTGCCGCACGATCAGCGGCTCGATGATGCCCTTCTCGGCAATCGACGACATCAGCTCGGACAGGTCGCCCATCAGCTGCCGCGGCTGGTCGGGATTCGGTTCGATCTGCTCGATGGGCACCAGGCGGCCGATGGGCGCGCCCGCGGAGGCCGCCAGGGCGTCCACATAGTGCTCGTCGTGCCGCATTTTCATCGTGGCTGGAAGTCCCCGCTTAGGCACGATCCATGACCTCCTCGCAAAGCCGGTAGTACTCGCTGGCGCCGGAAGAATCAGGCGCGAACGTGAAAATCGATTCCTTGTAGGCCGGGCTCTCTTCGAGCCGGACGCTCTTGGTGATGACCGTCTTGAACACCTTGTTGCCAAAGACCTTGTCGATTTGCGCGCGGATGTCGCGCGCCAGCGCCGTCCGCTTGTCGTGCATCGTGATGACGACGCCGAGGATGCGGAGGTCGGTGTTGGCGCGCATGCGGACCTTCTCGATCGTCTCGAGCAGGTCGTCGGTGCCCTCGAGCGCGAAGTAGGAGGACTGAATCGGAATCAGCAGATGCGTGGACGCCACCAGGGCGTTGACCGTCAGCAGGCCCAGCGTGGGCGGGCAGTCGATCACAATCTGCGGGAAGCGCGCCCGGACGCCGGCAATCTTGTCCTTGAGGCGGAAATGCGCATCGAGCTCCCCCACCAGCCGCGACTCGAGCTTCGCCAGGGCGATGCGCGAGGGGGCGACCCAGAGGTTCTCCTGGGCCGTCGGCTGCACGATGTCGGCAATCGACACCGCCGGATCGGTGATCGCGTCGTACATGCCGCGCTCCACCGTCGACATGTCGAGATACGACATGGTGCTGTTGGCCTGGGGATCGAGATCGATGAGAAGGGTCGGCTGCCCGCGCATCGACAGCGCGGCGGCCAGGTTCACGGCGGTGGTCGTCTTGCCGACCCCGCCTTTCTGATTCGCGATGGAAACAATCATGCGGCGAGCTACCGCCGCATTCTACATCTTGTACTTGCCCAGATCGTCCGGATCCAGCGACTCGAGCCACTTTGAGAGCCGCTCATCGTCCTGTTTCTCAGGGATGCTGTCGACGGTCTTGGCGTGCTCGAGCACCGCGTCTTCGACGTAGATGGGCGCCTGGGTGCGCAGCGCGAGCGCGATGGCGTCGCTGGGGCGCGCGTCGATGACGAGCGGGTCGCCACTCACCTTCAGATGGATCAGCGCGAAGAACGTGTTCTCGCGCAGGTCGGTGACGACGATCTTGTCGACGGCGGCGTGCAGTTCCTGCAACACGTTGCGGAGGAGGTCGTGGGTCATCGGGCGCGGCGTGGCCACATTTTCAATCTGCAGCGCGATGGCGTTGGCCTCGAACACGCCCACCCAGATGGGCAGCACCCGCCGGCCGTCCGGATCGTGCAGGATGACGATCGGCATGTTGGTGATCGGGTCCATCATCAGGCCCTTGATCGACATCGGAATCTGCATAGACGAACGCCCCTCCGCCGGCCTGAAGGCCTGCGCTACCCCTGGCCGATGCTCGCAGGCCTGAAGGCCTGCGCTACCGCCAGCTCGCCGCGCAGGCTGTTCGGCGCGGCTTCAGTGATGCGGACCGGCACGAGCTGCCCAATCAGCTCCGCCCCGCCCGCGAAATTCACAATCGTGTTGCCCGACGTCCGGCCCGACACGTCGGTGTCGCGGCGCCGGCTCGTCGAGTCGACCAGTACTTCTTCGACCGTACCGGTCATGGCCTGCAGCAGCTCGAGCTGAATGCGCCGCTGCGCCGCCTGCAGCGCCATGATGCGCTCGGTCTTCTCCGCCTCACTCACATCGTCCGGCATCCGCTTCGAGGCGAGCGTGTTCGGCCGCACCGAATACTTGAACGAGTACAGGCTGTGGAACCGCACCGTCTCGAGCAGCGAGAGCGTCGCGTCGAAGTCCTCGCGCGTCTCTCCCGGGAAGCCAACAATCATATCGGTCGATAGCGTGACGTTCGGGATAGCCCCGCGGATGCGCGCGACCAGATCCAGATACTGCTCGCGCGTGTGGCGGCGCCGCATCGCGTCGAGGATGCGCGTCGAGCCCGACTGCACCGGCAGGTGCACATGCTTGCAGACTTGAGGAATATCGCGCACCGCCGCGATGATGCGCTCCGAGGTGTGGCGCGGATGCGGGCTGGCAAAGCGGATGCGTCGCACCCCCGGCACCGCCGCCACGCGCTCGAGCAAGTCTGCGAAATCGCATGCAGGATCGTCCGGCGCGGCGTAGTGATTGACGATTTGGCCGAGCAGTTGAATCTCGACGCGGCCGCTGTCGACCGCGTGCCTGACGTCCGCGAGGATGTCGGCGGCAGGCCGCATCCGCTCGTGCCCGCGCGTGTACGGCACGACGCAGTAGCTGCAGTAATCGTTGCAGCCTTCGATGATCGTGATCCAGGCGCGCACGGGATCGCTGTGCCGCGCCACGCCAAGCGGGAACGAGACGTCCTGGTGCAGATCGATATCGATCAGAGGTGCTGGGTGCTGAGTGCCAGGTGCTCGGTGCTCGGTGCGCTGTCCGGTACGCGCTTTCTCCAACAACGATGGCAGTAACTTCACACTCTGCGTCCCGACGATGACGTCGATGGGGCGGCCGAGGGAGGCGAGCTTGTCGCCTTCCTGCTGCGCGACGCAGCCGGCGACGGCGATGAGCGGGCGGGTGCCGGTCTCGCGCGCCTGGTAATCGAGCTCGTCGAGCCGGTGATAGAGCTTGTCCTCGGCCTTCTCGCGCACGCTGCAGGTGTTGATGACGACGACGTCCGCATCCACGGTGGTGGATGTGGGCTCATAGCCCGACTCCTCGAGCAGGCCGGCCATGCGCTCGGTGTCGTGGTAATTCATCTGGCAACCGAACGTCTCGATCAGGTATTTCGGCATTCCTACTTTCGCTTTCGCCTTTCGCTTTTTCTTTCCCTTTCGCCTGCCCGGGCCGCAATCATCTCCTGGGCACTCTGCAAAAGTTGCGGCGTCACCGCGTCGCCCCCGATCATGCGCGCGAGTTCCCGTTCGCGGGCCTCGGCAACGAGCGCCTGTACGTCGGTGACGGTGCGCGAGCCGCGGACGGCCTTGGTGATGGCGAACTGGCGGTCGGCCCTGGCCGCGATCTGCGGCAGGTGCGTAATGCAGAGCACCTGGTCGCGCGCGGCAAGCGCCTTGAGCTTGGCGCCGACGACGTCCGCCACTGCCCCGCCGATGCCGGCGTCGACCTCGTCGAAAATCAGCGTGCGGCCCGGCGCGTCGGCGGACGCAATCGTCTTGAGCGCGAGCATGATGCGCGACAGCTCGCCGCCCGAGGCGATGCGCGCCAGCGGCTTCGGGTCCTCGCCGGGGTTCGGCGACAGATAGATCTCGCCGCTGTCGATGCCGGCCGCCGACCAGCGGTCGCGGTCGTCCTGACCGGCGCTTTCGAAGCGCATCTCGCAGCGCGTGCGCGCCATGGCCAGCTCGCCGAGCGCCGTCACGAGCCGGGTCGAGAAGTCGGCCGCGGCCTTCCGCCTTGACTTCGACAGCGCCTGGGCGCGCTCGAAATACGCGGCCGCGCTGTCGGCCACGCGCCGCTCGAGCGTGCCTGTCTGCCCCTCGGGCAGCATCAGAGCATCGCGCTCGGCCCGAAGCGCCGCGCCGCGGGCGATCACGTCAGTCAGCGCCGGACCGTGTTTCCGTTTGAGACGCTCGAGCGCCGACAGCCGGTCCTCGACCGCCTGCAGCCGTTCAGGTGACGCGTCGATGTCGCCGGCGTACGAGCGAAGGAAGTAGGCCAGGTCCTCGAGCTGCGGCTTGATGGCGTCGCGGCCTTCCAGATACGGCGCGAAGCGCGGATCGACATCGGACAGCTCCGCGAGCCGCTTCCACACCGTGCCGAGCGCCGCCAGCGCGGCGCCCTCGCCGTCGTAGAGCGCGGTGTAGGCCTCGGCCGACAGCCGCGTCAGCCGCTCGGCGTTGCCCAGGACCTGCCGCTCAGCCGCCAGCGCCTCGTCTTCACCGGCCTTCGGGGCCACCTTCTCGATCTCGTCGAGCTGAAACGCCAGCAGGTCGAGCCGCGCCGCGCGCTCGCGCGCGTCCATCTTCGTGCGATCCAGCGCGTCCTGCGCATCGCGCCACGCCTGGAATCGCGCCGCCACCTCATCGCGCTCGCCGGCCAGTCCGCCGAACGCGTCGATCACCGCCAGATGACTGGCCGGGTCGAGCAGCTGCTGATGTTCATGCTGCCCGTGCAATCCGACGAGCTTCCGCCCCAGCTCCTTCAACGCCGCCGTCGTCACCACATCGTCATTGACGAAGGCGCGGCTGCGGCCGGCGGACGTGATCTCGCGGCGAATGATCAGCTCCTCGCCGTCGGGGCCGTCGAAGACCGCCTGCACCGACGCGACGTCTTCCCCTGTGCGGATCAGATCGGATGATGCGCGGCCTCCGACGAGCAGGCCGATGCCCTCGACGAGGATCGACTTGCCGGCGCCGGTTTCGCCCGTCAGGACATTGAAGCCGGCGCCGAATTCGACCTCGACCTGCTCGATGACCGCGAGGTGCCGGACTTTGAGGAACCGCAACATGGGGAAAGACGGGAACTCCCATCGTATCAGACCTTTGACAGCGATCTGACCGCGTGTTAACCTGCACACTTCAGCGCTGTTCCCAGCGGCGCATCACTCGTCCCGTTGGACGGAGGCTTGCGTGCGCATGTCTGGTTCTTTCTTCCTGGCGCTAGCGGCGCCGGGCGCCGCACCGGCAGGTGCATCCGGTTCCGAGCTCGATTTCGTCAAACTGATCTTCGGCAGCGTGGCCGGCATGGTCGTTCTTGCGATCCTGCTGCTCTTCTCCGCCGCCGCGTGGGCCATCATCATCATGAAGGGCCGGCAGTTTTCGCGCGCCGAGCGTCAGTCCGCGCAGTTCCTGGACATCTTTCGCCGCAGCAGCAAGTTTTCCGAGGTGCACGCCGTGTGCGCCAGCCTGCCGCACGCGCCGCTGGTGGGCCTGTTCCAGGCCGCCTACAGCGAGCTCAACGCGCAGCTTCGTGCAGGCCAGGGCGCTGAAACACGGCCAGCCGCCGGCGCGCCTCGTCCAACTCTCAGAAGTCTGGACGGCATCGACCGCGCGCTGATGCGCGCCTCGTCGGCCGAGCTCGCGAAGCTCGAGCACCGCGTGCCGTTCCTGGCGACGACGGCGTCGATAACGCCGTATATCGGGTTGTTCGGCACCGTGTGGGGCATCATCACGGCCTTCGCGGAAATCGCGGGCGCCGGCTCCACGAGCCTGGCCGTCGTGGCGCCGGGCATCTCGGAGGCGTTGATCGCGACAGCGGCGGGTCTTTTCGCGGCGATCCCGGCTGTCTATTTCTACAACTCGCTCACCAACCGGGTGAAGCACTTCGCGCAGGCCATGGATGATTTCTCCCTCGAGTTCATCAACCTGGCGGAACGGAACTTCACTTAATGCCGAAGATGCACGATGCGACGACGGTGGGACGGCGCGGCCGGCGCGGGCCGCGTGTCGCCAGCTCGCTCGCCGAGATCAACGTCGTCCCGCTCGTGGACGTGATGCTCGTGCTGCTGATCATCTTCATGGTGACGGCCCCGATGATGCAGCAGGGTTACGGCGTGACCCTTCCCGAGTCGCGGCAGTCGCAGCCGACCGAATCGACGCCGATTTCCGTCACGGTGCCGGCCGACTTCGAGCGCACCGGCACGGTGCGGCTCGGCGACGAGGAAGTGCGCCTGAGCCTGCTGGCCGAGCGCGTGCGGCAGCAGATGGAGACGCGCACCGACAAGAACGTGTATGTGCGCGGCGACGGCAAGATCACGCTGCAGCAGCTGATGACGGTGTTCGACATGCTGAAGGAAGGCGGCGTCGTGAATGTGGGCATTGCGACGCAGCCGGGGCGATGACGAGCTGACATGGCTTCCACGATGATGCTTGGCGCGCCGGTTGAAGATCGCTTCTCGAAGTACTTCGGGTGGACGGTCATGGCGCATGTCGTGGTGCTCGGCGCGCTGGCGTTCATGCCCGACGGCTGGCTGGGGCGCAGCGGCGAGGCCGAGCGCAACATCATGTACATCAGCCTCGGCGGCGACATCGGCGAAGACACCTCGGGGCTGCGAT
The DNA here is from genome assembly GCA_036675475.1 of Vicinamibacterales bacterium. Classification (GTDB taxonomy): domain Bacteria; phylum Acidobacteriota; class Vicinamibacteria; order Vicinamibacterales; family SCN-69-37; genus JALYRV01. Next base: position 50,672 of record JAKFEY010000013.1, read on the forward strand.
CGATTGCGGCGCGCGAGGTGCAGGTGGCGACGCCCGAACCGGTGCGTCCGCAGTTTCAAACGCCCGCGGTGAAGCCGCCGCCGGTGATGGCGATTCCGGAGAAGGCGCCGGTCAAGCCGGCGCCGCCGACGAAGACGCCCATCAAGAGCACCACGGTGGAGCGCCCGACCAATCGCACGCCGATTCGCGGCGCGGAAGTGCGTGAGGGACAGGCCAAGGTCGACACGGGCGTGCAGACCGGCGCGGATGGACTTGCCCTGCGGAGCGGCGGCGGCACGGGCGGGGAGACAAACCTCGCAAACTTCTGCTGTCCGGGGTACATCACGTCCATGAGTGCGGCCATCAAGCGCAACTGGAAGCAGAATCAGGGTGTCGCCGGCGTCAACGAGGTCCGTTTCACGATCGAGCGCGACGGCCGCATCAGCACCTTCGAGTTTGTCCAACGGAGCGGCATCGTGGCGCTGGATCGCGAGTCGCAGGCCGTGTTGACGCACGCCAAGCTGCCGCCGCTGCCGCCGCAGTTCACCGAGCCGAAGCTCGTCATTCGGCTGATCTTTGATTACAAATGATGAAACACGCGAACACATTCATGGCGGTTGCGGCGGTGGCGGTGGCCGGATCAATGGCGGCCGGCGCGGCCATGCAGCAGCAGACGCAGACGCCTCCGCCTGCCTCGCAGCAGCAGACGGAGATCGGCGTGCGCATTACCGCCGACCCTGGCCAGAAGCCGCGCCTCGCGGTGCCTGACTTCCTGGCGCTGTCGGGCGACGCCGAAACGCGCGCGGCCGCGCGCACCATCGCCGAAGTGCTGCAGAGCGATTTCGAATTCGAGCGGGAGTTCGCGCTCGTCAGCCGCGGCGCCATCGCCGGCATTCCGGTCAGCCTGAACGCCGGCGAGAATCAGTGGGTTCGCTGGCGCGAAACGGGCGCGGATGCGCTGCTGGTCGGCAGCATCGAGAAGACGGGCAGCGGCGCGCGCCTCCGCGTCTATCTGTTCCGCGTCGGCAGCGGCAATCAGGTGTTCGGCAAGGAGTACACGGGATCGTCGCTGGCGAATCCGCGCCTGCTTGCGCACACCATCGCCGACGAGGTGCACCTGCACCAGGGCCTGCAGGGCGTGGCGCGCACGAAGCTGACCTTCAGCTCCAACCGCGACGGCGAGCGCACGGCGGCGACATACGCGCAGCGCAACGCGCAGGAAATCTACATTTCGGATTACGACGGCGCGAATCAGCGGCGCGTGACGACGAACCGCAACCTGAACATCACCCCGAGCTGGTCGCCTGATTCGCAGGCGATTGCCTACACGTCCTATGTGTCGGGCTTTCCCGACATCAACATCTCCTGGATCTACAAGGGCCTGCTCACGCGGCCCGCGCGCGGCACGGACAGCGATCACAACTTCCTGCCGGTGTTCTCGCCCGACGGCACGCGCATCGCGTTCTCATCGAACCGCGACGGCAACAACGAGATCTACGTGATGAACGTCGACGGGTCCGGCCTGCGCCGTCTCACCAATCATCGCGCGATCGACACCACGCCCACGTGGTCGCCGAGCGGCACGCACGTGGCCTTCGTGTCGGAGCGCGGCGGCAACCCGAACATCTGGCGCGTGGACGCGCAGGGGCTCGAACAGCCGGTGAAGCTGACCAACGAATCGCACGTCGATCGCCCCACGTGGTCGCCTCCTCCGCTGAACGAAATTGCCTACACGTCGCGTACGGGCGGCGCGGGCTTCGACATCAAGGTGCTCGACGTCGCCTCGGGCACGGTGCGCTCGATTACCGACGGCCGCGGCTCGAATGAAAGCCCTGCATTCTCCCCCACCGGCCGGCACATCGCGTTCACTACGACGCGGTGGGGTCGCACGCAGATTGCGGTGGTCGGCCGCGACGGCAACGGGTTGAAGCAGATTACGCGCCTCGGCGAAAACAAATTCCCCAATTGGTCCCGGAGATAACGCCATGAAACTGAAATCCGCAGCAACGCTGGTGGTGGTGCTCGCCCTCGTGGGCGCCTGCGCCAAGAAGCAGCCGCCCGTGGCCCGGCCGACGCAGCCGCCGCCGGCCGCGACGCCGGCCGATCCGGGCGCCTCGCGTCCGCCGACGCCGCCCGAACCGGTACCCGAGCCAACCGCGATTCCGGCCGATCCCACGATTTCGAGCGGCGACCTGTCGTCGCGGTCGATCGACGAGATCAACGATCCGAAGCAGTCGCCATTCCAGCCGGTCTATTTCGCGCTCGACAGCGAGCAGATCGACAGCGCCGGGCAGACGGCCCTCCAGAACAACGCGGAGATTCTCAAGCAGTACACGACCTGGGTCGTCACCATCGAGGGGCACTGCGACGAGCGCGGCACCCCCGAATACAACCTGGCGCTGGGCGAGCGGCGCGCGCTGGCGGCGCGCGACTACCTGATTTCGCTGGGCATCGCGCCCGACCGGCTCAAGACGGTCAGCTACGGCAACGAGTTCCCATTCGACCCGGCCCACACCGAAGATGCATACTCGAAGAACCGCCGGGCGCACTTCGTCGTCACGGCGAAGTAGGTGTTTATGAGACGCACAATTTCAGCGGCGGTCGTGGGGCTGGCCGTGACGCTTGGCGCCGCGGCGCCGGCGGCGGCGCAGGATCGCGAGCAGCTGCAGATGCTGGCCGAGCTGCGGATGATTCAGGAGCAGTCGGGACAGCTGCGCGCGCTGCTGGCGTCGTTCGAAGAGACGCTCAAGGCGCTCAACGCCAAGATTGACGCGCAGGCCGACGCCACGCGCAAGGGCTTTGCCGACACCAAGCTGCAGGTCGACAGCCTGCGCGACAACGTCGGCGTGCTGCGCGAGAAGATCGACGACACCAACGTGCGCATCTCGACGCTGTCGCACGAGGTCGAAACGCTGCGCCAGACGTTCGCCGCGATTCAGCAGTCGCAGGCCGCGCAGGTGCCGGCCGCGCCGGCCGGCGATCCGAGCGCGCCGCCCGACACCGCCGGCGCACAGCCGTCGACGCCCGCCGCGCCACCCGCGGGTGCGCCCGGCGGCATGAGCGCCCAGCGGATGTTCGACACCGCGATGAGCGACTACTTCGGCGGCGACTTCAAGCTCGCCATCTCGGGCTTCCAGGGCTACATCCGCACCTATCCCACGGCGCCCGCCGCCGCGCAGGCGCAGTACTACGTCGGCGAGTCGCTGTTCCATCTGCAGCAGTATCAGGAAGCCGTCACCGAATACGGCCGGGTGCTCGACGCGTACAAGACCAGCGAGTGGGTGCCCGAGGCGCTCTATAAACAGGGGCAATCATTCGAGCGGCTCAAAGACGTTGCCCGCGCGCGCCAGGCGTACGAAGCGGTGGTCAAGACCTTTCCCGACAGCAACGCCGCCATTCGCGCGAAGGAAAGATTGCAGGCGCTTCCCCGCTGACCTATCATTTGGCCATACCGGTACACGTGAGGTCAGAAAGGTTTCCCGATGGGCAGCGTTAACAAGGTGATTCTGGTGGGCAATCTCGGCCGTGACGCGGAGCTCCGCTACACGCCGGGCGGCGCGGCGGTCGCGACGATCAACATGGCGACCACCGACGTCTACAAGGATCGCGAAGGCCAGAAGAAAGAAGACACGCAGTGGCACCGCGTCGTGCTGTGGGGCCGCACGGCGGAATCCCTGCACGAGTACCTCACGAAGGGCAAGCAGATCTACGTCGAGGGGCGGCTGCAGACGCGCAAGTGGACCGACAAGGACGGTGTCGAGAAGTACACCACCGAAATCCGCGGCGATCGCATCGTGCTGCTCGGCGGCGGAGGCGGCGGCCAGCGCGCCGGCGGTGGCGGCAGTTCGCGCGGCGCCGATGCAGGCGCCATGGGCGGCATGTCCGGAGGCTTCGACTCAGGCCCCGACACCGGCCCCGGCGACCTCAGCGACGACGATATCCCCTTCTAGATAGTGTGAATTGAGAGTTGGTGAGTTAAGAGTTGAGAATTGCTGTCTGAGTGCTGCCAAGCAGCTGCTGGGCAGCAATTCTTAATTCTCAACTCACCAACTCTTAACTCTGCTAACTCTGCTAACTCTGC